>NZ_JBVJDS010000002.1:101687-819164 GCF_055582185.1 Streptomyces sp. NPDC042201 | reverse complement strand
CTGGCGTTGACTTTTGGCACGCTGTTGAGTTCTCAAGGAACGGACGCTTCCTTTGTACTCACCCTCTCGGGCTTTCCTCCGGGCTTCCCTTCGGTACTTCATTTTGTTCTGTACTTCGTGTTTCCAACCTTACCAGATTCATTTGGCTGTTCTTGCCTCTTGAATTCCGGTGGCCTTTGGAGTGGCCTTTTGCCTTTCGGCTGCTCCGACTTTATCAGACGTTATCCGAGTCGGATTCCCCCCGTCCGGGAGGGCTCCAGGCAAGTGATTTACCCGGGTTCCCGTTCAGGTGGAGCCGTAAACGTACTGGAGCGGGGGGCGTCGACGCAAATCGAGGCCCCCCGCTCCGGGTACGGGGTCAAGCGGCAGCCGTCAGGCGGCAGTTGCCGGCGTCATACCTCGACGACGACAGGGAGGATCATCGGGCGCCGGCGGTACGTGTCCGAGACCCACTTGCCCACCGTGCGGCGCACGAGCTGCTGGAGCTGGTGCGGTTCGGCGACGCCGTCCGCGGCCGACTTGGCGATGGCCTCTTCGACCTTGGGCAGCACGGCGGAGAACGCCGCGTCCTCGATGCCGGAGCCGCGGGCCTGGAAGTGCGGGCCGCCGACGACCTTGCCGGTGGTGGAGTCGACCACCACGAAGACCGAGATGATGCCCTCGTCACCGAGGATGCGGCGGTCCTTGAGATGGGTCTCGGTGACATCGCCGACCGAGAGTCCGTCGACATAGACATAACCGGCCTGGACCTTGCCCACGATCCTGGCCTTGCCGTCGACAAGGTCGACGACCACTCCGTCCTCGGCGATGACGATGTGGTCCTTCGGCACCCCCGTCAGCGCGCCCAGCTCGGCGTTGGCGCGCAGATGGCGCCATTCGCCGTGGACCGGCATCAGGTTCTTGGGCTTGCAGATGTTGTAGAAGTACAGCAGCTCGCCGGCCGAGGCGTGGCCCGAGACATGGACCTTGGCGTTGCCCTTGTGGATGACGTTCGCGCCCCACCTGGTCAGGCCGTTAATCACGCGGTAGACCGAGTTCTCGTTGCCCGGGATCAGGGACGACGCCAGGATCACCGTGTCGCCCTGGACGATCCGGATCTGGTGATCGCGGTTGGCCATGCGCGAGAGCGCGGCCATCGGCTCGCCCTGGGAGCCGGTGCAGACGAGGACGACCTCGTGGTCAGGAAGGTCGTCGAGTGTCTTGACGTCGACGACCAGGCCTGCCGGAACCCTGAGATAGCCCAGGTCGCGGGCGATGCCCATGTTGCGGACCATCGAGCGGCCGACGAAGGCGACTCTGCGGCCGTATTCGTGGGCGGCGTCGAGGATCTGCTGGATGCGGTGGACGTGGCTGGCGAAGCTGGCCACGATGATGCGCTTCTGGGCGCTCCCGAAGACCTGCCGCAGGACATTCGAGATGTCCCGCTCGGGCGGGACGAACCCCGGGACCTCGGCATTGGTGGAGTCCGAGAGCAGCAGGTCGATGCCTTCTTCACCGAGCCTGGCGAAGGCCGGCAGGTCGGTCAGCCTGCGGTCCAGCGGAAGCTGGTCCATCTTGAAGTCGCCGGTGTGGACCACCATGCCCGCGGGCGTGCGGATGGCGACGGCCAGGGCGTCCGGGATGGAGTGGTTGACCGCGACGAATTCGCAGTCGAACGGGCCGATGCGCTCGCGGTGCCCTTCGGTGACCTCAAGGGTGTACGGGCGGATGCGGTGCTCCTGGAGCTTCGCCTCGATCAGCGCGAGGGTCAGCTTGGAGCCGATCAGCGGGATGTCGGGCTTCAGCCTGAGCAGATACGGGACGCCGCCGATGTGGTCCTCGTGGCCGTGCGTGAGCACGACGCCGTCGATGTCGTCGACGCGGTCCCTGATGGTGGTGAAGTCCGGCAGGATCAGGTCGATGCCGGGCTGCTCCTCCTCCGGGAAGAGGACGCCGCAGTCGACGATGAGCAGACGGCCGTTGTACTCGAAGACCGTCATATTGCGGCCGATCTCGCCCAGACCGCCGAGCGGGGTGACGCGCAGGCCGTTCTTGGCCAGCTTCGGCGGGGCGCCGAGTTCAGGATGCGGATGACTCAAAAGACTCTCCTCACCACGCACGCCACGTGCCGCTGAGGCACGTGGCGCGCATGACATTGGTGCACTTGCTGTTGTCTGTGTGGACCGATTTCTCGGTGGTGTGCTGTCTTCGCGTATTCAGTTGTGAAGTCCGTTGTTAGAGCTGTACCCCGCCGGCCGCGAGATCGATCTTGAGCTGGGCGGTTTCATGTGCCGACAGCTCGACGAGTGGCAGGCGCAGCGGTCCGGCCGGCAGCTTCCGCAGGGTGAGCGCGGCCTTGGTGGTGATGACGCCCTGGGTGCGGAACATGCCGGTGAAGACCGGGAGCAGCTTCTGGTGGATCTCGGTGGCCTTGTGGACGTCGCCCGTGAGGTGGGCGTCGAGGAGCTCACGCAGCTCGGGGGTGACCACATGGCCGACGACGGAGACGAAACCGACCGCGCCGACCGAGAGCAGCGGAAGGTTGAGCATGTCGTCGCCGGAGTACCAGGCGAGGCCGGAGCGGGCGATGGCCCAGCTGGCGCGGCCGAGATCGCCCTTGGCGTCCTTGTTGGCGACGATGCGCGGGTGCTGTGCGAGACGGACGATCGTCTCGGTGTCGATGGGGACACCGCTGCGGCCGGGGATGTCGTACAGCATCACCGGCAGGCCGGTCGCGTCGGCGATGGCGGAGAAGTGCTGGAAGAGACCTTCCTGCGGCGGCTTGTTGTAGTACGGGGTCACCGCGAGCAGGCCGTGTGCTCCGGCGCGCTCGGCCGCGCGGGCCAGCTCCAGGCTGTGGCGGGTGTCGTTGGTACCGACGCCGGCGACGATATGGGCCCGGTCTCCGACGGCCTCCAGGACGGCCCGTACGAGCTGGTCTTTCTCCGCGTCGCTGGTGGTCGGGGACTCACCGGTGGTGCCGTTCAGGATCAGGCCGTCGTTGCCTGCGTCCACCAGATGAACGGCGAGCCGCTGGGCACCGTCGAGGTCGAGAGTGCCGTCCGCCGTGAAGGGCGTGACCATCGCGGTGAGGACCCGCCCGAAGGGGGTCTGCGGAGTGGAGATCGGAGCCATGGGTAACACGCTACTCGCTGCTCAGCTCGCCGTGTCCCCTTGGGGGACGGGACAAGAGGAGCCCGGCACTGCCTGCTCGGGGGTTCAAGCAGTGCCGGGTCCGTTTGATCAGCCTAGATGAACTTCTCGAAACGCCGCAATCCGGACACTTCGCTCGGCCGACCGTACACCTGTGCTCTATGGGGCGACCCGGCCGTTGGTGTTGAAGGCCGCATGGGTGAGCGGCATGAGCTTCGCCCAGTGCTCCTCCATCCGCTCTCCGACCATCTCGATCTCCCGCTGCGGGAAGGACGGAACCTTCGCCTGTTCGTGCTGCGTGCGCAGACCGAGGAAGTGCATCAGCGAGCGCGCGTTGCAGGTCGCGTACATCGACGAGAAGAGGCCGACCGGGAGGACCGCGCGGGCCACCTCGCGGGCCACGCCCGCCGCCAGCATCTGCTGGTACGCCTCGTACGCCTGGATGTAGGAATCCTCCATGGCGCGCTGCGTGATCTCCTGCTGGGCCGCGCTGCCGGAGACGAACTCGTACTTCCCGGGGCGCCCCTGCTGGACCAGCTTGCGCTCCTCGCCGGGGACATAGAAAACCGGCAGCAGCTCGCGGTAACGGCCGGACTCCTCGTTGTACGAGTTGTGCACAACGATGCCGTTGGCCAGGAAGTTGTGCCAGGGGCCCTCGACGGACAGGTCGTAGGTCATCTCCTCGCCGTCGTCGACGACGGAGACGATGCTGTCCGGGCGGGCCACGGACGCGTCGTCCCCTCGGCTCAGGCCGGGCACAGCGGGCGCCTGCGCGGGGTGCGGGGCGGTGGCGGCCGCCATGACCGCGTCCCCCACGGCCAGCTCACCGGCCTTGCGCCAGCCGTCCGGGGTCAGCACCGCGTGGTCCACCGTGGACCTGAGCGTCCTGCCCTCAGCCGTGGTGATCCTGACGAGCGGCTTCACGCCCGACTCGATGACATCGACGATGGGTGCCCGCTGAGCCGTCAGTGTGTCCTCGTCGTAGCACCGGACGTGACCGCCGTCCACGGACTCCGGCTCCCGGAGGCGGGTGGCCGGACCGAGGTGCCTGAGCCGGTACAGATCCGCGATGGTCCGGCCGTGGAGGTCGCCGGCTTCGCTCTGCAGCGTGATCTCGGTGTCACCCGCGACGCACCAGCCCACGCGGTGCCGCATGAACTCGCGGAAGACGAAGATCGGGGCGCTGATGAAGAAGGTCATCGAGTTGTGCTCGAAGGGGCTGCCGTGGCGGTCCCGCATCAGGAAATTGATAAGCCCCTTGGAGCGCTCGGGGTCCTTCGAGAGCTCTTCCAGTGATTGCTCACCTGCGGTGGAGACGCGCGCGGCCCACAGCACATCGGAGTCACCGGCGGCGTGCTTCACCAGCTCGACGGTGACATCGCTGCGGAAGCTCGGCTTGGTCTCGGCGGGGGTGTCGCTCACCGGCGGGGTCCTTCCAGTCGCATCGCTCGGGCGGCGCCCACTCTACGGCTCGGCACTGACAGCGACGGACAGGGCCGCCGCTCCCGGTGTTCCTTGGTCAATTCGGGGAATTCCGGCACCGAATGACGCTGTCGTTCGTCTCACTGAGTAGCAGCCGAGCAGCGGCTGACACACCAGCAGCGTCCCGTCACCAGACCGCAAGGAGAGTTCCCCCATGTTCCGCCGGCGTGAGGCCGTCCCGTTCGCATTCGTCGCCGAGGCCGACCGCTTCCGCAGTAACGTCACTCCACCCCCCAAACCCCGGGCCGACAGGTCGCAGCTCGTCAGCCGTACGCTGATCGGGCTGACGCTCGTGGCCGGGTTCGCGGGCTCACTGCTCTTCGGGCTGCCGTCGCTGGAGCCGGGTCAGGCATCCGGTCACGCTCAGCAGTCCGAGGCCTCGCAGCGCCGCTGACTCGTCCGGCCCCCCTGGGGTGGTCCGGGCAGGGGCACGCTCGATAGCCTCACCGGGCACAGCAATCGAGCGTGCTTGTGAGTGAGGATCAGTCGTGCCCCTGCCCTTCCTGACGGCCGACCGTGCTTTTGACGCGACGGACGACGACGTCGCGCTGCCGTTCGACGATCATGATCATTGGCGGCGTCCGTACCGCCCAGGCCCTTGGCGCGTGGCATCGGCCGCCCTGCTTCTGCTGCTCGCCTCGTTCATACTGCTCGCCGGAACGATCACCGCCGCCACGGGCGCGCTGCCGGGCGCCGCGCTGTGCCTGGGTCTCGCGGCGCTGGCCATCGCCGCCGCGCTCCGGCTGCTCCGCGCCGGGGCCTGGGTGAGCCGGCACGGAGTCCGGCGGGTGGGTCTGCTCAGGACCACCACCGTGCCGTGGGACCAGGCCACGGCCGTCCGCACGGTCCAGCAGCCGGTGCGGTGGCTCGGGCTGCCGCGCACCGTACAGGGGCAGGCGCTCCTGCTCGTACGCCGCCGGGGTGAGCCGCTGCCGCTGCTCACCGACCACAACGCGGACTTCCTGTCGCGTGGCGAGGCCTTCGACCGGGCAGCCGACACGGTCGAGGCCTGGGGCGACGAATACCGCCTGGTCTGACGCCTACAGCGGTGCGAACGGGGTCCGGCCCTCAGAGGCCGGGCCCCGTTCGTCTGTGCGGGCTCAGGCCCGTACCGGCCTGCCGTCGTGGAGCGCGATGGCGCGCTGCATGGCCTTGCGGGCGCGCGGGGTGTCCCTGGCGTCGTGGTAGGCGACCGCGAGCCGGAACCAGCAGCGCCAGTCGTCGGGTGAGTCCTCCGTCTGCGCACGGCGCTCGGCGAAGACGGCGTCCGCCGAGTCCCGGTCGATGCGGCCGCCGGGGGTACGGACCAACTCGTCGAGCGGCAGACCGCCCTCGGCGTCCAGCTCCGCCGCGAGCCGGTTGGCGCGGCTGACGAACTGGGTGTTCTTCCAGAGGAACCAGATGCCGATGACCGGCAGGATCAGCACCGCGACCCCGAAGGTGACGGTGAGCAGGGTGCCCTGCTGGATCAGCAGCACGCCGCGGCTGCCGACCAGGACGAAGTAGACGACCAGGACGGCGGCCGTGACGCAGTAGGTGATCTTCGCACGCATGGGTGTCAGCTCAGGTCGAGGAAGTGTTCGAGGCCGAAGGTGAGCCCGGGGGCGGAGCCCACGCGGCGTACGCCGAGCAGGATGCCCGGCATGAAGCTGCTGTGGTGCAGTGAGTCATGGCGGACGGTGAGGGTCTCGCCCTCGCCGCCGAGGATGACCTCCTGATGGGCGAGGAGCCCCCGGAGCCGTACGGAGTGCACCCGCACCCCGTCGACGTCCGCGCCGCGCGCGCCGTCCAGCGCGGTGACCGTGGCGTCGGGCTGCGGAGGGCTGCCCGCTTCCTCGCGCGCGGCGGCGATCAGCTGGGCGGTGCGGTGGGCCGTGCCGGAGGGCGCGTCGGCCTTGTTCGGGTGGTGCAGCTCGATGATCTCGACCGACTCGAAGTAGCGGGCCGCCGTCTGGGAGAACTTCATGGTGAGGACCGCGCCGATGGAGAAGTTCGGCGCGATCAGCACACCCGTCTCCGGAGAGGCGGCCAGCGAGGTGTTGAGCTGCGCGAGCCGTTCGTCGGTCCAGCCGGTGGTGCCGACGACCGCGTGGATGCCGTGACGTACACAGAAGTCGAGGTTGCCCATCACCGAGGCCGGGGTGGTCAGTTCCACCACGACCTGGGCGCCGGTCTCCACGAGGGTCTCCAGCTTGTCGCCCCGGCCGAGGGCCGCGACCAGCTCCAGATCCTCCGCGGCCTCGACGGCCCGTACGGCCTCGGAGCCGATGCGGCCCCCGGCTCCCAGAACGGCCACGCGCAGCTTGCTCATTGCTCTGTTTCCTTCAGCGTCGGGGGTACGGCCCGGTCAGCGGGAGACCGCTTCGTCGAGACGGGCCGCCTGCTTGTCCTTGAGCGGCCCGATGACGGACAGCGAGGGCCGCTGTCCCAGTACATCCCGGGCCACCGCGCGTACGTCGTCGGGGGTGACCGCGGATATCCGCCCCAGCATCTCGTCGACGGACATCTGGGTGCCCCAGCACAGCTCGCTCTTGCCGATCCGGTTCATCAGCGCGCCGGTGTCCTCCAGACCGAGGACGGTGGAGCCGGAGAGCTGGCCGATGGCGCGGCCGATCTCCTCGTCCGTGAGTCCCTCGGCCGCCGCGCGGTCGAGTTCGTCGCGGCAGATCTTCAGGACGTCGTGGACCTGGCTGGGACGGCAGCCGGCGTAGACCCCGAAGAGGCCGCAGTCGGCGAAGCCCGAGGTGTACGAGTAGACGCTGTAGGCGAGGCCGCGCTTCTCCCGTACCTCCTGGAAGAGCCGCGAGCTCATGCCGCCGCCGAGCGCGGTGTTGAGCACGCCGAGCGCCCAGCGGCGCTCGTCGGTACGGGCCAGGCCCGGCATGCCGAGAACGACATGGGCCTGCTCGGTCTTGCGGTTGAGCAGGTCGACGCGGCCTGCGGTGCGCAGGGAGCGGTGGCCTTCGCGGGGGGCGACGGGGATGGCGTCCGTACGGGACAGGGCGCCGGCCTTCTCGAAGGCGCGGCGGACCTGGCGTACCACCGTGGCGTGATCGACATTGCCCGCCGCGGCGACGACGAGATGCGTCGGGTCGTAGTGCTTCTTGTAGAAGCGGGCGATCCGATCGCGGTCCAGGGCGTTGACGGTGTCGACGGTGCCGAGGACCGGCCGTCCGAGGGGGCTGTCGCCGAGCATGGTCTGCGCGAACAGGTCGTGCACACAGTCGCCCGGGTCGTCCTCGGTCATGGCGATCTCTTCGAGGACGACACCGCGTTCGGCGTCGACGTCCGCGGCCTCGATGAGCGAGCCGGTCAGCATGTCGCAGACGACATCGATGGCCAGCGGCAGATCGGTGTCGAGCACCCGCGCGTAGTAGCAGGTGTACTCCTTCGCCGTGAAGGCGTTCATCTCGCCGCCGACCGCGTCGATGGCGGAGGAGATGTCGAGGGCGCTGCGCTTGTGCGTGCCCTTGAAGAGGAGGTGCTCCAGATAGTGGGTGGCGCCGTTGAGGGCGGGCGTCTCGTCGCGGGAGCCGACCTGGACCCAGATGCCGAAGGTCGCGGAGCGTACCGACGGCAGGGTTTCGGTGACGACGCGCAGGCCGCCGGGGAGCGTCGTACGGCGGACCGTGCCGATGCCGTTCTCGCCCTTGAGCAGTGTTTGGGTACGGGCGACGGCCCGCGCCTCCGAGGAGGGGCGGGCCGTCGTCCTGGAACTACGCGTCACGAGGTTGCGTCGTCCTTCTTCTCCTCGGTCTCTTCATCCTCCATGACGGGGATGAGGGAGAGCTTGCCGCGCTGGTCGATCTCGGCGATCTCCACCTGGACCTTCTGGCCGACGCCGAGCACGTCCTCGACGTTCTCCACGCGCTTGCCACCGGCGAGCTTGCGGATCTGCGAGATGTGCAGCAGTCCGTCCTTGCCCGGCATCAGCGAGACGAACGCACCGAAGGTGGTCGTCTTGACGACCGTTCCCAGGTAGCGCTCGCCGACCTCCGGCATGGTCGGGTTGGCAATCGCGTTGATCGTGGCGCGCGCGGCCTCGGCCTGCGAACCCGCGGCGGCACCGATGTAGATGGTGCCGTCGTCCTCGATCGTGATGTCGGCGCCGGTGTCCTCCTGGATCTGGTTGATCATCTTGCCCTTGGGGCCGATGACCTCACCGATCTTGTCCACCGGGATCTTGACGGTGATGATCCGCGGGGCGTTCGGGGACATCTCGTCCGGGACGTCGATGGCCTCGTTCATCACATCGAGGATGTGGAGGCGGGCGTCGCGGGCCTGCTTCAGCGCGGCGGCCAGGACCGAGGCGGGGATGCCGTCGAGCTTGGTGTCGAGCTGGAGCGCGGTGACGAAGGTCTTCGTACCGGCGACCTTGAAGTCCATGTCGCCGTAGGCGTCCTCCGCACCGAGGATGTCGGTGAGGGCGACGTAGTGCGTCTTGCCGTCGATCTCCTGCGAGATCAGGCCCATGGCGATACCGGCGACGGGGGCCTTGAGCGGCACACCGGCGTTCAGCAGCGACATGGTGGAGGCGCAGACCGAGCCCATGGACGTCGAGCCGTTGGAGCCCAGCGCCTCGGAGACCTGGCGGATCGCGTACGGGAACTCCTCGCGCGTCGGCAGCACCGGCACGATGGCGCGCTCGGCGAGCGCACCGTGGCCGATCTCGCGGCGCTTCGGCGAACCGACGCGGCCGGTCTCACCGACGGAGTACGGCGGGAAGTTGTAGTTGTGCATGTAGCGCTTGCGGGTCACCGGGGAAAGGGTGTCCAGCTGCTGCTCCATGCGGAGCATGTTGAGGGTGGTGACGCCCAGGATCTGGGTCTCGCCACGCTCGAACAGGGCGGAGCCGTGCACGCGCGGGATGGCCTCGACCTCGGCGGCGAGCGTACGGATGTCCGTGACGCCACGGCCGTCGATCCGGACCTTGTCCTTGATGACGCGCTCGCGGACCAGGGACTTGGTCAGCGCGCGGTAGGCACCGGAGATTTCCTTCTCGCGGCCCTCGAACTGCGGGAGCAGCTTCTCGGCGGCGAGCTCCTTGACGCGGTCGAGCTCGGCCTCGCGGTCCTGCTTGCCGGCGATGGTCAGCGCCTGCGAGAGCTCGCTCTTGACGGCGGCGGTCAGCGCCTCCAGGACGTCGTCCTGGTAGTCGAGGAAGACCGGGAACTCGCCGGTCGGCTTCGCGGCCTTGGCGGCGAGGTCCGACTGAGCCTTGCAGAGCGCCTTGATGAAGGGCTTCGCGGCTTCCAGACCGGCGGCGACGACCTCCTCGGTGGGAGCCTCGGCGCCGTCCTTGACGAGCTGGACGGTCTTCTCGGTGGCCTCGGCCTCGACCATCATGATCGCGACATCGCCGTCGTCCAGGACACGACCCGCGACGACCATGTCGAAGACGGCGTCCTCGAGCTCGGTGTGCGTCGGGAAGCCGACCCACTGGCCCTTGATCAGGGCGACACGGGTGCCGCCGATCGGGCCGGAGAAGGGCAGGCCGGCCAGCTGCGTGGAGCAGGAGGCGGCGTTGATCGCGACCACGTCGTACAGGTGGTCGGGGTTGAGCGCCATGATCGTCTCAACGATCTGGATCTCGTTGCGCAGGCCCTTCTTGAAGGAGGGGCGCAGCGGGCGGTCGATCAGGCGGCAGGTGAGGATCGCGTCCTCGGAGGGCCGGCCCTCGCGGCGGAAGAAGGAGCCGGGGATCTTGCCGGCGGCGTACATCCGCTCCTCGACGTCCACCGTGAGGGGGAAGAAGTCGAGCTGGTCCTTGGGCTTCTTGGAAGCGGTGGTGGCCGACAGCACCATGGTGTCGTCGTCCAGGTAGGCCACGGCGGAGCCGGCGGCCTGACGGGCCAGTCGGCCCGTCTCGAAGCGGATGGTGCGGGTGCCGAAGGTTCCGTTGTCGATAACGGCTTCGGCGTAGTGGGTCTCGTTCTCCACTAGTGATTTCTCCTCGTCTTCGTCCGGTGCCCGTGTGGCAGGGGACGGTGGCGGAGAAGCGTTTCCTGGGTGCGGGCCGGTCTTCGATCGAAGCACCCGGGGCGGCGGCATGGGCCGCGCCATTCCGGGAGCCACTACCGAGGACCGGCGGCGGCGGAGGACGCTCCTCCTCTTCAGTTGTGCTCGTGTGTCCAGATTACTGAGCTTCGCCTCAGGATGACATTCCGGCCTTCCTGGGCGGGGCGCTCGGTCTGCCCCGTACGGGGGTGGTCAGCGCGCTCCGTGCGCGCGCCCCGTACATACGCGAAAGGAGCGGTCCCCTGGAAGTGGGAACCGCTCCCTTCACGGTGTGTTACTTGGCGCCGCCGGCCGCACCGCGGCGGATGCCGAGGCGGTCGACGAGCGCACGGAAGCGCTGGATGTCCTTCTTGGCCAGGTACTGCAGCAGCCGGCGGCGCTGACCGACCAGGATCAGCAGACCACGACGGGAGTGGTGGTCGTGCTTGTGGGTCTTGAGGTGCTCGGTGAGGTCCGAGATCCGGCGCGACAGCATGGCGACCTGGACCTCGGGGGAGCCGGTGTCACCTTCCTTGGTGCCGAACTCGGTCATGATCTGCTTCTTCGTAACGGCGTCGAGCGACACGCGTACTCCTCGTGAGTCTTCTTGGCCACCGAGTGCCCCAGGTCGAATACTCTGGGGAGCTTCCGTTACTCGGGAGGCGGGATCCGCTGGGCGCTGACCGCGGAGCCGGTGGCTCCGGGATCACGTACACAAACGGCCGTCGCCCAGGGTACCAGCCTGCGGGTACCGGGCTGACCGCGGCCCCGACCGCCCCTTCGGGGCTGCCGCGGGCGCGGTCGGCCGGACACGCTCTGCCGCGGGCCCGGCCGACCGGACACGCGCTAACTCGTGAGGGCGCGGGCCGCGCTGAAGACGTCGAGTACGGCGAGGCAGAGCGGCACCAACGAGAGCAGCAGCGCGCCCTCGGCGAGATCGAGGAGCCGGCCCCAGAAGGGCGAGAGGCCCTTGCGCGGGATGATCAGGCCGATCGCGGTGATCAGGGCGGCGCCCGCCGCGACGCTCGCGGTGAGCCAGATCGTACGGATGTCGAGGGGGCCGCGGTCGCCGTACATCAGGAGTTCCCTGACGGGGTCGGCGGGCGGGTTCAGGGAGAGGCCGAGGACCAGCAGCGCGATGGCGGAGATGCCCGCGACCAGCACGCAGGCGACCTGCGAGGTGTAGCGGAAGAGACGGGCGCGCAGCAGCATCGCGAGTCCCGCTGCGAGGGCGAGGAACTGGCCCCAGATGGTGTGCGAGAAGCCGAGTACGGCGGCGGAGCCGACGACGACCGCGGCGCAGCCGCCGACCAGGCCGAGCAGCATCTCGTGGCCGCGGCGGGCCTGGGCGGCGATGCGCTCGGCGTCGACGGGCTCGGCCTCGGGGGTGGTGTTCGGGTCGGCGTCGAAGTCGTCGGCGGCGCTGCGCGGGGCGGCGTAGCCGATGGGCAGCCGGGCGAAGCGGGCCGAGAGGCCGGGCAGGAAGGCGACGATCCCGATGGCGACCGGGGCGCAGACCGCGGCCGTGTCGGTGGCCGATGCCCCGGTGAGGATCGCCACGAACGTGGCGAGGGTGCCGGCGGTGGCCAGGAAGGTGGCCGCGACGAACGGGGCGTCACCGCTCGGGGTGAGGGCGACGAGGGCGACGGACGCGATCAGGACCGTGACGCAGCCGAGCAGGAACTGGAGCCGGCCGGGGCCCTGGCCGGCGTCGGCGCCGATGATGCCGGAGCCGCCGATCAGCAGCAGCGGGAGTGCGCCGAGTCCGAGGGCGACGGCGGTGGCACGGTCCCCGTACACCCGGGCCCGGACGCCCGCGAAGGCCGTCAGCAGCAGTCCGGCCGCGCCCGCGATGATGCCGGGCAGGCTGTGCATGTCGTGGCGGACCGGGTCGGCGAACCACAGGACGAAGCCCATGAGGACGAGCAGCAGGACGCCGCCGAGGAGCCCGGCGCCGCGCAGCAGGTCGTCGCTCCACAGATGCCGGTCGCGCTGGACCGCGGAGGCGACGGCGTCCGAGACGTCGTCGAAGACCGCGGGCGGCAGGGACTCGGCGAAGGGGCGCAGGCTCAGCACCTCACCGTCGAGGACCTGTTGGGCGGCGAGCGTACGGGCGCCGTCGAGCACGGTGCCGTCGCGCCTGACGAGGTGATATCCGGTGGGAGTGCCTGCCGTCTGGGTCTGGCCGGTGAGCCGCAGAATCTCCGGGTAGACGTCGGCGACGGCGATGTCCTCCGGAAGTGCGACATCGATCCTGCTGTCCGGCGCCACGACAGTGACGCGGCAGAAGCCGGTCGCTGCGGTCGTACTCACGTGTCTGGACCCCCTGATTCGCGGTTGCGCACGATGCGCGCGCCACCCTACCGGGACGGGTGGGGCATGGCTGCAAGTAGGATCACCGTCGCGCGGAGGGAGACCGTCGCCACGGGGGCGCCGGTACGGAATTACCCGTCCGTATTGAGGGATTGATGCGCCGGTGAGCCAGATCGTCGTCAAACGCCCGCCCCGGTCCCTTCCACCCGAAGTGCCCGCGGATGCAATGACCTTGGAAGCCCCGCCCGAGCTGCCACGTGGTCAGCAGGAGGGCATGCTGATGCAGATCCTGCCGGTCCTCGGCATGGGCTCTTCAGTGGTGTTCTTCTTCTCGCCCCAAGCGCCTCCGTTCATGCGGATCATGGGCGTTCTGATGCTGGTCTCGACGGTCGGGATGGTCGTCGCACAGATCGTCAGATTCCGCCGCGGTACGCAGGGGCAAATTGCCGATGTCCGGCGTGACTATCTCAAGTACCTCGCGCAGACGCGTCGTACGGTCCGCAGGACGGCCCGTGCGCAGCGCGACGCGCAGCTGTATCTGCACCCCTCCCCCGAACAGCTCTGGTCCGTGGTGGCCGAGGGTTCGCGGGTGTGGGAACGGCGCGTCGGCGACGGGGACTTCGGGCAGGTACGGATCGGGCTCGGCGCCCAGCAGCTCTCGACCCCGCTGGTCGCTCCCGACACGGCGCCGGTCGATGAGCTGGAGCCGCTGTGCGCCGGTGCGATGCAGCAGTTCCTCGCGGTGCACGGCTCGTTGGACGGGCTGCCGATGGCCGTGTCGATGCGCGCCTTCTATCACGTGACGGTCTCCGGTGAGCCGGAGTCCGCGCAGTCCGCGGCGCGTGCGCTGGTCGCCCAGCTGGTGACGCTGCACTCCCCCGAGGATCTGCTGGTCGCGGTGGTGGCCGCGCCCGGCGCCGTAGCGCGCTGGGACTGGGCGAAGTGGCTGCCGCACACGCAGGTGGCGGGGCAGATCGACGGGGCCGGTACGAAGCGGCTGTTCGGCGATGACCTCGGGGAGCTGGAGGCGCTGCTGCACAGCAGGCTCGACGGGCGTCCGCGGTTCGGCCGGGACAGCCAGCCGGTACTGGACCAGCCGCATGTCGTCGTGGTTCTCGACGGCGGAATGGTGCCGCCGGACTCGCTGTTCGCGGCGGCCGAGGGCGTCCAGGGCGTGACGATCGTCGAGGTCGTGTCCGGCGAGCTGGACGAGCCGCGGGGCGGTCTGTCCGTGGTGGTGCGGCCGGGGCGGCTGCGGCTGGAGTCCGGTGCGGGCCTGGCGTACGAAGGTGTGCCCGACGGGATCTCGCTGCCCGCCGCCGAGGCGCTCGCGCGGCAGCTGGCGCCGCTGCGTACGGGCGGGGGCGACGACGACGAACCGCTGCTCGCCAACCTCGACTTCACGGATCTGCTCAATCTGGGTGACGCGGCGGCCGTCGACGTCACCCGGACCTGGCGGCCGCGGTCGACGGCCGAGCGGCTGCGGGTGCCGATCGGTGTCGGCGAGGACGGCCAGCCGGTGATGCTGGACCTGAAGGAGGCCGCGCAGGAGGGCATGGGACCGCACGGGCTGTGTGTCGGCGCGACCGGTTCCGGCAAGTCGGAGCTGCTGCGGACGCTGGTGCTGGGTCTCACGGTCACGCACTCCTCGGAGACGCTGAACTTCGTCCTCGCGGACTTCAAGGGCGGCGCGACGTTCGCCGGGATGTCGCAGATGCCGCATGTCGCGGCGGTCATCACCAACCTCTCGGACGACCTGACGCTGGTCGACCGCATGGGTGACGCGATCCGCGGTGAGCTGCAGCGCCGCCAGGAGCTGCTGCGCTCGGCGGGCAACTACGCCAATATCCACGACTACGAGAAGGCGCGTGCGGCCGGCGCGGCGCTGGAGCCGCTCGCCTCGCTCGTCCTGGTCATCGACGAGTTCTCCGAACTCCTCACCGCCAAGCCCGACTTCATCGACATGTTCATCCAGATCGGCCGGATCGGCCGCTCCCTGGGTGTGCATCTGCTGCTGGCTTCGCAGCGCCTGGAGGAGGGCAAGCTGCGCGGGCTCGACACGTACCTCTCGTACCGGATCGGTCTGCGTACCTTCTCGGCGGCCGAGTCGCGTACGGCGCTGGGCGTGCCGGACGCGTACCACCTGCCCTCGGTGCCCGGCTCCGGCTATCTCAAGTTCGGCACGGACGAGATGACCCGCTTCAAGGCGGCGTACGTCTCCGGTACGTACCGCACCGGCGGCCCGGATCTCTCGGTGGGACAGCTGCACATCGAGCGGCGGCCCGCGCTCTTCACCGCGACGCCGGTGCCCGTGGTGTACGCGGCGCCGGACCTGACGGCCGCGCTCTCGCCCACCACCTCGGAGGACGACGCGCTCGCGGACACCGTGCTGGATGTGATCGTGCGCCGGCTCGACGGGCAGGGGGTGCCCGCGCATCAGGTGTGGCTGCCGCCGCTGGACGAGGCGCCGACGCTGGACCAGCTGCTGCCGGGTATCGCGGTGACCGCGGAGCGCGGGCTGAACGCGACCGAGTACACCCGTCCGGGTGGTCTCGCCGTCCCGCTCGGTCTGATCGACAAGCCCTTCGAGCAGCGCCGTGAGGTGCTGTACCGGGACTTCTCCGGCGCGGCCGGCCATATGCTCGTCGTGGGTGGTCCGCAGTCCGGCAAGTCGACGCTGATGCGGACCCTGATCTCGTCGTTCGCCCTCACCCACACCCCGCACGAAGTGCAGTTCTACGCGCTGGACTTCGGCGGTGGCGGGCTCTCCTCGCTGTCCGACCTGCCGCATGTCGGCGGTGTCGCGTCCCGGCTCGACCCGGAGCGGGTGCGGCGCGCGGTCGCGGAGGTGCTGGGGGTGCTCAACCGGCGCGAGGAGTTCTTCCGCGCGAACGGCATCGACTCGATCGGCACGTACCGCCGCAAGCGCGCCGCCGGTGAACTGCCCGGCGAGGCATGGGGAGATGTCTTCCTGATCATCGACGGCTGGGGCGGCTTCAAGAACGACTACGACATGATGGAGCCCGTCATCTCCGACATCGCGGCGCGCGGTCTCGGGTACGGCATTCATGTCGTCGTGACCGCCGCCCGCTACATGGAGGTACGCGCGGCGCTCAAGGACCAGATGCTCGGCCGGCTCGAACTGCGGCTCGGTGACGTCATGGACTCCGAGTTCGACCGCAAGGTCGCGGCGAATGTCCCGACCGGGGTGCCGGGCCGTGGCCAGGTGCCCGAGAAGCTGCACTTCATGGGCGCGCTGCCGCGGATCGACTCGGTGAGCGACGCGGCGGATCTCTTCGACGGCACGGCGGCGTTCGTCAGGACGGTGAAGGAGAGCTGGGCGGGTCCGGCGGCTCCGACCGTACGGCTGCTGCCGCGCAGGCTGCCCTCCGAACAGCTGCCCAAGGGGTTCGAGTTCCCGCAGCACGGCATCGCGATCGGTATCGACGAGACCAATCTGGAGCCGGTGTTCGTCGACTTCGAGACCGACCCGTTCTTCATGGTCTTCGGCGAGAGCGAGTCCGGGAAGACCGGGCTGCTGCGGCTCATCGCCAAGCAGATCGCCGAGCGCTACACCCCGGAGCAGGCCCGCATCGTGGTCGGCGACTACCGGCGCACGATGCTGGAGGCCGTACCGGCCACGCACCTGCTGGAGTACGCGCCGATGGCGTCGGCCATGCAGATGCACATGGACGCCATCGGTACGGTGATGACGAAGCGGGCACCCAAGCCGGACATCACTCCGCAGCAGCTGCGCGACCGCAGCTGGTGGAACGGCCCGCAGCTCTTCGTGATCATCGACGACTACGAACTGGTCGCGACCAACTCCGCCAACCCGCTGGCCGTCCTGGTGGAGAACCTGCCGTTCGCCCGCGACGTCGGCATCCGCTTCATCGTCGCGCGCAACGCGGCGGGCGCGTCCCGCGCGATGTACGAGCCGTTCATGCAGCGGATGAAGGAGCTCGGCGCACAGGGAGTGATCCTCTCGGGCGACCCCGGCGAGGGCGACATCCTGGGCAACGTCCGGGCCCGCCCGATGCCCCCGGGACGAGGCACCTTCGTCTCCCGCAAGCGCGGCGCACCGCTGGTACAGCTGGGCTGGCTGGCGGACCGGTAGGGCGGAGACCCGGCCGTCAGGATCAACCCGGGCGGCCGGGTCTCTGTACGCGTTCCGAGCGCCGGTCTTCGGGCCACCTTGGCGCGGCGCGGCCAGTAGGCTTGACGGACGCTACGTTCGCAATACCCCCGGGAGGGACCGCGCCGATGGCCGACGCAACGGACAAGGAACGTCAGAAGGAAGAGCTCTACGCCCTCGACATCTCCGGAGTGGAGTGGCTCGGCGCGCCCGGGACCGGGGAGGACGAGGAGCGGGTCGAGATCGCCTATCTGCCGGGCGGGGGCGTCGCGATGCGGTCGTCGAAGGACACCGAGACGGTGCTGCGGTACACGAAGGCGGAGTGGGACGCGTTCGTGCTGGGCGCGCGGGACGGCGAGTTCGACCTGAAGTAGAGATGACGAAGGGGGTGTCCGCCGCCGCGGACACCCCCTTTGTCGTGTACCCGGCGGAGCGCTACATCTGCATGCGGAAGCGCGCCGCGTTGCCCTTGTCGGTGTCCTGGTAGCCGACGACCGACTCGTAGAGCAGTGTGGCGATCCGGTTCAGGTCCTGGTTCATGCCGTCCATCTGCTGGGTGAGCACGAGCTGGCTCTCGTGGTAGGCGGTCTTGGCCTCACCGTCCCAGTTCTGGGCGACCCGGTTGACCTGGCCCATCAGGGTCTCGAGCTCCTGGGTGAGCTGAGTGGCGGTCAGCCGGACGTCACCGGCCGCCTGGGTCACGGTGTCGTAATTGACGGCAGTGGTCATGTCATGCTCCTCAAGACGGAATGCGGCGGAAGGTGGCGGACGGCTGGTCAGGCCATGCCGAGGATGGCGCTCTGGCCCGCCGTGGTGTCGTCCATCCGCCGGAAGGACGCGATGCGCTCCTCTTCCTGCTGGGTGAAGCCGTCGGCGCTCATCCGCATGATTTCCTCGAGCTCGATCAGCTTGACGCGCATGTCCCGCAGCCGCTTGTTCAGGCGTTCCTGGACGACGTCGTACTCCCGGCTGGCGGCGCCCTGCCAGCCCGCCTGGATGCGGTCCACCACACCGTTGAGGGAGGTGATACGGCTCTGCAGCTCGTCGTGGAAGCTCTGGATCTTGTTGGCGAGGAGGACCTGTTCCTCAGTGGTTACATTCAGATCCTTCGACATCTTGCCCCTTCTTCCTGTCTTCCTGCATGTGCGCCCTGGAGGCGCTCTGGACGGGAAGCATTTGGATGCCGCCCCCGTGTGGAATCACTCGCATGACCCCGCCGGTAACTTTAGCTACTCGGTAGGACAGTTCCAACTGCAAAGTCATTCATGGAGAGTTGGCCGCCGCGCGGCCCGCCGGGCCGCCTTCCCGCGGCTGTCCCTGATGACCGTCGCCGTGCCCGCGACGACCGCGACCAGTACCCCGCCGATACCGAGGGCGTAGGTCGCGAGGCGTTCCGTGCGCTCTTCGGCGGTCTCGGACATCGCCAGGTGCGCGGGCTCGGGAGCGGGCGGTTTGGGCGGTCCCGGGTCGGGCCGGGGGGACTGGGGCGCGCGGTCGTCCTCGTTCAGGGCGCGGACCGGGTCGATCACTCCCCAGCCGACGAAGCCGTCATGGCCGTTGATGCTGCGCTCGGCGGTCTGCTCGATCTGGGCGACGATCTCGTGCGCCTCCCAGTCACCGTGCTTGGCGCGCAGCAGCGCGGCGACCCCGGCGACGTACGGGGCGGAGAAGCTGGTGCCGTTGTCCACGCACTGGCCGTAGCCGGGAACGGTCGAGACGATGTCCACGCCCGGCGCCGCGACCCCCACGAAGTCACCGGACTGGGAGAAGGCCGCGCGTTCGTTGTTGCGGTCGGAGGAGGCGACGGCGAGGACCCCGTCGAAGGCCGCGGGATAGGTTTTCTTGAACTTACCGTCCATGCCGTCGTTGCCGGCCGAGGCGACGACGACGATCTCCTTGTCGAGCGCCCGCCGCACGGCCTGCCCCAGGGTGGAGTCCGGCGTCAGGGGTTTCGTCGTGTCCTGGGAGATGTTGATGACATCGGCGCCCTTGGTGATCGCGTGATCGATCGCCTCGGCCATCGTGGTGTCCTTGCCGCTGTTCTTCTCGTCGTTCTGGCGGATCGGGATGATCGTGGCCTCGGGGGCGAGCCCCACGAAGCCGGTGCCGTCGAGGGGGCGCGCGGCGATGATCCCGGCGACCTTGGTGCCGTGGCCGACCTCGTCGACCGTGCCGTCACTCGTGCCGCCCTTGAGGAGATCGGCGCCCGCGGACGCGTCGACCGCCGACTTGAGCTGGGGGTGGGCGTTGTCGACACCGGTGTCGATGACGGCGACCTGTACGCCCTTGCCCTTGGTGTCCTGCCACAACTCGTCGAGCATCACCCGTTGAAGGGCCCACGGGGTGCCCGCGATCTGCTTCTTCATCGGGAAGGCGCATTCGCCACTGCCGTCCAGCGCGAGCGGCGAAGGCGCAGCCGGGCGCGGTTCCCCGGCGTACGCGGCCGGGGGCAGGGCCGTCAGGCCGGTCAGGGCCGTGGCGCAGACCAGCAGCGCGGCCTTCGTGTGCCGGGCAGGTGTTCGGTTCGGCATCATCGCACTCCCCTACGAACCCTGGGGCTGGCGGGCGCTGTTGGTGTCGAGCCGCGGGCCCTTGGACAGGAACTCCGACCAGGCGATCGGGACAAGAACGGGGGTGACCTTCTCGTAGCCGAGGCGGACCTGCGCCTCACTGGGCTCGGGCCGGCCGTCCTGCTGTTTCTGGTCGCCGCCGGTGCCGATGTCGGAACGGGCCGCGTCGCTGTCGCCGTTCGCCTGGACCGCGTACCGCAGCCCGGTGTCCGTCACCAGGAAGAGTGATCCGTCGGGGGTGGTCTGCCGGCCCCGGACCTGGGTGAAGAGCAGACCGCTGCCGGGGGTGACATAGGTGCTGGTGCCGCCGGCGGTGATGTCCGCGGGGTAGGCCGTACCGGCCCAGGTGGACAGCTTCGGGCTGCCCTTGCCGTCGACCTCGCGCAGCACACTGCACACCGTGTCGCGGGCGCCGTCGCCGCCGATCGCGTTGACCTGGTCGGCCCTCTTGTCGGGCCAGCGCGGGGCCTGGCCCGCGAAGGTCCTGGCGTCGGGGACGAAGTCCTGGAGGCCGACCGAGCGCGCCTCGCTGGTCAGATCCAGCTCCGCGGTCTGCGGAGAGTTGATCAGCAGCCAGGCGGTGAACTCGGAGATCGGCTGCACCTTGCCGGCCAGCACCACGTAGTGGCTCGTGCCGTCGCCGGTCTCGGTCTTGAGGACCATGCCGATCTTGTTCTCTTCGGGGGACAGCTGCCCCTGGACGTTCGCCGGTGTGCCGACCGCCCCCGGGATCTCGGGGAAGGTGACCGGGCTGCCGGTGTGCAGTGTGGCCAGCCAGTCGTCGGTGACGGCCTGCGGCTCGCGGCTGCGGACCAGGGCGTTGGTCAGGTGCCCGTCGTCGTCCGCCGTCTCGGCGATCAGATACTTGGTGCCGCCCGCGTCGACCAGATAGCGGGCGCCGTCCTGGCCCTTGACGTACAGCACCTGGCCGCCGGTCAGCCGCTGCTTCCCCTCGGTCTTGGCGAAGTCGCGGTCGGCGAAGACGAAGGCAGCCTTCTGGACACTGCTGCCCTTGCCGCCGCCGGGCTGCTCGCAGACGGCCCACCGCTTGGGCTCGGCGGCCTCCTTGTCGGTGGGCAGCCGGTCGGGCGCGTACGGAATGCCGAGGATCGGACCGCGCGGGGGCTTCCCGGAGTCCAGGATCTTGTCGGGGACCTGGATGACCGCGAACTGCTGTGGCGTGAGCAGCAGTCGGGCGGACGCGAGGTTCAGGACCGGGTGGAGGAGGGTCTCCTTCTCCTTGCCCTTGCCCGGGGTGTTCAGCACCACGTAGCGGGTGGTGGAGTCCTTGCCGACGATCACGTTCTTGTTCGGCGCGGCCCAGTCCTTGGGCGCGGTGGGCTTGAACATGCCCCAGGCACCGAACCCGGCCAGGATGAGCGCGCCGACGATCAGGCTCGGGACGACGGCACGCAGCGGCCTGGGCGCTCCCTCCTCCGTACCTGTGGGTGATGGTTGGAGAAATGCGGCCACCGTGCGCTTCTTCGCAAAGGTGTACGCGTTGAGCTCATCCCGCCGTGATGCCATGAGTCCCCATCGGTGAAAAAAGGCGCGGTCTCCCCGCAGCGGCAGGGCGAATCGGTGTGTCCCCCGGGCCCCGCCTGACTGTCGGACCGGCCCCCTACTATGCCTGTAGGCCGGGTGTGCGTGTGTGGCGGGTAGGGTGATCCAGCTGCCAACACCCAGGCCCAGCAGGGTGATCGGTACGAATTGGGGGGTTTCACCATCATGGCTTCCGCGACGCGGACGCGGCCCGCCACGGCCGCTCCGTCCTCCGCCACCTCCGGGGGCTCCGCCGCCCCGGGACTGAGGGCACGCCCGGGGCATTTCGGACCGTTCCGAATGCAACAACTCGTACTGATCGAGATCGCCGCGGCCCTGCTGCTGGTCGCGTGGGTGATCGATCCGCTGCTGCTCGTGCCGGCCGTCGTGGCCGCCGCCCTGCTGGTGCTGCTGGCTGTGGTGCGCAGGCACCGGCGCTCACTGCCCGAGTGGCTGACGACCGTCTTCGCCCTGCGGGCCCGCAATCGCAGGGCTGCCTCCCTGACGCTTCCCGCCGGTACGGAACCAGGGCTCGCGCCCGCCGTCGAGTGCGACCCGGCGCTGCGGACGTACTCGTACAGCGACCGTGACCGGCGCCCGGTCGGGATGATCGGTGACGGCACGTTCCTGACGGCGGTGCTGCAGATCGAGTCGGACGCCACGGCGCTGCGGCCCGACCGGTCCGCCCGGCCGCTGCCCATCGCCCTGATACGGGATGTGCTGGACGTCGACGGCATCCGGCTGGAGTCGGCGCAGATCGTGCAGCACACCCAGCCCGCGCCGGCCCCGCATCTGCCGCAGCAGTCGGTGGCGGCACGCAACTACGCGCCGCTGCAGGCGCAGACGGGTTCGCCCGCCATCCGGATCACCTGGATCGCGCTCAAGCTCGATCCCGAGCTGTGCCCCGAGGCGGTGGCCGCGCGGGGCGGCGGTCTGGCGGGCGCCCAGAAGTGTGTGGTGCGGTCCGCCGACCAGCTGGCGAGCCGGCTGACCGGCGCCGGGTTCCGTACGACCGTACTGACCGAGCAGGAGCTGACCGCGGCCATCGCGATCTCGTCCTGCGCCAATCCGCTGGCCATCGCCCAGGCGGGACGGACGGACACGCCCGGGCGGCGCACCAAGGAGACCTCGCGCACCTGGCGCTGTGACGACCGCAGGCACACGACGTACTGGGTGGGCCGCTGGCCGCAGTTGGGCGGCGAGGGAGCCGCCATGCCGCAGCTGGTCGCGCTGCTGACGTCGATCCCGGCGCTCGCCACCACCTTCAGCCTCACCCTGGGGCGCGGGGAGCGGCAGGGGGTGACGGTCAGCGGGCATGTGCGGATCACCGGGCGCAGCGACGAGGAACTGGTCGCCTCCCGCCATGAACTGGAGCGCGCGGCCCGCGGGGTGAAGACCGGGCTCGTACGGCTCGACCGTGAGCAGCTGCCCGGAATGCTCGCCACACTGCCGCTCGGGGGTACCCGCTGATGTCCGTACCGACCTCACCCGCCTCCATGTCCGCCGCGACGCCCACGGCCGCGCCCCGGCCCGCGCCTGCCAGGAACGGCGGCAAGCCGCGGATCGGCTTCGGGCTGATCGGACCGCGCCGCGAGCGGCACTCCCTGTCGCTTGACCAGCTGGAGTCGCTGGCGCTGCCGGTCGGTGACGACGGTGTGGTGATCGGCGTCGACGCGGCCAACAGACCCGCCGTACTCGGCGTCAACCGGCCCACGCCGTACGACATCACGCTGATCGGCGGGCTGTGGACCGCACAGGTCCTGGTGCTGCGCTCGGCCGCCACCGGCGCGCGGATCGCCGTCGAGACGGGCCGGGCCCCGGCCTGGACCGGACTCGCCCAGGCGGCGGGCGGCGGGCAGCCGTGCATCACCCTGCACGATGTGGGGCGGGTGCCGCCGCAGGGCGCCTCGGCCGGCAGCCCCGTGGTCGTGGTGCGTGACTGCGGGATGCGGCCGCCGCGCGGGCGCGTGGTGTCGGCCCCCTGGCAGTCCGTGATGACGCTGCTGCCGTATCTCAGCCCGGTGGCGCCGCGCCTGATGGAGAAGTCGGGGCTGGTCGGCATCCAGCGGGTGTCGCCGGACGAGGCCACGCAGATCGGCCGGATCATGAGCCTGCCCCGGGCCGAGACCGAGGCGCTGTCCACGCTGGCCGACGGGGTCACCCTGTGGTGCACGGCGCGGGACCGGCAGTTCGTGATGACACAGGCGACGGACGCCGAGACCGGATTGTTGGGCAGCGCGCGCCGGATGGACTGAAGCCGGGCCGGACGCACCTGGTGCGCCCGGCCTGTGTGGGTTTTGCCAGGATCTCGTATGGAGATATACGGATTTGACCACTCCCCTGCCGAACACCCCTTCCTCATCTGTTCACTTGGGGACAGGAAGTGACGTACGGACCGGCGGTTGACGGGCTGTCCGCCCTGACGTACCCGCGCCGTTGGCGATTAGGGTGGGTGCGGGCGCGGCACGGAGAACCTGCGAGCCGGGCGGCCGCGTCGTAACGGGAGAGCCGGGCGGACCGGGACATACGGATTCGGTTGCCCCACCCACCACGGCACAAGGGTGCTCGACCACACCAGGAGGCAAAGTGAACGGCGATCGGGACGAGATCCGCGGAGGCTGGAACCGGCCGCCCGCGGACGATCAGTCCGACGCGGAGCCCGAGATGACGGGTGAGTTCACCATCGACTACACCCCGCCCGCCTGGTACACGCAGAACGCGCCGGGGGACACGTCCGGTGGTGGTGCGTCGAGCGCACCCCCTTTCACCCACTCACCTCCGCCGCCCGACGGTGCGCCCGTCGCGGTGCCGGGGCTGCCGGCGGGCAGTGGGTACGAGCCGAGCTGGGCGCCGCAGCCGCCGCCGTCCGCGCAGGTTCCCCCGCCCGCACCCGACCCCGACCCGGCGCCTGCGCCTGCTGCCGACCCGGCGTCTGCTCCCCCTCCCGCTCTGCCGGTCGCCGAGGCGTCGGACGCCTCGTCCGGAGCCCCGGAGCCGTTCGGCGGCGGCGATCTGGAGAGCGGGGCGACCATGCGGTTCTCCCCGGCCGCGCTCAAGCGGGAGATCGCGGAACACGAAGCGGCGAAGGACAACGCGACCGCCGCTTCCGGCGGGACCGAGGGAGCCGGCAGCGCCGAGGAAGAGAGCCCGGGCACCCCCGACGCACCGTGGTCCACGGATGTCACCGAGCCCGCCGCGGCCGTGGAGCCCGACACGTCCGGTAGTGGTACGGACGAGGCCGAGGTGCCCAACGCGCCGGAGGCCGCGGCTGATCCGGCCGCGGCGGACGAGGGTCCTGAGCCGGCCGAGGCCGGGGATCCCGAGCGTGTCCCGGACCTGGTTCCCGCACAGGAGGAGGACGAGCGCGTCGGCGGCGAGGCCGACGCCGACGAGCCGGCCGACGCCGCGCCCGTGGACACGATCACGGATGCGGTGCCGCAGAGCGCCGTGCCCGCCGATGAGCCGCAGGACACTCCCCCGGCCGCGCAGGGGCAGCCCTGGTCTGCTCAGCCGCCGGCCCTCCAGGGCCCCGGACTGCCTCCGCTGCCGCCCGCGTTCCAGCCCGCCGCGCCGACGTCCGCGCCGCAGTGGCCCGTACCGGCACAGACCGCCGAGGAGTCCGCTCCGCCGCAGGCCCCGGCGCAGCCGCAGCCGCAGCCGCCGAGCCTCCCGCAGGCCCCGAACGCCTGGCCCGCGCAGCCGCAGCAGGGCGGGTACGGCTTCCCGCACCAACAGGGACTGCCGGGGCCCGGACAGCATGGACAGCCCGGCCAGGCACCGCAGTTGCCGCCCGCCCCGGTGCCGCCTGCCCAGTTGCCGCCCGGCGGACCCGGGCCGAACGCCCCGGTCCCGCCCGCCGGTTACGGCTTCCCTCACCAGCAGGGACAGCCCGGCCAGCAGGGGCAGCCCGGCCCGTACGCTCCGGCGCCGCAGCCGCCCGCCGTCCAGCCGGGCCCGCCCGGTCAGCCCACCCCGCAGGGCGGGTACGGCTTCCCCCAGCCCGGTCAGCCGGGCGGCTACGGATTCCCGCAGCCCGGTCAGCCTGGTCACCCGGGCCATCCGGGAGCCCCCGTACCGCAACCACCGCAGGGCGGCTACGGGTTCCCGCAGCCGGGACAGCCGGGATACCCCGGTCAGCCGGGCCAGCAGGGTCAGCCGGGTGCCCCCGCGCCCGTACCCCTTCCTCCGCAGGCGCCCCATCTGCCCGCGCAGCCCACACCGAACCTCCCGGCCCAGCAGGGCCGGCCGGGCCAGCAGCCCCCTCATCCCCACCAGGCGCAGCAGGGGCAGCAGCCCGTGACCGGGGCGCCGCCGGTGGATCCCCGCTCCGGCGCCGCCTGGCCCTCCCCCGTCGCGCACGACCATCGCGAGCGTTCCGTACCGGGCGCACCGCTCGGCTACACGGCCGCCGTGGAGCTGTCCTCCGACCGGCTGCTGCGCAACAACAAGCAGAAGGCCAGGAGCAGCCGCAATCCGAACGCCGGCGCGCGCTTCAAGATCGGCGGGAAGGCCGCGGAGGTCGAGCGTCAGCGCAAGCTCGACCTGATCCGTACGCCGGTGCTCTCCTGCTACCGGATCGCGGTCATCAGCCTCAAGGGCGGAGTCGGCAAGACCACGACGACCACCGCGCTGGGATCCACCCTGGCCACCGAGCGGCAGGACAAGATCCTGGCGATCGACGCCAACCCGGACGCCGGTACGCTCGGCCGCCGCGTCCGGCGCGAGACCGGGGCGACCATCCGGGACCTGGTCCAGGCGATCCCGTATCTCCACAGCTACATGGACATCCGCCGGTTCACCTCGCAGGCGCCCTCCGGTCTGGAGATCATCGCCAACGACGTGGACCCGGCCGTCTCCACGTCGTTCAACGACGAGGACTACCGGCGCGCGATCGAGGTCCTGGGCAAGCAGTACCCGATCATCCTCACGGACTCGGGCACCGGTCTGCTCTACAGCGCGATGCGCGGCGTGCTGGACCTCGCCGACCAGTTGATCATCATCTCGACACCGTCCGTGGACGGCGCGAGCAGTGCCTCGACGACGCTCGACTGGCTGTCCGCGCACGGGTACGCCGACCTGGTGCAGCGTTCCCTCACGGTTATCTCCGGGGTGCGCGAGACCGGCAAGATGATCAAGGTCGATGACATCGTGCAGCACTTCGAGACCCGCTGCCGCGGTGTGATCGTGGTGCCTTTCGACGAGCATCTGTCGGCCGGCGCCGAGGTGGACCTCGACATGATGCGTCCCAAGACGCGTGAGGCGTACTTCAATCTCTCCGCGCTGGTCGCCGAGGACTTCGCGCGGGCCCAGCAGGCGCAGGGACTGTGGACGGCGGACGGCCAGCCGCCGCCGCACCTCGTGCCGCCGATGCCCGGCCCCGGCGGCCAGCCGGCGCAGGGTCAGCCGTACCCGCCGCAGCAGTACCCGTATCCCCAGCAGCCTCAGCATCCGCAACAGCAGCCTCAGCACCCGCAACAGCACCCGCAGTATCCCTACCCGCCGCAGCAGCCGGGTCCGCCGCCAGGACCCGGCGCGCAGCAGGGCTGGCAGCAATCGGGACACCCCGGGCAGCCTGATCAGCACGGACCGTACGGACCACAGCAACCCCACCCGCAGCAGAGCCGACCCGACTTGCAGGGTCCTGTCCCGCCCGGCGGATGGCCGCAACAGCAGCCCCCGCAGGCACCGCCAGCGCCTCAGCAGTAAGGCAACAGAGGTTTAGACCAATGAGGGTCCGCACCGTGTTCACGGTGTGGACCCTCAGGGCATTCCCGCAGCCCACACGGTGTTTGAGTGGCCGTTGACGCGGCCGGACGAGCGCTGATAAACCTTCGCTTCACCAGTTGGCCAGAATTAACCCGGCTTCTCCGTCCGAGTGATGACACGAGGTCACCGCCCCATGGTCCTAAGAGTTCTCCCGCGTATTCAGCGGCAGCCCGCCCGGCAACGCCCCCGCCTCCGTCTTCTCCTGGCCTCCGGTGCCGCCGCCGCCGCGCTCGTGGCCGGGACCGTGATCCCCTTCAGCCCGGTGCTCCCGGCGCCCCAGCAGGCCCAGGCCGCGGACGACGGCAAGAAGGTCCTCACCGTCGCGGTCAGCCAGAGCGTCGACTCCCTCAGCCCGTTCCTGGCGCAGACACTGGTCAGTACCAGCATCATGCGGCTGTCGTACGAGTACCTCACCAACTACGACGCCAAGGACGCGCACACCATCCCCGGCTTCGCGACCGCGTGGAAGCCGTCTGCGGACAAGCTGACGTGGACCTTCACCATCCGCGACGACTCCACGTGGTCCGACGGCAAGAAGGCCACCGCGGAGGACGCGGCGTGGACCTTCAACAAGATGATGACGGACGAGAACGCCGCCACCGCCAACGGCAACTTCACCGCCAACTTCAAGAAGGTCACCGCGCCCGACCCGGCGACCCTGGTCATCGAGCTGAAGAAGCCTCAGGCCACGATGACGGCCCTCGATGTGCCGATCGTGCCCAAGCACATCTGGGAGAAGGTCGGTGACTTCTCCAAGTTCAACAACGACAAGACGTTCCCGATCGTGGGCAACGGCCCGTTCGTCATCACGGACTTCAAGGTCGACCAGTACATCAAGCTCAAGCCGAACAAGGACTTCTGGCGCGGTGCGCCCAAGTTCGACGAACTGCTCTTCAAGTACTACAAGGACGGGGACGCGGCCGTCGCCGCGCTGCAGAAGGGCGAGGTGTCCTTCGTCTCCAACCTCACGCCGGCCCAGGCCGCGGCGCTGAAGAGCGCCGACAACATCAAGGTCAACGACGCACCCGGCCGCCGCTTCTACGCCCTCGCCACCAACCCCGGCGCCAAGTCGAAGGACGGCAAGAAGTTCGGGAACGGCCATCCGGCGCTGCTCGACCCGGCGGTCCGCAAGGCCCTCTTCCAGGCCGTCGACCGCAAGACCGTCATCGACAAGGTCTTCCAGGGCCACGCCGTCGAAGGCCAGGGCTACATCCCGCCCCGCTTCGGCACGTACTTCTGGCAGCCCTCGGACACCCAGAAGATCGCGTACGACCCCGCCAAGGCGGCCGAGACCCTCGACCAGGCCGGCTACAAGAAGAACGGCAGCGGCAAGCGCGTCGGCAAGGACGGCAAGCCGCTCGACTTCCGTATCCTCTGCCACGCCACGGACCCGAACGACAAGGCCATCGGCAAGTACCTCCAGGAGTGGTGGGGACAGCTCGGCATAGGGCTGAAGGTCGAGTGTCTCGACAGTGTCTCCGACCCCTGGCTCGCGGGCGACTACGACCTGGCCTTCGACGGCTGGTCGGTCAACCCCGACCCCGACTACGTCCTCTCCATTCACACGTGCGGTGCGCTCCCCGCCACGCCCAAGGACAGCGGCGCCACGGACAACTTCATCTGCGACAAGCAGTTCGATGACCTCTACGCACAGCAGGCGGCGGAGTACGACACCGCCAAGCGCGCCGATCTCGTCAAGCAGATGGAGTCACGGCTGTACGACACCGGGTACATGAATGTCATGGCCTACCCGAACGCGGTCGAGGCGTACCGTACCGACCAGATCAAGTCCATCAAGACGATGCCGGAGGCCGCCGGCAACCTCTGGGGCCAGGACGGCTACTGGAGCTGGTGGTCCGCGGTGCCGGCCGCTGACAGCAGCAGCTCCGACAGCTCCTCCTCGACCGGTGTGTTCATCGGGATCGGGGCCGCCGTCGTGCTCGCCGCCGCTCTGGGGCTCTTCGTCATGATGCGTCGCCGTTCCACCGCGGAAGACCGTGAATAACCCATGAGCACCGCAAGCACCCCCGGTGTGGTGCGGGACGCAGTCGACGGCCCGGTGAAAACCGGGCCGTCCGGCTCCGCCCCCCGCTCCGCCTCCGGTACCAGGACCGCGTATCCGCTGTATGTCGCGGGCAAACTGGGCGGCGCGGCCGTCTCGCTGCTCGCCGTCCTCGTCACCAGCTTCTTCCTCTTCCGGATCATCCCCGGTGACCCGGTCAAGGCCATGACCCACGGCGTGCCCACGTCCGCCGAGCAACTCGCGACGCTGCGCCGGCAGTTCGGCCTGGACCTGCCGATGTGGCAGCAGTTCACCGACTACTGCGCCAAGGCGCTGACCGGTGACCTCGGCACCTCGTACCAGTTCCACGCGCCCGTCGGTGAGCTGATCGCCGCGAAGCTGCCTGCGACCCTGCTGCTCACGGGCGCCGCCGTGCTGATCTACTCGGCGCTCGGCCTCTGGCTCGGCACCCGCTCCGCCTGGTACAACGGCAGCCTCGGCGACCGGATCAGCACCGGCGTGGCGCTGACGCTGTGGTCCGTACCGTCCTTCTGGCTCGGGCTGCTTCTGATCATCGCCTTCTCGGTGGGCATCGGCCCGATCCCCGGCATATTCCCCACCGGCGGTATGGAGTCCGGCAACTCGTCCGGCTTCGGGTATGTCCTCGACGTGGCGCACCACATGGTGCTGCCGGTGCTCACGCTCGTCGCGGTCGGATACGCCCAGACGCTGCTCGTGATGCGGTCCTCGCTGCTGGACGAGATGGGCAGCGACTATCTGACGACGGCGCGGGCGAAGGGGCTGCGGGACGATCTCGTACGCCGCAGGCACGCGGTGCCCAACGCCCTGCTGCCCACCGTCACCATGGTCTTCATCAATCTGGGCCATGTGGCGGCCGGTTCGATCCTCGTCGAGACGGTCTTCTCGTGGCCGGGGCTCGGCGGGCTGTTCTACCAGGCGCTGAGCGTGCCCGATCTGCCGCTCGTCCAGGGGCTGTTCGTGGTCTTCGCCGGCGCGATGATCCTGATGAACCTCCTCGCCGACCTGCTCTATCCGCTGCTCGATCCCCGGGTGGGCCGATGACTCTCGCGAAGACCCCGCCGCCGACTCCGTCGCTCCCGTCCGCCTCCTCGCTCGCGTGGGCACGCCGACGCGGCTCGGTGACCCGCTTCTGGAAGCAGTACCGCACCCACCGGGCCGGGCTCCTCGGCCTCGCGGGGCTTGCCCTCATCGCGCTGACCGCGCTCTTCGCCCCGCTGCTCGTCGGCGGCGACGTGCAGAGCGTGACCAACGCGCCGGGCACCGCCCTGGAGCCGCCCAGCGGTGAATTCCTGCTCGGCACCGACCAGTTCGGCCGGTCACTGCTCGGTCTGCTGATCTGGGGCGCCCGGATCTCACTGACCATCGGGCTGCTGGCCGCCGCGCTGTCGGTGGCCATCGGCACGCTGGTCGGCATCATCGCCGGGCACTACGGCGGCTGGTTCGCGACGGTCGTCATGCGGATCACCGACTGGTTCCTGGTGATGCCGACACTCGTACTGGCGATCGTGCTGGCCACGGTCATGTCCCGGTCCATCTGGACGGTGATCATCGCGATCGGCGTCACCAGCTGGCCGACGACGGCGCGGCTGGTGCGGGCGCAGACGATCGCCGTCGAGTCCCGTCCGTACATCGAACGCGCCCAGGCGCTCGGCGGCGGGCACGGCCACATCATGGCGCGCCATGTGCTGCCCAACGTGATGCCGCTGGTGCTCGCCCAGACCACGCTCGGTATCTCCAACGCCATCCTGACCGAGGCGACGCTCGCCTTCCTCGGCCTCGGCGATCCGACCATCGTCTCCTGGGGCGGCATGCTCCAGGACGCGCGTGAGGCGGGCGCCGTCTCCTCCGGGCACTGGTGGTATCTGGCGCCGCCCGGTATCGCCATCGCGTGCGTCGCGCTGGCCTTCACGCTCTGCGGCCGTGCGATCGAGGCCGTGCTCAACCCGAAGCTGGGGGTGTCCCGTTGAGTACGCCGTCCGCCAGTCTGCTGGAGATCAAGAACCTGCATGTGACGTACGGTTCCGGGGCGTCCGCCGTCCCCGCCGTACGAGGCGTCGACCTGAGCGTCGCCTCCGGCCGGAAGCTGGGCATCGCGGGCGAGTCGGGCTGCGGCAAGTCCACGCTGGCGCTCGCGCTGCTCCGGCTGCTGCCGCCCACGGCGAAACTGTCCGGCGAGATCCTGCTCGACGGTGAGGACGTCCTCACCATGAAGTGGGGCCGGCTGCGCGCCGTACGGTGGGCGGGGGCGTCGATCGTCTTCCAGGGCGCCATGCACTCGCTCAACGCGGTCCACCGGATCGGGGACCAGATCGCCGAACCGGTGCTGCTGCATCAGCACGCCACACCGGCCGCCGCCCGCAGGCGGGCCGTCGAGCTGCTGGAACAGGTCGGGCTGCCGGCCGCCCGCGCCGACGCCTATCCGCACGAGCTCTCCGGCGGACAGCGCCAGCGCGTGATGATCGCGATGGCGCTCGCCTGCGATCCCCGGCTGATCGTCGCGGACGAGCCGACCACCGCACTGGATGTGATGATCCAGGCGCAGATCCTGCGGCTGATCGAGCAGTTGGTAGCCGAACAGAACATCAGCCTGCTGATGATCAGCCATGACCTGGCGGTCCTCTCGGACACCTGCGACCGGCTCGCAGTCATGTACGCGGGCCGGATCGTCGAGGAGGGTCCGGCGCGGGCGGTGTACGACGCGGCGGAGCACCCGTACGGCCGCGCGCTCTCCGCCGCCTTCCCCCGCATCGGGGACCTCGCGTCGCGGCGTGCCCCGCGCGGACTGCCCGGCGATCCGCCGGACCCGTCGGCGCTGCCGCCCGGCTGTACGTTCCATCCGCGCTGCCCGGTCGCGCTGGACATCTGTTCCCAGGAGGACCAGACGCTGCGGGCCGCGGGGCCCGGCCGGCACGCGGCCTGCGTGCACGTGGGCGCGACGGTCCCCGCACAGCAGTCGGCGGCGGAGCCGTTGTCATGACGGCCGCCCGGTGTACGCGCCGCGCCGCACCGCTCTCCGGGCCGTACCCGCTCGGCCACGCCTGTACGGCCGCCGGACGGCCACCCCTCAGGAGCCACCCATGACGACCGCCCATTCGCCCGCGGCCCCGCCGCTCTCCGCTCCGCTGCTCTCGGCCACCGGACTGAACGTCACGTTCCCCGGGCGGCGCGGCGCCCCGCCCGCCCGGGCCGTCGACGGGGTCGACCTCGACATCGGCGCCGGGGAGATCGTCGCCCTGGTCGGCGAGTCCGGCTGCGGCAAGACCACGCTGGCGCGGGCCCTGCTGGGTCTGGTGCCGCCCACGGAGGGACAGGTCACCTTCGCCGGGAAACCCCTGGCGTACCGCTCCCGCGCCCTCAAGGCGTACCGCAAGCGCGTCCAGCTGGTGCTCCAGGATCCGAGCGGCTCGCTCAACCCGCGCCACACGGTGTACGACGCGGTGGCCGAGGGCCTGCGGATCCACGGCTACCCGGGCGACGAGCGCGAAGCCGTCGCCGAGGCGCTGTCCCGTGCGGGGCTGCGGCCGCCTGAGCGGTTCTTCCTGCGCTACCCGCACGAGCTGTCCGGCGGCCAGCGCCAGCGGGTCGTCATCGCGGGCGCGCTCGTCCTGAAGCCCGAACTGATCGTCGCCGACGAGCCGGTGGCCTCCCTGGACGCGTCCGTACGGGGCGAGATCCTGGCGCTGCTGCTGTCGCTGCGCGACGAACTCGGGCTGTCCGCGCTGGTGGTGACGCACGATCTGGGTCTCGCGTGGAACATCGCGGACCGGGTGGCGGTCATGTACCTCGGCCGGATCGTGGAGATGGGCCCCGTCGAGCAGGTGCTGACGGCGCCGCAACATCCGTACACGCGGGCGCTGCTGTCGGTCCTGCCGGAGTCGGGCGAGGAGCCGGTCGTCCTCACGGGCGAGCCGCCGGACCCGTCGCGCATCCCGGGCGGCTGCCGCTTCCACGCGCGCTGCCAGGTGCTGGCGTCGGGGGAGGCGGAGCGGGCGGGGGTGGCGGAGCGATGCCGTACGGCGGCGCTGCCGATACTGACGGGGGTCGACGCGGCGCAGGTCGCTTGCCACTGGGCTGGCGTGTAGGGGGGCGCGGGGCGGGCGTGGGCCGTTCGTCGTGGTGCGGGTGCCGGGGGTTCCGGAGGTCCGTGTCCGGACTGCATGATTTACGGCGCTGTGCGGCTCACTTGTCGGGTGCGGCTCGGTGTGCGCCGACAAATCACGCTTTACGTCCGGACACGCACCTCCTGCACCCCCGACCCCCTCCCGCCGGCGGCCCCGCGCCCCGCTTGGGGAGGGGTGAGGGTGGGGGTCTGTGCGGGAGGTGAAGGGGGACGGGTAGGGGTGGTGTCCAGGACGTAGAGCGTGATTTGTGGCGCTCGACAATCCCGCACCCGGGATCCGGTCCGCACGCGCCGTAAATCATGCAGTCCAGGACACCACCCCTGCCCGGCACCCGGCGACAACCCGCACCCGGCCAAGACCACCGCACCCCGCCGGACGGCGACCCGCACCCGGCGACAACCCGCACCCGAACACCGGCCCCCGCCAAGGATCACCGCGCCCTCAGACGCGCTACGCGTCATACTCCTTGGTTAGGGCTCGGGAGCGTTTTACGTCGTCCGCGATGGCTTCCAGCAGTGCTTCGATCGACTCGAACTTCTGCTGGCCCCGGACGTACGACAAGAAGTCGACCATCACATGGAGCCCGTACAGATCCAGCCCGACGCGGTCGATGGCGTACGCCTCCACCGTCCGCTCCGTGCCCTCGAACTGCGGGTTCGTGCCGACCGAGATCGCCGCCGGCATGCGCTCGCCGTCGGCCGTGAGCCAGCCCGCGTAGACCCCGTCCGCCGGGATCGCCGTGTGCGGCAGGGTCTCCACGTTGGCCGTCGGGTAGCCGAGCTCGCGTCCGCGCTGCGCGCCGCGTACCACTACGCCCTCGACGCGGTGCGGCCGGCCGAGGATCTCGGCGGCGCCTGCGACGTCGCCCTCGGCGACCAGTCTGCGGGTCAGGGTGGACGAGAAGGGCTCGCCGCCGCCCGCCTCGCCGGTGACGTACAGGTCGACGACCTCGACCTCGTAGTCGTACGTCACGCCGAGATCGGACAGGACGGCGACATTGCCCGCCGCCTTGTGGCCGAAGCGGAAGTTCGGGCCTTCGATGACGGCGCGGGCGTGCAACTTGTCGACCAGCACCTTGACGATGAAGTCGGCCGGCGACAGCTTCGAGAAGTCGAGGGTGAACGGCAGGATCAGCAGCGCGTCCACGCCCAGCTCCGCCATCAGGTCCGCACGCCGGTGGTGGGGGGCGAGCAGGGGCGGGTGGCTGCCGGGCCGTACCACCTCGCTGGGGTGCGGGTCGAAGGTCACGACGACCGACGGCACGCCCAGCTCCCGCGCCCGCTCCACGGCCCGGCCGATGATCAGCTGGTGCCCGCGGTGCACCCCGTCGTAGGAGCCGATGGTGACGACGCTGCGCCCCCAGTCCTGGGGAATGTCCGCCAAGCCACGCCAGCGCTGCACTGTGACCGCTCCTCGCACGAAAACGTGTACGTCATTGCTGATTACGCAGCTCTAAGACTGCCATGCCCGGCGCCGGCTGCCCGCATCGGCACCGGAACCGAACGCGCCCCCCGAGTGCACCCGCAGTGCCCCCCAAGCGCCTGCCCGGAGGGGTGAAAGACGGGTGCGCGGCGGACAGACCCCTCTCGGAGGGGGACCGTGGAGCGGGCAGGCGTGCCTGTCCGCTCCACGGGGGCCACCGGGTCAGCCGAAGACGGCGAGGCTCTTCGCCTTGCCGTGCTGCTCCTCGACCAGGGCCAGGAAGCGCCCCTCGGGATCGAACGCGGCGACCGGCCCCGTCTCGTACGAGGGCATGTCGAGCCGTACGCCGTTGAGCAGTAGCTTGGCCGTCTTCTCGTCCACGTCCCAGCGGGCGAACGCGGCCGCGGCGGCATCGGCCACCGGCATGACGGTCAGCTCCTCCTGGAGCTGGTCGATCGTCTTCGCCGCGTCGAGCGCGTACGGACCCACCCGGGTCCTGCGCAGCGCGGTGAGATGACCGCCGACCCCGAGGCCCGCGCCGAGGTCACGGGCGAGGGCGCGGATGTACGTACCGGAGGAGCAGACGACGGAGACCACCAGGTCGAGGACCGGGGTGCCGTTCTCCGCGACGCCCTCGCGGACGTCGTACAGCCGGAACGAGGAGATGGTCACCGGACGGGCTGGGATCTCGAACTCCTCGCCGCCGCGCACGCGCGCGTACGACCGCTTGCCGTCGATCTTGATCGCGCTGACCTTCGACGGCACCTGCATGATGGGGCCGCTCAGGGCCGCGATCCCGGCGTCGATGGCCTCACGGCCGACCGCGGACGCGTCGGTGGAGGAGGTGATCTCCCCCTCCGCGTCGTCGGTGACGGTGTCCTGCCCCAGCCGGATCGTGCCGAGGTACTCCTTCTCGGTCAGCGCGAGATGCCCGAGGAGTTTGGTGGCCCGCTCCACGCCGAGGACGAGGACGCCCGTCGCCATGGGGTCGAGTGTGCCCGCGTGGCCGACGCGCCGGGTCTTGGCGATCCCGCGCATCTTGGCGACGACGTCGTGCGAAGTGAAGCCCGACGGCTTGTCCACGATGACAAGCCCGTCGGGCGTCCTGGTCTGCTGAGTCATTCCGCGGCGGCGCCGTCCGTGTCGTCGTCCTCGTCCTCGTCCTTGCGGTACGGGTCGGCCCCGGCCGCGTAGGTCTTGCCGGTCGACACCTCCCGTACCTCCGCGTCCTTGGCACGCGCCTTGTCGAGGAGATCCTCTATGGTGCGGGCGTTGTCCGGCAGGGCGTCGGGGACGAATGCCAGCGTCGGGGTGAAGCGGACGCCGGTCTGGCGGCCCACCTCGGAGCGGAGGACGCCCTTGGCGCTCTCCAGAGCCGCCGCGGAGGCCGCACGCTCCTCGTCGTCGCCGTAGACCGTGTAGAAGACCGTGGCCTCCCGCAGGTCGCCCGTGACCCGGGCGTCCGTGATGGTCACGAAGCCCAGTCGCGGGTCCTTGATACGCCGGTCCAGGGTCTCCGCGACCACGACCTGGATCCGATCGGCCAGCTTGCGGGCCCGCGCGTTGTCGGTCACCGGTCCGTCACTCTTCCTTCTGGGTTTCTTGTCGAGCAGGTCAGTCGTGGCGCCGGGTCAGTCATCGTCGCCGTACAGCCGCCGTCGTGCCGACAGCAGCTCCACTTCGGGATGGCCGGCGACCAGGCGCTCACACCGGTCCAGCACATCCGTGAGATGCCCCCAGTCGCCGGACACCACCGCCAGACCGATCTCGGCCCTGCGATGGAGGTCCTGGTCGCCGGTCTCCGCCGCGCTCACCGCGAATTTACGCTGGAGCTCGGCGACGATCGGCCGGACGACGGAGCGTTTCTCCTTCAACGACCGTACGTCGCCGAGGAGCAGATCGAAGGACAGCGTCCCCACATACATGCACATCCGGATGTCCCGCCGGTACGGGTTCAGACGCCTGCCAGCGCTTGGCAGGGGCACAAGAACCGTACACGCAGCGGCCGGGGCCGATCGACGGAAATATCTCCCGTCGACCGGCCCCGGAGCGGTTGCTGTGTGTCAGCCGCGCGGCTTCTCGCGCATCTCGTACGTCGCGATGACGTCGTCGATCTTGATGTCGTTGAAGTTTCCGAGGTTGATACCGCCCTCGAAGCCTTCGCGGATCTCGGTGACATCGTCCTTGAAGCGGCGCAGACCCTGGATGTTGAGGTCCTCCGCGATGACCTTGCCATCGCGGACGAGCCGGGCCTTGGTGTTCCGCTTGACCTCGCCGGAGCGGATGAGAACACCCGCGATGTTGCCCAGCTTGGACGAGCGGAAGACCTCGCGGATCTCCGCCGTACCGAGCTCGACCTCTTCGTACTCCGGCTTGAGCATGCCCTTGAGGGCAGACTCGATCTCCTCGATCGCCTGGTAGATGACCGAGTAGTAGCGGACGTCCACACCTTCGCGCTCGGCCATCTGCGCGGCACGCCCAGCGGCGCGCACGTTGAAGCCGATCACGATGGCGTCGGAGCCCATGGCCAGGTCGATGTCCGACTCGGTGACCGCACCCACACCGCGGTGCAGGACCCGGATGTCGACCTCGTCGCCGACGTCGAGCTGGAGCAGCGAGGACTCGAGAGCCTCCACCGAACCGGACGCGTCGCCCTTGATGATGAGGTTGAGTTCCTGCACCAGGCCGGCCTTGAGGGCCTCGTCCAGGTTCTCCAGGGAGAACCGGACACCCCTGCGGGCGAAGGCCGCGTTCCGCTCACGAGCGGCACGCTTCTCGGCGATCTGCCGGGCGGTGCGGTCCTCGTCGACGACCAGGAAGTTGTCGCCGGCGCCGGGGACGTTGGTGAGACCCAGGACCAGGACCGGCGTCGAAGGCGCCGCTTCCTCGACGTTGTTGCCGTTGTCGTCGAGCATCGCCCGGACACGGCCGTACGCGTCACCGGCGACCATCGTGTCGCCGACGCGCAGCGTGCCGCGCTGGACGAGCACGGTGGCGACGGCGCCGCGACCACGGTCGAGGTGCGCCTCGATGGCGATACCCTGCGCGTCCTGCTCCGGGTTGGCCCGGAGGTCGAGCGAGGCGTCCGCGGTGAGGACCACGGCCTCCAGCAGGCTGTCGATGTTCAGACCCTGCTTGGCGGAGATGTCGACGAACATGGTGTCGCCGCCGTACTCCTCGGCCACGAGACCGAACTCGGTCAGCTGGCCGCGCACCTTGGTCGGGTCCGCGCCCTCGACGTCGATCTTGTTGACCGCGACCACGATCGGGACATCTGCGGCCTTGGCGTGGTTGAGCGCCTCGATCGTCTGAGGCATCACACCGTCGTTGGCCGCGACCACCAGGATCGCGATGTCGGTGGACTTCGCACCACGGGCACGCATGGCGGTGAACGCCTCGTGACCCGGGGTGTCGATGAAGGTGATCTTGCGCTCTTCACCGTTGACGTCCGTGGCGACCTGGTACGCACCGATGTGCTGCGTGATACCGCCGGCCTCGCCCGCGACGACATTCGTCTTGCGGATCGCGTCCAGCAGCCTGGTCTTACCGTGGTCGACGTGACCCATGACGGTCACGACCGGCGGACGGGACACGAGGAACTCCTCGCCGCCCTCGTCCTCGCCGAACTCGATGTCGAAGGACTCGAGCAGCTCGCGGTCCTCCTCCTCCGGGCTGACGATCTCGACGACGTAGTTCATCTCGCCGGCGAGCATCTGGAGGGTCTCGTCGGAGACGGACTGCGTGGCAGTGACCATCTCGCCGAGGTTCATCATCACGGCGACGAGCGACGCCGGGTTGGCGTTGATCTTCTCCGCGAAGTCGGTGAGCGACGCACCGCGCGACAGCCGGACCGTCTGGCCCTGGCCGCGAGGCAGCATCACACCGCCGACGGACGGGGCCTGCATGGCCTCGTACTCCTGGCGCCTCTGCCGCTTCGACTTACGGCCACGACGGGCGGGCCCGCCGGGACGGCCGAACGCGCCCTGTGTGCCACCACGGCCGCCGGGACCACCCGGACGTCCGCCGAAACCGGGACGGCCACCGCCGCCACCGAAACCGCCGCCGCCACCGGGACGACCCGGAGCGCCGCCGCCGCCACCGCCACCGGGACGACCGGCGAAGCCACCGCCGCCACCGCCACCGGGACGACCCGCGAAGCCGCCACCACCACCGGGACGACCGCCGCCACCGCCGCCGCCACCGGGACGACCTGCGCCACCGGGACCACGGCCACCACCGGGGCCGCCGCCGGGACGCGGACCGGCCGCGGGACGCTGCGGCATCATGCCCGGGTTCGGACGGTTACCACCGGGGCCACCGCCGGGGCCGCCCGCGGAACGGGGAGCCTGCGGACGCGGCATACCACCGGGGGTGGGCCGGCCGCTCTGTCCACCGGGACCGGCCTGCGGACGGGGACCGCCCTGACCGGCGCCCTGCGGACGGGCGCCACCGGGGGCACCGGGGCCACCGGGACGCGGGGCACCGCCGGGACGGGGCGCCTGCGGGCGCGCCATGCCGGTGGAACCACCTGATGTGAAGGGGTTGTTGCCCGGACGCGGGCCCGCGGGGCGGGCACCGGGACGCGGGGCCTGACCACCGGGGCGCGCTCCGCCGGAGCGGCCGCCCTGACGCTGGTCGCCCTGGCGCTGGTCTCCCTGGCGCTGGTCACCACCCTGACGCTGGTCGCCGCCCTGACGCTCGCCGCCCTGGCCACCCGTCGGACGGGTGGAAGGACGCGGGCCGGGGGTCGCACCGGGCCGGGGACCGGCGGCCGGGGCCGACGGGGGCGCGGTGAACTCCGGGACGGCCGGAGCGGCGGGCGCCGGCTTCGGCGCGGCCGCGGCGGGACGCGGGGCGGCCGGGGCCGGACGCGGTCCGGGGCTCGGCGCGGTGGAGGGGGTGCTGCTCTTGGGAACCTCGGCGGCGGCCGGCTTGGGGGCCGGGACACCGGGCTTGGGGGCAGCGGGACGTGCCGCCTGCGCCGGAGAGGGCGCGGCGGGCCTGGCGGGGGTCGCCTTGCGGGGCGCACCGGGCTTCGCGGCGGTCTTGCCGCCGTTGCCACCGGGCCCCTGCAGGGCATCAGTCAATTTGCGTACAACCGGCGCCTCGATCGTCGACGACGCCGAACGGACGAATTCACCGAGTTCTTGGAGCTTGGCCATGACGACCTTGCTCTCTACGCCGAACTCCTTGGCGAGTTCGTATACCCGGACCTTAGCCACTTCGCTCCTTTTAGGTCCGGGTTACCGCCGGACCGTCGCTACTTCATGGGCGTACTCATCGCGTACTCATCGAGTGCTCATCGCAATCTCGACCTACTTCCAACTCGCGAGGTACTTGAACCGCACGGGGCTCCGTGCCGTACTTCTTCTTACGGTGCTGCCTGCGCTGTGATTGCGTGAACGGTCCGGCGCAGCTCCGCGCTGTCGAGCGGTCCCTGGACCCGGAAGGCCCGGGGGAACGCACGGCGGCGGACCGCCAGATCGAAACAACCCAAGGCGGGGTGCATATACGCACCCCGGCCGGGCAGCCTACCGCGTTGATCGGGAACACATTGTTCTTCGATCACCACGATGCGCAGCAGATCGCTCTTGGCCGCTCGCTCCCGGCACCCCACGCAGGTTCGCTCAGGGCAGGCTCGGTCGCTCGTCCGGCCAGACACGCTCAAGTCTACCTCCCCGCACCGACCTCACCCGTTCGGGGCAAGATTCGAACACTTGCTGGCCAAAAAGATCGCGTCGATGACCGGAGAGATCCTGCCGCGGCGCGACAGGATCTCTCCGCGGGTCATGCTGCGCGGGTATCAGCCGCGGTCGCGGCCCCGGTCACGGTCGCCACCGCGGTCACGGTCGGCGCCCCGGTCCCGGTCACCGCCGCGGTCCCGGTCGGCGTCGTCGTCCGTCTGCTCCGTGTCCGGGCGGATGTCGATGCGCCAGCCGGTGAGCCGGGCGGCGAGCCGGGCGTTCTGGCCTTCCTTGCCGATCGCCAGCGACAGCTGGTAGTCCGGCACGGTCACCCGCGCGGAGCGGGCACCGAGGTCGACGACCTCGACCTTGCTGACCCTGGCCGGCGACAGCGCGTTCGCCACCATCTCGGCCGGGTCGTCCGACCAGTCGACGATGTCGATCTTCTCGCCGAGCAGTTCGGCCATGACATTGCGGACGCGCGCGCCCATCGGGCCGATGCAGGCGCCCTTGGCATTGAGACCGGATCGTGTCGACCGGACCGCGATCTTGGTGCGGTGGCCGGCCTCGCGGGCAATCGCCTCGATCTCGACCGAGCCGTCCGCGATCTCCGGAACCTCCAGCGCGAAGAGCTTCTTCACCAGATTGGGGTGCGTACGGGACAGCGTCACCGAAGGTCCGCGTACCCCCCTGGCCACGCGGACCACGTACGTACGCAGCCGCAGACCGTGCGTGTACTCCTCGCCCGGCACCTGCTCCTGCACCGGAAGGATGGCCTCCAGCTTGTCGTCCAGCTTGACGAGGACGTTCTTCGGGTCCTTGCCCTGCTGGACCAGGCCGGCGACGATATCGCCCTCCCGGCGCGCGTACTCGCCGAAGGTGACGTCGTTCTCGGCGTCCCGCAGCCGCTGCTGGATGACCTGGCGGGCGGTGGTGGCGGCGATCCTGCCGAAGTCCGACGGGGTGTCGTCGAACTCCTTGGGCTCCTGCCCCTCCTCCAGATCGGCCGGGTCCTCCTTGGCCCACACCGTGACATGGCCGTTGTCCCGGCTGAGCACGACACGGGCCCGCCGGTGGCTGCCCTCCGTGCGGTGGTAGGCGATGAGGAGGGCCGATTCGATCGCCTCGACCAGCAGATCGAAGGGGATCTCCTTCTCTTGTGCCAAGCCCTTCAGGAGCTTCACATCGATGTCCACGGCTACGCCTCCTCTTCCTTCTTGTCCTTGCGGTTGAACTCGATCTCCACGCGCGCCTTGGCGATCTGCGTGAACTCGATACGGCGGGCGGTCGGCTTGCGCCCCTTCACGCCCGGCACTTCGAGGTCGAGTCCCTCGTCGTCCACGGTGAGGATGCGGGCCACCAGCTCGCCGTCCTCGTTCAGCTGGAACTTGGCCAGCCGGCCGACGGCACGCAGATAGTGGCGGTGTTCGGTCAGCGGGCGCTCCGCTCCCGGCGAGGTCACTTCGAGCTGGTACTCGTCCTCGCCCATCGCATCCGTCTCGTCGAGCTTCTCGGAGATGGTGCGGCTCAGCTCGGCGCACTCGTCGAGGTCCACGCCCTCGTCGGAATCCACCACGACTCTCAGCACACGACGCCTGCCTGCCCGGGACACCTCGACCTCTTCCAGATCGAGTTCCTTCGCGCTGACGAGCGGTTCCAGCAGTCCGCGCAGCCTTTCGCTCTGGGTGGTGCTCATCCGGGTGACTCCTCGGCCGCGTCTGCTGTTGTGGGATCGTCGTGTGTCAGACCAAAGGGTATCCGGTCCCAAGGGGTGTTGCCGTCCACCTGTGGATGACCCGCGGGTACGCTCGCCTGCCATGATCATCGCGATGCCCGAGGAGAGACGCGTGGGGCGCACGGGGACGACACGGAGGCATGCGCTCATGGCCGCGAGCGCCTCGGCGGCGGGTCTGCTGACCGCCTGTTCCTCGACGGATCCCGCCGACGGCGGGGCCGGGGGGCCGGCGGGCGCCGCCCGGGCCGAGAGCGCGCTGCGGCTCCGCTCCTTCGGCACCAGCCGCGCGTTGCTGGGACAGTACGACGCCGTGCTGGAGCTGCATCCGGGGGAGAGCGAGCAGCTGGCTCCGCTGCGGGCCGCTGTCGCGCGGCATGTGAGCGCGCTGGCACCGAAGGCGCCCGGGTCCGCGAAGCCGTCCGCCTCCGCCACCCCGTCCAAGAGCGCGGCCCCCGGCTCGGCGGTCGTCGCGGACGAACCGGCGGACGCGCTCAAGGCGCTCGCCGCGGCCGAGCGCCGTACCGCCGCCGCGCACACCTCCGCGCTCATGGAGGCGCCTCCGGAGCTGGCCCGGCTGCTGGCCTCCCTCGCGGCGGCGAGCGCCGCGCACGCCTATCTGCTGACGGAAGGATCCCGCTCGTGAGCACCGGTGCGCTGACAGCCGCGCAGGCCGCACTCGCCGCGGAGCATGCCGCCGTGTACGGGTACGGAGTCGTCGGCGGCCGGGTCGGCGAGGACCGCCGCGCCGAGGCCACCGCCGCGTACGCCGCGCACCGGGCCCGGCGTGACTCCCTCGCGCGGACCGTGCGCGACCTCGGCGGCGAACCGGCCGTGGCGGCGGCCGCGTACGCCCTGCCGTTCGCGGTCCCCGACTCCGCCGCCGCCGTACGGCTCGCCGCCGGTCTGGAGGACCGGATCGCGGGCGTCTACTCCGATCTCGTACGGGCCGCGGAAGGGCCCCTGCGCCGGGAGGCCGCAGGGGCGTTACGCGAGGCGGCGGTACGCGCGGTGCGCTGGCGCGGGAGCGGCGTAGCCTTTCCTGGGCTCGCCGAGCGCGCGTGAGCCTCTTCGGGCTCTGAAAGGGAACAACGCACGTATGGGTTTCGAACCGCCGCAGCGTCTGGTGCGCACGCTCGGCGAGACGTATGGGAACGCGGCCGCCGCCGACTGGCTCGGGCAGCTGCCCGCCCTCGCCGACGAGGAGGTCGCCCGGCGGAAGCTGGACGTCGAGCGGGTGATGGCGCCGGGCGGCAGGAGCAGCCTGGTGATGCTCGTACGGCAGCCCGACGGCTCCCCCGCCACGCTCAAGATCGCCCCGCCGTTCGCGGCTCCCTCGCTGGAGCGGGCGGCGCTGGCGCACTGGAAGGGCTGGGGGGCGGTAGAACTGCTCGACGCCGCTGACGGCGCGCTACTCCTGGAGCGCCTGCACCCCGAGATGTCGTTGCGGTCCCTGCCCGAGGCGAAGGCGCTGCTCGAAGCGGCGGGTACGGTACGCCGGCTGTGGGTCGACCCGCCCGTGGACCACGGCTTCGAGACGGTCACCGAGCGGACCGCACGTCAGGCGTCGGCGTTGCGGGCGACGAGCGACGAGACCCTCACGTCCCTCGTCTCCGCGGCCCTGACGGCGCGCGACGAGCTCTGCGCCGCCCCCTCCACCGAGGTGCGGCTCCTGCACGGCGCCTTCCGCCAGGGCAAGGTCCTCGCGGGCGACCGCGCCCCCTGGCTCGCGGTCGGCCCGGAGCCGCTGGTCGGCGAGTGCGCCTACGACCTGGCCCGGCTGGTGCGCGACCGCGTGGAAGACCTGGTGGCGGCCTCGTCCGGCGCCTCGTCGGCCCGCCGCCGCGTCAACAAGCTCGCCGACTCCCTGGACCTGGACCACGAGCGGCTGCGCGGCTGGACGCTTTTCCGCGCGGTGGAGTCAGGCGTCCGGGCGTTGCGCACCGGCCGCCGCCAGACCGCGGAACTGCTGCTGGAGTTCGCGGGCTGGCTCTAGACGAGTCAGTCCGAAGGCTAGGTCTTGAGCCCTCTCGCTTCCCACGGCCGACGGCCCGTGGGCGGCCGGCCGTGGGAAGCGCAGGCGATCAGGCCGTGAGGCGGGCGATGGCGTCCGCGACCGTCAGCTCCTCGCGCTCGCCCGTGCGGCGGTCCTTCAGTTCCACGACGCCCTCGGCGGAGCGGCGGCCCGCCACCAGGATGTGCGGGACACCGATCAGTTCGGCGTCGGTGAACTTCACGCCCGGGGAGACCCCGGGGCGCTCGTCCACCAGCACGCGCAGGCCGGCCGCCGCGAGCTGCTCGGAGACGTCGAGCGCCAGCTCCGTCTGGAGCGCCTTGCCCGCCGCGACGACATGCACGTCCGCCGGGGCGATCTCCTGGGGCCAGCACAGACCCTGCTCGTCGGCCGTCTGCTCGGCCAGGGCCGCCACGGCGCGCGAGACGCCGATGCCGTACGAGCCCATGGTCACGCGGACCGGCTTGCCCTGCTGGCCCAGCACGTCCAGCTGGAAGGTGTCGGCGTACTTGCGGCCGAGCTGGAAGATGTGGCCGATCTCGATCGCGCGGTCGAGCTTGAGGCCCGTACCGCACGCCGGGCAGGGGTCGCCCTCCTCGACGACGACCACGTCGAGGTAGTCGTCGACCTCGAAGTCTCGTCCGCTCACCACGTTGCGGGCGTGTGTGTCGGGCTTGTTGGCGCCGGTGACCCAGGCGGTGCCGGGCGCGACGCGCGGGTCCGCGATGTAGCGGATCTTGAGGCCCTGCGGTCCGACATAGCCCCGTACGAGATCGGGACGGTCCTCGAAGTCCTCGGCCGTCACCAGCTCCACCACCGCGGGCGCGAGGTGCTCGCCGAGCTTGCCGAGGTCCACCTCGCGGTCGCCGGGGACGCCGACCGCGGTGATCTCGCCGTCGACCTTGACGAGCAGGTTCTTGAGCGTCGCCGAGGCCGGCACGCCGAGGTGCGCGGCCAGCGTCTCGATGGTCGGGGTGTCCGGGGTGTCCAGCTCCTCGACCGGGCCGTGCCCGGCGCCGTCGGCCGCCGGGGCGGCGAACGTGACCGCCTCCGTGTTGGCGGCGTAGTCGCACGCCGGGCAGTCCACGAACGTGTCCTCACCCGCCGCGGCCGGGGCCAGGAACTCTTCCGAAGCCGAGCCGCCCATCGCGCCGGAGACCGCGGAGACGATCCGGTAGTCGAGGCCGAGACGGGCGAAGATCTTCTGGTACGCCGCGCGGTGCAGCGCGTAGGACTCGGCCAGGCCCTCGTCCGTGGAGTCGAAGGAGTACGAGTCCTTCATCTGGAACTCACGGCCGCGCAGCACGCCGGAGCGCGGCCTGGCCTCGTCGCGGTACTTCGTCTGGATCTGGTAGAGCATCACCGGCAGGTCCTTGTAGGACGTGCACTGGTCCTTGACGACCTGCGTGAAGATCTCTTCGTGCGTCGGGCCCAGCAGGTAGTCCCCACCCTTGCGGTCCTTGAGGCGGAACAGCAGATCGCCGTACTCCTCCCAGCGCCCGCTGGCCTCGTACGGCTCCCTGGGCAGCAGCGCGGGCAGCAGCACCTCCTGCGCGCCGATCGCGTCCATCTCCTCGCGGACCACGCGTGAGATGTTGTCGAGGACCCTCTTGCCCAGCGGCAGCCAGCTCCAGATGCCGGCGGACGTGCGGCGGACGTATCCGGCGCGGACGAGCAGCTTGTGGCTGAGGGTCTCGGCGTCCGCCGGGTCGTCGCGCAATGTCTTGACCATCAAACGGGACATGCGCTGGACCTGGGACATGGGGAGCACTCCTGCGTTCTGTCGGCTGATGCCAGGAGGTTAGCCGGGGCGCACCGGCAGGCGGAAATCAGATACGGCGCTCACCGGGTCCGGGCAGCGGCTCCGGGCAGCGGGAGCGGGGCTCCCATCACGGCGTACGGCTTGGGGGCGCTGGGGAAGAGGACCTGGCGGGCGAGGTCCTCGTAACCGAGGGTGCGGTACAGCCGCCGGGCCGGGCTCTCCGTGTCGATCGCGGACAGGATCGACCGCGGCTGCGCGGCGCCGTTCGCGAGGGTGGTGATCAGGGCGCGGCCGATGCCCCGCGCCTGGAACTCCGGGTGGACGTGCAGCTCGGTGATCACGAAGGAGTCGTCGAGCCAGCCGTCGGAGCCGGTGGTGCGCAGATACGGCTCGACGATCGTGGACCACCAGTGGGCGCGGTCGTTCGGCAGGCCGTACACGAACCCGACGAGCCGGCCGGACGCGGTGGTCGCGCCGAGGGCGCGGCAGCCGGGGTAGAGCAGATGCCGGAGCACGATATGGCGGCGTACCCCGATCTCGTCGTCGCTGAGCCCGAAGGCGAGGGCCTGCACGGCGAGCGCCTCGTCGACGCGCGCGGCGAGATCGACCGGCCCTACCTGTACGTCGGGGGTCCGGGGGTTGTTCCCGGGAATGCTCAGCATGAGCCGAACCCTACTTTCAGAAGAGCACGCTCATGAAGGCGCCCACTTCACGGAAACCGACGCGGCGGTACGAGGCGCGGGCCGGGGTGTTGTAGTCGTTCACGTACAGGCTCACCACGGGTGCCACATCGGCGAGCGCGTACCGTACGACCGCCGCCATGCCCGACTCGGACAGGCCCCGGCCGCGGTACGCGGGGTCGACCCAGACGCCCTGGATCTGGCAGGCCTGCGGGGTGGCCGCGCCGATCTCGGCCTTGAAGACGACCCGGCCGTCGTCTATCCGGGCGAACGCCCTTCCGGAGCCGACCAGTTCGGCCACGCGCGCCTGATAGAGCAGCCCGCCGTCGCCCGCGAGCGGCGAGATGCCGACCTCCTCGGTGAACATCGCCACGCAGGCCGGCATGATCACTTCCAGCTCGTCCTTACGGATCCGGCGTACGAGGGGGTCGGGCGCGACCGTCGCGGAGAGCTGCTCGGTGACCATCAGCGGCTGGTGGGAGCGGACCTCACGGGCGGGGCCCCAGCTGGGCTCCAGCAGCTGCCACAGCTGGGTGGTGGGCTCGGCGGGACCAACGATCGAGGAGCAGCGGCGGCCGCTTCTGCGGGCGCGTTCGGCGAAGGCGCGCACGGCCTCGGGGGTGGCGCAGATGGGGACGAGATTGGCGCCGGAGTAGCAGAGTGAGCGGAGCCGTCCGTCCGCGTACCAGCCCCACATCTCGCCGCCGAGGCGCCAGGGGTCAAGTCCCGCTGCCTGTACGCGGGATGTCACAAAGGCGTTGTCGACGGGCTCGCTCTCCAGGATGGCGAGCGCGGCGCCGAGTTCGCCGGGCTCGAGGACCCGGGTGGTGGTCTGCGTCAACACGAGGGGGCCTCACCATACGGTCTGCTGATTCTCCGCACTGTACCCGCCGGTTTCCCGGCGTGCCGCTCACAACAGAGGGTTCCCCAGCCAATGCCCGGGGGCGGCGGCTGGGGAACCCGTTACGGAACGTGGCGGCGGTCGGCCGAGGGGGCCGGCGCCGGCCGAGAGGCGTCAGCTGATGGAGACTTCGGGCTCTCCGGAGGGGATTCCGTCCCGCTCCATCTGCTCGGCGATCTTCATGGCCTCTTCGATCAGGGTCTCCACGATCTTCGACTCCGGCACGGTCTTGATGACTTCACCCTTGACGAAGATCTGGCCCTTGCCGTTGCCGGACGCGACGCCGAGATCGGCCTCACGGGCCTCACCGGGACCGTTCACCACACAGCCCATGACGGCCACGCGCAGCGGGACCTCCATGCCTTCGAGACCGGCCGTCACCTCGTCCGCCAGCTTGTACACGTCGACCTGGGCCCGGCCGCAGGACGGGCACGAGACGATCTCCAGCCGGCGCGGCTTCAGATTCAGCGACTCCAGGATCTGAAGGCCGACCTTGACCTCCTCGACCGGCGGCGCCGACAGGGAGACCCGGATCGTGTCGCCGATGCCCTCGGCCAGCAGCGCGCCGAAAGCCACCGCGGACTTGATGGTGCCCTGGAACGCCGGACCGGCCTCCGTCACACCCAGGTGCAGCGGGTAGTCGCACTGAGCCGCCAACTGCCGGTAGGCGTTGACCATCACGACCGGGTCGTTGTGCTTGACGGAGATTTTGATGTCCTGGAAGCCGTGCTCCTCGAACAGCGACGCCTCCCACAGCGCCGACTCCACCAGCGCCTCGGGAGTCGCCTTGCCGTACTTCTTCAGCAGACGCGCGTCCAGCGAACCGGCGTTGACCCCGATCCGGATCGGCGTCCGCGATGCCAGAGCCGCTTTCGCGATCTCTTTCACCTTGTCGTCGAACTGCTTGATGTTCCCGGGGTTGACCCGTACCGCCGCACAGCCCGCGTCGATCGCCGCGAACACGTACTTCGGCTGGAAATGAATATCCGCGATCACCGGAATCTGTGACTTCCGCGCGATCGTCGCCAACGCGTCCGCGTCGTCCTGCGTCGGACACGCCACGCGCACGATCTGACAGCCCGACGCCGTCAACTCGGCGATCTGCTGCAGCGTCGCCCCTATGTCGGACGTACGCGTCGTCGTCATCGACTGCACCGACACCGGTGCGTCCCCACCGACCGCGACCGACCCGACCTGGATCTTCCGGCTGACCCTTCGGTCGGCGAGCTTGGTCGGAACGGACGGCATTCCGAGCGAAATTGCAGTCATCTGCTGTGCAACCCCAAGGTGTGGATCAAGGTCCCGAGATCGGCGGGCTCCAGCCCCCGAGATTACGCCACCGCGCGCCGCCGGAGCACATCCCCACGAAAAGTCGGCCCAAAGGGAACGACTCGCACCAGGTCGTGAGCGGCCGGACACGAAAGGTGCCCGGCCGCCGCGAAACGGTGCAGAACCAGATTCTGTCCGGTGGGTAGCGCCGCTAGGAAATCTTGACGGGGTTGACGACGTCGGCGACCAGGACGAGCAGGGTGAAGCAGATGAAGATCCCCGCCACGACATAGGCGACGGGCATCAGCTTCGCCACGTCGAACGGGCCCGGGTCGGGCCGCCTGAAGACCCGCGCGAGCTTGCGCCGCAGCGACTCCCACAGCGCGCCCGCGATATGGCCGCCGTCGAGCGGGAGCAGCGGCAGCATGTTGAAGAGGAAGAGGGAGAGGTTGAAGCCCGCGAGCAGGAACAGCATCATCGCGATCTGGTTCTGCGCCGGGACGTTCAGCGTCATCACCTCGCCGCCGATGCGTGCCGCGCCGACCACGCCGACCGGTGAGTCGTCCTTGCGCGGACCGTCCCCGAAGGCCGCGCTCCAGAGGTCGGGGATCTTGGAGGGAAGGGCGACGATCGACTGGACGCCGTCTCCGATCATGGTCCCCATGCGGTCCACGGACTGGGGGAAGGAGAGCGGGACGATCTCGGTGGAGGCGGCGAAGCCGAGATAGCCGGCGGGGACGTACTTGTCCGGGACGATCTCTCCGTCGGAGTCCTTCTCGGCGACCACGTTCTTGGCGAGCGTGGCGTGCAGGACCTTCTCCGTGCCGTCACGGTCGACGGTGATGGTGGCCGGGCCGATCGTCTTGCGGATCAGGTTCGACAGCGTGGACCAGTCCTCGACGCGCTGCCCGTTGAAGGCGACGATCTTGTCGCCCTCCTTGAGTCCGGCGGCGCGGGCGGGCGAGACCTTGTCGCCCTTCTCACAGGTGTCCCGCTTGTCGCTCTGCGAGATGACGCACTGCTGGACGCCGGCGACCTCGGTGGTCTGGGTCTGGAAACCGAAGCTCATCGCGACGCCGATGAAGATGACGACCGCGAGGATGAGGTTCATGAACGGACCCGCGAACATCACGATCACGCGCTTCCACGGCTTGCGCGTGTAGAAGAGGCGGGTGTCGTCGCCGGGCTGCAGCTCCTCGAAAGCCGCCGAGCGGGCGTCCTCGATCATGCCGCGCCAGGGTGAGGTGGAGCGGGCCTCGATCCGGCCGTCGGGTCCTGGCGGGAACATCCCGATCATGCGGATGTAGCCGCCGAGCGGGATCGCCTTGAGCCCGTACTCCGTATCGCCCTTCTTCCGCGACCAGATGGTCGGCCCGAAGCCGACCATGTACTGGGGCACCCGGATGCCGAACAGCTTGGCCGTCGACAGATGGCCCAGTTCGTGCCAGGCGATGGAGAAGAGCAGTCCCACGGCGAACAGCACAATGCCGAGGACCGTCAACAGGATCGTCATGCGCGAGCCTCCGCTGGCCGTTCTTCGCTGAATTTCTCTGCCATGTCACGGGCCCGGGCGCGGGCCCAGGTCTCCGCCTCAAGGACGTCCGCCACGGTGAGCGAGGTTCCCGTACGAGGGTGACCGTGCTCCGCGACGACCTCGGTGACCGTATCCATGATGCCGTTGAACGGCAGCCGGCCCGACAGGAACGCGTCCACGCACTCCTCGTTCGCGGCATTGAACACCGCCGGGGCCGTGCCGCCCAGCGTTCCGACCTGCCTGGCGAGTCCCACGGACGGGAAGGCGTCCCCGTCGAGCGGGAAGAATTCCCAGGTCGAGGCCTTGGTCCAGTCGAAGGCGGGGGCCGCGTCCGGCACCCGTAGCGGCCAGCCGAGACCGACGGCGATCGGCCCGCGCATATCGGGCGGGGTCGCCTGGGCCAGGGTCGAGCCGTCGCTGAATTCCACCATCGAATGGACATACGACTGAGGGTGGACGACCACCTCAATGCGTTCGAAGGGAATGTCGTACAGCAGATGCGCCTCGATGACTTCGAGACCCTTGTTGACGAGGGTCGCGGAGTTCACCGTGATCACCGGGCCCATGGCCCAGGTGGGGTGCGCGAGGGCGTCCTTGGGGGTGACGTCCGCCAGCTCGGCCTTCGTACGGCCCCGGAAGGGCCCGCCGGACGCCGTCACCACGAGCTTGCGCACATCGGCGCGGGTGCCGGCGGCCAGCGCCTGGAAGAGCGCGGCGTGCTCGGAGTCGACGGGAATGATCTGGCCGGGCCTCGCCAGTGCCTTGACCAGCGGGCCGCCGACGATCAGCGATTCCTTGTTGGCGAGAGCGAGCGTCCGGCCCGCCGTGAGAGCGGCGAGTGTGGGGGCGAGTCCGATGGACCCGGTGATGCCGTTGAGCACGGTGTGGCAGTCCGACGCCGCCAGCTCGGTGGCCGCGTCCGGTCCCGCGAGGATCTCGGGGATCGGCTCGCCCGTCCCGTACTCCGCCCGCAGCGCCTCCCGGAGCGCGGGCACCACCTCCTCGCGCGCGACCGCGACGGTACGGACCCGCAGCCGCCGCGCCTGCTCGGCGAGCAGCGTCACGCGTCCGCCCGCGGCGGAGAGCGCGGTGACACGGAAGCGGTCGGGGTTGCGCAGGACCAGGTCGATGGCCTGGGTGCCGATGGATCCGGTGGAGCCGAGGACGACGAGGTCCCGGCGGCCTTCGGTCGGCCCGAAGGCGATATGTGGATCGGCGAGAGGGGCTGGGCTGTCGCTCATGCCCCCCATTCTTGCCTCATACGCGCTACGGGAAGACAGCGCGCCCCTGTGAATGCGCCTGTGCGGTGCTCGTGCGGTGCTTGTGCGCGGGGCTATGAGCCCTTCTTTCCCTTCTTCCCGGCTTTTCCGGCCTCGCCCGGGGCCCGGGTCTTTGCGCTGTCTTGATTCTTCTCGGGGTCTTTGGTCTTCGCGGTGCCTTGGGTCTTCGCGGTGCGTTTGGTCTTCGTGGCGCCTGGGGCTGGTGCGGCGGACCGGAACTTCTGCCACTGGGCCCGGACGATCTCCTCGGGCACTCCCCCGACGTCCTTGGTGCCGGTGATCTCCGCGCGGAAGGCGAGCGTGGTGGAGCCGGACCGTATGACGGTCAGGTACTCGTACAGCTTCAGCTTCCCCTTCACGTCGAGGATCGTGAAGCGGTACGCCGCCGCCTCGTCCCCCAGGTCCGGCGCCTTGGCGGGCTCCACCTTCAGGTAGGTCGCCCGCACCATCGCCCGGACCTCGGTGAAGCCGCCGGCGCACTGCCGGCCCGCGGTCTCCAGGGCTTTCATGACGCCGGTCGCGTCCTGCGCCGCGTACGACCGCAGTTGTACGCCCACGGTGAGGCCGAGCATCTCGTCGGGGATGTCGACCTTGCGGTGGACCTCGGCGGCGGGGCCGAACGCGGTGGCGCCCTTGGCGAGGCTGACCAGCGGCTGGCAGACGGCGGGCTCGGCGGTGTAGTCCTCACCGAGGGGCGTGCCGAGGGAGTAGTCGGAGGCGGTGTACGCGCCGATCTTCTCGCCGTCCGTGAAGGAGACGGCGGTCAGCTGCTTCTCGGTGAGCGGCGCGCGTCCACCGGCCGGCGCGGAGGGTACGGCGGAAGACGTGGCGCCGCTCTTCCCAGCCTTGCCGTCGTCACCGCCACCGCACGCACCCGCCCCGACCAGCACGCCCCCCACCACCACGGCCACGAGCCCCCGCCGCCGCTGCTTCGTCCCTGTCCCGAACATCCCTGCCCCCGTGATGAGTTGATCGCGCTCGACGCTCGATTGTGCGGCATGACGGGCGCGAGGTCACGAGGTACCGAGCTGCCGGATCAGATAGATCGTGACGGCGAACAGCACCCCGCAACCGACGAGCGCGTAGGGCAGCCCAGCCGCACCAGCGACCACGGCGACGGTCGCGCCACAGACGATTTCACCGGCGTACTCGGCCTGGGCGAGAAAGGAATGCACGGTTGCCCTGACGTCGGCGGTGGTCCGCTGGTTCACCCAGATGGTGCCGATGGTCCGCGTCAGCGGCAGCGCGATCCCCGCCACCAGCAGAACGGCCGCGCTGCCGCTGACGTCCTCGGGTGCGACGGCCAGCCCGACAAGGCCGACCGCCCCGGCCACGCACGCCAAGGAATATCCGCGCTGAGCGGCCCGCACGTCGTTCATGCGCGCCTCCATCGTCCGCAGCGCGAGCGCACCGACCAGCAGCGTGACGATGCTGAGCGAGGTGAACCAGAGGAGGGGGTCCGGAGGGAATCCGACGTCGAACAGGCGCTGGGGGTACAGCCGGGCGAAGGCGTCGGCAGCGCCGTTGACCGAGAACGTGGCCGCGAACACCAGCAGGATCGCCCTGCTACGACGCACGAGCGCGGACCCTCGCACGAGAATCGACCAGGACGCCGACCACCGTCTCGTGCGAGCCGGCACAAAGTGCTCCTCGCGGAAACGGAACACGACGTACAGGCCGAGAAGAAGCATGGCGGCGCCGGCCAGCACCATCGCCGTGCCGCGCTCGGTGAATGAGGCGAGTACCCCGAACCCGACCATGCCGACCGCGGCGCCGGTCAGTTGAGCCCGGCCGGACCTCACCAGCACGGCGGAGATGTTCTCCGGCTGCGCCAGTTCGTCGGTCACCCACGCCACGTCGGCGCCGCTGGCGAAAGTCCATGACAGACCCCACAGCATCTGCGTGGCGACCACAGCCCAGAAGTCGGTCACCAGCGCGGTGGCCATCATCGCCGTCCCCATCAGACCGTGGGAGACGACAAGAGACCACTTCCGGCTCACGGTATCGGCAAGCACCCCGGCCGGAACCTCGAACACGAGCGCGGTGATCCCCTGAGCTGCTCCGACGAGCACAAGCTGAGCCGCGGTGAGATGGGCGTCGACGACCAGATACACGCTGGCAATCAGCCACCAGCCGTTGTGTAGCAGTGCCCGTATCCGCGTCCATCGCAGAAAGACAAGAACGATGTCCGGGCCACGAGTCAGGTCGTCCGGGCCACGGCTCACCCGTGGATCATCGACCCTCACTGAACGTGGTCGCAACGCAATAAGCGAAGGCCCGGAGGGCGTTGCCCGGTGAGATAGAACGGCGGCATGGACGCCGCGACACTTCAGCAGATGCTGGACGAGACCTTCGACCAGGCCCTCGTGCACCACGGCTACACCAACTACATGCGCGACTACGAGGTCATCGTTTATGCGACGGCGGATCCCCGTACCGGCGTCGAGCCCGCCTACGAGCGGTATCTCTTCCGGTACTGCGTAGAGGCCCGATGTGAGACGTCAGTGCCGGCCGAGGCCTGGCGGGTATCCCTGGACGATCGCCTTATCGACCACGCGACCGGCGTGGACCTGGAAGGTTACGTCTGGGGCGTGAAGTGGCACAGTCTGTGCCCGGGCGCGAAGGTCCTCCCCGAGTCGGAGTTGACCCGTCGCTGGGCGCGAGCCGTCGGGGTCGAATTTCACGAGGTGCGCATCGAGACCAACGCGCACCACCTCACCCTGCTCTTCTCCGACCTGCAGGTGAGCGTGGTTCCGACGGGGTACGCCCCTTTCGTCACGGACTAGGGGTCGGACTCCACCCGCTTCGGCGGGGACATGGGCCGCCCACCGGGTGTGCGAAAGCCCAGCCGCACCGGGGAAGCGGCCGGGTCGGTCGGTGAGGTCGGGCGGTCAGCCGAGAAGACGCGCCTTCTGCTGCTCGAACTCCTGCGGGCTCAGGACACCCCGGTCGCGGAGCGCGGCCAGTTTGGTCAGCTCGTCGGCCAGCGATTCAGCGGCCGGGGCTCCGGAAGGTTTCGGGGCGTGATGCTGGACGATAGCCGCTTCGACATCTGAGCGAAGGGCCTCGAACTCGGGCTGACGCTTCTTGTCGAAGACGACACTGTTCTCGTCCTTACCGGCGCTGGACGTCTGGCTGCCGAAGTGACTGAGGCGCTCGTTCCCTCCGGGGAGGGTGAACTGGATGAAGCCGTTCATGATGGGGCCGGCCGGCTTCCATTGAATGGCGCTGATCTGCGAAACGTGCAGGCGCTTTTCGCCTTTGCCGACGGTGGCGCGGGCGAGGAATCCCTTGCGGGTGATGGTGACGTACTGGCCGTCGAAGGCGACGTGTCCGCCGACGCCTAGTGCTTCGCTCATGCGTGCCCCCCTTGTTGGTGGGGGCATCGTGACACAGGGCGGTTCGATGCGCTGGACGTGACCTCGGCCCCGCGCTTCGTGGCCGGCCGGCGTGAAGCTCTCCGCCAGGTCAACGTCGTTGGGAATTAGGCAAGTTGGGACCGCTTCATTGACAGGTCTCAGCCGTGGGCCGATTCTGAGAGCGCTCTCAACCCCACACTGCAGGAGGTAGAGCGTGTTCCGTACCAGACAGTTGCTGGCGTCCCTGGCCGCCGCGGTGATCTATGCCGCCGGGTTCACCGGCGTCACGTCCGCCGGACCCGCGGTCGCTGCCGAAGCGGCGGTTCCCACGACCATTCCGCTCACCATCACCAACAACTCCGGGCGCACGGACCCGGTCTACATCTACAACCTCGGGACGCTGCTCACGACGGGCCAGCAGGGCTGGGCCGACGCGAACGGGACGTTCCACGCCTGGCCCGCCGGGGGCAATCCGCCCACACCGGCGCCCGACGCGTCGATCGCCGGGCCGGCCAACGGGCAGTCCACGACGATCCGGATGCCGAAGTTCTCCGGCCGGGTCTACTTCTCGTACGGTCAGAAGCTCGTGTTCAGGCTGACCACCGGCGGTCTCGTGCAGCCCGCGGTGCAGAACCCGGCCGATCCGAACCGGAACATTCTGTTCAACTGGACCGAGTACACGCTCAATGACGCCGGACTGTGGATCAACAGCACACAGGTCGACATGTTCTCGGCGCCGTACGCCGTCGGGGTCAAGATTCCCAATGGCACCACCAAGACCACCGGCCACCTCAAGGCCGGCGGCTACAACGGCTTCTTCAACTCCCTCAGGGGTCAGCCGGGCGGCTGGGCCAATCTGATCCAGACCCGCTCCGACGGCACCGTCCTGCGTGCCCTCGCGCCCGGTCACGGCGTCGAGTCGGGCGCTCTGCCGGCCGGTGTGATGGACGACTACATCAACCGGGTGTGGGCCAAGTACGCCACCTCGACACTGACGGTGACGCCGTTCGGCGACCAGCCGAACACCAAGTACTTCGGCCGGGTCTCCGGCAACGTCATGAACTTCACGAACAGCTCCGGAGCGGTCGTCACCTCGTTCCAGAAGCCGGACGCCGACAGCATCTTCGGCTGCTACAAGCTGCTGGACGCGCCCAACGATCTCGTACGCGGCCCGATCTCGCGCACGCTGTGCGCGGGCTTCAACCGGTCCACTCTGCTGGTCAACCCCAACCAGCCCGACACGAGTTCGGCGAACTTCTATCTGGACACGGTGACCAACCACTACGCCCGGAAGATCCACGCGCAGATGGCTGACGGCAAGGCGTACGCCTTCGCCTTCGACGATGTCGGCAACTACGAGTCGCTGGTGAACGACAGCAACCCGCAGCAGGCGTACATCACGCTGGACCCGTTCAACTGACCGATCTGACGCGAGACGGCCGGGTCACGTCCGCCGTACGGACGTGACCCGGCCGGGACCTCAGCGGTTCAACGGCCGAGCGGCTCGGCGGGGCTCACCTGATCGGCCGGTCTCACCGGACCGGCCGGTCTCACCGGACCGGCCGGTGGACGTTGTCCCGTGCGGACGGGCCCGGCGTCGCGTCCGCGATCCAGGGGCCCTCGCCGCTCGGGTCGATGATGCCCTCCTCCAGCCAGGCGTACGTGCCGGAGAGGACGCCGCTCACGACCTTGCGGTCCAGTTCGTCCGTGTTGGACCAGAGCCGGTTGAAGAGCTCCTCGACGCGGATACGGGACTGCCGGCAGAAGACATCGGCCAGTTGATACGCCTCGCGGCCGTGTTCCCCGCTCGTACGCAGCAGTTCGGCCCGTACGCAGGCCGCGCTCATCGCGAACAGCTCCGCGCCGATGTCGACGATCCGGCCGAGGAAGCCCTGCTTGGTCTCCATCCGGCCCTGCCAGCGCGACATGGCGTAGAAGGTGGAGCGTGCGAGCTTGCGGGAGTTGCGTTCGACGTAGCGCAGATGCGTTGACAGGTCCGGAAAGCCGGCGGGGTGGAACTCGGCGTACGAGCGCGGCAGCTGGCCCGGTCCCGCGACCAGCTTCGGCAGCCAGCGCGCGTAGAACTTGCCCGCCTGCGCACCGGCTTTCGCCTTGTCGGACAGCGACTTGTCCGGATCGATGATGTCGCCTGCGACCGCGAGATGGGCATCGACCGCCTCGCGGGCGATCAGCAGATGCATGATCTCCGTGGAACCCTCGAAGATACGGTTGATGCGCATGTCGCGGAGCATCTGCTCGGCGGGTACGGCGCGTTCGCCGCGGGCCGCCAGGGAGTCGGCCGTCTCGAAGCCGCGGCCGCCGCGGATCTGGACCAGTTCGTCGGCCATCAGCCAGCCCATCTCGGAGCCGTACAGCTTCGCGAGGGCCGCTTCGATACGGATGTCGTTGCGGTCCTCGTCGGCCATCTGGGAGGACAGGTCGACCACCGCCTCCAGCGCGAACGTGGTCGCGGCGATGAAGGAGATCTTCTCGCCCACGGCCTCGTGCTGGGCGACGGGCTTGCCCCACTGCTCGCGTGCGGCGGACCATTCGCGGGCGATCTTCAGGCACCACTTGCCCGCGCCCACACACATCGCGGGCAGCGAGAGACGGCCGGTGTTGAGGGTGGTGAGGGCGATCTTGAGGCCGGCGCCCTCGGGGCCGATCCGGTTCGCGGCGGGGACGCGGACCTGGTGGAAGCGGGTCACGCCGTTCTCCAGGCCGCGCAGGCCCATGAAGGCGTTGCGGTTCTCGACGGTGACGCCCGGGGAGTCCGCCTCGACGACGAACGCCGTGATGCCGCCCTTGCGGCCCTCGGACTTGGGAACCCGGGCCATCACCACGAGCAGGTCGGCGACGACACCGTTGGTCGTCCACAGCTTCACGCCGTCGAGGACGTACGTATCGCCGTCCAGGACGGCCGTCGTCGCCAGCCGGGCGGGGTCGGAGCCCACATCGGGCTCGGTGAGCAGGAAGGCCGAGATGTCGGTACGGGCCAGGCGCGGCAGGAAGGTGTCCTTCTGCTCCTGGGTGCCGAAGATTTTGAGCGGCTGCGGTACGCCGATCGACTGATGGGCGGAGAGCAGCGCGCCGATCGCGGGACTGGCGGATCCGACGAGAGCCAGGGCCTTGTTGTAGTACACCTGGGTGAGGCCGAGCCCGCCGTACTTCGTGTCGATCTTCATACCGAGCGCGCCCAGTTCCTTGAGGCCGTTGACCACCTCGTCGGGGATCTTGGCCTCGCGCTCGATCAGGGCGCCGTCGATCTTCGTCTCGCAGAAGGCGCGCAGCTTCGCGAGGAACTCCTCACCGCGCCTGACGTCCTCGGAGGCGGGCATCGGGTGCGGATGGATGAGGTCGAGCCGGAAGCGGCCGAGGAACATCTCCTTGGCGAAGCTGGGCTTGCGCCAGCCCTGCTCACGGGCGGCCTCGGCGACCTGGCGTGCTTCTCGCTCGGTGACCTTGGGCTTGCCCTGCGGTTCCTGCGGTGCGGATGCTTCGGATGGGGCGGATGGGGCGGACATGAGGAACTCACCTCGCCGCGGAGTCGGGTCCAATGATGGTTTTACCGGCCGGTTCTACTCGTCCGTATCTACCCGATTCCTGCCGCCTGCACCAGTTGTGGGCGGAGCGGTTGCCGTTGCCGCTGGCGTTGACGTTGACGTTGACGTTGACGTTGACGTACGGGAACGGCCGGAGCCGCTCGCGTTTGCGCGGGCTCCGGCCGTTCCTGGTGGTGCGGGGGCGGGCTTGGCGCCTAGAGGGCCAGGCCCGTCAGCACCATGACGCGCTCGTACGTGTAGTCGTCCATCGCGAAGCGCACGCCCTCGCGGCCGACGCCGGACTGCTTGGCGCCGCCGTACGGCATCTGGTCCGCGCGGTACGACGGGACGTCGCCGACGATCACGCCGCCCACCTCAAGGGCGCGGTGGGCGCGGAACGCGGCCTGCAGGTCGTGGGTGAACACGCCTGCCTGGAGACCGTACTTGGAGTCGTTGACCGCGGCGAAGGCCTCGGCCTCGCTCTCGATCCGGCGCAGCGTGAGGACCGGGCCGAAGACCTCTTCGCAGGAGATCGTGACGTCCTCGGGGACCTCGGAGAGCACGGTGGGCGCGTAGGTCGCGCCGTCCCGCTTGCCGCCGGTGAGCAGCTGGGCGCCGGCCCGTACGGCCTCGTCGACCCACGACTCGACCCGCTTGGCCGCGTCCTCGCTGACGAGCGGTCCCACGTCGGTGGTGTCCGTGGCGGGGTCGCCGGTGACCTGGGTCTCGACGGCGGCGACGATCTTGGGTACGAGGCGTTCGTACACCGAGGCGTCGGCGATCACGCGCTGCACGGAGATGCAGGACTGGCCGCCCTGGTAGTTCGAGAACGTGGCGATCCGGGTCGCCGCCCAGTCGAGGTCCTTCTCGCTCGCGTAGTCGGCGAGGACGACGGCGGCGCCGTTGCCTCCGAGTTCGAGCGTGCAGTGCTTGCGCGGGACGGAGTCCATGATCGCGAAGCCGACCTTGTCGGAGCCGGTGAAGGAGATCACCGGCAGCCGCTCGTCCTGGACGAGGGCGGGCATCCGGTCGTTCGGCACGGGCAGGACGGACCAGGCGCCGGCCGGCAGATCGGTCTCGGCCAGCAGCTCACCGAGGAGCAGGCCGGAGAGCGGGGTCGCGGGGGCGGGCTTGAGGATGATCGGGGCGCCGACGGCGATGGCGGGGGCGATCTTGTGGGCGCACAGGTTGAGCGGGAAGTTGAACGGCGCGATGCCGAGGACGGCGCCGCGGGGAAAGCGGCGGGTCAGGGCGAGGCGGCCGGCGCCGCCGGCGTCGGTGTCGAGGCGCTGGGCGTCGCCGCTGTTGAAGCGGCGGGCTTCCTCGGCGGCGAAGCGGAACACGGAGACGGCGCGGCCGACTTCGCCCCGTGCCCACTTGAGGGGCTTGCCGTTCTCGGCGGAGATCAGCTGGGCGATCTCCTCGGTGCGCTCGACGAGCCTGCGCGAGACGTGGTCGAGGGCGGCGGCCCGTACATGCGCGGGGGTCGCGGCGAACTCGTCCAGCACGGCGTGCGCGGCGGCGACGGCCTCCTCGACCTGATCCTCGGTCGGAACGGAGACGGTGCCGACGAGCCGGCCGTCCCAGGGGGAGGTGACGTCGAGGGTGTCCTCGCCGGTGGCCTGGCGGCCGGCGAGCCAGAAGGCGTGGGTGGAAGTCATTGCGAGTTCCGGCCCTTCCGAGTAGTCGGGGGTGTCTGCGTGTCTGCGTCCCACGGTAGGGGTGCGGGGGCGGGGGGTCGTTTGTCCGGGGTGGAGTGGTGGGGACGGTCGGTTGCGCCGCTTTGTCGTGCGCGGCGCGGTGTCTCCCCCACCCCGCCCCTCCCCGAAACCGGAGACAAGCCCCCGGCCCCCACGCCCACCGATTTCGCGACGCGAGCCCTGCCCGGCGGGATCACGCCCACGCCCCGGGCCTCAGGGCGGTCACGCCCACGCACCCCCACGGCCACCAGCTTCGCGGCGGCGAGACCCGCCCCGGCGCGGCAGCCCTTCCTGGTCCGCGATCGGCCCGGCCGCCGGCGGCAGGACAGCAGCGGCGGGGCCCGTGCCCACGGCCCGGGCCGCACGCCGGCTTCGCGGCGCGAGAGCGCCACGGCCCGCAGCCCGTCCCGGGCCACGATCAGCCCAATCGCGGCGCCCAAGGCCGCCGGCGGCAGGACAGGCCGGGCGGCTCACGCCCACACGCCCCGGCTTGTGGCGCCGGCTTCGCGGCGGAGCCGCAGAACGAAAGAGCCGCAGGGCAATTACGTCCCCGCGCCCCCACACAGCGCAGCCCGTTCGGCGCCGAGATCCACCCGGTTACGGCGTGCAAGCCCGACCGCACGCGGGCAAGGCGGGGCACGCGTCAGGGCGTGCGCCGGCTTCGCGGCGCGAGTCGCGCCACGGCGCGCGGCCCGGGCGGGCCCCCGCAAGCCCCGCCCGGCGGCAGGACAGGGCCGCGGCGAAGCCGCGAAACGAAAGAACCGCGGGGCGCTCACAGCCCCGCACCCCACACCGCGCGCAGCCTGTTCCGCGCCGCGATCGGTCCAGTTGCGGCACGCAAGGCAGGGCACGCGTCAGGGCGTGCGTCGGCTTCGCGGCGCGGGTCGCGCGACGGTGCGTAGCCGTTCCGGGCCGGGCCCCGCGAGCCCGCCCGGCGGCGGGGCAGGGTCGGGGCTCACGCCCACCCCGGGCGTGCGCCGGACTCTCGGCGGAGCCGCGTGGGGAAAGGGCCGTGGGTGCTTGCGCCCACGCCACCGGCCGCCGGCTTCGCGGTGCGAGGCGCGTCACGGCGCGCAGCCGTCCCGGGTCTCGTTCCGCCTCGCGGGGCCCCGCGAGCCCCGCCCCGCGCCCAGGCCCCCCTGCGGGCAGCGGCGGCGGGTGGGGGTGCTACTGCGAGGGCTTGGTTGTTTTTAGGGCCAGCCACAGTTCCATTCGGGCGTCCGGGTCGTCCAGGGAGCGGCCCAGGATTTCTTCTACTCGGCGCATGCGGTAGCGCAGGGTGTGGCGGTGGACGCCCAGGTCGGCTGCTGCCGCGTCCCATTGGCCGTGGCGGGACAGCCATGCCCGGAGGGAGGCCACCAGGTCCCCGCGGCCCTTCGCGTCGTGTTCGTACAGTGCGCGCAGCATGCCGTCCGCGAAGGCCCGTACCGCGTCGTCCGCCAGCAGCGGAAGGATCGATCCGGTCGCCAGTTCCTCGTGCTCGACGAGTGCCCGGCCGCGCCGGCGCGCCACCGACAGTGCCTGTTCGGCCTGTTTGTACGCGCCCGCCGCCGCGATCGGCCCCGTCGGCGCGGAGAGCCCGACGACCACGCCGGCTTCCTCCGCCTCCCGTTGGGCGTATCCCTCGGCCGCCGTGACCACCGCCCCGCCGTCCACCGCAAGCACCGCGAGCCGCCCCTCGCCGTCCGGGACCGCCAGTACCGCTTCGCCCGCCCTTGCGGCCGCCGCCTCCAGCGCCTCGGCCAGCACCTGGAGCGGATGATCGGCCCCCGCGTCAGGCGCGGACTGCGCGGACTCCGCCGACTCGCCGATCATCAGCCGGAACGGCGCGTCCAGCAGGCCCCCGTACAGATCACCCGCCACCGCCCGCGCATGGTCCGGCTGCCCGGACAGCAGCATCCGCAGCACCGCCGCGCCCAGCCGCTGTTCCGCCGCCTGAAGGGCCCGCGAGCGCTCCGTCGTCAGCGTCAGCAGGGCGATGGCCGAGTGCACCGCGTACCGCTCCACCGTGCCGAGCGGCGCCGCCGTCCCGACGGCCAGCGCGCCCCGCACGCGTCTCCCCGTGCCGAGGGACTGGAGCTCCACCCGGTCGTCCGCGTCTCCGACCACCGCGCTCGCGGGCGCGGGCCGCTCCCGCAGCCGCTCCACGTCGGCGGTCAGCCGGGCCGCCCGCCGCGCGGCCCACTCGGGCGCGGCGGCGACGACGGTGCCGGTCGCGTCGTAGAGCGCCGCCCAGCCGTCCACATGCGCGGCGAGCCGGGCCAGCAGCGCCGCGGGACCGTCGGCGAGCGCGGCCCTGGTCAGTTCCCGCTGGGCCTCGAAGCCCGCGGTCACCGCCCGGTACTGGTCGGCCGCGATGGCCGCCGAGACGGCCTTGCTGATGGCGATAAACGGCGTGCGCCGGGGCACGGCCAGCAGCGGCAGCCCCGCCGACCGCGCGGCCTCGACGAGCGCCTCGGGGACGTCCTCGTAGTTGACCCCGACGGCGAACCCGAGCCCGACCACCCCGGCGCCCACCAGCCGCCGCACATAGCCCGCCATCGCCTCGGGATCCTCGGCGTCCAGCGTCGTCGCGGTGACGAGGAGCAGCTCGCCCCCCTCCATGTACGGCACGGGGTCGGCGAGCTCGCTCGCGTGCACCCAGCGGACAGGGGTCTGGAGCCGGTCCTCACCCGCACGCACAGTGAGGTTGAGCGCCGAGTGCTGGATGAGCGAGGCGAGGGTGGGCGGCATGGTGAACCGTAGGGCCTTCGGCAGAGGGCGGGCGGTGCGGCGGGCCGCATCGCGGAGAAGTACGCCATCCCGTATGAACGGCGTCCCTCGATTCTGCCATCTTGTACGACCGAGCGAGGGGTCGAGCGCCTGCCGACTTGTACGACCGGGCGAGCGCGTCCGCAAGCTTGTAGGACCGGGCGAGCGGTCCGAGCGGTCGAACGGCCCCCTCAGTTCCGCAGATCCACCAGCAGCGGCGGCGCGTGCTCGCCGCCCACCGTCCGCAGGGACAGCACCGCGTGCCCGGCCGGCACCGAGTGCGCCAGCTCGGACGCCGACCAGCGCTCGCGCTCGACCTTCCGTACGGTCACCGCGTCCGTCGTCACGGCCTTGCCGGTGACCAGCTTCCGGAACGCGTGAATGGCCCGGGTCAGCGGCTGGTCGGCGAAGACCGTGCGCTGGGTGACATCCCGGGTCTCCACCCACTCCGTGCCCCACGCCTCCGCGAAACGCTTGCCGTCCCAGGTCGTGATCCCGGAGAAGGCCATCCGGCAGCCGACCGCCCCGAGCAGCGCGGTGTGCAGCGCCTCCGGTACGTCGTCGAGCGTACGGAGCGTGAGCACCGCGCCCGCGTTGACCGACCGCAGCCGCTGCACCCCGCGCAGGGTCTCCGCGGTCAGGGTGCGGGTCGCGTCGTCCAGCACGAGGCAGGCGAAGAGCGAGCGGTCCGCGCGCACCGCCGCGTTCGCCGTGAACTGGGCGAGGACGAGTCGGGCCAGCAGCCGCGAGGCCTCGGCATGCCCGCGCTCCGGCAGATCGATACGGACCCGCAGCGGGTGTTCCAGGGCGCGCGGCGAGAACGGCCGGGTCCTGCCGCTGGTGTCGAAGAAGCTCGCGAAGGCGGGCCGGTCGAGCAGCGCGACCCGGTCGGCGAGGGCGCGGCCCGGGTCGCCGGGCGCACCCGACTGGCGTTCGCGGGCGTCGAGTTCACGCCGCATGGCGTGGTGCCCTTCGGAGTCGAGCGCCTCCCTCAGCGCGGCCAGCGCGGTGGGCTCCGAGTCGAGAAGCTCGCGCAGCTCCGGTACGCCGGGCAGCCTGCCGTGCGCGGCGCGGAACGGGCCGAGCAGCTGGGCGAGCGCGGTGGTGGCCCGCCTGCTGTCGGTGTCCGTGAGATCTCCGACGAGGCCCTCGGCGAGTACGGCGGCGGCCTCGTCCGGGTCGTTCGTACCCCCGTACAGATCGAGGTCGTAGACCGATGCCGGATCGCCGATCCTGACGACGACGTCATAGGCGTCGTCGGGGCCCAGCTGGGTGCCGGTGGCGCAGACGACGATGACGGCGGCCTGGCCGGCGAGCGCCTGGAGCGCGAGCGACTCGACGACCGGCCGTACGAGGGCATGGGTCTTGCCCGCCCCCGGCGGGCCCACGGCCAGCAGCGAGGTCCCCAGCAGGACCGGATCGAGGGCGAGCCCGGTGCCCCGCCGGGGGTACGGGTTCCGCTCGCCGTCCTGGACCGTGCCGAGCCTGACCTGGCGTACGAGCAGGTCGTGCCGGGCCGCGCGGACCGGCAGGTCACGCTTGCCCGACGGGTGCAGACATGCCGCGGCGCCGCCTCCCCGCACGGCCTCGGCGAACGCCGTCAGCCGCGAGGGATCGGCCCGTACGGAGTGCCAGGCGCGGCGGATCCGGGCGTAGTCGACGTCGGTCATCCGCCCGTCCCGCACCTCGGAAGCGAGCCGCGCCGCGATCTCGCCCTGTCCCGCCGCCCGCAGCTCGGGCCACTCGGCGAGATCGTCCTCGGGCTCCGGGGGCCCCGGGACCGTCCCCTTCGGTACGCCTCCGGGCCGGTGGTTCACCATCCGCCCGGCGAGCTCGGCCCAGCGGCCCAGCCGTCCGAAGACGACCAGCAGCCCGCCCACGACCATCGCGTACCACACATAGGACGCGACGACGGAGGCCATCGTCCCGCGCCAGGAGTCGGGCGTGAACATGTAGAGCGGCCAGAGCCAGAAGCCGCCGAGATAGCCGTTCCACAGCAGCGACCAGAGCAGCAGGCCGGCGAGGAGCGAGATCAGCGCCCCGCTGACCAGCTGCCGCACCGGGGTGCGCTCCGGTTCCTCCGGGGGCCGCGCCGTGTGCCCGTACGCCCAGATCCCGGGCGCGTCGGCGAGCCGCGGCACCCGCAGCCAGTCCCGCAGCGTCGGTCCGGTGGAGGGCGCGTGCCCGGGCGCGGGCGGCAGACCGCCCGGTCCGGACGGTGGCGCCGAGGACGGCAACGGCGGCGCCGAGGTCGGCATGGGCGGCGGCGGGCCCGCCGGGCGCGGCACAGGGTTGGCGCGTGTTCCCCGCGAGTCGTGTGTGCCGCCGGTGTCCATGAACCTCTGCCCCCTGTGCAAGCCGTCCTGCGCAAGCCGTCCTGTCTCACGCCAATGTATTGCCACGGCCATACATTGGCGGGCAGTTCACCGTCCCGCGCGGGCAGGGGCGTTGCCCACCCCTCCCGGCGCACCGGGCGGCCCACGACCGCCCCCCGTATGGCCGCCACGGACAACGACACACCCCCACTACTCCCGAACGGCGCATGCCCGCTCCCCTTCCCCACCCCTAGCCTGCGAAGAAAGACCCGGAAACACCCCCAGGAGCCCCTCATGACCGCTATCCCGCAGGAGCGCCGCCTCGTCACCGCCATCCCCGGTCCGAAGTCGCAGGAGTTGCAGGCCCGCCGTACCGCCGCGGTCGCCGGTGGCGTGGGGTCCGTAATGCCTGTCTTCGCGGCCCGCGCCGGCGGCGGCGTGCTGGAGGACGTGGACGGCAACCGGCTGATCGACTTCGGTTCCGGAATCGCCGTGACCTCGGTCGGCAACAGCGCCGAGGCCGTCGTACGCCGTGCCTCCGCCCAGCTCGCGGACTTCACCCACACCTGTTTCATGGTCACGCCGTACGAGGGGTACGTCGAGGTCTGTGAGCGGCTCGCCGAGCTGACCCCCGGCGACCACGCCAAGAAGTCCGCGCTGTTCAACTCGGGCGCCGAGGCCGTCGAGAACGCCGTGAAGATCGCGCGGTCGTACACCAAGCGCCAGGCGGTCGTCGTGTTCGACCACGGCTATCACGGCCGTACGAACCTCACCATGGCGCTGACCTCGAAGAACATGCCGTACAAGAACGGCTTCGGACCGTTCGCCCCGGAGATCTACCGGGTGCCGGTCGCCTACGGCTACCGCTGGCCGACCGGTCCCGAGAACTGCGGCCCCGAGGCGTCCGCCCAGGCCATCGACCAGATCAACAAGCAGATCGGCGCGGACAACGTCGCCGCGATCATCATCGAGCCGCTGCTCGGCGAGGGCGGCTTCATCGAGCCGGCCAAGGGCTTCCTCCCGGCGCTCGCGAAGTTCGCCAAGGACAACGGGATCGTCTTCGTCGCCGACGAGATCCAGTCCGGCTTCTGCCGCACCGGCCAGTGGTTCGCCTGCGAGGACGAGGGGGTCGTCCCCGACCTGATCACCACCGCGAAGGGCATCGCGGGCGGCCTGCCGCTCGCCGCCGTGACCGGCCGCGCCGAGATCATGGACGCCGCGCACTCGGGCGGCCTCGGCGGTACGTACGGCGGCAACCCGGTGGCCTGCGCCGCCGCGCTGGGCGCCATCGAGACGATGAAGGAGCTGGACCTCGTCTCGAAGGCCAGGCGCATCGAGGAGGTCATGAAGGGCCGGCTCGCCGCGCTGCAGGAGAAGTACGACATCGTCGGCGACGTCCGCGGCCGCGGCGCGATGATCGCCATCGAGCTGGTCAAGGACCGGGACACCAAGGAGCCGAACCCGGAGGCGACCGCCGCGCTCGCCAAGGCCTGCCACACGGAGGGGCTGCTCGTCCTCACCACCGGTACGTACGGCAATGTGCTGCGCTTCCTGCCGCCGCTGGTGATCGGCGAGGACCTGCTGAACGAGGGCCTGGACATCATCGAGCAGGCGTTCGCCACCCTCTGAACAGCCCTCTCGAACGGTTGCCTGAGCGGCCGGACAGCCGCTCCGACCTGGCCATCCGCCGGATCAGCGGTCGGGGCCTGTGAAGAAGCTGTGGGGGGCCGATGGCGGGATCGGATTCCGGCTGTCGGTCCTCGCGGCCCTGACGTACGGTTTCGGCAGATGAGAGAAACACCCCGCTCGCAGGGGACTGCGAGCGACGCCGGAGCGGAGCGTCCCCAGCGCCGCTTTGGCCGTGCCTTCGCGCACACCACTGGAGCTTCAGGCTCTGGAACTCCTCACGGATCGGACGGCCGCCCGCCCCAAACCCCCCGGGGCGTGCGGCACACCGGTCCTGACGGCCGCCCTGGAACTACCCCCCCTGTTCCCGGGCGGCCGGCTTTTTTCCGCTCCGGACTCTCCGGACTCTTCGCGCTGTGCGCGCTCCTCTTCGGGCTCGTCACCTGGCAGGCCGCCGCCGGCGGACCGCTGCGCGCCGCCGATGAACGTCTCGGTCTCGCGCTCGCCGGCCAGGGCCCCCGGCCGCTGACGGAAGTCCTCGCCGACCTCGGCGGTATGCCGGTCGCCCTGCCCGTGCTGGCTGTCGCGATCGGCTACGCGCTCCGGCGCGGGCGGCGCGCTCAGGCCCTGGCGGTCGCGGTCACGATGGCCGCGGTCCCCGCCCTGGTCATGCCGCTCAAGCTGTGGATCGCCAGGCCGGGCCCGCTCACCGACGCCACCGGCTACTACCCGTCCGGCCATACGGCGACGGCGATGGTCGCGTACGGCGGCGCGGCCCTGCTCCTCGCCCCGTACGCGGGCCGGAGCAGGACGGTGCCCGTCGCCGTCCTGCTCACCCTGGCGACGGGCACCGGTCTCATGCTGCGTGGCTACCACTGGCCGCTGGACGTCCTCGGCAGTGTGCTGCTGTGCGGGATGCTGCTGATTCTCCTGGGGCGGGTCCTCGCCGGTCTCGGCTCACGCGGACCCGGCTCACGCGGACCCACCCCACACTGACCGGCTCGCGCGGACCCGCACCAGACGGTCTCAGCCGAAGTACGCGTCGAAATTCTTCTGGAACTCCCACTGGTTGAAGCGGTCCCAGTTAATCGACCAGGTCATCAGTCCGCGCAGGGCGGGCCAGGTGCCGTGGGTCTGGTAGGAGCCGCAGTCGGTCTTCTTGGTCAGGCAGTTCAGCGCCTTGGTGACCTCGGCCGGTGAGGTGTGGCCGTTGCCCGCCTGCGTGGAGGCCGGCAGGCCGATCGCGACCTGCTCGGGCCGCAGCGCCGGGAAGACCTTCGTGGTGTCGCCGGCCACCGGGAAGCCGGTGAGCAGCATGTCGGTCATGGCAATGTGGAAGTCGGCGCCGCCCATCGAGTGGTACTGGTTGTCCAGACCCATGATCGAGCCCGAGTTGTAGTCCTGGACGTGCAGCAGGGTGAGGTCGTCGCGCAGGGCGTGGATGACCGGGAGGTACGCCCCGGCGCGCGGGTCCTGGCCGCCCCAGGGGCCGGAGCCGTAGTACTGGTAGCCGAGCTGCACGAAGAAGGTCTCGGGGGCCATGGTGAGGACGAAGTCCGCGCCGTACTTGGCCTTGAGAGTCTTGATCGCGGAGATCAGGTTGACGATGACCGGGGTCGTGGGGCTGCGGAAGTCGGTGTCGCCGGTGTTCAGCGACAGCGAGTGGCCCTCGAAGTCGATGTCCAGGCCGTTCAGACCGTACTCGTCGATGATCTTGGAGACCGAGGAGACGAAGGTGTCACGGGCCGCGGTGGTGGCCAGCTGGACCTGACCGTTCGCGCCGCCGATGGAGATCAGGACCTTCTTGCCCGCGGCCTGCTTGGCCTTGATGGCCGCCTTGAACTCGGCGGCGGATTCGACGTTCGGGCATTCGGCGGCCGGGCAGAGGCTGAAGCGGATGTCGCCGGAGGTGACGGACGTGGGCTCGCCGAAGGCGAGGTTGATGACGTCCCACGAGGCGGGCACGTCCGCCATCCGTGTGTAGCCGGAGCCGTTGGCGAAGCTGGAGTGCAGATAGCCGACCAGGGCGTGCGCGGGCAGGTTCGCGCCTCCGCTGCCGCCGCCGCCCGAGGCGGAGGTGGTGGCGTTGACGGCGGGTGAGAGGGCGGACGCTCCTGCGGCGTTGGTCGCGGCGACCTGGAAGCTGTAGGCGGTGGCGGGGCTGAGCCCGGAGACGGTCGCCGAGGTGCCGCTGACGTCGAGGGCCTTGCTGCCGCCGCGGTAGACGGTGTAGCCGGTGGCGCCCGTGACGGGTGACCAGGAAAGGCCGACGGAGGAGGAGGTGACCTGTCCCGCCTTGAGGCCGGAGGGGACGGCCGGGGGCTGTGCGGGCGCGCCGCCGGGGCCGACGAGGGTCAGATCGTCGGCGTAGTAGGCCGGGGTGCCGTACCAGCCGTTGGTGTACACGGTCACGGACGTGGTGCTCGGCCCGGTGCGGAAGCTGGTGGTCAGCTTCTGCCAGTCGGGCGCGGACTGGGTCCAGGTCGAGACGTCGGTGGTGCCGGTCCCGGACGCGCCGAGGTAGACGTAGCTGCCCCGGACCCAGGCGCTCAGGGTGTACGCGGAGTTCGGCGCGACCGTGACGGCCTGCGAGCACTTGGCGTTGTCGTTGCCTGCGGGGGTTCCCTTGAGCGCGCCGCTGCCGCCGTGCACGGGCGTGCTGACGAGGGCGCCGCTGCCGGCCGTACAGCTCCAGCCGCTGAGGCCGGACTCGAAGTTTCCGTTACGGGCGATGTCCGCGTCGGCGGCCCGCGCCGTCTGCGCGGAGACGACCAGTCCGGCCGCGGTGAGTACGGCGGCCGCGAGGGTGGCGATCAGTCTTGGGTACAGAGCAGGACGTCTGGAGCGTTCCACAACTGCCTCCGGGCATGGGGAAGATGACGGGGCGGGGCGCGCACAGCATGGTCCAGACCAATTGGTGTGGTCAATACCTCTGGCGGCACCGCGCCTGTTCCGCTCCCCGCCCCGGCCCCGTCCGGCTCCCTGTCCCGGCCCCGGAACGGCCGTACCGGCGCCCGGTCAGCTGTCGAAGCCGAGCCCCAGCCGGTCCATGGTCCGCAGCCACGCGTTGCGCCTTCCGCCCCGGGCATCGGCGCGGGCCAGCGACCATTTGGTGAGGCCGATCCCGGCCCAGGCGGCCGGCTCCGGCGGGAACGGCAGCGGCTTGCTGCGGACCATCTCCAGCTCCGTACGAGCGGTCCGCTCCCCCGCCAGCAGGTCGAGCATCACGTCCCCGCCGAAGCGGGTCGCGCCGACGCCGAGGCCGGTGTACCCGGCGGCGTACGCGACCCGGCCCGCGTACGCCGTACCGAAGAAGGCCGAGAAGCGGGTACAGGTGTCGATCGCACCGCCCCAGGCATGACTGAAGCGCACGCCCTCCAGCTGCGGGAAGCAGCGGAAGAAGTGGGAGGCGAGCTTGAGATACGTCTCCGGGCGGTGCTCCAGAGCGGCGCTGAGCCGGCCGCCGTACGGGTAGATCGCGTCGTACCCGCCCCACAGGACGCGGTGGTCGGGGGTGATCCGGAAGTAGTGGAACTGATTGGCGCTGTCCCCGAGACCCTGACGGTTCTTCCAGCCGATCGCGCCCAGCTGCTCCGCCGTCAGCGGCTCGGTCATCAGCGCGTAGTCGTAGACCGGGACGGTGTACGGACGCACCCGTCTGACCAGGGACGGGAAGACATTGGTGCCGAGCGCGACCCGCCGGGCGAAGACCCGGCCGTACGGGGTGCGTACCGCCATCCCGGCGCCTGACCTGGTCAGTTCCAGGCCGCGGGTGTTCTCGTAGATGCGTACGCCGAGGTCCGCGCAGGCCTGCTTGAGCCCCCACGCGAGCTTGGCCGGATGCAGCATGGCGACCCCGCGCCGGTCCCACAGCCCGCCCAGGAACGTGGGCGAGTCGACCTCGGCGCGGACCGCGTCCCGGTCGAGCAGCTCCAGACCGGTGAAGCCGAGCCTCGTCGCCTCCTCGTACGCCTCCTGGAGGTCGTCGAGCTGGTACGGCTCCGTGGCGACATCGATCTCGCCGGTGCGCTCGAAGGCGCAGTCGATCGCGTAGCGGGCGACCGTCGCCTCGATGGCGTCGAGATTGCGCTCGCCGAGCTCCTCCAGGGTCCGCAGCTCACCCGGCCAGCGGGCGAGGCCGTTGCTGAAGCCGTGGGTGAGGGAGGCGGCGCAGAAGCCGCCGTTCCGGCCCGAGGCGGCCCAGCCCACCTCGTGGCCCTCGATCAGGACGACATCCCGCTCCGGATCGCGTTCCTTGGCGAGGAGCGCCGTCCACAGCCCGCTGTAGCCGCCGCCGACGACGAGGAGGTCGCAGTGTTCGTCGCCGGTGAGGGCGGGCAGCGCCCCGGGTTTGCCGGGGTCGTCCAGCCAGTACGGGACCGGCTGTGCGTCGGAGAGTGATGTCGTGGCCGTACTTCGCATGGCACCTGGGGCCATGTCTTCCAACTCCTTCGGGACCTGCTCAGGGGGTGGCGGCGGTCTTCTTCCGCCGGTTGCCGACCAGTTGGCCCGCGACCACCAGCAGCACGGCGACGACGAACATCGCGGTGCCGATGACATTGATCTGCACCGGCGTGCCGCGCTGTGCGGAGCCCCAGACGAACATGGGGAAGGTCACGGTCGAGCCGGCGTTGAAATTGGTGATGATGAAGTCGTCGAACGAGAGCGCGAAGGCGAGCAGCGCGCCCGCCGCGATGCCGGGGGCGGCGATCGGCAGGGTGACCCGTACGAACGTCTGCACGGGCCCGGCGTAGAGATCACGCGCCGCTTCTTCGAGCCGGGGGTCCATGGACATGACCCGGGCCTTGACGGCTGTCACCACGAAGCTGAGGCAGAACATGATGTGGGCGATCAGGACGGTCCAGAAGCCCAGCTGCGCGCCCATGTTGAGGAAGAGCGTGAGCAGCGAGGCGGCCATCACGACCTCGGGCATCGCCATCGGCAGGAAGATCAGCGAGTTGATCGCGCCGCGCGCCCGGAAGCGGTAGCGGACCAGCGCGAACGCGATCATCGTGCCGAGGACGGTGGAGCCGAGGGTCGCCCAGGCGGCGATCTGGAGCGAGAGGGTCAGCGAGCCGCACAGGTCGGCGACTCCGCAGGGGTCCTTCCAGGCGTCCAGTGAGAAGCGCTGCCAGGAGTAGTTGAAGCGGCCCTGCGGCTTGTTGAAGGAGAAGACCATCACCACGAGGTTGGGCACGATCATGTAGCCGAGCGTCAGTACGCCCGCGATGACCACCAGGTTGCGCCGGATCCAACGCGTCACGCCCATCAGACCAGGTCCTCCGTCCCTGCTCGGCGGATATAGACGGTGACCATGAACAGGACGACCGCCATGAGGATGAAGGAGAGCGCGGCCGCCGTCGGATAGTCGAGGACCCGCAGGAACTGCGTCTGGATGACGCTGCCGACCATCTTGGTGTCGGTGGAGCCGAGCAGTTCGGCGTTGACGTAGTCGCCGCTCGCCGGGATGAAGGTGAGCAGCGTGCCGGAGACGACCCCCGGCATGGAGAGCGGGAAGGTCACCTTGCGGAAGGTGGTGAACGGCCGGGCGTAGAGATCGCCGGCGGCCTCGTGGAGCCGGCCGTCGATGCGCTCCAGCGAGGTGTAGAGCGGCAGGATCATGAAGGGCAGGAAGTTGTACGTCAGACCGCAGACCACCGCCATCGGGGTGGCCAGGACGCGGCTGCCCTCGGTCCAGCCGAGCCAGCTGGTCACATCGAGGACATGCAGGGTGTCCAGTACGCCGACGACCGTGCCGCCGTCCGCCAGGATCGTCTTCCAGGCGAGCGTACGGATCAGGAAGCTGGTGAAGAACGGCGCGATGACCAGGACCAGCAGCAGATTGCGCCAGCGGCCGGCCTTGAAGGCGATGAGATAGGCGAGCGGGTAGCCGAGGAGCAGACACAGGATCGTGGCGGTGCCCGCGTACAGCAGGGAGCGCACGAACTGCGGGTAGTAGTCCTGGAGCGCGTCCCAGTAGGTCTGGAAGTGCCAGGTGACCTGGAAGCCCTCTTCCAGGGAGCCGGTCTGTACGGAGGTCGAGGCCTGGTAGACCATCGGCAGCGCGAAGAAGACCAGCAGCCAGAGGATGCCGGGCAACAGCAGCCAGTACGGGACGAGCCGCTTGCGCGTGGCGGGCTTGCGCAGGGTGGGTTCCGGCCCGGCGGCGGGCGGCGTGGGAGCGGCGGGGGGAGCTTCCGTGGTGGTCACGAGGCCTCCTCGTCCACCGTCTCGATGCCCGCGTCGATGTCCTGGGAGGCGTCCAGGCCGAAGGTGTGCGCCGGGTTCCAGTGCAGCACGACCTCGGCGCCGGGGCCGAGGCGTCCGTCGCGCTCGATGTTCTGCGCGTACACCTCCAGCTCGGGACAGACCGGGCTGTCGATCACGTACTGCGTCGAGACGCCGATGAAGCTGGAGTCGACGATCCGGCCGGTGACGCGGTTACGGCCGTCGGGGATCGTGCCCGCGTCGTCCGCGTGCGCCAGGGAGATCTTCTCCGGGCGTACGCCGACGAGCAGCTTGCCGCCGCTCGTCGTCGGCGCGGAGCAGCGGTCCGCGGGGAGCCGCAGCTTGGCGCCGCCCGCGGTCACCACGACGTCGCCGCCGTGGATCTCGGCGACCTCGGCCTCGATGAGGTTGGAGGTGCCGAGGAAGTTGGCGACAAAGGTGGTGCCCGGGTTCTCGTAGAGATCGGCGGGGCTGCCCAGCTGCTCGACCCGGCCCGCGTTCATCACCGCGACGGTGTCGGCCATCGTCATGGCCTCCTCCTGGTCGTGGGTGACGTGGATGAACGTGATGCCGACCTCGGTCTGGATCCGCTTGAGCTCCAGCTGCATCTGGCGGCGCAGCTTGAGGTCGAGGGCGCCGAGAGGCTCGTCGAGCAGCAGCACCTTCGGGTGGTTGATCAGCGCGCGGGCGACGGCGACACGCTGCTGCTGGCCGCCGGAGAGCTGGTGCGGCTTGCGCTTGGCGAAGTCGCCGAGCTGGACGAGGTCGAGCATGTCGCCGACCTGCTTGCGTATGGACTTGATGCCGCGGCGGCGCAGGCCGAAGGCGACGTTCTCGTAGATGTCGAGGTGCGGGAAGAGCGCGTAGCTCTGGAAGACGGTGTTGACCGGGCGCTTGTACGAGGGCAGGTCGGTGACGTCCTTGTCGCCGAGGAAGACCGTGCCGGTGGTCGGGTCCTCCAGGCCGGCGATCATCCGCAGGGTGGTGGTCTTGCCGCAGCCCGACGCGCCGAGGAGAGCGAAGAAGGAGCCCTGCGGCACGGTGAGATCGAGCGGGTGTACGGCCTGGAAGGAGCCGTACGTCTTGCTGATCCCGGTGAGGCGGACGTCGTCGCCGCCCCGGCTGGTGGATGCAGTCTCTGTCATGGGTAACGGTCCCGGGGGCTTGAGGGAGGTGGGCGGGCGTGGGCGGCTAGCGGGACACGCCCCTAGGCACCGATGAGCTGGGCGAACTTCTCCTCGTACGCGGTCTCTTCCTTGCTGCTGAGGGAGCGGAAGGCGTGCGAGGAGGAGGCCATCGCCGCGTCCGGGAGGATCAGCGTGTTGTCGGCCATCGACTTGTCGATCTTCGTGAGTTCGGCGCGTACCCCGTCGACCGGGCAGACGTAGTTGATGTACGCGGCGAGCTGGGCGGCGACCGGCGGCTGGTAGTAGTGGTCGATGAGCTTCTCGGCGTTGGTCTTGTGCCGTGCCTTGGCCGGGACCAGGAGATTGTCGCTGGAGATGATGTAGCCGGTTTCGGGGATGGCGAACTTGATGTCCGGGTTGTCGCTCTGGAGCTGGACGATGTCACCGGCCCAGGCGACACAGGCCGCGATGTCGCCCTTGTCGAGGTCCGCGGTGTAGTCGTTGCCGGTGAAGCGGCGGATCTGGTTCTTGTCGACTGCCTTCTGGAGCCGGGCGATGGCGGCGTCGAAGTCGTCGTCGGTGAACGACCCCGGGTCCTTGCCCTGGTCGAGGAGGGTCATCCCGATGCTGTCGCGCATCTCGGAGAGGAAGGCGACGCGCCCCTTGAGCTTCGGGTCGTCCAGCAGCTGGGAGACGGAGTCGATGGTGCGGCCGCCGGTCGCCTTGGCGTTGTAGGCGATGACGGTGGGGATGCCGGTCCAGGGGTAGCTGTGGGCGCGGCCCGGATCCCAGTCGGGCGAGCGGAACTGCTCCGAGAGGTTCGCGAAGGCGTGCGGCAGGTTGGACGGGTCGAGCTTCTGCGCCCAGCCGAGCCTGATGATGCGGGCGGCGAGCCAGTCGGTGACGCATATGAGGTCGCGTCCGGTGTCCTGCCCGGCCGCCAGCTGCGGCTGGATCTTGCCGAAGAACTCGACGTTGTCGTTGATGTCCGCCGTGTACTTGACCTGGATCCCGGTGCGCTTGGTGAACGCCTCCAGGGTCGGGTACTGCTTCTCGTCCTCGCTGACGTCCATGTACTCGGTCCAGTTGGAGAAGACGACCCGCTTCTCCTCGGCCGAGTGGTCGGTGGACGCGGGGCCGTTGGCCTCCCGCTTCGCGGGCGGGATGCCGCAGGCGCTCAGTCCGGCGAGACCGCCGATCGTGAGCGCGCCGACGCCGGTGGCACGCAGCATCGAGCGGCGGGTGAGGGCTCCCCTGCCGCTGGTCATGCTGCGCCGCATCGCGGCCAGTTGGGCCGCGGAGAGACGGTCGGGCTCGTACTGCTCCATGCGCTGTGCCCTTTCGGGAGGGTGGTCGATGCCGGCCGGCGCTCTAGGGACGGTCGCCGAAGATCGTGCGGTGCCAGTCCTTCCTCGCCACCGCGGTGTTGTCGTACATCACATGCTTGACCTGCGTGTACTCCTCGAAGGAGTACATCGACATGTCCTTTCCGAACCCACTGGCCCGGTAGCCGCCGTGCGGCATCTCGCTGATGATCGGAATATGGTCGTTGATCCAGACACAGCCCGCCCGGAGCTCGCGGGTCGCGCGGCCGGTGCGGTAGACGTCGCGGCTCCAGGCGGAGGCGGCGAGGCCGTACGGGGTGTCGTTGGCGAGCCGGATGCCTTCGTCGTCGGAGTCGAAGGGGAGCACGACCAGGACCGGGCCGAAGATCTCCGACTGGACGATCTCGCTGTCCTGCGGGGCGTCCGCGACCAGCGTGGGCCGGTAGTACGCGCCGTCCTTCAGGCCGCCCCCGGGCGCCTCACCGCCGGTGACGACCCGGGCGTAGCCGCGGGCCCGGTCGACGAAGCCGGCGACCCGGTCGCGGTGGGTGTGCGAGATGAGCGGGCCGAGATCGGTGGCCGGGTCGAAGGGGTCGCCGAGGCGCACGGTCTCCATCAGCGCGGCGACCGCGCTCACGAAGGCGTCGTACAGCGGCCGTTGGACATAGGCGCGGGTGGCGGCCGTGCAGTCCTGGCCACTGTTGATGAGCGATCCCGCGACCGCGCCGTGGACCGCGGCCTCCAGGTCGGCGTCGTCGAAGACCAGGAAGGGGGCCTTGCCGCCGAGTTCGAGGTGGAGGCGCTTGACGGTGGCGGTGGCGATCTCGGCGACGCGCTTGCCGACGGGGGTGGAGCCGGTGAAGGAGGTCATCACGACATCGGGGTGGCCGACGAGGTGTTCGCCGGCGTCGGGGCCCGCGCCGGTGACGATGTTGATCACACCGTCGGGGAGTCCGGCCAGCTGCGCGGCCTGGGCGAACATCAGCGAGGTGAAGGGGGTGATCTCGGCGGGCTTCAGCACGATCGTGTTGCCCGCGGCGATGGCCGGGAGGATCTTCCACGCGGCCATCTGGAGGGGGTAGTTCCAGGGCGCGATGGAGCCGATGACGCCGAGCGGCTCGCGGCGTACGTAGGAGGTGTGGTCGCCGCTGTACTCGCCGGCCGAGACACCTTCGAGATGGCGGGCCGCGCCCGCGAAGAAGGCGGTGTTGTCGACGGTGCCCGGCACATCGAACTCGGTGGACAGCTTGATCGGTTTGCCGCACTGGAGCGATTCGGCGTACGCGAAGTCGGCGGCCTGTCCGGCGAGGACGGCCGCGAAGCGGTGCAGGGCGTCGGAGCGCTCGCCGGGGGTGGTGCCCGCCCAGCCGGGGAAGGCCGCGCGCGCGGCGGCGACGGCCGCGTCGACATCGGCGGGGCCGGCCAGTTCGTACACGTAGATCTCTTCGCCGGTGGCCGGGTTCACGACGGCGTGCGTACGTCCCGAGGTGCCGGGCCGCAGCGTCCCGCCGATGAACTGCGCACCGTCCGCGAAGCGGTCCCGCACCTGGAAGCGGTTGCCCATGCGTGCTCTCCGTAGTTCCATCGACAGGTGTTCCGTCGGCTGGTGTTCCCTCGGCTGTGCCGGCTGTTACTCAGGCTGTAGTTCCGGCTTCAATTGAGTGCCGATCCTGACAGAGCACATCCACCTCAACAAGGGATTCCGTTGTTGCCTTTTGGTTACGCGACGGAATCGGTCGACCATGTGTCGCGTCGGCTTCCCGATCGGCGTACGGAATGTCAGTGGTGGCTGCCAGACTCACATGCATGGGGAAGAACACGGGGAGCATGGTCCGCACGGCGGCTGAGCTGGTCGAACGGGCCGAGCGCGGCGAGACGGTCACGTATCTGCACTTCTGGGGGCACACACCGCGGCGGGACGGCGCGGTCGGGCCGTCCTGTCTCAGCCAGTGGTGGCCGTCGCCTTTCACGGTCGACGGCGTTGAGTACGCGACGGCCGAGCACTGGATGATGGCGGCCAAGGCCCGGCTCTTCCGGGACGAGGCGGCCGAGCGTGCCGCCGTGGAAGCGGCGAATCCCGCCCTCGCCAAGAAGGCGGGGCGGCTGGTGCGCGATTTCGACGAGATCGTGTGGGAGCGCGAGCGCCACGGCATCGTGGTGGAGGGAAGCGTCCACAAATTCGGCCAGGATGCCGGGCTGCGCGGATTTCTGCTGGCCACGGGCGACCGGATACTCGTCGAGGCCAGCCCGAGGGACCGGATCTGGGGCATCGGACTGGCCGCGGGCGACGAGCGCGCCCAGGATCCCGCGCGCTGGCGCGGGCTGAATCTGCTGGGCTTCGCGCTGATGGAGGCGCGTGAGCGGCTCCGGGCGGGTCCGGACCCGGCCGCGGCCCCGGCTGGGGCAGGGGCCGGCGGCTGACCGGGTTCAGGTGACGGGGTTCAGCGGCTGACGTCGACCACGAGCGAGGTGGCGAAGGGGTCGTCGTTCGTCGTGTCCAGCTCCTCGCCGTTGGCGATCAGCCAGATCAGGAAGCTGAGGAACGCGGCGCTGACCACGGCACCGATGGCGCCGAGGATGATGCCCGCCAGCGCCATCCCGCCGTTCGTCGCCTCGCCCCGCCGGGCACGGCGGCGGCCGATGATCCCGAAGATCAGCGCGAGGACACCGAGGATGATGCCGATGCCCCAGATACAGAAGATCACCACGGAGATGATGCCGAGCACCATCGCGGTGATCCCCATGCCGTTCGCCGGGGCCTGCTGCCAGCCGGTCTGCCCGTATCCCGGATATCCGGCGGCGGGATATCCGGCCGCGGGGTAGCCGGCTGCGGGATTGCTGGGGTCGGTGTAGCCGGGGCCGGGATAGCCGTACCCCGTGCCGGCGCCGTACGGGGCGGCGGACTGCTGGTCGCTCGGCGCGGGCCCGGCGCTCGGGAAGCCGTAAGCGCCCGGGGTGGGCTGAGCCGGTCCCCCGGGGGCGATCGGCGGCGGTGGTACGGCGCCGGACTCGGGCCCGCCACCGGGCATCCCGATGACCGTGGGCTGATCGTGTACGGATCCGGGCGGCGGCTGGTGCGGCTGCTGCTGCTGCGCCGGCTTGTCCAGCGGCACCTTGTGCTCCGGCGGTGCCCAGGGATCACTCGGCTCGTAGCCGCCCGACGGCTGCTCGCTCTTGTCTGACATGGGCCCTCCCCCATCGTGATGCCGTCATGCTACGGCCTCCATCCGGTGCGGAACCGGCCCGGCCTACGATGATCCCTGACCCCAGCGGCCCCGGGCAGGGGCCGGACGCTCTGCCTCGCCGACGCCGTACTTCCGGCGCCCGCCCCAGCACCCGGAGGATCCGATGACCGATCTGCACCCCTTCATCGCGGGGCTGCCCAAGGCAGAGCTGCATGTGCATCATGTCGGCTCCGCCTCGCCGCGCATCGTGGCCGAGCTGGCCGCCCGGCACCCGGACTCCAAGGTGCCCACCGATCCCGAGGCGCTCGTCGACTTCTTCACCTTCACCGACTTCGCGCATTTCATCGACGTCTATCTCTCCGTCGTCGATCTGATCCGTACCCCTGAGGACGTCCGGCTGCTGACCTTCGAGGTCGCCCGTGACATGGCCCGGCAGAACATCCGCTACGCCGAGCTGACCGTCACCCCGTTCAGCTCGACCAGCCGAGGCATTCCCGAGCAGGGCTTCATGGAGGCGATCGAGGACGCCAGGAAGGCCGCGGAGGCCGAGCTGGGAGTCGTCCTGCGCTGGTGCTTCGACATCCCCGGCGAGGCCGGTCTGCGGGCGGCCGAGGAGACCACCCGGCTCGCAGTGGACCTGCGCCCCGAGGGCCTCATCGCCTTCGGTCTGGGCGGCCCCGAGATCGGGGTGCCCCGGCCGCAGTTCAAGCCGTACTTCGACCGGGCCATCGCGGCGGGTCTGCACTCCGTGCCGCACGCCGGCGAGACGACAGGACCCGGGACGATCTGGGACGCGCTCAACGACCTGCGCGCGGAGCGCATCGGTCATGGCACCAGCGCCGTCCAGGACCCGGAGCTGCTGGCGCACCTCGCGCGGCACCGCATCCCGCTGGAGGTGTGCCCCACCTCCAACATCGCCACCCGCGCCGTCGCCGATCTCGACGAGCACCCGATCAAGGCGATGGTCTCGGCCGGTGTGCTGGTGACGGTCAACAGCGACGACCCGCCGATGTTCGGCACGGACCTCAACCAGGAGTACGGGGTCGCGGCCCGGCTGCTCGGGCTGGACGAGCGGGGCCTCGCCGACCTCGCGAAGAACGGTGTCGAGGCGGCCTTCCTCGACGCGGACAGCAAGAGGCGGCTCGCCACGGAGATCGACACGTACACCGCCAAGTGGCTCGCGCGGTAGCGCCGGCCGACGACAATGACCTCATGCGTACCGTCGTTGCCGTAGCCCACCGTGGCGATCCCTACCGGGTCCGCGAGAACACCCTTCCGTCGGTCCGCTCCGCGCTGGAGCGGGGAGCGGACACGGTCGAGGTCGATGTCCGGCTGACCCGGGACGGTGTCCCGCTGCTCCTGCACGACTCCTCGCTGGAGCGGCTCTGGGGCCATGACCTCCGCCTCGCGGAGCTGACCCACGAGGAGGTGCGCGAGCTGACCCGGGGCGGAGTCCCGACCCTGCGGGACACGCTGCTCGCGACGGGCGGGGCGGGGCTGATGATCGATCTCCCCGGCGCCTCCGAGGAGTCGGTCCGTACGGTCATCGCCACCGTGCGCGAATGCGGGGCCGCCGAGCGTGTGTCCTACTGCGCGGGCCCGAGCACCATGCTCGCCGTCCGGGCCGCCGACGCGACCGCCGAGATCGCGATGACCTGGACGTCCGTGGCCCCGCCGCTGCCGTCCCTGGTCGCGGCCGTGCGCCCGCGCTGGCTCAACTACCGCTTCGGACTGATCACCCGCGACCTGACCGACCGCAACCACCGCGACGGCCTGCTGGTCTCCGCCTGGACCCCGGACACCCGCCGCTCCATGCGCCGCCTGATCGCGCGAGGCGTCGACTCGATCACCACCAACCGCATCGACACCCTGACCAGCCTCCTGACCAACTCCCGCTCCACCAGCCGCCCTTGAACCGCTGGACACAACGGCAGCGGCCGTCCATATGAACGACAGCGTGTACGTAGGCAACGCGAGCGAGGACGCGGTGCTCGACCGGGGGTGGCTGCTCGGGCACTTCAAGGACCCCGGCGATCCTCGCCACAGCGAGGCCGTGGAGATCAAATGGGGTATCCACCCGCGCGGCGACGAGCGAACGCAGTGGGTGACAGGCGAGGAAAGAACGGCTCTCCTGGTGCTCATCAGTGGTCGCTTCCGCGTCGAACTCCCCGGCCGCAGTGTTCTGCTGGCACGCCAGGGGGATTACGTCCTGTGGGGTCGCGGCGTCGACCACTCCTGGCTCGCGGAGCAGGACTCGGTGGTCCTGACGGTCCGGTGGCCGTCCGTGCCCGGCTACGCAGCCACACAGAAAGAGCAGACCCGGCCGCCGCGCTGACCGCGGAGGCCCTGGCGGCCGTCGCTACCATGCTCCACATGGCTGATGTCTGGCAGGTGTCCACCGCGACGGAGACCCGTGAGGAAGCGGTAGCGCTCGCGGAGTCGGTGGTGATGGCTCGGCTCGCGGCCGGGGCACAGATCGTGGGCCCGGTGATCTCCGTGTTCTGGCATCAGGGCCAGTTCGGAACGGGCGAGGAGTGGCAACTCCTGCTCAAGACGCGGGCTGATCGTTACCCGGAACTGGAAGCGCACCTGTTGCGCCATCACCCGTGGGACAAGCCGGAAGTCGTGGCCGTACCGGTCGTCGCGGGATCCGCTGACTACCTGCGATGGGTCGAGGCGACCACCGAACCACCATCCGGGGCGTGACGCGTCAAACCCCCGCCATGTCCATGGCTTCGGCTACGGCCGGTACAGCACGATGGGCGCTGAGCTCTTGAAGGACTGGTCCAATGCGCTGACGTGGGCGCACCGACGCCACTCCGGCCGAGAGCTCAAGTACCTGGGTCGTGATCGTGGCAGCTTGCTCAATCTCCCCAGCAGCCAGGCAAGAGGTTGCCAAACATGACAGGTACAAGCTCTTGTCCCGCGCGTGAGCGTCGTCAAATCGAGCAAGTGCACTTTCAAGAACAGGCACGGCACGGATCGGCCGCCGCAGTTCGGTCCAGCATCGTCCGGTCATGATCTGAAGTTCACGGCTGTCCACCCAGGCAGCCCAATCCGGTTGCGGCAGCCCGTCGTTTTCGCTGAGCGCGTCTTCGGCTGACCTGAGTGCCTGCTCAGTCTGACTAGCGAGTCCGGCAACGGCGTAAGCCCAGGCGAGGCGCTCATGCAGCAATGCCCGAACCCCGGATGGGGCTTCGGCACCTGCGGTTCGACATGACTCAATCGCCATGTCAATGCCTGCCTGGGGGTTGACGCTCGTCTGCTGGTAGGCGAGAAACGCCAAGGCATTCCCAGCAAGCACGCGATCTCCAGCGTCAGTTGCAGCGAGATGGCTTGCCTCGTAGAGACTCCTCGCGTCACTGCTTTTGCCCGCGTCGAACGCAGCCCATCCAGCTTGTTGGGCCTGCTCGGCCAATACGGACAGCAGGGAGCGTCCCGTCTCGTCTGTGTAACTACCGTCGCGGAGAACAGCCTTGGTAGCTTGATATTCTCCGAGGTAGACGCGGTAGGTATCGCCTCCACCCAGGATGTCGTCAAGTCGGCGCAGGCGCTCCGTACGCATCCTCAGTTGAACGGGCAGATCTCGTCCGATCCGTGGCCCCGCTTCGAGTGGAGCAAGTTCAGGAAGGCCAACCGCCAAGCCCGCGCCGGCTGATGCTTTAAAGAATTCCCTGCGACGCACTGAGGCACCTCCATTTCGGGGCGTCGTCGTGATGTGTGTTAAAGGGGCGGAAGGACGGGCGGCGGGTCGACTTGCCTCCCACGGTCGGGGTGTAAGGCCGAGGAGTATCCCGGGGATACGGAGCGCATCGGAAATCTTCGTGATCTTGTCGAAGGAAGTGACGCTGCCCTGACCGCGTGCGAGCGTACCAACCCGCTCTGGCTTGATGTCACATTCTGCAGCAATCTTCGAATAGCTAATCCCGGCCTCAGCGCGAGCCAGAAGGAACACTGTGCCAAAGTCGTGTGCCGCAATTGCGGCTCTCATCTCTGGGTGACCCAGAAGGCCGCGCGGTAGCGCTGTCGGCGGTTGATAGTCAGTCATAAGGTTCCCGTCGCGCCTGCTGGTAACAGTGTGCCGCATTGGCCCATCTGTCAGCCTACCCATGATGGGTATACCCACGGACGGGAAGTCAGCGGCGATTCCGATGCGAAGAGTTGGGCGCAACAGACCCCCGCGACCGCAGCAACGGTCCGGGGGCGTGGCCAACGCTTTGAAGGAGCGTCGACATGCTGCACTTTATCGCCCGTGTCTTCGAACTACCGGGGGCAGTGGACTCGGTTCGGGCCACGTATGCGCGTGGGGAGCACGAAGATCGGCGGTTGCGGCGAGAACGGTGGCAGCCTCTATGGCCGGTGGTGCATGGCGTCAACGTACCGCCTCGTGTGATCCACGGCGTGGAGGTGGCCTGATGGATCACAGCCAGGGCGGCAGCGTAGTGGTACTGCGGTGGAGTCGCCATCCCCGCTGTGTCGGGTTGGCGCGTACGGAACTGCGCAAGGCGCTGGCGGGTTGGGGGCTGGTGATGCTGGAAGACTCGGCGGTGCTGGTCCTCTCAGAGTTGCTGACCAATGCCGGGCGCCACGCCCATGTGTCACCGGGACGAGAGATCGAGACCCGGTATTTCCGGGCGCGCGACTGCCTGCGCATCGAGGTGCACGACGCATCGACCGACCAGCCGGTGCGGCAGACGCCGGACCTGGACGCGTGCGACGGGCGGGGGCTGACGCTCGTGGCCGCCCTCGCGGACCGGTGGGGTGTCAGCGAGCGGGGTGGGGTCGGGAAGATGGTATGGGCGGAACTGTCGCCGGCACTGGGCGCGGACGGCGGACTACGCCATGGTTGATGAACTTCGCCTGTGCGCGATGCGGTTGCAGCGCGGAGACCGGGTGATCGTCGCGGGCCGCTGGCGTGAGATCAGAGACGCACGCACGGGTCGGTACGCGACCGGTGGCCTGGCGATGGTGCTCATCTTTGAGACGGGACCTCCCCTGCGCCTGCCTGCCGCTTCGGAGCTGACAGTTGTCCCGGTTAACACGATCCGCGCGACGGATCAAGGATCGGTCGTGCGCGTTGCGGGCTGGTCGCTCAACGAGAACACGGCAGGCGGTTCCGCCCACCCGTGAAATGGACCGCACTACGTGCACCGCGAGCTACTGGCTGGGAAGCGACTCCGTGACGCGGACGGGGCGGGCAAGGGCGCGGTGTCCCCGTGCTCGCCCCGTCGGGGGGGGTGTCAGCTGTCGAGTGAGGTCATTACGTGCTTGATGCGCGTGTAGTCGTCGAAGCCGTATGCCGAGAGGTCCTTGCCGTAGCCGGACTTCTTGAAGCCGCCGTGCGGCATCTCCGCGACCAGCGGGATATGGGTGTTGATCCAGACACAGCCGAAGTCGAGCGACTTCGACATCCGCATCGCGCGCCCGTGGTCCTTGGTCCACACCGAGGAGGCGAGGGCGAACTCGACGCCGTTCGCGTACTCCAGGGCCTGCGCCTCGTCCGTGAAGGACTGGACGGTGATGACCGGGCCGAAGACCTCGTTCTGGATGATCTCGTCGTCCTGCTTGAGGCCCGAGACCACGGTCGGGGCGTAGAAGTAGCCCTTGTCGCCGACCTGGTGGCCGCCCGCCTCGACCTTGGCGTGGGCCGGCAGCCGCTCGATGAAGCCGGAGACCTGCTTCAGCTGGTTGGCGTTGTTGAGCGGGCCGTACAGCACGTCCTCGTCGTCCGGCTGGCCGGTCTTCGTGTCGGCGGCGGCCTTCGCGAGGGCCGTCACGAACTCGTCGTGGATCGACTCGTGGACGATGACGCGGGTGGCGGCCGTACAGTCCTGGCCCGCGTTGAAGTAGCCCGCCACCGCGATGTCCTCGACGGCCTTCGCGATGTCGACGTCCTCGAAGACGACGACCGGGGCCTTGCCGCCCAGCTCCAGGTGGACCCGCTTGACGTCCTTGGCGGCGGACTCGGCGACCTGGATGCCGGCCCGTACGGAACCGGTGATGGACGCCATCGCCGGCGTCGGGTGCTCGACCATCGCGCGGCCGCTGTCGCGGTCGCCGCAGATGACGTTGAAGACGCCCTTCGGGACGATCGCGCCGATGATCTCGGCCATCAGCAGGGTCGAGGCCGGGGTGGTGTCCGACGGCTTCAGCACCACGGTGTTGCCCGCGGCGAGGGCCGGCGCGAACTTCCACACGGCCATCATCATCGGGTAGTTCCACGGCGCGACCTGGGCGCAGACACCGACCGGCTCGCGCCGGACGATGGAGGTGAGGCCCTCCATGTACTCACCGGCCGCGCGGCCTTCGAGCATCCGGGCGGCGCCCGCGAAGAAGCGGATCTGGTCCACCATCGGCGGGAGCTCTTCGGTACGGGTCAGCTCGATCGGCTTGCCGGTGTTCTCGGACTCGGCGGCGATCAGGTCCTCCGCGCGCTCCTCGAAGGCGTCCGCGATCTTGAGCAGAACCTTCTGGCGCTCGGCCGGGGTGGCGTCGCGCCAGGCCGGGAACGCGGCCGCGGCGGCCTCCATGGCGGCGTCGACGTCGGCCGCCCCGGAGAGCGGGGACGTGGCGTACACCTCGCCCGTGGCCGGGTTGACCACCTCGATGGTCCGCCCGTCGGCGGCGTCCCGGAACTCCCCATTGATGTAGTTACGCAGACGGCGCAGCTCGGTGGTCACTGCCACCCCTCCTGTCAGATGTCCGATGGGTGAGACTCCCACCCTAATCGGTCGGTCGACGCTTTCGACAGGCCCGACCCTCGGGAACTTCGGATTCAGTGAGATTCAGGTCGCCCAACAACGAATTTCATCGATGCAGGGTTGCCAGACGGATGAGTCGCAGTGCACAGTGAACCGCGTGGCCAGTCGTAGCGCAGACTCCAGGACCGGGAACGGATCGTCACCGTCGATCGATGCCGTATCCCTCGCCATCATCGAACAGCTCCAGGAGGACGGGCGGCGCCCGTACGCCGCGATCGGCAAGGCCGTCGGCCTCTCCGAGGCGGCCGTGCGCCAGCGCGTCCAGAAGCTGCTCGATCAGGGCGTGATGCAGATCGTCGCCGTCACCGACCCGCTCACCGTCGGCTTCCGGCGGCAGGCGATGGTCGGCATCAACGTCGAGGGCGATCTGGAAGTGGTCGCCGACGCGCTGACAGCCATGGACGAATGCGAGTACGTGGTGATGACCGCGGGCTCCTTCGACCTGATGGTGGAGATCGTCTGCGAGGACGACGACCACCTGCTGGAAGTGATCAACAAAAGGATTCGCGCGCTCCCCGGCGTGCGCTCCACCGAGAGCTTCGTCTACCTCAAGTTGAAGAAGCAGACCTATATGTGGGGAACCCGATAGCCGTGAGCAAGGACCTCTCCAAAACCGCGTACGACCACCTGTGGATGCACTTCACCCGCATGTCGTCGTACGAGAACGCACCCGTGCCCACCATCGTGCGTGGTGAGGGCACCTACATCTTCGACGACAAGGGCAAGCGCTACCTCGACGGCCTCTCCGGCCTGTTCGTGGTCAACGCCGGTCACGGCCGCCACGAGCTGGCCGAGGCCGCCTACAAGCAGGGCCAGGAGCTGGCCTTCTTCCCGGTGTGGTCCTACGCCCACCCGAAGGCCGTCGAGCTGGCGGAGCGGCTCGCCCACTACGCGCCCGGCGACCTCAACAAGGTCTTCTTCACCACCGGTGGCGGCGAAGCCGTCGAGACCGCGTGGAAGCTCGCCAAGCAGTACTTCAAGCTGACCGGCAAGCCGACCAAGTACAAGGTCATCTCACGCGCCGTCGCCTACCACGGCACGCCGCAGGGTGCCCTGTCCATCACCGGTCTGCCGGCCCTGAAGGCGCCGTTCGAGCCGCTGGTCCCGGGCGCGCGCAAGGTCCCGAACACCAACATCTACCGCGCGCCGCTCTTCGGCGACGACCCCGAGGCCTTCGGCCGCTGGGCCGCCGACCAGATCGAGCAGGAGATCCTCTTCGAGGGGCCCGAGACGGTCGCGGCGGTCTTCCTGGAGCCGGTGCAGAACGCCGGCGGCTGCTTCCCGCCGCCGCCCGGGTACTTTCAGCGGGTCCGTGAGATCTGCGACCAGTACGACGTGCTGCTCGTCTCCGACGAGGTCATCTGCGCGTTCGGCCGGCTCGGCACGATGTTCGCGTGCGACAAGTTCGACTACGTACCGGACATGATCACCTGCGCCAAGGGCATGACGTCGGGCTACTCCCCGATCGGCGCCTGCATCATCTCCGACCGGCTCGCCCAGCCGTTCTACGAGGGCGACAACACCTTCCTGCACGGCTATACCTTCGGTGGCCACCCGGTCTCCGCGGCGGTCGGTCTCGCCAACCTCGACATCTTCGAGCGCGAGGGTCTCAACCAGCATGTCCTCGACCAGGAGGGCGCGTTCTTCGACACGCTGAAGAAGCTGCACGACCTGCCGATCGTCGGTGACATCCGTGGCAACGGGTTCTTCTACGGCATCGAGCTGGTGAAGGACAAGGCCACCAAGGAGACGTTCACCGACGAGGAGACCGAGCGCGTCCTGTACGGGTTCCTCTCCAAGGCGCTGTACGACAACGGGCTGTACTGCCGCGCCGACGACCGGGGAGACCCGGTCGTGCAGCTGGCGCCACCGCTGATCTCCGACCAGTCGACGTTCGACGAGATCGAAGGGATCCTGCGGTCGGTGCTGACGGAGGCATGGACCAAGTTCTGATCCGCTGAGCGGTTCCGTACGCGCGTCACCGCACAACCGCACGACCCGCGTCACCGCACGACCGCACCACCGCACGACCGCACCACCCGCATGACGGCCCGGGTGCCCCCCAAACGAGTGAGAAGGGGGGCACCCGGGCCGTGTGCTGTCCGCACACCCGGTTCCGAATACCTACCGTGCCCAGTGACCGATCGTCGCCGCGTTCGTTCCCCCGGACGGGGGACGGTAAGTCTGATCAGAACCGAGGTGTACGCCATGGTGGCCCCGCCGGACAACGACGTGCTCTGGGCGCGTTCCCTGAACTACTCCCACAACGGCTCGCCCGCGCTCGACGACGTCTCGCTCGGCGTGCGCGAGGGCGAGATCCTCGCCGTGAGCGGCCCACGCGGCAGCGGCAAGACGACCCTGCTGCGCTGCCTGTCGGGGCAGCTGGTCCCGCAACAGGGCGAGGTGTGGTTCAACAGCACGCCGGTCCACACCATGAGCCCGCTGCTGCGCGAACGGCTGCGCCGCGACCGCTTCAGCTGGATCGACGCCGAGCCCTCGCTCGTTCCCGAGCTCAACGCCTGGGAGAACGCGGCCCTGCCGCTGCTGATGCGCGGCGCGTCCCACCGCGCCGCCAAGACCGTCGCGATGGAGTGGCTGGAGCGGCTCGACATCGGCGCGTGCGCCCGCAAGCGCCCGCACGCCCTGCTCCAGTCCGAGCGGCAGCGGATCGCCGTCGCGCGCGCCCTCGTCACCACGCCGTCGGTGCTCTTCGCCGATGAGCCGACGGCGCCGCTGCACCGGTCGGACCGCGCTCAGGTGCTGCGTACGCTGACCACCGCGGCCCGCTCGCACAGCATCACCGTCGTCATGGCCACCCTGGACGCGGAGGTCGCGACGCTCGCCGACCGCGCGGTCTCGCTGCTCGACGGCCGTCGCACCAACTCGTTGGAGCCGTCCGAGGCGGAAGGCCAGGCCGCGTGCTCGCTCTCCGTCTAGGCCGTGGTACCCACCCCCTGGTCCTGCTGCGCCGGCTGCTGGTCGTGGCCGCCTCCGCCGGGATCGGCTTTCTGCTGTTGTGCACGCTGGGCTGGGCGATGGGCCACCCGGCAGGATCGCTGCCGCGGCTGCTCTGGTGTCTGATCCCGATCGCGGCGACGGTGCAGCTCACGGTCGCGGTGGCCCGTACGGATCCGGGCACCCGGCCACGCACCGGACTGTCCGCGGTCGGCCTCGGCCCGGCCCGGCTCACGGCGCTGGCCGCCGCGTCGGCGGCGGTGTCCTGCACGCTGGGGAGCGCGATGGCGCTGCTCGTCTTCCTTGTGCTGCGCGGCGATCTGGCCGGGATGCCGTTCGCCGGCGAGGCGTCGGACCTGCTCGCCGCGAACCAGCCGCTGCCGCTGGCGGCGGTGCTGACGCTGCTGGCGGTGGTGCCCGTACTGGCGACGGCGGCGACGGCGCTCGCGCTGCGCCCGCGCGCCCGTACGCACCCGGCGGACGACGAGCCGGCACCGGCCGCCGCGCCCGCGCCGGCCGGACTGCCGTGGGGCGTCGCCCTCACCGCGGCGGGCCTCGCGATCGAGACGTACGCGAGCCGGAGCGGAGGCTCCGCGCTGCCGCTGCCGGGCCGCTTCGACGGCAGCCCGGCGGGCGTCCTGGCCGGCTGGGCCCTGACCGCGGTCGGTCTCGCGCTGGCCGGCCCCGGCATCACCCATCTCTGCGGCTGGCTGCTGCAGACGCTGCGGCCCGGCGCGATCCGCCTGCTCGCGGGCCGCACCCTGATGGCCGAGGCCCGCCGTATCGGTCCGTCGCTGGGCGTCCTGTGCGCGGTGGTCTCGGGCGCCTTCGCCGCGGCGTCGCTGTACGGCACGGGTGACGAGCGGCCCTTCGGCGCTCTCACCGGCCTCGGTGCGGCGCTGGTCATCGGCTGTACGGCGGCGACCCTCCTGACCGCGACCCTGGAAGCCAAACAGGCTCGCGCCTCCACCACGGAGTCCCTCCAGCGCCAGGGCGCACCCGTCGGCCTCCTCCGTACAGCGGCGGCGGTGCGGGCGACCACGGTCCTCGCGGTCTTCGCCCCGCTGACCTGGGCGGTAGCGGCCCTGGCAGCGGTCCCGCTGGCCGCCTGAGCACCAGCCACCGGGGTTCGGCCCCTGTCGTCCGAGCCCGCGCACCGCGGGCCCGGACGACAGGGGCCGCATTAACGCCCGGCGCGAGACCGGGTGCGGGAGCGGGTGCGGGAGCGGGTCAGCCCCGCCCCGGCAGTACCACCACATCCTCGGCCGCGAAGGCGACACCCACCGTCGCCCCCTCCCCCGGCGCGTCCCGCAGGGCGCACTCCGCCTCAAGCACCGGAGCGTCGCCGGGCCGCAGCAGCACGGCGGCCCGGCTGCCACGGAACGTACGTGCCTCGACCGTGCAGCGCAGCCCCTCGGCGGGGTCGACGAGACGCACCCCGGCCGGCCGCACCAGCACCGTCCGCTCGCCCTGCGGGGAACCGCCGGGCACCGGGATCTTGCCCCACACCGTGTCGGCGGCCTCGCCGCTCACCGTCGCGTCCACCACATTGTCGAAGCCGAGGAACCGGGCCACGAAGGCGGAGGCCGGCCGCTGCCAGACCTCCAGCGGTGTGCCGGTCTGCGCGACGCGCCCGTCCCGCATCACCACCACACGGTCGGCCAGCGCGAAGGCCTCGCCCTGGTCGTGGGTGACGGCGAGCACCGTCGTACCCAGCTGTCCGAAGAGTCCGCGCAGTTCGACGACGAGCCGCTCCCGCAGACTGCGGTCGAGCTGGCCGAGCGGCTCGTCCAGCATCAGCAGCCGTGGCCGCGGGGCGAGCGCCCGCGCCAGGGCGACCCGCTGCTGCTCACCGCCGGACAGCGCGGCGACGGCCCGCCGTCCCGCCCCCGGCAGACCGACGAGGTCGAGCAACTCCTCGACCCGGCGGGCCTGTTCGTCACGCGACACGCCACGCATCCGCAGCCCGAAGGCGACATTGCCGCCCACATCACGCTGCGGAAAGAGCTGATGGTCCTGGAACATCAGCCCGACCCCGCGCCGGTGCACCGGCACCCCCGACTGGTCGGCGCCGTCGAGCAGCACCCGCCCGCCGTCCGGGGACCGCAGCCCGGCCACCACCCTCAGCAGCGTCGACTTGCCGCTGCCGCTCGGCCCCAGCACACAGACGATCTCGTGCTCGGCGATCTCCAGGTCCACCGCGTCGAGGGCGGTACGTCCACCGAACCGTACGGTCACGTCCGACAAGGTCAGCAGGGCCATCAGAACTCTCCGGAACGGTCGGTACGGATACGTTCGAGCGCCAGCAGCGACACCGCGCACACCACCATCAGGACCGTGGACAGGGCCATCGCCTGGCCGTAGTTGAGCTCGCCGGGCCGCCCCAGCAGCCGTGCCACGGCGACCGGCAGGGTCGGCCGGTCCGGGCGCGCGATGAAGACCGTCGCGCCGAACTCGCCGAGCGAGACGGCGAAGGCGAAACCGGCCGCGACCAGCAACGCCCGCCGTACGAGCGGCAGATCGACCTCACGCCAGGCGCGCAGCGGTGACGCCCCGAGGACCGCGGCCGCCTCGCGCAGCCGTCCGTCCACCGCCCGGAGCACCGGCAGCATCGTCCGTACGACGAAGGGCACCCCGACCAGCGCCTGGGCGAGCGGCACCAGAATCCAGGAGGCCCGCAGATCCAGCGGCGGCTTGTCGAGCGTGATCAGGAAGCCGAAGCCGACGGTCACGGCCGAGACCCCGAGCGGCAGCATCAGCAGCGCGTCGAAGCCGCGCACGAGCCGGCCCGCGCGCCTGGTGAGCGCGGCGGCGGCCAGACCGCCCACCGCCAGTGCGACGGCCGTCGCGACCAGGGCGTACCGCAGCGAGTTCCACACCGCTTCCAGCGGCGGTACGAGGAAGGTGCCGCCGCCCGCCTCCACCGATCCGAGGGCCCGGAAGTAGCCGAAGCCGTACCCGCCGGGACCGTCGAGCGACCGCTCGACGAGCACCCCGAGCGGCAGCAGGATCAGCAGCAGCACCACGGCGAGGACCCCGCCGAGCAGCGCCCACTGGCCGGCTCCGCGCGGCCGGCTCGCGGTCTGCGCGGGGTCGACCAGCCTCAGCGCGGACTCCCGTCTCCGTACGGTCCACGCGTGCACCGCGAGGATCCCGCCGACCGCCGCGAACTGCACCAGCGTCAGTACGGCGGCGGTGGGCAGGTCGAGCAGCTGCGCGGTCTGCCGGTAGATCTCCACCTCCAGGGTGGAGTAGGCGGGGCCGCCGAGGATCTGTACGACGCCGAAGGAGGTGAAGGTGAAGAGGAAGACCATCAGGGCGGCGGCCGCGACGGCGGGGCCGAGGGCGGGCAGCGTCACCCGCCACCAGGCCGCGAGCCGTCCCGCGCCGAGCACCCGCGCTGCCTCCTCCTGGCGCGGGTCGAGCTGGGACCACAGGCCGCCCACGGTCCGCACGACCACCGCGTAGTTGAAGAAGACATGCGCGAGGAGGATCGCCCAGACCGTGGTGTCGAGCCGTACGCCCCACAGCTCGTCGAGCAGTCCGCCGCGGCCGAGCAGCGCCAGGAAGGCCGTGCCGACGACGACGGTCGGCAGCACGAACGGCACGGTGACCACCGCGCGCAGCAGCTGCTTGCCGGGGAAGTCGAGGCGCGCGAAGACATACGCGCCGGGCAGGGCGATCAGCAGGGTGAGCGCGGTGGAGGCGAGCGCCTGCCAGGTGGTGAACCACAGGACGTCGAGAATGTCGGGGCGGCGCAGTACGTCGCCGATCCGGCCGAACTGCCAGCCGCCGTCGGCCTTCAGCCCGCGGCCGACGATCGCGGCGACGGGATAGGCGAAGAAGACCGCGAAGAACGCGGCGGGCACGGCCATCAGGCCGAGCCGCACCGCGTTCCCGCGCCCGGCTCGCGCCGGCGCCGGGGTTACTTCACTACGAGTGAGGACCACGACTGGATCCACTGCTCACGGTGGGCGGCGATCTTGTCAGGAGCCATGGTCTCCGGCGTGCCGACGGTCGCGCCGAACTCCGTGAACAGCTCGGGCAGTTCGATGTCCTTGACCACCGGGTTCACGAACATGTTCAGCGGCATGTCCGCCTGGAACGGCTTGCTGATCAGGAAGTCCAGCAGAGCCTTGCCGCCCGCCTCGTTCTTCGCGCCGCCCAGCAGCCCGGCGAACTCGGTCTGCCGGAAGCAGGTGCCGGTGGAGACTCCGGTCGGGGCCTCCTTCGGCCGCGGCTCGGCGTACAGCACCTCGGCCGGGGGGCTGGAGGCGTACGAGACGACGAGCGGCCGGTCCCCCTTGGCCTGCTTGCCGCCCGCGGAGCCCGAGAAGGTTCCGTTGTAGGCCTGATCCCAGCTGTCGACGACCTGGACGCCGTTGGCCTTCAGCTTCTTCCAGTAGTCCTGCCAGCCGTCGTCGCCGTATCGCGCGGCGGTGCCGAGGAGGAAGCCAAGGCCCGGCGAGGACGTCGCGGCGTTCTCCGTGACCAGCAGGTTCTTGTACTGGGGCTTGATCAGATCGTCGAAGGACCGCGGCGGCGCGAGCTTCTTGTCCGCGAAATACTTCTTGTCGTAGTTGACGCAGATGTCGCCGGTGTCGATCGGGGTGACCCGGTTCTTGTCCTTGTCGAGCTGGGCGCCGGCGTCGACCTGGTCGAGGCCCTTCGCCTTGTACGGCGTGAACAGGCCGTTGTCGAGGGCGCGGGAGAGCAGCGTGTTGTCGACGCCGAAGAAGACATCGCCCTGTGGCGAACCCTTCGTCAGGATCTCCTTGTTGAGGGCCTCGCCGGCGTCGCCGCTCTTCAGCACCTTGACGGTGTAGCCGGTCTCCCGGGTGAACTGCTTCAGCACGGACGCGGAGGCGGCGAACGAGTCATGGCTGACGAGCGTGACGGTCTTGGACGGTGAACCGCCCTTGCCGTCGCCGTCACCGGACGACGCGGAGCCGCCGGACCCGCCACAGGCGGCGAGGGCCGAGACACCGAGCGCGGCGGTGATCGCGGCGACCGTCATCTTCCTAGTGGTGCTCACTGGTTTTCCTCCTGGGATGTCCAGGAGAAGACGCGGCCCTGCCCGGGGTCCGGTCGGACCGGACTCCGGGCAGGGCGCAACAGCTTGAGTGATGACCGAACTTCCTACCCAGAATGACCTGGGCAAGGTTCAGAGGGTCTGCGGCCGCTGCCCGTTCTCACGGACATGTGCCGCACTCTCAGCGCTGTGGCGCTCCCCTGTCGGAAATATGTAATGCGTGCGCGCCCAGGGTACATGGGACGTTTTCCGGTGCCCCGGGCGCTGTCCTACGGCGCCTGGGCCCCGCCCCCCGACAGGACCTAGCGCTCCTGAGCCGCGAGCTGTCCGCAGGCTCCGTCGATCTCCTGGCCACGGGTGTCCCGCACGGTCACCGGCACGCCGTGAGCGGCGATTGCCTCGACGAAGGCCTTCTCGTCCTCGGGGCGCGACGCCGTCCACTTCGAGCCGGGGGTCGGGTTGAGCGGGATCAGATTGACGTGCACCCGCTTGCCCTTGAGCAGCCGGCCCAGCCGGTCGCCGCGCCACGCCTGGTCGTTGATGTCACGGATCAGGGCGTACTCGATGGAGACCCGGCGGCCGGACTTCTCCGCGTACTCCCAGGCGGCGTCGAGCACCTCCCGGACCTTCCAGCGCGTGTTGACGGGGACGAGGGTGTCGCGCAGCTCGTCGTCCGGCGCGTGCAGGGAGACCGCGAGCCGGCATTTGAAGCCCTCGTCGGCGAAGCGCAGCATCGCGGGCACCAAACCGACCGTCGAGACGGTGATCCCGCGCTGCGAGAGGCCCAGACCGTCCGGCTCGGGGTCGGTCAGCCGGCGGATGGCGCCGACCACCCGGTTGTAGTTGGCGAGCGGCTCGCCCATGCCCATGAAGACGATGTTGGACAGCCGGGAAGGACCGCCGGGGACCTCACCGTCGCGCAGGGCGCGCATGCCGTCGACGATCTGGTGCACGATCTCGGCGGTGGACAGATTGCGGTCCAGGCCGGCCTGCCCGGTCGCGCAGAACGGGCAGTTCATCCCGCAGCCCGCCTGCGACGAGATACACATGGTGACCCGGTCCGGATAGCGCATCAGCACGGACTCGACCAACGTGCCGTCGTGCAGCCGCCAGAGCGTCTTACGGGTGGTGTCGTCGTCGCAGGAGATGTGCCGTACGACCGACATCAGGTCGGGCAGCAGCTCCGTCGCCAGCTTCTGGCGCGCGGTGGCCGGGATGTCGGTCCACTGCTCGGGGTCGTGTGCGAACCGCGCGAAGTAGTGCTGCGACAGCTGCTTGGCGCGGAACGGCTTCTCGCCGATCGCGGCGACGGCCTCGCGGCGCTCCGCGGGGGTGAGGTCGGCGAGATGCCGCGGCGGCTTCTTGGCTCCGCGGGGCGCGACGAAAGTGAGTTCTCCGGGTACAGGCATGGTCGTACCAGTGTCGCAGACGTACGGCAGGGGGCCCGCTGCCCTGTGGACAACGGGCCCCCTGGCGTATCCGGCCTGGTCAGGAGCGTACGGCGATCAGGAGCCTACGAAGATCACCAGCAGGAGCCAGACCACCGGGGCCGTGGGCAGCAGGGAGTCGAGCCGGTCCATGATGCCGCCGTGGCCCGGCAGCAGCGTGCCCATGTCCTTGATGCCGAGATCCCGCTTGATCATGGACTCGCCGAGGTCCCCGAGAGTGGCGGTGGCCGCGACGGCCAGACCCAGCAGCAGTCCCTGCCACCAGATCCCGTCGTCGATGATGAACTGCATACAGAGCGCGCCGGCCGTCATGGCGAAGACGACGGCACCGAACAGCCCCTCCCAGGTCTTGCCGGGGCTGATGCGCGGTGCGAGCTTGTGAGTGCCGAAGCGCCAGCCGACCGCGTACGCGCCCGTGTCGCTGACGACGGTCAGCACCAGGAACAGCAGCACCCGCCGCGACCCGTCGGGCGCTGTGAGCATCAGCGCGACGAAGGTGGCCAGGAACGGTACGTAGAACGCGGCGAAGATCCCCGCGGTGACGTCCCGCAGATACCCCTCGGGCGGTTGCGTCATCCGCCAGACCAGCACCGCGAGCGCGGTGAGGGCCATCGCGATCCAGGCACCCTCGGGGCCGCGCAGATAGCCGGCGACGATCATCGCGGCGCCGCCGACGGCCAGCGGTACGAGCGGGGCCTTGATGCCCTTCTTCTCGTTGAGCCGGGACGTCAGCTCCCAGAGCCCGACGACCACGGCCACCGTTATGACTCCGATGAAAACGGCCTTGACGACGAAGAGCGACGCCACGACCACCGCGCCGAGTCCGAGGCCGACTCCTATGGCCGCACGCAGGTCACGGCCTGCCCGCTTCTTCTGCGGGGGCGGCGGAGGGGTGGCCATGGGCTCCTGCGGAGGCTTGTGACGGTGCGGGGGGCCGCCCGGCCGAGCAGCCTCCCGGTCGTCGTCCTGGTCCCCGCCGTTCGCGGGTCCGTCGGGCACGATGGGCATGGGCCGAGTCTGCTGTGCGGGATGCTCATCGTACGCAGGACCCGCCGGGGCAGCCCCCTGCTCGGGAGGTCCCCAGTGACCGGTGGCCGGCGGGGCGGCCCCCCAGGAAGAGTCGTTCATCAGACCTCGAGCAGCTCGGCTTCCTTGTGCTTGAGCAGCTCGTCCACCTGCGCGACATACTTCGCGGTGGTGTCGTCGAGCTCCTTCTCCGCGCGGCGGCCCTCGTCCTCGCCGACGTCGCCGTCCTTGATCATCTTGTCGATGGTCTCCTTGGCCTTGCGGCGGACGGCGCGGATCGAGATCTTCGAGTCCTCGGCCTTGGTCTTGGCGACCTTGATGAACTCCTTGCGGCGGTCCTGCGTCAGCTCGGGGAACACCACCCGGATGATATTGCCGTCGTTGCTCGGATTGACGCCGAGGTCGGAGTCACGGATCGCCTGCTCGATGTTGCGCAGCGCGCTCTTGTCGAACGGGGTCACCACGGCCATCCGCGCCTCGGGCACGGCGAACGAGGCGAGCTGGTTGATCGGGGTCAGGGCACCGTAGTAGTCCGCCACGATCTTGTTGAACATCGCCGGGTGCGCCCGCCCGGTGCGGATCGCGGCGAAGTCGTCTTTGGCGACCAGGACGGCCTTCTCCATCTTCTCCTCGGCCTCGAGGAGGGTCTCTTCGATCACCACTTGCTCCTGCGTGTCTTGAGTGGGCCCGGTGTACCACCGGTCCGGCGGAACCTGCGTCGCGTCTCTCCTGCACGGTGTCCGACCGGCAGGCCTTTGTCCATCCCGTGCGGGGCGGCCCAGGATCAGTCCCGGGTGCCCTGGTCGCTCACGAGCGTGCCGATCTTCTCACCCTTGACCGCGCGCGCGATATTGCCCTCGGTCAGCAATTCGAAGACCAGGATCGGCAGCTTGTTGTCCTGGCACAGCGTGATGGCGGTCATGTCGGCGACGCGCAGATCGCCGGCGATCACCTCGCTGTACTCCAGCGCGTCGAACTTCACCGCGTCGGGGTTGGTCTTGGGGTCGGAGTCGTACACCCCGTCCACACCGTTCTTCCCCATCAGCAGGGCCTCGGCGTCGATCTCCAGGGCCCGCTGGGCGGCGGTGGTGTCGGTGGAGAAGTACGGCATGCCCATACCGGCACCGAAGATGACCACGCGGCCCTTCTCCAGATGGCGCACGGCCCGCAGGGGGATGTACGGCTCCGCGACCTGGCCCATGGTGATGGCGGTCTGGACGCGGGAGTCGATGCCTTCCTTCTCCAGGAAGTCCTGGAGGGCGAGGCAGTTCATGACCGTACCGAGCATGCCCATGTAGTCGGAGCGGGCCCGGTCCATGCCGCGCTGCTGGAGCTCGGCGCCGCGGAAGAAGTTGCCGCCACCGATGACGACCGCGATCTGGGCGCCGTCCCGGACGACGGCGGCGATCTCGCGGGCGATGGCGTGTACGACGTCGGGGTCGACGCCGAGCGCTCCCCTGCCGGCGAACGCCTCACCGGACAGCTTCAGCATGAAGCGGCCGTGCTTCGTGCCGTGCTTATTGCCGTCGTCGCTTTTGTCGGCCTGTTCCATGGAGATCTCCTCGTGCACATACGAAGAAGGCCATTGCCGGGGTCCTTGCGGTTCCCTGTGCGGCAATGGCCTCCTCGTCAGATCTGCGGCCGCCCGGCGCGTACGCGGGCGACTGCGTCAGACCCTATCGGGGTCTTTGGTTGATCGCGTACGGACTCAGACGCCGACCTTGATGCGAGCGAAGCGCTTCAGGGAGACACCGGCCCCGTCCAGAACCTTCTGGACGGACTTCTTGTTGTCCTTGGCGAACGCCTGCTCCAGGACGACGACGTCCTTGAAGAAGCCGTTGACGCGACCCTCGACGATCTTCGGAAGGGCGGCCTCGGGCTTGCCCTCCTCGCGGGAGGTCGCCTCGGCGACGCGGCGCTCGTTCTCGACCGTCTCGGCCGGGACCTCGTCGCGGTTGAGGTACTTCGGGGCGAAGGCGGCGATGTGCTGCGCGACGTCCTTGGCGACCTCGGCGTCTTCCTTGTCCAGCTCGACCAGGACGCCGACCTGCGGCGGGAGGTCGGGCATGGTGCGGTGCATGTAGGCAGCCACGTAACCGCCGGTGAACTGCTCGAAGCGGTCCAGGACGATCTTCTCGCCCAGGTTGGCGTTCGCCTCGTCGACGTACGCCTGGACGGTCTTGCCGGCCTCGATCTCCGACGCGAGCAGCGCCGGGAGGTCGGCCGGGGAGGTCGCGGCGACGTGCGCGGCGAGCGTGTTGGCGACGGTCTGGAACTTGTCACCCTTGGCGACGAAGTCCGTCTCGCACTTCAGCTCGAGCAGAACGCCGGAGGTCTTGTCCTCGGAGATGAGGGAGACGACGGCGCCGTTCTCGGCCGAACGGCCTTCGCGCTTGGCGACGCCCTTCTGACCCTTGACGCGGAGCAGCTCGACGGCCTTGTCGACGTTGCCGTCGGCCTCGTCCAGGGCCTTCTTGCAGTCCATCATCCCGGCGCCGGTGAGCTCGCGGAGCTTCTTGACTTCCGCGGCGGTGTAGTTCGCCATGATCTTGTAATTCTCTCTCGAAGGTCTGAAGGATCTACGGGTGAACGGCGGGGGCCGGTGAGGCCCCCGCCGTCAACTACCGAACCTGTGAAGGTCAGGCCTGCTCGGTGTCCGCGGCCGGGGCAGCGGCCTCGGCCTCAGCGGGGGCAGCGGCCTCAGCGGGGGCGGCAGCCTCAGCCGGAGCCTCGGCCTGCTCGGCGTCGGCGACCTTCTCCGTCTCGGCGGAGGTCTGGACGTCCTCGGCCGCAGCAGCCTCGGCGGGCTTCTCGGCGTCGTCCTTCTTGTCGCCCTCGAGGAGGTCGCGCTCCCACTCGGCGAGGGGCTCGCCGGCGGCCTTCTCGCCCGGCTTCGAGTCACCGGTGGCGACACCGGAACGGGAGATGAGGCCCTCGGCGACGGCGTCGGCGATCACGCGGGTGAGCAGCGTGACGGAGCGGATCGCGTCGTCGTTGCCCGGAATCTTGTAGTCGACCTCGTCGGGGTCGCAGTTGGTGTCGAGGATCGCGACGACCGGGATGTGGAGCTTGCGCGCCTCACCGACGGCGATGTGCTCCTTCTTGGTGTCGACGATCCAGACGGCGCTCGGCACCTTCTGCATCTCGCGGATACCACCGAGGGTCTTCTCCAGCTTGGCCTTCTCGCGGGAGAGGACCAGGAGCTCCTTCTTGGTGAGGCCGGAGGCGGCCACGTCCTCGAAGTCGATCTGCTCGAGCTCCTTCAGACGCTGAAGGCGCTTGTAGACGGTGGAGAAGTTGGTGAGCATGCCACCCAGCCAGCGCTGGTTGACGTAGGGCATCCCCACGCGTGTCGCCTGCTCGGCGATGGCTTCCTGCGCCTGCTTCTTCGTACCGACGAACATGATGGAGCCGCCGTGGGCGACGGTCTCCTTGACGAACTCGTAGGCGCGGTCGATGTACGACAGCGACTGGAGCAGGTCGATGATGTAGATGCCGTTGCGCTCGGTGAAGATGAAGCGCTTCATCTTCGGGTTCCAACGGCGGGTCTGGTGACCGAAGTGGACGCCGCTTTCCAGCAGCTCCCGCATCGTGACGACGGCCATGGCCGTACTCCTCGAGGTACTCGGTTGTCGCGTCCGCCGGACGGCGGTCGCGCCTGACGCCCCGATGCGCTGTGCCACGGAGGACCGAGTAGCGCTTACACCGGCACGGAGAGGCCGATGGCGGGGCGTGCGAAGTCGACCCGGTGACCCGGATCGCCACAAGAAGTGTACGGGACCTTCGCACCTCCGGGTGACGACGCTGTCCACAACCGGTCGGTACTCCACAGAACCGGAGCATGATCAGCGCGGCCGCGTCGTTCCGGGGGACGGTGGGCGGCATGATCACTGTTCGTTCGCTGTTCCGGCGGCGCACCGGAACGTTCGCCGCTCGCGTCCGCGTGGCCCTGCTCGTGCCGGCGCTGTTTTTCGCATCCATCACCGCGGCCGCCGGGGAGCCGGGGGACGGAGGTGGCCGGTCCTGGCCGGTGGGCTCCCGGCCGGCGGTGCTGCGGGGCTGGGAGCCGCCGGTCTCCCCGTACGGCAGGGGCCACCGCGGTGTCGATCTCGCGGCGGCCCCGGGCGCACCGGTACGGGCGGCGGCCGCGGGCCGGGTCTCCTTCGCGGGCCGGGTGGCGGGGCGCGGGGTGGTCTCGATCGCCCTGTTCGGTACGGGCGACCCGCCGCTGCGCACGACGTACGAACCGGTGGAGCCGCTGGTCACGGAAGGCGACGTGGTGACCGCCGGCCAGGTGGTGGCCACACTGACGGGCGCCTCGTCCCACTGCCCGGCGAGCTGCCTGCACTGGGGCCTGCTGCGCGGCGACACATACCTCGACCCGCTGTCGCTACTGCCGCCGGAGCTGCTGCGCCGGGGTCCGTCCCGGCTGCTCCCGGTCTTCGGCGTCCCGGAGCCGGCCACGGCCGCCGGGGCTCAGCCCCCTACGCCGCGCAGCGCCATGGACACCGCGGCGTCGGCGATCTCCGCCGGATCCTCCGCCGCGCCCAGTTCGATACGGCGGACCGCCGCGTCCACGACGCCCTGGAGCAGCATCGCGGCGAGCCGGGGCTGTTCGTGGCCCAGCTCGACGAGGGCCTCCACGATCATGGCGATCAGTCCGCCGTGCGCGGCGCGGATCTTCTCGCGGGCGCCGGCGTCCAGCTCGCTCGCGGAGATGGCGACGACCGCGCGGTGCCGCTGGTCCCCGACCAGTGCGAGCTGCTGTCGTACATACGCGGCGACCTTGGCCTCCGGCGTATCGGCCCCGGCCATGGCCGCCTCGACCTCCGCGGCCCACACCGGGAAGTCGACGGCGCACAGCTCCTCGACGACTGCGGCGCGCGAGCGGAAGTATTCGTAGACCGAGGACCTGGCGAGGCCCGTGCGCTCGGCGAGGGCGGGGAAGGTCAGCCCTTCCGTACCGCCTTCCGACAGAAGGGAGCGTGCGGCGTCCAGCAGGGCGCCGCGCTGCATGGTCCGGTGCTCGGCCACGGAGGCCGCTCGAATCCTTGGCACGCCACCACTCTACGGATGAGGCGGGGGCGACACAGCGTCAGCGTCCGACGTCGGCCAGCTTGGCACGCAGCTGCAGCACGGACTTTGTGTGGATCTGACTGACCCTGCTCTCGGTCACCCCGAGCACATGGCCGATCTCGGCGAGGGTGAGGCCCTCGTAGTAGTACAGCGTGACCACGGTCTTCTCACGGTCGGGGAGGGTGTTGATCGCGCGCGCCAGCAACCGGCGCAGCTCCCGGCCCTCGGCCACCTCGACCGGATTGTCGGCGGCGGTGTCCTCCAGCGTGTCCATGAGGCTGAGCCGGTCGCCGCCCTCGCCGCCGACATGCAGCAGCTCCTCCAGCGCCACGACGTTCGCCAGTGACAACTGGCTGAAAACCGCGTGCAGTTCCTCCAGTGCGATGCCCATCTCCGCGGCGACCTCGCTCTCCGAGGGGGTACGCCGCAGTTGCGCCTCCAGCGTGGCGTAGGCACGCTCGACGGCTCTGGCCTTCTGCCGCACGGAGCGCGGGATCCAGTCCAGGGCCCTGAGTTCGTCGATCATCGCGCCGCGGATCCGGGTGATCGCGTATGTCTCGAACTTGATCGACCGCTCGATGTCGAATTTCTCGATCGCGTCGATCAGCCCGAAGACCCCGGAGGAGACGAAGTCCGCCTGCTCGACATTGGACGGCAGTCCCACACTCACCCGGCCTGCGACGTACTTCACCAGCGGTGAGTAGTGGAGGATCAACTGCTCACGCAGCCGCTCGTCGCCCGTGGTCTTGTACGAACGCCACAACTCGTCGAGCGACGAGGGCCCGGGGGGCCGCACGGCGCCCCGGGCAGCGGGGGGCGCTGCCGCGCGGTCAGACCCGGAGGTGTGCTGTGGCATGCGTTGCCTTGAGCCGTTCTGCTGTGAAGTGCGGGGGACGTCTGTCTGGTCCGGAATCCAGGTGAGCGTAGCGTGACTGTGGAGTCGCGGTAAGCGAAGAACAGGCTGGCCGCGTCTGCCCGGCTGGACGCCGTCGGCCACACCTTCGATCCGGGGCCGACGCCGCTCGCGCCGGCCCCCGGGGTCTCACCGATAGAAGTACGAGGGCCATCGCTCACACCTTTTCACCCGAATGCTCCAGGTCAAGTACCGCCTCGCCGCGCCGCTGCCACCGGTGTCGCGGGCGTGGCCAACTGCCAGCCGTCTCCGCGCCGTTCGACAAACCCCAACGAGTGGAGTTCATACAGCCTGCCGAGCGCCTCGTCCGCAGTCGTACCGGCTCCTCGGGCGATCTCCCGCCCGTCGGCGGCGCCCCGGGCGGGCAGTGCTTCCAGCACCCGTGCGCTGACGGGATCGAGCAGATCCCTGGGGACGACCGGACCCCGCCGGAGGGGAGCGAGGTCACCGATGTCACCGACCAGCTCGGCCACTTCGGCGGCGTCGGTGACCAGCACTCCCTCGCCGCGCAGCAGTTCGTGCACACCGGCCGAGAGGCCGCTGGTGGCCGGGCCCGGCACCCCCATGGTGAAGCGGCCGAGCCGCTGGGCGCCGCGCGCCGTGACCAGCGAGCCACTGCGGTATTCGGCCTCCACGACGACGGTTCCCCGGGTGAGCGCGGCGATCACGCGGTTGCGGAGGACGAATCTGCTGCGGGTGGGATGGTCGCCCGGCGGCAGTTCACCGATGACCAGGCCCTGTTCGGCGATGCGTCCGATCAACTCGGCGTGCCCCCGGGGATAGGCGACGTCGACGCCGCAGGCGAGCACGGCGACGGTGGCCCCGCCGGCCGCCAGGGCGCCCCGGTGCGCGGCGCCGTCGACCCCGAACGCGGCGCCGGACGTCACCACCCAGCCGCGCTCGGCGAGTCCCGAGCCGAGAGCCGCCGCCATATGTGCCCCATACGGGGTACACGCACGGGCGCCGACCACGGCGACGGAGCGCAGTGACCAGATCCGCAGATCCGGCCGGCCCCGCACCCAGAGGCCGATGGGGCCGGCCGCCCCCAGGTCGTCGAGCTGGCTGGGCCACTCCTGATCGCCGGGGCAGATGAACCGGCCGCCGAGCGCGGTCACCGCCGACAGATCGCGCTCGGGGACGGCCGCCGCCGCCCGGGTCCGATAGCCGCCGAGCCGCTGCTCACCGGCCCCGCTGAGCAGCTCCCGGCCGGCGTCCTGCGAGGTGATCCGCGCCAGCAGTCCGACGGCGCCGAACTGCCGCAGCCACTGTCCGCCCCGCTCGTCCCCCGGCTCGAACACGCGGGTCAGCGCGGCCCGCGCCAGCCGCTCGGCCGGGCGGACGCCGGAGGTCATGACGCACCCGCGGCCGCTGCCGCCGTGCCCCGCGCGACGCCGGTACGCAGCTCCAGCGCTAGGGCCACGTCGCGCGCCTCGGGCCGCTCGCGCCCGGCCAGATCCGCGACCGTCCACGCCACCCGGAGCACCCGGTCGAGACCGCGGGCGGTGAGCAGCCCCCGGTCCAGATCCCGTTCGGCCGCGGCGAGCGCTCCGGGCGCGACCAGCCAGCGCGTGCGCAGCTCATGGCCCGGCACCTCGCTGTTGACCGACCACGGTGTGCCGTCCAGCCGGGCCGCCGAGCGCTTCCTGGCGTCCCGCACCCGCGCGGCGACCGCCGCCGTGGACTCGCCCCTGCCCCCCTGTCCCATTAGGTCGGCGCGGTCGACGGGCCGCACCTCGACCCGCAGATCGACCCGGTCGAGCAGCGGCCCCGACAGCCGCGACCGGTAGCGGCGGATCGCCGAGGGCGGGCATTCGCACCCCGCGCCGTGCAGGGTGTGCCGTCCGCAGGGGCAGGGGTTGGCGGCGAGAGTCATCAGGAAGCGAGCGGGCAGCCGCACCACGCCCGCGCTGCGCGCCACCACCACATGCCCCGACTCCAGTGGCTGGCGCAGGGCGTCCAGCGCCCGCCCCGAGAACTCCGGGGCCTCGTCCAGAAAGAGCACCCCCCGGTGTGCGAGCGACACCGCGCCCGGCCTCGGCAGTCCGTTGCCGCCGCCGACCAGCGACTGCATGGTCGCCGAGTGGTGCGGCGCGCAGTACGGCGGTGTGCGGACGAGAGGCTGGCCCGGCGGGAGCATGCCCGCCACCGAGTGCACGGCGGTGACCTCCAGGGATTCCTGTTGGGTCAGGGGCGGCAGGAGCGCCGGCAGCCGTTCCGCCAGCATCGTCTTGCCCGCACCCGGCGGGCCTTGCAGCAGCAGATGGTGCCCGCCCGCGGCGGCCACCTCCAGGGCCGTACGGGCCGCCGCCTGACCGGCCACGTCCGCCAGGTCGGGCCGGTGCCCGTCGCCCTCCCCCGCACCGGCGCCGACGCCGGTGGCCAGACCGGTGCCCACTCCCGCGCCGGGCACCATCAGTCCCGCCAGCATCGGGTCGGGACGGCCCAGCGCGGGTTCCCGCGGCTCGTCGGGCACCGGCTCGTCGGTCAGTACGGCGATCAGCTGCCGCAGGCTCCGTACCCCGAGGACCGACACCCCGGGCACCAGGGACGCTTCGCCCGCGGTCTGCTCCGGGACCACGACCTGCCGGTATCCGGCCTCGGCCGCCGCGAGCACCGCCGGCAGCACCCCGCGCACCGGCCGGACCCGCCCGTCGAGTCCCAGCTCCCCGATCAGCACCAGATCGGCGATGGCCCCGGCGTCGATGCGCTCCGCCGCTCCGAGCACCGCGCAGGCCACCGCTAAATCGAAACCGCTGCCGCTCTTCGGCACGGAGGCGGGGCTCAGCCCCACCGTGAGTTTCTTCTGCGGCCACTCCGCGCCGGAATTGACCACCGCGGCCCTGACCCGGTCCCGGCTCTCCACGAGGCTCTTGTCCGGCAGCCCCACCAGGGTGAAGGCGGCCACGCCCGGCTCCAGGTCCGCCTGGACCTCGACCACGACGCCCTCGACACCCACCAGCGCCACCGAGCACGCACGGGCGAACGCCATCACGCCACCCCCCGGGCGTGCTCGATCACGGGGCCACCGCGCGTGGGCAGCAGCACCCCGATCAGATCGATCCGCACTCCGCCGGGCGGCGGACCGCCGCAGCGCTCCAGCCAGCAGGCCGCGAGGCGTCTCAGCCGGTCCGCCTTGGCCGGTGTGACCGCGGCCATCGGATGTTCGAACGAACCGGCTCTGCGGGTCTTCACCTCGCAGACGACCAGCACCTCGCCGCCCCGGGTGTCTCTGTCCCGGGCCACGATGTCGATCTCACCGGTCCTGCCGCACCGCCAGTTGCGGGCGAGCACGGTCATCCCCGCCGCGGCCAGCCGCCGCGCCGCCAGATTCTCGCCGTACCGCCCCAGTGCCCCCGTCGCGTTCATCTCGGCACCACCTCCGGTACCGACTCTGACGCGACCGCCCGCAACTAGTGGATCTTGGTGGACAACTCACCGGTTGTGGACAACTCGCTCACTCTCCCGGACCGTCACACACTTCAGCCGCCGGGAAGTTCGAGATCGCTCTTGTTCAGCTCCTCGATATTCACGTCCTTGAACGTGAGAACCCGGACCTGCTTGACGAACCTGGCGGGCCTGTACATGTCCCAGACCCACGCGTCCGCCATCGTGACCTCGAAGAAGACCTCACCCTGCACCGAGTGCACCTGCATCTCGTAATCATTGGTGAGATAGAAGCGACGCTCGGTCTCGATCACGTATTTGAACAGACCGACGACATCGCGGTACTCCCGGTAGAGCTTCAGCTCCATCTCGGTCTCGTACTTCTCGAGGTCCTCGGCGCTCATGGCATGTTCCCCTTCAGCCGTACGTCCCCCCATTGTGCTCCGGCGCCCCTCGGCCCCTAGACGCTTTCGGGGGCGAGGACCACCGGCTCTTCCGGAGGACCCTCGTCGAGCAGCGTACGCAGCAGCTCGGCGAGCCTGGTCGGATACACCGTCTCACGCGCCGCCGACAGTTCGGCGGAGGTCCACCACCTCAACCCCGCGACACTGCGCCGCTCCAGCTCGGTCAGCCCGGAGGAGGAGGTCGCGGTCTGGGCCGTACGTGCCAGGAAGTACCACTCGTCCTGGTCCCAGCGCCGTCCGTCGAACGGGAAGGAGCAGACGCGGCGCCACAGCACGGGCCCCAGTTCCACCTGTGTGATCCCCGTCTCCTCGGCCAGTTCGCGCAGCGCGGCCTCCTCGCGGGTCTCGTCGCCCTCCAGGCCGCCACCGGGCGTGAACCACCAGCGGTCGCCCGGATCGTCGGGCTCGTATCCGTTCAGCAGCAGAATGCGGTCCTCGGGATCCAGCAGCACCACCCGGGCGACCTTCCGCAGCGCCCCCTCAGCCGGCACCGGCGGACACCTCCTCCCGCGGCCGACGGGCCCCGCGCCGCTTCGACAGCTGCCGCGCGAGCGGCCCGTACGCGGCCCCGCCCAGGATCAGCAGCGCCCCGGCCAGCACCGCCCCGACCATCAGATTCAGCGGCCCCGGCGCCGACACTCCGCCCGGCAGCGCCGCGAAGCCCGCCGGCCGGCCGATCAGGCTGCCCAAGGGCCAGGCCACGGCGTCCACGCGCGCGTTCACGGCCGAGCGCGGCACCGAGCCCTGGTCCGGGTCCTGCAGATGGACACGGGAGTCCAGCGAGCCACTGCGCTCGTCGCCGAGCAGGAACAGCTGTCCCGCCGGTACGGTCGCGTCGAAGTCGCTCGTGGAGGCCCGCCCGCCGAGCATCCCCCGCACATACGGTTCCTCGACCGCCGTGCCGTTGACGGTGAGCCGGCCCTTCGCGTCACAGCAGGCGATCTTGTCGCCGCCGACCCCCACCACCCGCTTCACCATCGGCATATTGCCCCACTGCGCGTCGGTGAAGACCACCACGTCCCCCCGCCGTACCTCACCGCCCGATATCCGCTGGGCCAGCACCCGGTCCCCGGCCTTCACGGTCGGGTCCATCGATCGGGTCGGCACGGTGTACGGCTGGTACTCGAAGGCCGCCCAGCCGAATCCGCCCAGGAAGAGCACACAGCCGACGGCCACGGCCAGCCCCGACAGCACTTCGCCGAGGCGGCCGCGGCCGCCGTTCCTACGTCCAGTCACGCTCATCCCAGCACTCCCCCGCTCCGGAGCAGGACCGCCGGAGGTCGACGATCTGGGACGGCACCCTACCCGGCGGTACGCTCGCGGGTCAGCCTCCGCCTGCGCCACAGCACGACCGGCAGCGCGCCGGCGACACCGAGGGCCCCGGGAGCCGCTGCCGAAACCGCCGCGGCCGCGGTGCTCAGCCCGGGCTGGTCGAAGGTGTCGGGCACCGGGAGCGTGGACCAGCGGTTGACCGGCCAGGCGACGACGACCGCGCGGCCGACGACCTCGTCCGTGGAGACCGTGCCGTGACCGGGCAGCTCCTGGTGGTAGCGGGAGTCCAGCGAATTCTGCCGGTGGTCGCCCATCACCCAGATCCGGCCTTCGTCCACCTTGATCGGCCCGAACGGCTGGTCGTCACAGGGAGTGTTGCCGGGGTAGATGTACGCCGTCTCGTTCAGCGGGTGGCCGTTGACCTCGACCTTGCCGCCCTTCTTGCACTCCACCGTGTCGCCGCCGACCGCGATGACCCGCTTGATCAGGTCCTTCTCCTCGGCGGACGGCATCAGCCCGATGAAGCTGAGGAACTTCTGCGCCACGTTCGGAGCGGGTGTCTGGGCGTCGTCGAGCCAGCCGCCCGGGTCATGGAAGACCACGACCTCACCGCGCTCCGGTTCGGCGCCGAACCACGGCGTGAGCTTGTCCACCAGTACCCGGTCGCCCCGCTGCAGGGTGTCCTGCATCGAGTCCGAGGGGATGGAGAACGCCTGTACCAGGAAGGTCTTGATCAGAAGCGCGAGCAACAGCGCGATTCCGATCAGGAGAGGCAGCTCCTTCCAGAAGGAGCGCGGCTTCCTCGCCCCGGATCCGCCACTGTCCAAGGTCTCGCTCTCGCGTTCCGTCGAATCGTCCGTCACGACGGAGGGCGACTCGGCGAGCTGCTCGTGTCCCTCCTCGGGACCGTCATGTCCGGATCGTGCGCCGACCGCCACGTCCCCCACATCCACTCCTTACTCCGTGCGAATACTCCGTGCGCTTGCCTGTCCCGGAAAAGGGACACGCCCACCACTCCCATAACGAGCGGGAGTTCCGCAGGGCTCGGGAGCCTGGTCAATCCGTTCAGATCCTGGGGGGACAGCCTATTCGACGGCCCCAGTGCCGTCGTCGGTGCCGCACGCGCGTCAGGGACCGAGGCGTAGGTCTCCGGCTCCTCCAGCCTGCGCCAGTGGCCGAAAGGCCAGGCGATGACGACCGCGCGGCCCACCACCTCGTTCTCGGAGACCGTGCCACGGTACTTCTCGCCGAGATGGAAGCGGGAATCGGCCGAGTTCGACCGGTGGTCCCCCATGACGAAGATCCGCCCGGCGGGCACCTCCACCTCGAAGGGAAGCTGCGAGGGAACGTTGCCCGGGTGCAGATACGGCTCGTTGAGGGGGGTGCCGTTGACGGTGACCTTCCCGCCCCGGTCGCAGCACTTGACGGTGTCACCGCCGACCGCGACCACCCGCTTGATCAGATCCTGCTCGTCGGCGGACGGCAGCAGCCCGATGAAGGTCAGCACCTGTTTGACCTGCTTGACGACCACCGGGGAGTTGTCCGGCGGGGGCTCCTCGTCCTGGAGCCAGCCGCCGGGGTCCTTGAAGACCACGACATCGCCGCGGGCCGGCTTCGAGCCGAACCACGGCGTCAGCTTGTCCACCAGCACCCGGTCGCTGATCTTGATCGTCTGCTCCATCGATCCCGACGGGATGACGAACGCCTGCACCAGGAAGGTCTTGAGTACGAGCGCGATCAGCAGCGCCACGGTGATGAGGACAGGTATCTCCGCCACGGCGGACCGGCGCCGGCGCCGCTTGACCTTACGGGCGAGCTTGCGCCGGTCCGCGCGCCCCGGCAGCTGCCGCTCGCTCGTGGGCCGGGTGCCGGTCGGCAGTCCGCTGTCGGAGACCTGGCCCGGGGGTCGTCCGCGCTTACCCATGGACGCCGCCGGGACTCCGTACGTCCGAAAAGGCACCGGTCGGCTCCAGCGAGGACCAGCGGTCCAGCGGCCAGCCGATCCAGTCCGCCCGTCCGACGACCCGGTCCACGGGCACCATGCCGCCGCCCGGCTCACCGAGATGGTCCCGGGAGTCGCGTGAATTGCTGCGGTGATCGCCCATGACCCAGAGGGTGCCCGGGGGTACGACGATGTCGAAGGGGACGCGGGAGGGCGCGTCGCCGAAGTACAGATAGCGCTCGTCCACCGCACGGCCGTTCACCTCGACCCTGCCCCCCTTGTCGCAGCAGACGACACGGTCGCCCCCCACACCGACCACGCGCTTCACGAAGTCGGTCTCGGCGGGCTCGGCGAGCCCCAGGGCCGCGGCCGCCCCATGCAGCAGCCCGGTGACGGGGTTCTCCGTCACCGGCTCCTGGACGAAGGATCCGGTGCCGTCGAAGACCACCACATCACCACGCTCCGGCGCGTCACCGAAACGGTACGCCACCTTGTTGACCATCACCCGGTCCCCGACCCGGAGGGTGGGCTCCATCGAGCCGCTGGGGATCAGGAACGGCTGCATCACAAAGGTGCTGACCAGGAGTATGAAGACCGCGCAGACGAGACCGAGCAGTCCCGCCCGGCGCCAGGAAGGGCCTGAGCCCCGCAGAGCCGCTGAGCCGCGAAAACGCGCGGAACGCGACCGGTCTTCCGTCCCGGTGGGGGATGCGGAAGAGCGGTCGCGCTCCGTGTGCTGTGCTTCGGTGTCCATCGGGGCCAGAGCTTATCCGGCGGCCCTGTGGACCCGGGCGCGAGTTCGATCCGCAGCCCGGTCGTGGCGTGACTACCTGTCGCGCTTCTCCTTGATCTTCGCGGCCTTGCCGCGCAGCTCACGGAGGTAGTACAGCTTCGCGCGACGAACGTCACCGCGGCTCACGAGCTCGATCTTCTCGAAGATCGGGCTGTGGACCGGGAAGGTGCGCTCGACACCGACGGAGAAGGAGACCTTGCGGACCGTGAAGGTCTCGCGGACGCCCGAGCCCTGGCGGCGGATGACGACGCCCTTGAACTGCTGGATACGGGAGCGGTTGCCTTCGATGACCCGCACGTGGACGTTGACGGTGTCACCGGGGCGGAAGGCGGGGAGGTCGCTGCGGAGCGACGCGACGTCGACAGAGTCGAGCAGGCTGGACATGGTGTGGTCTGCTTCCTCGCTGATGCCACAGGTCATCAGCGGATATCGAAATGAGAGTCTGGGTGCCGTTCGCGTCGGGCGGGCGTCGTTCCCCCTGTGGCAGGGGCGCACACCGGACGTACAGCAGGGGCTTATTCTTCCATGGCCTCGGGCCTGCGCCAAAATCGGCCGCCGGGCTCGGGCGCCCAGCCCAGGATGGAGAGCATCTCGCGGTCCTTCTTGTCGAAGGCCGCGGGGTCGCAACGCTCGATCAGATCGGGCCGGTTGAGGGCCGTACGACGGAACGCCTCGTCCCGCCGCCAGCGCGCGATCCTGCCGTGGTGGCCGCTGAGCAGGACGTCCGGAATCCCGCGCCCGCGCCACTCGGGCGGCTTGGTGTAGACGGGGCCCTCCAGCAGATCGGCCATCGCGCCGGGGGCGAAGGAGTCGTCGCGGTGCGACTCCGCGTTGCCGAGGACGCCGGGCAGCAGCCGGGCCACGGCCTCGGTGATGACCAGTACGGCGGCCTCGCCGCCGGCCAGCACATAGTCACCGATGGACACCTCGTAGACCGGTATCCGGGTCGCGTACTCGTCGATGACCCGGCGGTCGATGCCCTCGTAGCGGGCGGGTGCGAAGAGCAGCCAGGGCCGCTCGGAAAGCTCGACGGCCAGCTCCTGCGTGAAGGGGCGGCCGCTCGGGGTGGGGACGATCAGGGCCGGGCCGCCGGCGCCCGACTCGTAGCCGCTCGCCAAGGCGTCGTCGAGCGCGTCGCCCCAGGGCCCGGTCTTCATGACCATGCCGGGACCGCCGCCGTAGGGGGTGTCGTCGACCGTGTTGTGCCGGTCGTACGTCCACTCCCTCAGATCGTGCACGTGTACGTCGAGCCGGCCGCGCGCGCGGGCCTTGCCGACCAGCGAGACGTTCAGGGGCTCCAGATACTCCGGGAAGATCGTGACGACATCGAGTCGCATCAGCCGTCGTCCCCGTCCGCCGCGGCGCGGTCATCGGCTGCTTCGTCGCCGGCGGCGGGACCGTCGTCGATGAGACCCGGCGGCGGGTCGATGACGGCCCGCTGCTCCTCCAGATCGATCTCGGTGACGATCTCCTCCACGAAGGGGATCATCACCTCGCTGCCGTCCGGCCGTTCCACGATGAACAGGTCCTGCGAGGGCAGATGGGAGATCTCGGTGATCCGGCCGATCTCCGTACCGTCCGCCAGGACGACATCCAGGTCCATCAGCTGATGGTCGTAGAACTCCTCCGGGTCCTGGGGGAGTTCCGCCGGGTCGATCTCGGCGATGAGCAGGACGTTGCGCAGGGCCTCGGCGCCCGTACGGTCGCGTACGCCCTCGAACCGCAGCAGCAGCCTGCCGCTGTGCACCCGGCCCGTCTCGATCGTCAGCGGTCCGGTCGAGGCCGGTTCCGTGGCGAGTACGGCGCCGGGCCCGAGCCGCTGCTCGGGCTCGTCCGTACGCACCTCGACGGTGACCTCACCCTTGATGCCGTGGGCGCGGCCGATCCGCCCGACTACCAACTGCACGTGCATACCCTTCTTGTGCCGCCGCACCGCCGCCGCTTACGCGGACGGGGCCGCTCACCACTGTGGTTCCCCGATGGATGATTGCCGTCACCGCGAAAAACAGCACGGGCCGGAGAAGGCGGTGGCCTTCTCCGGCCCGGGCCGGTGTTCAACTGTGTCAGCGCACCTGATCCACGTCGACGAGGTCGACGCGGATGCCACGGCCGCCGATGGCGCCCACGACAGTCCGCAGAGCACGTGCGGTGCGGCCGTTACGGCCGATCACCTTGCCGAGGTCGTCGGGGTGGACCCGGACCTCCAGCACACGGCCGCGGCGCAGGTTGCGCGAGGCCACCTGCACTTCGTCCGGGTTGTCGACGATGCCCTTCACGAGGTGCTCGAGAGCCTCCTCGAGCATGCTCAGGCCTCGGTCGACTCGGCGGTGGCCGAGGACTCGGTCCCGGCTTCGTCGGCCTTCTTGTCGGACTTCTTGGCCTTCTGAGTGATCGCCTCACCCTTGGGCTCGTCGCCGGCGTCCTTCGTGGCGGCCTCGAAGAGGGCGCGCTTGTCGGCCTTCGGCTCCGGCTGCAGCAGCGGCGCGGGGGCCGGAAGGCCCTTGTGCGCCTGCCAGTCACCGGTGAGCTTGAGGATCGCGAGAACCGGCTCGGTCGGCTGGGCGCCGACGGACAGCCAGTAACGCGCGCGGTCCGAGTCGACCTCGATACGCGAGGGGTTCTGCACCGGGTGGTACAGACCGATCTCCTCGATGGCCCGGCCGTCACGGCGGGTACGGGAGTCGGCGACGATGATGCGGTAGTGAGGCGAACGGATCTTGCCCAGACGCTTCAGCTTGATCTTGACTGCCACTGGAGTGGTGTCTCCTGGTCTTGACGTGGTTGAGCGCAACGGGACGCCGCGTGGGGTTGCGGTACCCGATCCGCCCGATGGACGCGTCAGCCGGAGGAGAGAGGGGTCCTGTGCGACTGTCGAGTACAGCTGGTCATTGTGCCACATACCTGCGACAGGGCATGACCCGGCCGGGGCCGGGCCCCCGCCGCGGTGGGCCTGGGGAGTGTCGTACGGATCCCGGCCGGTTCGCCTGATCCGTAGGAGACCCCCCAGGTCCTGGGCTCAGCTCGCCGCGCCGACCACTTCCGGGATACGGAAGGGCTTGCCGCAGCCGCCGCAGACGATCGGCGCCTGGGCGAGGACCGACGGAACGACGCGTACGTTCCGGCCGCAGTCGCAGACCGCTTTGACGCGGACTCCGCCGCCGGAGGAGCCGTGCCGGGCGGCCGGGCCGCGGAAGCTGCGCTTGGTGTCCGCAGCCGTCGCGACCGTATGCGCCTTCAGAGCGCGCTGGAGCCGCTCCATGGTGGGGCGATACCGCCGTTTCGCCTCGGGGCTGAGCGAGACCAGCGAGAAGCCGCTGCTGGGATGCGGCTCCTCGGGGTGGTCAAGGCCCATCTCCTCGGCGATCGCCAGGAATCGGCGGTTGTGATAACGGCCCGCACGCGAGGTGTCTCGGACACCTCTGGCGGCGGCGATGCCGTGGACCGCTTCGTGAAGCAGTCGTTCGAAGGAGAGCTCGGCGCCGCAGGCGGACGACGATTCTCCGATCAGGGACTCTGGCGCGGCAAGATCCGGCAGCTCGGGGTGGGACCGCTGAATATCGGCCCACGCCTGTGCCAGCTCTGCGGCGAGAACAGGTGGTGTCGTGCTCACGTCGTGAACAACGAGCCGGAACGCTCTCGGGTTCCATTACGGGGCATCCCAAATAATTTGCACGTACCCGTCAGTTGCCATTGATGCGTCCTGACGAGGGCGGGTGCGTCGATCTGCGGAGAAGCCTCGCAGCTCATCTCAAGGTGGTACGTAGCGCCGCGTACGCATCGGCGCGTAGCTGATCTACGTACACCGGCACTCTTCGACCGGAGCTCAGCAAGAGGGAGCTCAGTAGGCGCGCGCCACAAGGGCGAGGTTACCCGGCGCATCATCCGATTCCGGCACCGACCCGTCCTCGGCGACCAGACACCGTACGGACACGCCGTGCCGGGCGAGGGCGGCCTCTCCCCCGGGGCCCAGCGCCGCCCACGCGATACGCGCCCAGCCACCCGCGCCGGCGGCCTCGGCGGCCTCCTCGACGGTGGAGACATCGGTGGTACGGGACGCGCGGCGCTCCCGGGACTGCCGCAGCAGCAGCGCCTGGTCCTCTTCGAGGACCGTGGGCAGCAGCCCGGCCAGGGCGTCCACGGAGACGGGCTCCTTGCCGCCCGGGATCCGGCGGGCGAGCATCGCGGTGCCGCTCTCCAGGTCGCGCGGGCCGATCTCGATCCGTACGGGCACGCCCTTCAGCTCCCAGTCGACGGCGCGGCGGCCGAAGGGGGTGTCGGTACGGTCGTCGACCTGGACGCGCAGGCCGGCCGCCCCGAGGCGGCCGGCGATCTCATGGACGGCCGCGAGGACGGCCTCGTCGTCCTTGATGGCGAGGACGACGGCCTGGACGGGGGCGAGCCGGGGCGGCACGCGCAGCCCGTTGTCGTCGCCGTGGGACATGATCAGTCCGCCGACCATCCGGGTCGAGGCGCCCCAGGAGGTCTGCCAGACCAGCTCCTGGGTGTCGTCCTTCGACAGATACCGGATGTGGAAGGCCCTGGCGAAGTTCTGGCCCAGTTCATGGCTCGTGCCCAGCTGGAGGGCCTTGCCGTCGCCCATCATGCCTTCGAGGGTCAGGGTGTTGATGGCTCCCGCGAAGCGCTCGCTCGCGGTCTTGCGGCCCAGGACGACATCGATGCCGAGGACATTGATCATGAAGTCCGCGTAGACGTGCCGGTGGATGTGCGCCGCGTACCGCCTGGCCTCCTCCTCGGTGGCGTGGGCGGTGTGGCCCTCCTGCCAGAGGAATTCGGTCGTGCGCAGGAAGATCCGGGGGCGCATCTCCCAGCGGACGACATTGGCCCACTGGTTGATGAGGAGCGGCAGATCGCGGTAGCTCCGCACCCACTTGGAGAAGTACTCGTTGACGATCGTCTCGGAGGTGGGACGGACGACGGCCGGCTCGTCCAGCTCCTTGCCGCCGCCGTGCGTGACGACGGCCAGCTCGGGTGCGAAGCCCTCGACGTGTTCGGCTTCTCTCGTCAGATACGACTGCGGGATGAGAAGCGGGAAGTACGCGTTCGCGGCGCCCGCCTCCTTGATACGGGCGTCCAGCTCCTGCTGCATCCGCTCCCACAGGCCGTAGCCGTACGGCCTGATCACCATCGTGCCGCGCACCGGTCCGTTGTCGGCCAGCTCGGCCTTGTTGATCAGGTCCTGGTACCAGCGGGGGAAGTCGTCCGCCTGGGGCGTGAGAACAGGTGCCTTCGCCATGGCGGGAATCGTACGGCGGCCATGTCCGGAAAAATGGATCAGCCGCGCGCGCCGGGGCGTACGCCCGGTTCACCCAACGCTTTGCCCATCGCCCACTGGACGCGGGCACGGATGCGGAGTTCCCTGACATACGGGGGATGTGTGCGCGCATCTACACGGGGGGCTGTCCATCAGGACACTGACGACCTCTCGGCGGATTGGGGCGCTATCCATGACACCTACGCTCGCCCAGCACCACGAGCAGCCTCCGAACGCGGCCTCGGCTCCGGCGCTTCTCGCGGGCGCGGGTGCGCGCGCCCGCGACTGGGCCGAGATCCAGGAACGGATGCTGGTGCCGCTCTACGAAGCGGTGTACGAACGCCTGGAGGTCCACACCGGCACCCGGGTGCTCGGCCTCGGCTGCGGCTCGGGGCTCGCCCTGCTGCTCGCCGCCTCGCGGGGCGCGCGGGTGACCGGCGTCGACGCGGACGAGGAGCGGCTCGCGCTGGCCCGCGAACGGCTGGTCGTTGAGGGGAAGCGGGACGACCGCTCCGCCGAGCCGGCGGCCACCAGCACGCTGCTGCCGGTGGACCGGATGGCCGAGGCGGCCGCCGCGCCGGACAGTTCCCCGTACGACCTGATCACCGCTTTCCAGCCGATCGGCTCCACGGCGGACGACGGGGAGGAGCTCGCGCCCGCCCTCGGCACGGCGATACCGCTGGCCGAGCACGGCACCCCGGTGGTGCTGGCCGGCTGGGGGCCGCCGGAGCGCTGCGCCACGGACGCGGTGCTGCGGGTCGCGGGCCGGCTGACCGGCGGGCCGGGCACCGGCGGCCGGTCCCCGGCGCACCGGGACGACCTGGAGGAGGTGGCCGCGCGGGCCGGTCTGGAGCCGGACGGCTCGGGCCGGGTGGCCTGCCCCTTCGGCTACGCGGACACGGAGAGCGCGGTGCGCGGGCTGCTGTCGACCGGGGTGTTCGACGGGGCGATCGGGGCCACGGACCGGCGGCAGGTGGAGAAGGAGATCAGCGAGGCGCTCCGTCCGCATCTGCGGCCCGACGGCACGGTGTGGATGGAGAACGTCTTCCGTTATCTGATCGCCCGCACGCCCTGACCTGGGCGGACGCAGCCCGACCGGCCGGTCCGTTTCCTGGCCGGGAACGGACCGGCCCAGGACCCTTGTCAGTATCCAGAATCCTGTTTACTGTCTCTTCCGTGACAGGCTTTGACGAGCGTTTCCTGACCCGCAACGGCCTCGCGGCCCGGCAGCTGGCGGTTCTCCTGCTGAACCACGAGCCGGACACCCGGCTGCCACGGGTGCGCGACTTCGCCATGGAGCTGGGCGTCGGGAACGGCACCGTCCAGGCGGCGCTCCAGCTGCTGGAGAAGGCCGAGGCCATCGAGACGACGGCCCGTGGCCATCTCGGCACCTTCCTCGTCCGCTCCGACCGCTCGATACTCTGGCGGCTCTCCGGGCTCGGCACCCTGCTCGCCGCGATGCCGCTCCCGTACTCCCGCCGCTACGAAGGTCTGGCCACCGGGCTGCGCTCCGCCTTCGAGGAGGCCGGCGCCCCCTTCGCGATCACCTTCATGCGAGGCGCCGGCGCCCGCACCACCGCCCTGATCGAGGGCAAGGTCGATCTCGTGGTGCTCTCCCGCTTCGCCGCCGACCGGCTGGTCGGGGAACACCCCGTCGAGCTGGTCGCGGATCTCGGCCCGGCCACCTACGTCGGGGCGCACGGGCTGCTGCTGCGGCACGGCGCGGACCTGGACACCCCGGGGCTGCGGGTCGCCGTCGACCACGCCTCCGAGGATCAGCGGATGCTCGCCGAGCGCGTGTTCGCCGGACGCGGCGACATCGAGTGGGTCGAGGCCTCGTACATGCAGCTGCCCGAGCTGCTGGAGCAGGACCGGGCCGACGCCACCGTCTGGAACCTCGATGAGGTACAGGGCCGGCTCGGCCCAGGCGTGGACGTACGGCCACTGGGCGACGAGGTCACCCGCGATCTGTCGCTGCGCAACTCCAGCGCGGCGATCATCGGCAGGACCGAGGGGGCGAAGGCGCTCGGCGCCGTGCGCGACTCGCTCGACCTGTCGGTCATCACCACCGTCCAGACCGAGGTACTGCGCGGTGAGCGCATGCCCTCGTACTGACCTCACCGGCCTCATCGGCTTCGCCGGACCCCAAGAAAGGACATCCCAGGACCGAGGCATCAGCTCAATATACAAAATCCTGGCGACTGTTTAATCAGCCTCGAAAGAAAGGAAAGGAGCACCATGGACGACCAGCTCGCCCTCCGCATCCAGCTGTTCCGCGAGAGCGGCCAGGTCAGGCCCGAGGTCGCCGCGTTCGTCGCGGACGAGCTGGACGCCCTGGCCGCCGAGGGCCGTACCGTCACCGAGGGCACGGCGGGCATGCTCACCAGCCATCTGATGATGGCGCTCAACCGGCTCCTCGACGGCGAGCCGATCGAGGAGTTCCGGACCGACGAGCAGGTGGCGGCAGAGCTCGCCGGCCACCCCGAGGCCGTGGCCCGGGCCCGCGCCGTGTCCGTACGGGCAGCGAAGGCCCTGGGCGCCCCGCTCCCCGAGTCCGAGATCAACTTCCTGGGTCTGCACCTCGCCGTGCTCGCCCAGAACTCCCCCGCCTGACCCGGCTCCGCGGTACGCGGCAACCACGAGACGAAGGAATCAGCCATGACGAAGATCCTCACCGGTGGCGTCGGCAAGTCCGAGGTCGCGCAGACCATCGGCGCGCTCGGACTCGACGGCCTGGAGATCACGGTCTCCAACGACATGGACGCGGCGATGAAGCTCCGCGGCGGCCAGGCCGACTACTACCTCGGTACGTGCCACACCGGCGCCGGCGCCTCGCTCGGCGTCCTCGTCGGCCTGCTGGGCTCGCCCCTCTGCCACACGTTCGGCCGTTCCGTCCCCACCGAGGACGAGGTCGGCGCCCTGCTGGCGGACGGCAAGAAGGTCTTCGGCTTCGCCATCGACCAGATCGACGTGATCGCCCCGATCATGGCCCGCGCGCTCACCGCGCGCGGCTGACCCGCCGAAGACCTGCCAGGGCCCAGAGGAGACACCCCCGTGACCACCGTCCTTGCAGCGAGTACCGGTCTGGACTTCTCGCTGACGCAGAAACTGTTCGTCATAGCCCTGTGCGCGCTGACCGCCTTCATCGCGCACATGGCACTGGCCGTATTCAACGACGGCGTACGCCCCTTCATGCTCGACTTCATCCAGGGGCGCACCACCCGCTCCGCCACCACGGCGGTGTCCTTCGGGCTCTCCGCGGGCTTCATCTTCGGCCTCGGGGCACCGATGGCCCTCTCCAGCGGGGTCCTCAACCCGTGGCTGCTCTTCCTGCCCACCGACATCCTGGGCATCCTCTCGCCCAAGAAGTGGCTGGCGCCGCTGCTGGGCGGCGCGTGGGGCGCGGTGGTCGTCTTCGGCCTCAGCGGGGCCAATGAGGTGGCGCACGATCTGCCCGTCGACTTCCTGACGGCGATGCAGCAGATGTCGACGCCGATCCTGTTCCTGTTCACGCTCTTCCCGGTGCTCGCCATCACCAAGCAGTTCGGACGGCTGCGCGGTGGCATCGCGGCGGTGCTCGAACTGGCGCTCGTGATCATGACCATGAAGATCTGGCCCAATGTCTTCGCCGGCTCGCTGGCGATGGCGGCCGGTGTACTGCTGCTCATCGGCTTCGCCGTCAGGAAGGACCTGCTCCAGCGCACGGCCGACCGGGCCGAAGCGGCGGCCGCCGGCGAACAGACCTCGGGCACGGGGCAGCCGGAGGCGGCCGGGGACGACCCGATGGCCTCTCTCTTCAGCTCCAGCGCCCTGCGGCTGCGCCGCTTTCTGCCGCTGTTCATGGTGCTGGGCGCCGGAGTCTGTGTGCTGGCGCAGATGCACATATTCGGCGGCGGCGAGGCCACCAGCTTCCTGATCGCCAAGGGGCACTACAGCGAGGCCGCCCAGGTCGACTTCTACCGGGTCTTCGGCTTCATCCCGCTGATCGCGACGACCGCGCTCGCCTCCGGTGCGTACGGCATCGCCGGCTTCACGCTCGTCTACCCCCTCGGCTATCTGATGCCGAACCCGTTCCTCGCGGCCGTCGTCGGCGCCGTGGTCTTCGCCCTCGAAGTCCTGGCCCTCTCCTCCATCGGCAAGGTCCTCGGCAAGCTGCCGAGCGTGCGTGACTCCTCCGAGCATCTGCGCGCCGCGATCACCGAAACGCTGGGGCTGGCGATCCTCTTCGGCTCACTGCTCGCGGCCAATGTCATGGGCGGCGGTGTCGCGATCCTCATCGTGGGCGGGCTCTACCTCCTCAACGAGGCGATGGGCCGGCCCGTGGTACGGATGGCGGCGGCCCCCGCCGCGGTGATCGTCGGCGGCGTCCTCCTCAACCTCCTCTACTGGCTTGACCTGTTCACCCCCGTCAAGGGCTGACCCCTCTCACGGGCTGATCCAGGCACACCGGGAAGGCACCCGCACCATGCGGCACCACCCCGGGGACCACTCCCCGGCCCCCCACACCCGTCACTCTCTGCATACCGTCGCCGGGCCGCTGCCCGTCTCCGCCGTGCGCGGCCCGGCGCTGGCCCACGAACATCTGGTGCTGGATCTCGACCGTACGGGCGACGGCGCCGCCGTCCTCGACGCCGAGCGCCACCGGGCCGCCGTCACCGCGGAGCTGGCCGCCCTGCGCGCCGAGTTCGGGCTCGGCCTGGTCATCGAGCTGACCTGCCGGGGCATGGGCCGCGACCCGCTCGCCCTGGCCCGGATCGCCGAGGAGTCCGGGGTCGCGGTCGTCGCGGCCACCGGCTGGTACTACGAACCGTTCCACCCGCGCGAGATCGGCGGCGCGAGCGTCGAACAGCTCGCCGGGACACTGATCCGGGAGATCAACGACGGCCTCGGCGCCACCGGCATCAGACCGGGCGTGCTCGGTGAGATCGGCAGCCACGGCGACCGGCCGAGCGAGTCCGAGACCCGTTCGCTCCTCGCCTCGGCCCACGCGGCCCTCGCCACCGGCCTGTCGGTCGCCACCCACGCCCAGCTCGGACGCGGCGGACTCGCCCAGCTGGAGCTGCTCACCGGTACGGGCCTGGCACCGCACCGGATCTCCCTCGGCCACCAGGATCTGCTGGACGACCCCGCCACGCACCGCGAACTGGCGGCGAGCGGCGCGTATGTCGCCTTCGACACCGTCGGCAAGGAGAGCTACCAGAGCGACGACACCCGGCTGCGGCTGCTGCTGGCGCTGCTGGCGGCCGGGCACGCGGACCGTGTCCTGCTCAGCTGCGACATCTCGCGCCACGGCTATCTGGAGTCGGAGGGCGGTCAGGGGTACGGGCACCTCTTCCGGTCCTTCCTGCCCAAGGCCCGCGCGGCGGGCGTGGACGAGGACCTGATCGACCTGATGACACGCCGCAACCCGCTGCGCTTCCTGACCGGCGCCGATGCCGGCGCCGATGCCGGCGCCTATGCCGAGGAGATCTGAGATGTCCGTACAGCTTCCGCGGACCTTCCCGCTGGCGACGATCGCCCTGGAGGACGCGGTCCGGCGCCAGTTCCGGCTGCTCGAACACACCGCCGCCCACTTCGAGGGACCACAGCTCTTCGAGGCGGACACCGGTGTCGTGCCGGGGCTCGGCCGACCCCGTACGACCGCGCGCGTCGAGGCCGTCCTCGCGGACTTCTTCGGCGCCGAGGACGCGGCGCTCGTCCAGGGCGCGGGCACAGGCGCGATCCGGGCCGCGCTGCAGGGCGCCGTCTCCCCCGGCGACCCGCTGCTGATCCACCGGGCCCCGGTCTACCGGACGACGGCCGTCACCCTGCGCGGACTCGGAGTCCGTACCACCGAGGTGGACTTCAACGACCGTACGGCGCTCCAGGAGGCCCTGGAATCCGGCGCGTTCGCCTGGGCGTACGTCCAGCACAGCCGGCAGCGGCTCGCCGACTCCTACGATCCGGGCGAGGTGCTCGCGGCCTGCCGCGCCGCCGGGGTCCGCACGGTCGTCGACGACAACTACGCGGTGCTGCGCGTGCCCGCCTCCGGGGTGGAACTGGGCGCGGACGCCTCCTGCTTCTCCCTCTTCAAGCTGCACGGCCCCGAGGGGGTCGGCGCGGTCGTCGGCGCCCGTGATCTCGTCGCGCACGTCCGCGGCGACAACTACTCGGGCGGCGGCCAGGTCCAGGGCCACCAGGCGCTCGACGCGCTGCGCGCCCTCACCCATGTCCCCGTCATGTGGGCCCTCCAGTCCCAGGTGGGCGCGGAGGTCGCGGCCCGGCTCTCGGCCGGTGAGGTGCCGGGCGTCGCCGAGGTACGGATCGCCAACGCCCAGGACCGGTGCCTGCTGGTACGGCTCGACCGTCCGGTGGCCCGTGAACTGCCCGCCGCCGCCGCGCGGCACGGCGCGGCTCCCTATCCCGTGGGCTCCAACTCGCGTTACGAGATCGCCCCGCTCGTGTACCGGATGTCCAGCTCGTCACTCGACGACGCGCCGGAACTCGCCGACTGGACCGTACGGATCAACCCCATGCGGGCCGGCGCCGATCTCGTGATCGAGATCCTCCGCCGTGCGCTGCACGACCTGGAGGGCTGATCGTGTTCCTCGACACCGTCCTCACCCGCAACCCGGCGCTTGTCGACACGGCGACCGCGCTGCACCGGTCGGGCGCCGTCCCGCCCGACACCTATGTCATGGACGCCGACGCCGTCGAAGCCAACGCGGCGCTGCTGGCGGCCGAGGCGGAGCGGCTCGGGCTCTCCCTGTGGTTCGTCGTCAAACAGTTCGGCCGCAACCCCGCGCTGATCCGGGCGGTCGCCCGGCACATCCCCCGGTTCGCCGCGATCGACCCGTCCGAGGCGCGCACCCTGCACGCGGCGGGCGCGCGGGCCGGCAACCTCGGCCATCTGGTGCAGATCCCGCACCGCGCCCTGCCCGAGATGCTCGGCTGGCGGCCGGAGGCGGTGACCGTCTTCGATCTCGCCAACGCGCGCGCCGTCTCGGACGCGGCGGGTGAACTCGGCTTCGTCCAGGACGTGTTCGTACGGCTCGAAGGCGCCGCCGGCTCGGTCTACCCGGGCCAGGAAGGCGGCGTACCACTGGACGCGCTGGACGACTTCGCGGCCGCGGCCGAACAGCTGCCGTCCCTGCGCATCGCGGGCGTCACCGCGTTCCCCTGTGTGCTGTGCGACCCGCTGACCGGCCGGCCGGCACCGACCGCCAATTTCGAACTCGCCCTCAAGGCAAGGGAGCTGCTGACCGCGCGCGGCCACCACGGGCTGGGGCTCAGCGCGCCCAGCGCCACCTCCATGGCGACCCTGCCGCTGCTGGCCGAGCTGGGCGCCACCCATGGCGAGCCCGGCCACTCCCTGACCGGCACCACCCCGCTGCACGCGGTCGACCCGCACCAGCCGGAGCAGCCCGCCTATGTGTACGTCAGCGAGGTCGCCCACACTCTCGCGGACGGCCGGCCCGCGCTCTACGGCGGCGGTTTCTACGCCCGTGCCGGCATCCGCGACGCGCTGCTGCCGCGCACCGGCCTGCGCCTGCCCGTGCAGGGCGCCCCCGCCGAGAACATCGACTACTACCGGCTGCTGGACGCGCCGCCGTCCGGCGCTGTGCGGGCCGGGGACACCGCCGTACTCGCCTTCCGTACCCAGATCTTCGTCACCCGCTCGACCGTCGCGGTCGTCGCCGGGCTGTCCACCGGGAAGCCCCGGCTGACCGGCCTGTACGACGCACAGGGCCGGACCGTGTAAGGAGCCACCGCCATGAGCAAGACCGTCATCGTCGTCATCGACGGATTCGGGATCGGCGCGATGCCGGACGCGGGCACGCTGCGGCCCGGCGATCTCGCGGCCGACACCTGTGGGCATGTCCTGGACCACTGCCGGTCGCTGCTGGGGCGGCCGCTGCGGCTGCCGGCCCTCGGCGCCCTGGGGCTCGGCCTGGTCCGTCCGCACCGGGATCTGGCCCGGCGTACGGCGCTGCCGGTGGCCGTGGGGCGGGCCGCCCTCGGCTATCCGGGCGCGGACACGTTCGCCGGGCACCAGACCATGATGGGCGCGGACTTCAGCCGGGTGACGGTGGCCCGGCTCGCGGACCATCTCGACGAGGTGACCTCCGCGCTGAAGGCGGCGGGGCACGAGGTCGAACCACTCGACGGGCGGCCGCTGCTGCTCGTCGACGGGGCCGTACTCGTCCACGACAATCTGGAGGCCGACCCGGGCATCAACTGGAACGCCTCGGGGCGCCTGGACGACCTGCCCTTCGACCGGATCCTGGCCATCGCCCGTACGGTCAGGGCCGTGGCGCCCGTCGCGCGGGTGATCGCGGTCGGCGGCCACGCGGACGGACCGCTCGGCGCGTACGTACGCGACGGGGACGGCGGCACGGTCGGGCTGGACACCCCGGCGAGCGGCTTCTACCGCAACGGCGGCCTCGCGGTGCGGCATCTGGGCGCGGACCTCGACCACACCCGGCAGCTGCCGGACCTCGCGGCGCGCGCCGGTATCCCGGTCACGCTCGTCGGCAAGGCGGCGGACATCCTGGCGTGCGAGGCGGCGCTGCGGCGGCCGGCGGTCGCGACGGCGGAGGTCCTCGCGTACACGCTGGAGGCGGTGCGCGCACCCGGCGACGGGCTCGTCGTCGCCAATGTCCAGGAGACGGACCTCGCAGGGCACCAGCAGGACACCGAGCGGTACGGACGGATCCTGGAACGGACGGACGCCGGGCTGGCGGCGCTGCTCGGGCTGCTGGACGGGGCGGACGACCGGCTGATCGTGACGGGCGACCATGGCAACGATCCGACGATCGGGCACGCGTATCACACCCGGGAGTACGTGCCGGTGCTGACGTACCGGGCGGGGGCGACGGGGGTCGAACTGCTGCCGGACGCGCGGACGCTGGCGGACGTGGGGGCGAGCGCGGCGGCGTCGCTCGGCCTGGACGCGGGCGCCCTGGCGAGCGGTTCGGTGCGATAGGCGCGGGTGGGGCCCGTCCCACGGGTGGGGGCCCCGTCCCACGGGCACCCCCACCTCCGGCGGACGGCGGACCGTCAGCCCATGAACTTCTTGAACTCGTCCGGCAACTCGAAGTTCTTGTCCTCGGCAGGCAGTCCGAACGCGCCGCCCGAGTGCGCCGTTTCCTCGCGACGCGCCGCCGCGGCCTGCTCGTCGGCCTTCCGCTTCATCGGGTTGCCGGACCGCTGCTTGCCCTTGGCCTGCTTCTGCTTCTTCTTCGCACGGCCCGGACCGCCGCCCATGCCGGGAACGCCCGGCATCCCCGGCATCCCGCCGCCCTGCGCCATCTTGGACATCATCTTGCGGGCCTCGAAGAACCGCTCCACCAGGTTCTTCACCGCGCTGACCTCGACACCCGAACCCCGGGCGATCCTGGCCCGGCGCGAGCCGTTGATGACGGTCGGGTCGTGACGCTCACCCGGGGTCATCGACTTGATGATCGCGGCGGTACGGTCCACGTCCCGCTCGTCGATGTTGTTGATCTGGTCCTTGATCTGCCCCATGCCGGGCAGCATGCCGAGCAGCTTGCTGATGCTGCCCATCTTCCGGACCTGCTCCATCTGGGCCAGGAAGTCGTCGAGCGTGAAGTCCTTGCCCTTGCTGCTCGCCAGCTTGGAGGCCATCTTCTCGGCCTCGGCCTGGCTGAACGTCTTCTCCGCCTGCTCGATGAGGGTGAGCAGGTCACCCATGTCGAGGATGCGGGACGCCATCCGGTCCGGGTGGAACGCGTCGAACTCGTCGAGCTTCTCGCCGTTGGAGGCGAACATGATCTGCTTGCCGGTGACGTGCGCGATGGAGAGGGCCGCGCCACCGCGGGCGTCACCGTCGAGCTTGGAGAGCACCACGCCGTCGAAGCCGACGCCGTCACGGAATGCCTCCGCGGTGTTGACCGCGTCCTGGCCGATCATCGCGTCGACGACGAAGAGGACTTCGTCGGGGTTGACCGCGTCGCGGATGTCCGCGGCCTGCTTCATCAGCTCCTGGTCGATACCGAGGCGGCCCGCGGTGTCGACGACGACCACGTCGTACTGCTTGGCGCGGGCGTGCTCGATGGAGTCCTTGGCGACCTTGACCGGGTCGCCGACGCCGTTGCCCGGCTCGGGGGCGTACACCGCGACGCCCGCGCGCTCGGCGACGACGGAGAGCTGGGTGACGGCGTTGGGGCGCTGGAGGTCACAGGCGACGAGCAGCGGGGAGTGGCCCTGGCCCTTCAGCCAGAGGCCCAGCTTTCCCGCCAGGGTGGTCTTACCGGCACCCTGGAGACCCGCGAGCATGATCACGGTCGGCGGCTGCTTGGCGAAGCGCAGGCGCCTGGTCTCGCCGCCGAGGATGCCGATGAGCTCCTCGTTGACGATCTTGATGACCTGCTGGGCGGGGTTCAGCGCCTGGGAGACCTCGACGCCTGCCGCGCGCTCCTTGACCTTGGCGATGAAGGCGCGGACGACGGGCAGCGCGACGTCCGCCTCGAGCAGGGCGATACGGATCTCGCGGGCCGTGGCGTCGATGTCCTCCGGGCTGAGGCGCCCTTTGCCCCGGAGGCTCTTGAATGTGGCTGCGAGGCGGTCGGAGAGAGTGTCGAACACGGCGGTCGCGGATCCTCAGGTCGGGAGCGGGTGAGGGGGCTGTCCCGCGCGGTGAAGGACAGACCGTCCCCCAGGGTATCCGGCCGCGCGCGGTGTGGTCTGCCCTGCGGGTGGCTCGGCCGTACGGGGGAGGGACCGGCCCGCCGCGGGACCGGTCACCCGGTCCTCATTGCAGGGCGGCCTCCAGCGCCTTCGCCAGCGCCACCGCGTCCGCCTCGGGGAGTGGGGAGCCGTCCCCCCGTGTGACGTAGACCGTGTCGACCGCGTTCGCTCCGAGCGTGGACACATGGGCGCTGCGCACCCGTACGGCCGCCTGTTCCAAGGCATGGCCGATGCGGTGCAGCAGGCCCGGCGCGTCCTGGGCGCGGACTTCGATCACCGTCGCGAGCTGGGAGGCGGTCGGCGCGACGGTCACCCGCGGTGGCGGGGCTTTCACGCCGCGGCGGCGCGGATACGCGGCCTCCCGTTCTGCCAGCCTGGACGGGATGTCGAGCGAGCCGTCCAGGGCCCGTACGAGATCGGCGCGGAGCCGGGTGGCCTGCGGCAGCGAGCCGTATTCGGCGGCCACCCGCCAGCTCAGCAGCAGGACGTCGGACGTCTTGCCGAGTTCGGTGGGCAGTTCGATGGCGCGCAGATCGGCCGCCCGTACGGTGAGCCGGTGCAGGGCGAGCACCCCGGCGGCGGCGGGCAGCACGCCCGGCCGGTCGGGGAGCGCGATCAGCAGTTCGACGCCGACGGGTTCCGGTTCGCCGTCCTCCTGCGGGGTCTCGGCCTGGGCGCGCAGCGCGAGCACCGGTCCGCCGGTGCGCAGCGCCTCGACGGCCAGCCGTTCCTGCTCGGCGCTGGGCGCGGTGGGTTCGGGGTCCGCGAAATCGTCACCGGTGAGGACGGCGGCGACCCGCGCCACGAGGTCGTCGACGAGCGAGGCCCGCCAGGAGGACCAGGCGGCGGGGCCGGTGGCGAGGGCGTCGGCCTCGGTGAGGGCGTGCAGCAGTTCCAGCGTGGCCAGCGAGCCGACCCGGGCGGCGACCGAGCTGACGGTCGCCGGGTCGTCCAGGTCGCGCCGGGTCGCGGTGTCGACGAGCAGCAGATGGTGGCGTACGACGGTGGCGATGACGGCCGTGTCGTCGCGGTCGAAGCCGATCCGGGCGGCGACATCGCGGGCGATGACCTCGCCGGCCACGGAGTGGTCGCCGGGCCAGCCCTTGCCGATGTCGTGCAGCAGGGCGCAGACCAGCAGCAGGTCGGGGCGGCCCACGCGACGGGTCAGCGAGGAGGCCTGGACGGCGGTCTCCACCAGATGGCGGTCGACGGTCCAGGTGTGCACGGGGTTGCGCTGGGGCCGGCAGCGGACCCGCTCCCAGTCGGGCAGGAGCCGGGTGATCAGGCCTTCGGCTTCGAGGGCCTCCCAGACGGCGACGGTCGACTCGCCCGCGCCGAGCAGGGTGACGAGCTCCTCGCGGGCCTCGGCGGGCCAGGGCACCGGAAGGGGTTTCGACGCGGTGGCGAGGCGCCGTACGGCGTGCAGCGAGATCGGCAGGCCGGCCTGGGCGGCGGCGGCCGCCGCGCGCAGGGGCAGGACGGGGTCGCGTTCGGCGCGGGCGGTGCGGGCGAGGACGACCTCGCCGTCCTGCTCGACCACGCCCTCGGCGAGCGGGGTGCGCTCCGGGGCGGGCTTGCTGCCGAGCATGGCCCGCAGCCGGGGGCGTACGGACCGGGAGCGCAGCACCCGGTTCACCTCGCGCCAGGTGACATCGGAGGCGTACGAGACCGTGCGCGCCGCCTCGTACACCTGCCGCAGCAGTGCGTCGGCGTCGAGCAGGCCGAGTTCCGCGGCGACGGGGTCCTGTTCCTGGAGGGCGAGCCGGTCGGTGGCGCGTCCGGTCGTCAGATGCAGGGCGTCACGCGCGTCGAGCAGCCGGCGGCGGGCGGTGGCGAGCCCCTCGCGGGGCGCGTCCGCGAGCCAGGACGCGGCGACGGCGCGCAGCGCGGTGGCGTCGCGCAGTCCACCCCTGGCCTCCTTGAGGTCGGGCTCCAGCAGGAACTGCAGCTCGCCCTGGCGCTCGGCCCGCTCCCGGCACAGCTCGTCGAGCTCGGGCAGTCGCTTGGGCGCGGTGTTGCGCCAGTCGGCGAGGATCGCGGTACGCACCCCGGTGACCAGGCCCAGATCGCCGGCGACATGCCGGGCGTCGAGGAGGCCGAGCTGCACCTTGAGGTCCTCGGCCGCGGTTTTCCGCGCCTCGGCGGGCGTACGGACGGAGTGGTCCAGGGCGAGCCCCAGGTCCCACACCGGGTACCAGACCCGGTCGGCGAGGGCGGCGATGGCGCCCGGGCCGGAGGTGCCGTCGTGCAGGAGCAGCAGATCGAGGTCGCTGCGCGGGGACAGCTCTCCGCGTCCGTAGCCGCCGACGGCGACAAGGGCCGCGCCGCGTACCCCGCTCTCCTGGGCGGCGGTGGTGAACAGCGCGTTCAGCCAGTCGTCGGTCAGCCGGGCCAGGGCGGTACGGCGCGGCGGCCCTGGCTGCGCCTTCTCCTGAAGGAGGCGCAGCCGGGCCGCCGCATAGCCGCTGGGTCCCGAGTCTGCCTGTCCGGTTGTCTCTTCGAGGCTCGTCACCCAGTTGTTCCCGTCTCTAGAGGGCGTCAGGTCCGCGCTCGCCGGTCCGTACCCGGACCGCCGTGTCGACCGGCACGCTCCATACCTTCCCGTCACCGATCTTGCCGGTGCGGGCGGCCTTCACCACGACATCGATGAGCTCTTCCGCGTCCGCGTCCTCGACCAGGACCTCTATGCGGATCTTCGGTACGAGGTCGACGGTGTACTCCGCACCCCGGTAGACCTCGGTGTGGCCGCGCTGCCGGCCGTACCCGCTGGCCTCCGTGACCGTGAGCCCCTGGACTCCGAAGGCCTGCAGGGCCTCCTTGATCTCGTCCAGGCGGTGTGGCTTCACGACTGCGGTGATGAGCTTCATGCGTCCACCTTCTTGTTCTTCGCCGCGGCGGCGGGGGTCTGGTTCGAGGCGCTGCTGCGGCCCGACGGCGAGCCTCCCACGGCGCTGTAGTCGTAGGCCGACTCCGCGTGGTACGCCATGTCGACACCGCTGGTCTCGTCGTCCTCGGAGGCCCGGAAGCCGATCGTCTTGTCGACGATCTTGGCGAGGATCCAGGAGACCACGAAGGAGTAGGCCATCACCGAGAAGGCACCGACGGCCTGCTTGCCGAGCTGCGAGATGCCGCCGACGCCGTCGATCGCCAGGAGACCCACGAGCAGGGTGCCGATCACACCGCCGACGAGGTGGACACCGACCACGTCGAGCGAGTCGTCGTAACCCAGCTTGTACTTGAGGCTGACGGCCCAGGAGCAGAGCGCGCCGGCGACGACACCGATGAGCAGGGCGCCGAAGGGGTTGACGTTCGCACCGGAGGGGGTGATCGCGACGAGGCCCGCGATGGCACCGGAGGCGGCGCCCAGCGTGGTGAACGCGCCGTGCCGGATCCGCTCGTATATCAGCCAGCCGAGCATCGCGGCGCCGGTGGCGATCTGCGTGTTGAAGGCCATGAGGGCGGAGGTGCCGTTGGCGGCGAGCGCGGAACCGGCGTTGAAGCCGAACCAGCCGAACCACAGCAGACCGGCGCCGAGGACGACGAGCGGCAGGCTGTGCGGCCGCATCGGGTCCTTCTTGAAGCCGATCCTCTTGCCGACGACCAGGACCGCGGCGAGCGCGCCGATACCGGCGTTGATATGGACCGCCGTACCACCGGCGAAGTCGATCACTCCGAGCTTGAAGAGCCAGCCGTCGGACTGCCAGACCCAGTGCGCGACCGGGAAGTACACCACGCTGACCCAGAGCGTGATGAACAGCGCCCAGGCGCTGAACTTCACCCGGTCGGCGAGCGCACCGCTCATCAGCGCGGGGGTGAGGACGGCGAACATCAGCTGGAAGAGGGCGAAGGCGAAGACCGGAATGCCTTCCTTGCCTCCGGTCAGCGTCTCGGCCGTGATGCCCTGGAAGCCGACGTGGTCGAAGTTGCCCAGCAGGCCGGCGCCGAGGTCGTCACCGAAGGTCAGTGAGTACCCGTAGAGCACCCACAGCACGCTGACGATGCCGAGGGCGATGAGGGACATCATGAGCATGTTGAGGGCGCTCTTCACCCGCACCATGCCGCCGTAGAAGAATGCCAGGCCGGGCGTCATCAGCATGACAAGCGCGGCACTGATCAATACGAATGCGGTATCTGCGCCATTCAAAGCCGGTGTCCCCTCGTGGGTCGGAACGGCCCGTGCGGATGCTCTAGCAGGTGGGCCGACGTTGCTGAGGAGATTGGCGCAGTGCGGTTTCGGCCAGTGCTGCTCGATGTTTCCGGGCAGTGACGAAGGCATCCGGCGTGTTACGGGCCGATGAACCGACGGATCGCGGCCGGCGGTCCCGGACACCCTCTGCGGGCATCGTAAACCGGCCGCGGCCTTCACCCTGCTCACCTGGCGGCGGGGGAGCCGTGTCGGGCGGTACGGGGTGACTGCCGCGGCCGGAGCCTCGGGGGGGTGGCCGCCGCTCAGACGGCCTCGGCCGACTCGGGCAGCTGGGCGGTGAGCAGATCGGTGAGCTCGGCGACGGCGGGGACCTGGCCGAAGTCCCTGGCGGCGGTGTCGACGGTCTTGCGGAGCCGGTTGTTGACCCGCTCGGAGCGGACCCGGCGGGCCACCTTCAGGGCCTCCTGGGCCAGCACCGTGGACTGCTCCGGCTCCTTCTTGAGGAGATGGACGGTGGCCATGCCGATCAGGTTCAGGGCATACGACCGCTGGTGTTCCTCGTCCTCGCGGAAGAGCTCGACGGCGCGTCGCATGACGGGTTCGGCGAGGGAGGCGTAGGTGGGGCTCCGCCCTGCGACATAGGCCAGATCGCGGTACGAGTGCGCGTTCTCGGCGTTGAGTTCGGCCTCGGAGAAGAAGCGGATCCAGTCGGGTTCGGGCTCGCCGTCCAGTCCGGCGTCGGAGAAGGTGTCCTCGGCCATCCGGACGGCCCGCTTGCACCTGCTCGGCTGGCCCATATTGGCGTAGGCGCGCGCCTCCATCGCATACAGCATGGCCTGGGTCCGCGGGGTGGCGCAGTCCCGGCTGCCGTACTGGGCGAGATGCACCAGTTCCAGTGCGTCGTCCGGCCGGCCCAGATGGATCATCTGGCGGCTCATGGAGGACAGGATGTACGAGCCGAGCGGCTTGTCCCCGGACTCCTTGGCGGCGTGCAGGGCGAGGACGAAGTACTTCTGGGCATTGGGCTGGAGGCCCACGTCGTAGCTCATCCAGCCGGCCAGCTCGGCCAGTTCGGCGGCGCACCGGAAGAGCCGCCGGGAGGTGTCCTCGGGCTGCGACTCCTGCAGCAGGTCGGTCACCTCGTGGAGTTGGCCGACGACCGCCTTGCGGCGCAGTCCGCCGCCGCACTTCGCGTCCCACTGCCGGAACATCGCGGTGGTCGACTCCAGCAGTTCCAGCTCCGGCTCGGAGAGCCGGGACGGACGGTCCGAGACCACGCCCACGGGAACGGGCCGCGTCTGGTCGCCCGAGGGGGCGGGGACCAGCCAGCGCTGCAAGGGCTCGACCAGGGCGGGCCCGGCGGCCAGCGCCAGCGAGGACCCGAGGAAGCCGCGCCGCGCCAGCATCAGGTCGCTGCGGGAGAACTCGCTGATCAGGGCGACGGTCTGCGGGCCCGCCCAGGGCAGATCGACCCCCGAGACCGACGGCGACTGGTGCGCGGAGCGCAGTCCGAGATCCTCGATGACGACGACGGTGCCGAAGCGCTCGGAGAACAGCTCGGAGAGGATGCGCGGGATGGGTTCGCGCGGCTGCTCGCCGTCGAGCCAGCGGCGCACGCGCGAGGTGTCCGTACTGATGTGGTGTGCGCCCAACTGGCGGGCTCTGCGGTTGACCTGGCGCGCCAGCTCACCCTTGGACCAGCCGCTGCGCCGGAACCACGAGTCGAGCCGCCCGTTCGGGCTCTTGCCTGTGTTCGTGCCGCCCGCGCCACTGCCACCCACTGGAACGCCCCCATCCGCCGAAGCCCTGTCACGCGAACCGCTATCAGAATGCCGTGAGTTGCGGCCGCCCGTCCGGTGGCTGCGCCCCTTCGAACAGGGAACCGAGTTGCCCCCGGCATACCCACGAGAAGGCTCTTCCCCGAGGTTCGTGTACTGAAAGTAATCCTACGATCACTGCCCTGGCGAGGGTGATTCCACAAACGCCACCATTCGCCACCCCTACGAATGAACTCGCCTACGGTCGGGCGCGCTTCACTTGACACACGACGATCCGGAGTGGGCGGAGCGTTGTGCGCCGGAGTGCGCGAGTCGGGTCGCACCACCCCCAGCACCTCCGCGCGCCGCCTTGGCCGCCCCGACGGCGACGGAGTGTCACTGAAAGACTGCGATTCGTAACCACCGGTGAGTTCAACCCGTTGGAGGGGGCATGGGCTTCACGATCGGCGGCATCAGGGACATCCGGTCCGGCTCACGCCGGCGCGGCCGCACCTCGGAGTGCACCGCGGTGGCGGAGTACACAGGACTCTGGGGCTGGGACGTCGTTCCCGGCGCGCGGGCGGCGGGCGGGCAGTGCTCCTGCGGCGACCCGGGCTGCGCCGCACCGGGCGCACATCCACTGGACCTCAGCCCCGCCGTCCCGGCGGGCGCCACGCTCGACGACGCGACCACGGCGTGGGCGGGGGTGCCCGGCGCGGCGGTGCTGCTCCCGGTGGGCCGCAGCTTCGACATCATCGACGTCGCGGAAGCGGCGGGCCGGCGCGCGCTGGTCCGGCTCGAACGGATGGGGCTCCCGCTGGGCCCGGTCACGGCGACCCCGGCCGGCCGGGCGTACTTCTTCGTGGCGCCGGGCGCCGCGGCGGAACTGCCGGAGCTGCTCTACCGGATGGGCTGGGACGACGCCGGGCTGGACCTGCGCTGCCTGGGCCGGGGCGCGTATGTCACGGCCCCGCCCTCGGAGATGGGCGGCCTGGGCCCGGTGCGCTGGCTCCGTCCCCCGTCCCTGGACACGGCGGCGGACCCGCCGGAGGCCAGGCTCCTGCTCGGCACCCTGGCCTACATCTGCCACCGTTTCGCGCCGTAGCCGCGGGGTGGCGGTGCGGGGCCCGGGGTGGGTGGGGGTGGCGGGGACCGGTCCACCGCCCCACCACTCCACCACGCCGGACAGCCCCGCCCTCGGAGGATCAGTCGCCGATCAGCGCGTCCACGAACGCCTCGGGCTCGAACGGCGCCAGGTCGTCCGGGCCCTCGCCCAGCCCCACCAGCTTCACCGGTACGCCCAGCTCCCGCTGGACCGCGATCACGATGCCGCCCTTGGCCGTGCCGTCCAGCTTGGTCAGCACGATGCCGGTGATGTCCACGACCTCCGCGAACACCCGCGCCTGCACCAGCCCGTTCTGCCCGGTCGTGGCGTCCAGGACGAGCAGCACCTCGTCCAGCGGACCGTGCTTCTCCACGACCCGCTTGACCTTGCCCAGCTCGTCCATCAGACCGGTCTTGGTGTGCAGCCGGCCCGCCGTGTCGATGAGGACGACGTCCGCGCCCTCCGCGATGCCCTCCTTGACGGCGTCGAAGGCGATCGACGCCGGGTCACCGCCCTCGGGGCCGCGTACCGTACGGGCGCCGACCCGCTCGCCCCAGGTCTGCAGCTGATCCGCGGCGGCCGCGCGGAACGTGTCCGCCGCGCCCAGCACGACCGACCGGCCGTCCGCGACGAGTACCCGCGCGAGCTTGCCGGTCGTCGTGGTCTTGCCGGTGCCGTTGACCCCGACGACCATCACGACGGCCGGGGTGTCGAGACCGCTCTCGGTCTTCACCGCGCGGTCGAAGTCCGTGCCGAGGAGCTGGACGAGCTCCTCCTTGAGCAGTGTGCGCAGCTCATCGGGCGTACGCGTGCCGAGCACCCGTACCCGCTCGCGCAGCCGGTCGACCAGCTCCTGGGTCGGCGCGACGCCGACATCCGCGACGAGGAGGGTCTCCTCGATCTCCTCCCAGGTCTCCTCGTCGAGGTGCTCGCGCGACAGCAGGGTGAGCAGCCCCTTGCCGAGGGAGTTCTGCGAGCGGGCCAGCCGGGCGCGCAGCCGGATCAGCCGGCCCGCGGTGGGCTCGGGGATCTCGATCGCCGGGGCGGGCGGCTCGGCCACCACCGGATCCTCGACGGCCACCGGCGTCCCGGCGGCGTCCGGGAGGCCGACCTCCTCGATGGTGCGGCGCGGTTCGTCGCGCGGCGTCTCCGCCTCGTCACCGACGTGCGGCTCGGCGGGCGGAGCTGTGATGGTCGGCGTACTCGACGGTGCTGAGGGCGGCAGCTTCTTCTTCTTTTTGCGGCTGCCGACCACGAGCCCGCTGATCGCGCCGACCGCGACCAGGGCGATGACTACAACAAGGATGAGGATTTCCATAACGCTCCCAGTATCAGCCACGGCCGGGATCAGCCACCCTTCCCCACGTGGGTCGCCGCCAACCGCAGCGTGCTGTTGCTCACGACGGGCGCCGGCCTGATCGTCACAGAGCCTGATCGTCACAGAGCCGGCTAGCCCATCTGCTCCAGCGTCTTCCCCTTGGTCTCCTTCACGAACAGGAGCACGAAGGGGATCGAGAGCACGGCGAAGCAGGTGTAGATGATGTACGTGCCCGAGAGGTTCCACTCGGACAGGCTCGGGAAGCTCGCGGTGATGGCCCAGTTGGCGATCCACTGCGCCGCGGCCGCGACACCGAGCGCGGCCGCGCGGATCGTGTTCGGGAACATCTCGCCGAGGAACACCCAGACGACGACCCCCCAGGACAGTGCGAAGAAGAGCACGAAGACATGGGCGGCGATGAGGGCGACCGTGCCCTCGGTGCTCGGCAGCTTGCCGTGGACGAGAGGCGCGGAGAACGCCCAGGCCTCGAAGGCCAGCGCGATGGCCATTCCGGTGGAACCGACCAGGACCAGTGGCCTGCGGCCCACCCGGTCCACCAGGACCATCGCGATCACGGTGCCGATGATGTTGACGATGGACGTCGTGAACGAATAGAAGAACGAGCTGGACGGGTTGATGCCGACCGACTGCCAGAGCGTCGCCGAGTAGTAGAAGGCGACATTGATGCCGACCAGCTGCTGGAAGAGCGAGAGGCCGATTCCGATCCACACGATGGGCAGGAAGCTGAAGCGGCCGCCCAGCAGGTCCTTGAAGGTCGACTTGTGCTCGCGGCGCATCGCGAGCTCGATCTCCGCGACGCGGGCGTCCAGGTCGACGTCCTTGCTCTCGACCTCCGCGAGCACCTCCTTCGCGCGGTCCTCGCGGCCCACGGAGATCAGGAAGCGCGGCGACTCGGGGATCGCGAAGGTCAGCAGGCCGTACAGCAGCGCGGGAACGACCATCACGCCGAGCATCCACTGCCAGGCCTCCAGCCCCAGGAGGTCGCCCCGCTGATCGCCGTCCGCGAGTTCGAGGATGGCGAAGTTCACCAGCTGCGAGATGGCGATACCGATGACGATCGCGGCCTGCTGGAAGGAGCCCAGCCGGCCGCGGTAGGCGGCCGGGGAGACCTCGGCGATATAGGCGGGACCGATCACCGACGCCATGCCGATCGCGAAGCCGCCGATGATCCGCCAGACCGCGAGGTCGTAGATGTCGAAGGGCAGCGCGGAGCCGACCGCGCTGACGGTGAAGAGGCCCGCGGAGATCCGCATACAGCGGATACGGCCGATCCGGTCGGCGATCCGGCCCGCCGTGGCGGCTCCGATCGCACAGCCGATCAGCGCGATGGCGATGACCTGCGCGAGGGCCGCCGAGCCGATGTCGTACTTGCTCCTGATGGCCTGGACAACGCCGTTGATCACCGAACTGTCGTAGCCGAAGAGGAAGCCGCCCATCGCGGCCGCCGCCGTGATGAAGACGACATGGCCGAGATGGTCCGGCTGGACCGCCCGCCCTCCGGACGGCGGCACCTGCGCTGTGCTGGTCACATGGACTCCTGGGGCCGCCCGGCGGCGTTGCCGGGCGTGGGTCGGCGAGCCCCTCAAGTGCCGCATACCTTGCCGTCAGCCACCACTTTTGCCGTCAGCCACCCTTCGGGGTGTCAGCGCAGCCGCTGGCTGATGACCTTGGACACCCCGTCGCCCTGCATGGAGACCCCGTACAGCGCGTCCGCGACCTCCATCGTCCGTTTCTGATGCGTGATCACGATCAGCTGGGAGCTCTCCTGCAGCTCCTGCATGATGCGGATCAGCCGCTGGAGGTTGGTGTCGTCGAGCGCCGCCTCGACCTCGTCCATCACATAGAACGGGCTCGGTCTGGCCTTGAAGATCGACACCAGCAGCGCCACGGCTGTCAGGGACCGTTCGCCGCCGGAGAGCAGGGACAGCCGCTTGACCTTCTTGCCCGGCGGCCTGGCCTCGACATCGACGCCCGTGGTGAGCATGTGGTCGGGGTCCGTGAGGATCAGCCGTCCCTCGCCGCCGGGGAAGAGCCGCGAGAAGACCCCCTCGAACTGCCGGGCCGTGTCCCGGTACGCCTCGGTGAACACCTGCTCGACCCGCTCGTCGACCTCCTTCACCACCAGCAGCAGATCGGCCCGTGTCTTCTTCAGGTCCTCAAGCTGTTCGGAGAGGAACTTGTGCCGTTCCTCCAGCGCCGCGAACTCCTCAAGAGCGAGCGGATTCACCTTCCCGAGCTGCTGATACGCCCGTTCGGCCGACTTGAGCCGCTTCTCCTGCTCGGCGCGCGCGTACGGCCTGGGCTGGTTTCGCGGATGCTCCGGGTCGTCCGGCAGCACCTCCCCCTCGGCGGCCGGCGACGGCGCCACGAGCTGGTCGGGACCGTACTCGGCGATCAGTCCCGCCGGCTCCACCCCCAGCTCCTCCAGGGCCTTCGCCTCCAGCTGCTCGATCCGCAGCCGCTTCTCGGCGCCGAGCACCTCGCCGCGATGGACGGAGTCGGTGAGCTTGTCCAGCTCGCCCTTGAGCTCGCGGCCCTGGTTCCGCTCGGCGACCAGCTCCCGTTCGCGTTCGGCCTTGGCCGCCTCGGCCGCGACGCGCTCGGCCTCGGCCCGTACGACCGACACCTCCACGTGGGCGAGCAGTTGGCGGGCGCCGGCCGCGACGGCCCCGGCGACCTGGGCCTCGTGGCGCAGCCGTGCGCGCCGCTGCTCCGCGCGGGCCCGCGCCTCGCGCTCGGCGCGCGCCGCCCGGTCGAGTGCCTCGGCCCGTCCGGCGAGCCCCTTCACCCGCTCCTCGTGGGTACGGACCTGGAGCCGGGCCTCCATCTCGGTCTGCCGGGCATTGGCCCCGTCGGCGGCGAGCCGGTCGCGTACGGCGGTGTCCGGCTCCTCCTCCACCGGAGCCTCCTGCGCGACGAGCAGCCGCTCGGCCAGCTCCTCCGCCTCGGCGGTGGCACGCTCCAGCGCGTCCTGGGCCTTGGCGGCGGCCGCGGCCGTCCGCTCGGCCTCCCCCGCGGCGCCGCGGGCCTGCCCGGAGAGCCGCCCCAGCCGCCCCGACACGGCGGACTTCTCCCGGTCGGCGGCCCGGCGCCGCTCTCCCAGCTCCTCGACGAGCGCGGCGCATTCGGCCCGCCGGCCGGTGGCCCGGTGCTGCGCCTCGGCCAGCTCCTCGCACCGTACGGCGAGCTCCGCCAGGCCGGCGGCGGCCTCGTCGACGGAGGCCTGCACCTCCAGCAGACTCGGCGCCCCCGCAGAACCGCCCTGCGCGAAGTGCGCCCCGAGTACGTCGCCCTCGACGGTCACGGCGATGAGCGTGGGTCGCGCGGCAACCAGATCCTCGGCGTCCTCCAGCGTCCCGACGACGACCATGTCCCGCACGAGGCGCCGGACGGCGCCCATCAGCGCGCCCGGTCCCCGCACGAGATCCATCACATACGGCGCGGAGCCGCCGACGACGGCGGTGCGTACGGCCCGGTCGGCGGCGGTGGACGTCCCGTCGGACTGCTGCGCGCCGCCCTGGCCGGGCACCGCGCCGACCGGGCCCGTCGCCCGGCCCGGCACCCCGCCGGCCTGGCCGGGCTCGGCCCGGCCGGGCGCCCGGGTCTCGTCGCCGGCCTGCGCCGGCACACCGCCGTCCGGCGGGCCGTCGCTCAGCAGCAGGACCGCGCGGCCCGCGTCCTGTTTGCGCAGCAGGCGCAGGGCCTCCGCCGCCGTCGCGGGACCGGAGACCGCGACCGCGTCGGCGGCCGCCCCCAGCGCCGCCGCCACCGGGATCTCGTAGCCGGGGGTGACGGTGAGGAGTTCCGCGGCCGGGCCGAGCAGGCCGGAGAGACGGTCCCGGGCGGCGAGCAGCGCGCCCGTGCCGTCCTTGCGGCGCAGGCCCAGGGCGAGCGCCTCGCGGCGGGCCGCGAGAGCCGCGCGTTCGCGTTCCGCCGTGGTGGCGGCCTCGCGCGCCGTGCTCAGGGCGGCCTCCGCGTCGGACAGCGCGCGCCGGGCCGTCTCGTACCGCTCGCCCAGCTCGTGGTCGTCGGCGTCCAGAGCGTCGACCTCGGCCTTGAGCTGCTCGTACTCCTCCTGCGCGGCGGCCGCGCGCTCCCGCGCCTCGTCCCGGGCCGCGGCCAGCCGGCCGATCTCGGCCTGGGCCGAGGCGGCCCGGCTGCGGGCCGCGTTGACCTGGCCGTTCAGCCGGGCGAGGCCCTCACGCCGGTCGGCGATGGCGCGGGCGGCGTCCTTCAGCCGGCGCTCCTCCGCGGCCAGCTCGCGTTCCAGCTCGGCTCGGTGCGCCGAGGTGTCCTCCAACGCGTGCTCGGCCGCTTCCAGCGCGGCCTCCAGCTCCGCTTCCTGCTCGCGGATCCGGGCGGCCTCGCGTTCCATGTCCTCGGGGTCGCGGCCGCGCCGCTCGTCCGCGGGGGCCGCGGTGGCGCTCTTCACCCGCGCGTCGGCCAGCGAGATCGTGCCGCGTACCCGCTCGGCCAGCTGCGACAGCTCGTACCAGGTCTGCTGGGCTCTCTGGAGCCGCGGCGCGAGCCGCCGTACCTCGTCCTCCAGCTCCGCTTCCCGCGCCAGCGCCGCTTTGAGCCGGCCCTCCGCGGCCTCCTTGCGCTGCTTGAGCGCGGCCTCGTCGGCGATCTCGGTACGGAGCGCCTCGCGCAGCCGCACCAGGTCGTCGGCGAGCAGCCGCAGCCGGGAGTCGCGCAGGTCGGCCTGGATGACGGCGGCCCGCCTGGCGACCGCGGCCTGCCGCCCGAGCGGCTTGAGCTGGCGGCGCAGCTCATCCGTCAGGTCCTGGACACGGGCGAGATTGGCCTGCATCGCGTCCAGCTTCCGCAGCGCCTTCTCTTTCCGCTTGCGGTGCTTCAGAACCCCGGCCGCCTCCTCGATGAAGGCTCTGCGCCCCATCGGATCGGCGTGCAGTACGGAGTCGAGCTGGCCCTGCCCGACGATGACGTGCATCTCGCGGCCGATTCCGGAGTCGGACAGCAGCTCCTGGATATCGAGCAGCCGGCACGTGTCGCCGTTGAGCTGGTATTCGCTGCCGCCGTTGCGGAACATGATCCGCGTAATGGTGACTTCCGCGTAGTCGATGGGCAGCGCGCCGTCGGAGTTGTCGATGGTCAGGGAGACCTCGGCGCGGCCGAGCGGCGGCCGCCCGGTGGTCCCGGCGAAGATCACGTCTTCCATCTTGCCGCCGCGCAGCGATTTGGCACCCTGTTCGCCCATGACCCAGGAGAGCGCGTCCACCACATTGGACTTGCCGGAGCCGTTCGGGCCCACGACACAGGTGATTCCGGGCTCGAAGCGCAGCGTCGTGGCGGAGGCGAAGGATTTGAATCCGCGCAGGGTCATGGCCTTGAGGTGCACGCCGCCGGACTCTACCTCGCTCACATCGGCCGTCGGCGGTTTCACCCATGAACGCGCAGGGCACATCAGACGTTAGGAAAGGCGTAGTAGCGCCAACAATGCTTCGTACAGCGGAAGATGGAAAGAAAGAAGGGACGCCGAAGCGTCCCTTGCATATCTTGCGAGAGTGTTTCTCACCTGACCCCGACGGGGGCTGTCATCAGGTGAGCGCGGGCTCCGCCTGAGGTACGTCAATGTCGATGCTGTCGAGCAGCGACGACTCTCGAGGGTGCTGTGCGACGGCAGCGTTCAGCGAGTCATTCTCGGACTGGATCCGTACGAGCTCGGATTCGAGGTCCTGGACACGCTGCTGAAGCCGTCGCATCTCGGCGAGGAGTCGCGGGTCGGAACCGCCGACATAACCGAGAAGCGCCTTTGCCATGATGGATGGTCCTCCACAATGAGTGACCGACCGGATGCGGTGTGGGTCGTGAGGGAAATCGCACCCGCGGTGCCTGGCAGCGCTTGTTCATCACTGCGGTTCTTACTGCCAAACAGCTGAGGTGCGCGGGGATTCCAGAGTCTCACCAAAAAGTTTGACGGTCAACACGATCACAGCCCGCACGGCGGGGCGGCCCGGGGGCGCACGGCCGCTACGGGCGCGGCGCCGTCTCTCTCACAGGGCCCTGCGGGCGCGGAGATCATCGTTAACGGGGCAGCCTGGCACGACTCGCCGTTCTTGGCAACCACCAGGTCACCGCTGGCATGCGCATGTGCCCGCGGCATTCCGGCGGCCCTCGGCGTCTCCTCGAACGGCGGACGAGTCAGCGGATCGCGAAGCTCTCGTATCCACCGCGCGGGGTGTCCCAGATCTCAGTGACTCCGTCTACGCGCCCGGGTGTGTCGTCGGAGCGCAGCCATTCCAGCAGGCGGTGGCAATTCTCACCCGGCCCCTCGGCGACGATCTGCACCCTGCCGTCGTCCAGATTGAGGGCGAATCCGGTGAGGCCGCCGATCTCCAGAACGTTTTCCCTGGTGAACCAGCGGAAGCCCACTCCCTGCACTCGGCCGCGCACCCACGCCGTGAGTCGTACATCTTCTTTCATGCACGCAAGCTAACCGGCCAATTGCTTACAGGCCCGGGCGGCCCCACCCCTCATGCCGTACAGTCCGGTCGCAATGACCTTCACTCTTTCGAGTGAAACACGCTGTCGTCGAGCATGAGGAAGGCACCGAGATGGGACGCCATCGACGATCCGCCGAGGTACCGGCCGCTGACGATCACGCGGACGGTACGGCAGGCCGGCACCGGGGTGGTGCGCGCCGCAAGAGACGGGTCGTCGCCCCCGTACGTACCGGACTGCTCGGGGTCTCCGCGGCCATGGCGGTGGGCGCTGTCGCCGTAGCCTCGGGTCTGCTGCCCGGCGGCGGCAACCAGTACACGGTAGGCGGCGGCCCCGGCGGCCAGGTACGCACCGAGGGCGCACCGGAGCTGCAGCAGCAGGGCGGCTCGTCCGCCGAGCCGACGAGGGAGACCTCGTCGTCCCCGAGCCGCAGCGCCGAGCGGACCACGGCACCGGAGAAGTCGGCCTCAGCCACTCCGACGAAGGCGTCCGCCACTCCCTCGAAGCCGTCGAAGACCTCCGCGACGGCGCCGAAGCCGCAGCGGAGCGAGACCCGGTCCAGCGAGGCTCCGGCGCCCTCGCAGACCACCACGCGCGCCGTCGAGACGCCCTCCGCGCCGAGCTCCGCCGAGGCGGCGGTGCTCACGCTGGTCAACGAGGAGCGGGCGAAGGTGGGCTGCGCCCCCCTGCAGGCCGACGCCGGTCTGGGCGGGCTCGCGCAGGACTTCAGCGACGACATGGCGGCGCGCGGCTTCTTCGACCACACCGACCCCGACGGAAAGACGCCCTGGGACCGCGCCGACGCGGCGGGCGTCACGGGCCTGGGTGGCGAGAACATAGCCCGCGGGCAGGCCACCGCGCAGGCGGTGATGGACTCCTGGATGAACAGCGAGGGCCACCGCGCGAACATACTGAACTGCGACTACACCCGGCTCGGCGTCGGTGTCCACACCGGCTCCGGCGGCCCCTGGTGGACGCAGGACTTCGGCTTCTGAGGGCGCTCGGGACCTCGCGCACCCGCCCGGAGCGGGAGCGTTACGAGACGTGCGGCAGTCGCGAGGGGCGCTGGCAGCGGGGGCAGAAGTAGCTGGAGCGGTTCATCCAGGGCCGCCTGCGCATGGGGGTTCCGCAGCGGCGGCACGGCTGGTCCTCGCGTCCGTACGCGTCCAGCGACCGGTCGAAGTATCCCGACTCGCCGTTCACATTGACGTACAGGCTGTCGAAGCTGGTGCCGCCGACCTCGAGGGCGGCGGTCATCACGTCCCGTACATGACCGAGCAGCTCGACGGAGCGCGGCCGGGTGAGGGTCGCGGTGGGACGCTCGTAGTGGAGCTTGCTGCGCCAGAGCGCCTCGTCCGCGTATATGTTGCCGACGCCGCTGATCAGGGACTGGTCGAGCAGCGCGCGTTTGACGGTGGTACGTCGCAGCCGCAGCGCGGTGTGGAAGGCGGCCTCGTCGAATTCCGGGTCCAGCGGGTCGCGGGCGATGTGCGCGATGACGTCCGGCAGCCCGTCCGGGGTGTTTCCGTGGAGTGAGAGCCCGCCGAACGTGCGCTGGTCGACGAAGCGCAGCTCGGTGCCCAGGTCGTCCGCGAAGCGGATACGGATCCGCAGATGCTTCTCGTCGGGCGCGGTCCCGGGCTGGACCAGGAGCTGGCCGCTCATCCCGAGATGGCCGAGGATCGAGGAGTCGGTATCGGCGAGGGGCAGCCAGAGGTACTTGCCGCGCCGGCGGGCCGCGCCGATGGTGTGGCCCGTGAGCTGGGCCGCGAAGTCCGCGCCGCCGGCGACATGGCGCCGTACCGCGCGCGGATGCAGCACCTCGGTCTCGGCGACCGTCCGGCCGCTGACCCAGCGTTCGAGTCCACGCCGGACGACTTCGACCTCGGGCAGCTCCGGCACGGGGACTCCTCAGGACAGCACTGCGGGGAACGGGAGACGCCCCTCACGCCGGACGACGACGCGAGGGGCGCACCAGGAAGGAGAGCACGGACGGTCAGGCGTTGGCCGCGTCCGCGGGTGCCGGATCCGACGGGGCCGAAGGGGTGTCGGTGACCTCTTCGGTGACCGCTTCGGTTTCGACGGCGGACTTCTCCGCCGCTTCCCGCTCGTCCGCGGCGGCCCGGATGGCCCGCCACGCGGACTCCGCCGCCTGCTGCTCCGCTTCCTTCTTGCTGCGGCCGGTGCCGGTGCCGTACGAGACACCACCGACGCGGGCGGCAGCAGTGAAGGTTTTCTCGTGGTCGGGGCCGGTCTCCGTGACGAGATACTCGGGTACTCCGAGCGTCTCCGCCGCGGTGAGTTCCTGGAGACTGGTCTTCCAGTCCAGGCCGGCGCCGAGGTTGGAGGACTTCTCGATCAACGGGTCGAAGAGCCGGTGCACCAGCTCGGACGCCGCGTCGAGGCCCTGGTCGATATAGACAGCGCCGATCACCGCTTCAAGGGTGTCGGCGAGAATGGACGCCTTGTCCCGGCCGCCCGTGCCCTCTTCGCCCCGGCCGAGCCGGATGAAGGAGCCGAGTTCGAGGCCGCGGCCCACTTCCGCAAGCGCACGCGAGTTGACCACCGCGGCCCGCAATTTGGCCAGCTGGCCTTCAGGCAGGTCGGGGTGGGTGCGGTACAGCGTGTCCGTGACCACCAGGCCGAGCACGGAATCCCCGAGGAATTCGAGGCGCTCGTTGGTGGGCAGGCCGCCGTTCTCGTACGCGTACGAACGATGGGTCAGCGCACGCACCAGAAGGGCGGACTCGAGCTGATACCCGAGCCGCCCTTCCAGAAGCGTGTGGGACGAGGCTGTACTGACATTGTCTGTCTGCTTCTTGGCATGGGACAGTTCAGACATCGAGCCTCTCACCAGCCGCTCAGACCTCGAGGACCTGGCGCTTGTTATAGGTGCCGCAGCTCGGGCACGCGATGTGCTGGAGCTTCGGCTCCTGGCAGCGCTCGCACGCAACCAGGGTGGGGACCGCAGCCTTCCACTGCGACCGGCGGTGGCGCGTGTTGCTGCGCGACATCTTCCGCTTCGGAACAGCCACGGCTACTTCTCCTGCTTCTCGTCGACGCCCGCTTCGGCGCCGCCCATGTTGTCCTTCTCGCCGTCCTTGACGGTCTCGGCGAGTCCCTGCAGTGCCGCCCAACGGATGTCGACGGCGTCGTGGTGGTGGTCCGGGTTCTCGTCCAGCCTGATCCCGCATTCGGAACACAGGCCGGCACAGGTCTCCCGGCACACCGGCTGCATCGGCAGTGCGAGCACCACCGCATCACGCAGCACGGGCTCGAGGTCGAACAGGCCGTCCTCGATGTAGAGCGTGTCCTCGTCCTCGGCGTCGTCGGCCGGCTCCGCGCGAGGGCGGCCCCGGTCATCGGCGTCGTGGTACGAGAACATCTCCTGGAAATCCGCCGACAGCTCCTGGCTCAGCGGCTCCAGACACCTTACGCACTCCCCCTCGACCGACGCACGGGCGGTGCCGGTGACGAGCACTCCGTCCATGACCGATTCGAGGCGGAGGTTCAGCTCCACGGGCGCGCCCTCGGGCGTTCCGATGACGTCCGCGATCCCGAAATCCTTGGGGGCGGGCGCCGAGCGGGTCAGCTTCCGGAGCGCACCGGGACGCCGCCCCAGCTCGTGCGTGTCGAACACGAGGGGGTTGCGATGGTCGAGGCGCGCGTTCAGAGCTGTTCCCGCTTTCCGATCGTGAGGGGGGCCGCCACCGTCGCGGAAGCGAAGCGGGCAGCCGGGGCCGCGGACATACACGCGACCGAAGAGCCAGGGTACTGGACCGGCCGCCATAGACCCAATCCGGTCCTCCCCGGCGGCCTGCCTGTGTCGGTCAGCGCCCCTGCTCGTACCGGCGCAGCTGATCGAGGTCGATCATGCTGGTGTCGAAGAGGCTGGTCTCGTCGAGGGCGCTCTGCGGGTCGGGGGCCGGGGGCAGCGCCTGCTGCTGGGGCTGGGCCCCGGGCTGCTGCTGCCAGTCGTAGGTCGCGGCGTAGCCCTGGTTCTGGTCCTGCCCGTAGCCCTGCTGCTGGTACGCGTACGGGTCCTGCTGCTGATAGCCGTACGCGTCCTGCTGCTGGTATCCGGCGTAGCCGGCCTCGGCGTACGCGGGATCCGGGTATCCGCTACCCGCGTACCCGGCCTCCGGGTAGCCGGTGGCGGGCTGCGGGTTCTGCGGGTAGGCGGGGTCGGCGTACGGCTGCTGGGCCGGAGCCGCCGTGGCCGGGGGCTGAGGCGCCTGGGGCTGCTGCTGCGCCGGTACGGGGACCTGGGCGGCGTCGCGCGGGGTCTCGGCGAGGCCCGCCAGATAGTCCGCGTCGCTGCCGCGCCCCTGCGGGCCCGCCGCGTCCTGGGCCGCCATGTGCGCCCCCAGCTCGTCCGAGGTGGTGCGGCCGTGCAGTTTCTGCCGGCCGCGGCCCACCGCGTCGAGCGTCTTGGAGAGGACCGCCTCGAAGGCACCGAGCTTGGCGTCGACGTAGTCGTCGGCCCGCCGGATCAGGGTGTCGGGGTCGGCGCTGTACTCGGGGGCGTCGTCGTCCTCGGCGGCGCCGTATCCCTGTTCGTCCTGGCCCGGGCCGCGGCCGAGCAGCTTCTCGCGGCCCCGGTCGACGGAGCCGATGGTCTTGGTGAGGACGACCTCGAAGTTGGCCAGCTTGGAGTCGACGTAGTCGTCCGCCTCGGCGCGGATCTCCTCGGCGTCCCTGCGGGCCTCGGCGAGGATGCGGTCCGCCTCCTCCTGGGACCGGCGGGCGATGGCGGTGTCGGAGGTCAGCGTGGAGCGCTGGGCGTGCGCCGCCTGGACGATGCGCTCCGCCTCCTGGCGGGCCTGCTCGGCCAGCTGCTGATGGCCGCCGATCAGCTCCTGGGCCTGCGCCAGCGAGCCCGGGAGCGCTTCCCGTACCTCTTCGAGCATCGCGAGCAGCTCGGCGCGGTTCACCACGCAGGACGCCGACATGGGCATGGAGCGGGCGCTGCCCACCGTGTCGACGATCTCGTCGAGCTTCTTCTGCACGTCCACCGTGTGCTCGCCACTCTCTCAGCTGGTTTGGAGACGGACGCAACGACTGTACGGCCAGTTCGAACCCGTCCGACACCGGATGACGGGCAGTCAGTTCCTCAGCGCTCGCCGAGCCGCTCCACGAGCGCCGTGTGGACGGCCGGGGGCAGCAGGTGGGAGACGTCTCCGCCCCAGGTGGCGACCTCTTTGACCAGGGAGGAGGAGAGGAAGCTGTAGGTGGGGTTGGTGGGAACGAACAGGGTCTCGACGCCCGAGAGCCCGTTGTTCATCTGGGCCATCTGCAGCTCGTAGTCGAAGTCGCTGACGGCGCGCAGGCCCTTCACGATGGCCGGGATGTCGCGCTCCTTGCAGAAGTCGACGAGCAGGCCGTGGAAGGACTCGACCTCGACATTGCCGAATTCGGCGGTGACCTCGCGGATCAGCGCGATCCGCTCCTCGATCGTGAACAGTCCCTTTTTGGACTGATTGATCATCACCGCGACATGTACGACGTCGTACAGCTTGGAGGCGCGGGCGATGATGTCGAGATGTCCATTGGTGATGGGGTCGAAGGACCCCGGACAGACGGCGCGGCGCAACTGAATTCCCTCGCTCTCCGGTCCGGTCATGGTGCGTCTTCGCACGTAGAGGCGGCGCGACCGTACCAAAGCGTCCCCTCGCCGTAGCGACGGGACCGCAGTGGTTCGAAGCCGTCCGGCCAGCCGAACTCGCCGCCCCTGGTGCTGCGTTCCACGGTGGCGACGGCATCGCCGCTGAGCCAGCCCTGCGAGCGGAGTGTGAGCAGGATCTCCCGAAGATCGTCATCGGTTACGGCGTACGGCGGGTCGAGAAACACCAGGTCGTACGGGGTGTCGGGGGCCTGACCCGTGACGATCTGCTCCGCCTTGCCGGTACGGACCTCGGCGCCGGGCAGACCGAGCGTCCGGACGTTCTCGCGGACGATCCGGGCGGCGCGGGCGTCGGCCTCGACGAGCAGGGCGTGCGCGGCGCCGCGGGAGAGCGCTTCCAGGCCGACGGCGCCCGAGCCGGCGTACAGATCGGCGATCCGGATGCCGTCCAGGGTGCCGAGGATCGACTCCCAGCTGGAGAACAGGCCCTCGCGCGCGCGGTCGGAGGTGGGGCGGGTGCCGTTGCCGGGCGGGACGGCGAGGCGGCGTCCGCCGGCCGCGCCGGCGATCACGCGGGTCATGGGTGTCGGGTCCTCGGTTCGTGGGCGGGGGGTCGGGTGCTCCACCCACGATATGGCGTACGCCCCGGCCGGGCCCCCGCGGCCTCGGGCGCGTCAGCCCTTGTCGAGGTACTGCTCGCGTTCCGTGTCCAGCAGCGCGTCCAGGGCCGTCCGCAGCTCCGGGTAGCCCGCGAGCCCGGGATCCTCGCCGACGACCGCGACGGCCTCCTCGCGGGCGGCGGCGATGACCTCCTCGTCCTCGATGACCGCGAGCATCCGCAGCGAGGAGCGCACCCCGGACTGGGCCTGGCCGAGGACATCGCCCTCGCGGCGCTGTTCGAGGTCGATACGGGACAGCTCGAAGCCGTCGAGGGTGGCGGCGACCGCGCCGAGCCTGGCCCTGGCGGGGCTCGCCTCCGGCGCGTCGGTGACCAGCAGACAGAGGCCGGGGGCGGAGCCGCGGCCGACCCGGCCGCGCAGCTGGTGCAGCTGGGAGACGCCGAACCGGTCCGCGTCCATGATCACCATCGCGGTGGCGTTGGGCACGTTCACCCCGACTTCGATGACCGTGGTCGCGACGAGCACATCCACCTCGCCCGCGCCGAAGCGGCGCATCACGGCGTCCTTGTCGTCGGGCTGCATGCGTCCGTGCAGGACCTCGATACGCAGCCCCTGGAGCGGCCCCCCGGTGAGCTGCTCGGCGACCTCCACGACGGCGAGCGGCGGCCGCTTCTCGGCGTCCTCCGCGGCCGGCTTCTTCTTCGCCTTCTCGTCCTCGTCGTCCCCGATGCGCGGGCAGACGACATACGCCTGATGGCCCTTCTCGACCTCCTCGCGCACCCGCTCCCAGGCGCGGGCGAGGAAGTGGGGCTTGTCCTGGGCCGGCACCACATGGCTGGCGATCGGCGAGCGCCCGGCGGGGAGCTGGTCCAGGACGGAGGTCTCCAGGTCGCCGAAGACGGTCATCGCGACCGTGCGGGGAATGGGCGTGGCCGTCATGACCAGCAGATGCGGGGGCTGCTTGCCCTTGGAGCGCAGGGCGTCGCGCTGCTCCACCCCGAAGCGGTGCTGCTCGTCCACGACGACCAGGCCGAGGTCGTGGAACTGCACCTTGTCCTCGATCAGGGCATGGGTGCCGATCACGATCCCGGCCTCGCCGGTGACCAGATCGAGCAGCGCCCGCCGCCGCGCGGCCGCGCCCATGGAGCCGGTGAGCAGGACGACCTTGGTGGCGTGCTCGGCGCCGCCGAGCATCCCGCCCTGGGCCAGCTCCCCCATCATCTCCGTGACCGAGCGGTGGTGCTGCTGGGCGAGGACCTCGGTGGGCGCCAGCATGGCGGCCTGGCCGCCCGCGTCGACGACCGCCAGCATGGCCCGCAGCGCGACGAGCGTCTTGCCCGAGCCGACCTCGCCCTGGAGCAGCCGGTGCATGGGGTGTTCGGTGGCGAGGTCCGCGAAGATCTCGGCGGTGACCTTCTGCTGGCCGTCGGTGAGGGTGAACGGCAGCTTGGCGTCGAAGGCGTCGAGCAGCCCGCCCGCCACCGGCCGGCGTGGCACGGCGGGAAGCTGGGCGTCGGCGTGCCGCCGCCGGGCGAGCGCGACCTGGAGGACGAACGCCTCGTCCCACTTGAGGCGCTGCCGGGCGTCCTCGATGTCCGCCCTGGTCTCGGGCCGGTGGACCTTGAGCAGCGCTTCGGGCAGCGAACCGAAGCCGCGCCCCGCACGCAGCGCGGGCGGCAGCGGGTCGACGGCTTCCGCGGCCCTGGGCAGGACCGCGTCGACGGCCTTGGTGATCTTCCAGGACTCCAGCCCCTTGCAGGCGGGGTAGATGGGGATCAGCTTGCCCGCGAAGGCGTCCACGGCGTCCTCGCCGCTGTCCGTGCCCAGCGGCACATACGTGGGGTGCGCGAGCTGGAGCTTGCGGTTGAAGACGGAGACCTTGCCGGCGAACATCCCGCGGCTGCCCGGCGGCAGTTCCTTGTGCGGCTTGTGGATTCCTCTGCCGAAGAAGACCAGCTGGAGCCGGCCGCTGCCGTCGGTGAGGGTGATCTCCAGGCGCTGGCCCCGGCCGTGGTTGAACGTCAGCACCCGGGAGTCGGCGACCTGGGCGACCACGGTCACGTCCTCGTCCAGCGGCAGTTCGGCCAGCTTGGTCAGCTGGCCGCGCTCCTCGTACCGCCGCGGGTAGTGGTGCAGCAGATCGCCGACCGTGTGCAGGTCGAGGTGTTCGGCCATCACCTTCGCGGTGGCGGGGCCGAGCGTCTTCTTGAGAGGTTCATCCAGCGCGGACACGCGATCCATTGCACACCACACCACTGACACCCGTCGCGCACCCCCGGATCTTCGCAGGTCGCAGCCGTGCCGCGGACGGGGCTCGGCGCCGTCTACTCGACGCCGATGAGCAGTGGCACGGACTGCCGGCCGCCCCGGTAGACCATGGTGTCGACCGCCAGATGCCCGTCCCGTACGTAGATCTCCAGGCGTTCGGCGAGGGTGTCCGGCACATCCTCGCCGATCACCAGCGTCACCAGTTCGCCGCCGGCCGCCAGCATCCGGGCGAGCACGGCCTCGGCGGTGGCGGCGAGGTCGGCGCCGATCACCGCGACATCCCCGTCGATCAGCCCCAGCACATCACCGGCCTGGCAGATGCCCGCCATGGTCCAGGACTGCCGCTCGGCGACGGCCAGTTCGGCGTAGCGGGTGGCCCCGGCCGCGGAGGTCATCGCCACCACGTCCTCGTCGAAGCGCCGGTCCGGCTGGTGCACGGCGAGCGCGGCGATGCCCTGGACGGCGGCCCGGGTCGGGATGAGGGCGACCCGTACCCCTTCGCTGCGCGCCTGTTCGGCGGCGGCGGCCGCGGTGTGCCGCAGCGTCGCGTCGTTCGGCAGGAGCACCACCTCGCGGGCGTGCGCGCGCCGGATCGCCTCGACCAGCTCGCCGCTGGCGGGCGGCTCCCCGGGGCGCGCGAGGACGGTCGTCGCGCCGGCCTCGGCGCACAGTCCCGCGAGCCCTTCGCCGGGGACCACCGCGACGACGGCCCGCTGGACCTGCTCCCGTGGCCGCTCGTCGGCGGAGGCACCGGCGGCGGCGGCCGGGGCATCGAAGTGGGTGATCCGGATGCGGTACGGACGCCCCGCCTCGACACCGGCCTCCACGGCGGCTCCCGCGTCGTCCACATGGACGTGTACGTTCCACAGCCCGTCGCCGCCGACGACGACCAGCGAGTCGCCGAGACCGTCGAGCCGGTCCCGCAGCCGTGCCACGGCGCTGTCGTCCGCCTCCAGCAGATAGATCACCTCGAACGCGGGACCGCCCTCGGTCGCGCGCGACCCGGCCGACGGCTCCTCGTACCGGCGGTGGCCCGTCGGGAAGGCGGCCGGCGTCTCGCCCGTGAGGGACTGCACCAGCGCTCCGAGGACCGCGAGCAGCCCGCGCCCGCCCGCGTCGACGACGCCCGCACGCCGGAGCACGGCCAGCTGGCCCGGGGTGGCGTCGAGTGCGGCGCGTGCGCCCGCGTACGCCGCGCGTGCGACGGCCGCTCCGCCGGCCGCCGTACGCTCCGCCGCGAGGGCCGCGTCCGCCGCCGCGGCCGCCACGGTGAGGATCGTTCCTTCGACAGGATGTGCGACGGCCTCGCGGGCCAGTTCGGCGGCCCGCCGCAGCGCCGGGGCGAGAGCGTCCGCGTCGCCGGGCGCCCGCGCCGCGAGCACCTCGGCCATCCCGCGCAGCAGCTGCGCCAGGATCGTCCCCGAGTTCCCCCGGGCCCCGATCAGCGCGCCGTGCGCCATGGCCCGTACGGCATCGGCGGGGGCGGGCACGGAGGCACCGGTCTCGTGCGCGGCGAAGACCGCCTCGACCGCCTGCACCGCGGACTCCACGGTCAGATAGAGATTGGTGCCGGTGTCGCCGTCCGCGACCGGATAGACGTTGATCGCGTCGATCTCCTCGCGCTCCCGGCCGAGGGCCTCCAGCGCCAGCGAGCACCAGCTCCGCACCGCTGCGGCGTCGAGGGTCTGCGGCACCTGATGGTCCTCCTTTGAGCGGCCCGGAAGCGGGCTGCACGCAGGGTAGCCCCCGGGCCCGGAGGGGGCGGGCGGACAGCCGCGCGGGACGGGGACGGGAATCGCCATGGTAGTTTCGTTGTACCGAAGCAGGGGTTGTATGCTGCTCCGGTTGCCCGATGAAAGTCGGGCCATTCCCCCCGGCAACGCCGCATCAGTCATTGATTCCGGCACGCCGGATATCTCTGTACGTGCATCTGAAGTCTTTGGAGTGACCCGTGGCTGCCAACTGCGACGTCTGTGGCAAGGGGCCGGGCTTCGGCAACAGCATCTCGCACTCGCACCGCCGTACGTCTCGTCGCTGGAACCCGAACATCCAGCGTGTGCGTGCCGTGGTCGGTCGGACGCCGAAGCGGCTCAACGTATGCACCTCGTGCATCAAGGCCGGCAAGGTCTCGCGCTGACGCCTGCGTCGTAAGCGCAGCCCCTGCGGTTGCCTTGAAAAGCCGGTCCACCTCGGTGGGCCGGCTTTTTGCCGTGCCCGCGTCCGTCCCGGGTCCGTGCCCGCGTCCGTTCCGTGACCGGTCATGAGAGGTCAGCGGAAGCGCCACGCGTGGTCCACCGGGCCGATACCGCCGCCCAGGGGGAAGCCGTTGGCGATGGCGCCCGTCACATATTCCTTGGCGGCCACCACGGCCGCCACCACGTCCTGTCCGTTTCCCAGACCGGCGGCGACGGCCGACGCGAGGGTGCAGCCCGTCCCGTGCGTGTGCCGGTTGGTGTGGCGGGGGGCCCGCAGCCAGTATTCCTCGGCGCCGTCCGTCAGCAGATCCACCGCGTCCCCCGGCAGATGCCCGCCCTTGATGAGCGCCCAGCGGGGCCCGAATTCGAGCACGGCACCGGCCGCGCGCCGCATGCCCGCCTCGTCCTCCACCCGTACACCGGTGAGCTGGGCCACCTCGTCCAGATTCGGGGTGGCGACGGTCGCGGCCGGCAGCAGCCGCGTCCGTACGCCGTCCAGCGCGGCGGCGGCCAGCAGCGGATCGCCGTGCTTGGAGACACCGACCGGGTCGACGACCACGGGGGCGTCGGTCCCGGCGAGCAGCTCCGCGACGGCGCAGACCAGTTCGGCGGAGGAGAGCATGCCGGTCTTCACGGCCTGGACGCCGATGTCGTCGACGACACTGCGGTACTGCGCCCGCACCGCGGCCACGGGCAGTTCCCAGACTCCCCGCACGCCCAGGGAGTTCTGTGCCGTGACGGCGGTGAGCACGCTCATGCCGTGCACACCGAACGCCAGCATGGTCTTCAGATCGGCCTGGACGCCCGCCCCGCCACCGGAGTCCGATCCGGCGACGGTCAGGACGCGGGCAGGCACCCGTACGGCTGTCGGCATGGACCCGAATCTACTCGTCCTCGATGTCCCCGAAGTGGTCCCAGCCGCCCTTGCTGGTCCAGGGCGCCCCGTCGACCGTCACCTGCGGCAGCGCGGACGGGTTGAGGACCTCGCCGATCACCTTCCAGCGGGCCGGCAGCTTCACGTCCGCCGGGAACGTGGCGACGATCGCGTGGTCCTCTCCCCCGGTCAGCACCCACTGGAGCGGATCGATGCCGACCGCCTGGCCGATGTCGTTCATCTGCGAGGGGATGTCGATCAGTCCGGACCGCAGATCGATACGGACCTTGCTGGCCTCCGCGATGTGCCCGAGGTCGGCCACGAGTCCGTCGCTGACGTCGGTCATGGCGGTGGCGCCGAGCCCGGCCGCGGCGGGGCCCGCGTGGTAGGGCGGTTCCGGCCTGCGGTGCGCCTCCACAAAGGCGCGGGGTGAGCGGAAGCCGCGCGAGAGCACCGCGTGCCCGGCGGCCGACCAGCCCAACCAGCCGGTGTAGGCGATGACATCGCCCGGCTGGGCACCGGACCGGGTCACCGGCTCGTGGTTGCGCAGATCACCGAGCGCCGTGATGGCGATCGTGATGGTGTCACCGCGCACGACATCGCCGCCGACCACGGCCGCGCCCGCGACCTGGCACTCGTCGCGGATGCCGTCCATCAGCTCGGTGGGCCAGGTGACCGGGAGTTCGGCCGGGACGACCAGGCCGAGCAGCAGCGCGGTGGGGACCGCGCCCATCGCCGCGATGTCGGCGAGGTTCTGCGCGGCCGCCTTGCGGCCCACGTCGTACGCCGTCGACCAGTCACGGCGGAAGTGCCGCCCCTCCAGCAGGAGGTCCGTACTCGCCACGACCCTGCGGTCCGGCGCGGCCACGACCGCGGCGTCGTCGCCCGGCCCGAGCCGGACCGCCGGGGTGGTGGTGAGCCGGGAAGTGAGCTCCCTGATGAGCCCGAACTCCCCCAACTCGCCCACGGTTCCCTTCACCGAGACTCCCCTCTCATCGCCGGGCCGCGCCTGCGGTCGCGGGCCGTCACTGCTGTCACTACCGTCAAGAGATACGTCAACTTCTGTCTTCCGTAAGCCCCACTGCGGGCGCCACCGGGTGCCCGGGTCTCCCCGCGGCCCGCGACGACGCGATACCGTGGCGTCTCTTCTCCCCACATGATCCTCGTGGCCGCCCTGGAGGTTCCGTGGTACAGGCGTACATCCTTATTCAGACCGAGGTGGGCAAGGCGACAACCGTCGCCGAGACCATCGCCAAGATTCCGGGAGTGATCCAGGCCGAGGACGTCACCGGTCCTTACGATGTAATCGTGCGCGCACAGGCGGACACGGTCGATGAGCTGGGTCGCATGGTGGTCGCCAAAGTCCAGCAGGTGGACGGCATCACCCGCACCCTGACCTGCCCCATCGTGCACTTGTAGATCGGCCGGCGCATGGGGGGTGGCGTCGCCGGACCGGTGCTCGCACCTTGCCGCTCTGTCGTCACTCACCATGGCTCCGGCATGCCCCGATCCTCCGCGTCGCGCCGCGCGCACCGCCGCCCCAGCCCCTCTCCGGACCTCCACGTGCGGGCCGGTTCAAGCCCCCGTCTACGCTTGGCCGATGACCCTGTCCCGCCGCCCGCCCTCCCGGCGCAGGCTATCCGGCCGCCCGCTCGTCTGCCTGCCCGCCGTGATTCTGCTGGCAGCGGTGGCCGGCTGTTCCTCGACGGACGCGTCGGCATCGGTCGCGGTTCCCCGTCCCCCCGAGCGGGAAGCGGCGCTCTGCCGCGCGCTGCACAAGGAACTGCCGAAGACCGTCGCGTACCTCGACCGGGAAGATCCCGAGCCGCGTTCCGAACTCACCGCCGGGTGGGGTGACGCCGCGATCGTACTGCGCTGCGGCGTTCCGCGGCCCGAGAGGATGGGCGACGCCCAGGCGGACGCGGTGGAGGCCGACGGCGTCAACTGGATGCTGGAGGAACGAGACTCCGGTCCCCGCTTCACCACCACGTACCGCGCGACCTATGTGGAGGTCACCCTGGGCACGCGGTTCGCCCATGACTCCACTCCGCTCGCGCAGCTGGCAGCGCCGGTCAAGAAGACGATTCCGTCGAGCCTGTAGCGCGGGACGGGCCGGCCGGTGCGGCCGGCCCGTGGCCGGGGGTCAGCGCAGACCGGTCGGGCGGCGCAGCGCCGCCTGGATCAGCAGGTCGACCAGTTCCGGGTAGCTGACGCCGGTCTCCTGCCACATCCGCGGATACATGGAGATCGGGGTGAAGCCCGGCATCGTGTTGATCTCGTTGATGACGAACTCGCCGTCCTCGGTGAGGAAGAAGTCCGCGCGGACCAGGCCCTCGCAGGACGCGGCCTCGAACGCCTCGACGGCGAGCCGGCGTACCTCGGCGGTCTGCTCCTCGGTGAGCGGCGCGGGCACCAGACCGGTGGCCGAGTCGATGTACTTGGCCTCGAAGTCGTAGAAGTCGTGGGCCGTGACGGGCGGGATCTCGGCGGGCACGCTGGCCCGCGGCCCGTCCTCGAACTCCAGCACACCGCATTCGATCTCGCGGCCGCGCAGCAGCGACTCCACCAGGATCTTGGGGTCGTGGCGCCGCGCCTCGGCGATAGCCTCGTCGATTCCCGAGAGATCGTCGACCTTGGTGATGCCCATGGAGGAGCCGCCACGGGCGGGCTTCACGAAGAGCGGCCAGCCGTGCTCGGCGGCGAAGTCCACGATCTTCTTGCGGGCGGCCGCGCCCTTGGCGCCCTCGGGGCCCTGCTCCCATTCGCGGGGCCGGATCACCACATACGGGCCGACGGGCAGCCCGAACGAGATGAACACCCGCTTCATGTACTCCTTGTCCTGGCCGACGGCCGAGGCGAGGACCCCGGCGCCGACGTACGGGACACCGGAGAGTTCCAGCAGGCCCTGCAGGGTGCCGTCCTCACCGTAGGGACCGTGCAGCACGGGGAAGACGACATCGACCTCGCCCAGCGCCTTGGGCACGGAGCCGGGCTCGCTGTAGACGACCTCGCGGTTGCCCGGGTCGACGGAGAGGACGACGCCGCCGTCGGTGGACTCGGCGATCTGCTCGACGCTCGGCAGGGTGCGGTCGGCGATGGCCATCCGCTCCGGGTCGTCCGCGGTCAGCGCCCAGCGGCCGTCCGTGGTGATGCCGATGGGCAGGACGTCGTACTTCGTACGGTCGATGGACCGCAGGACAGCGCCGGCCGTGACCACCGAAATGGCGTGCTCGGAGCTACGGCCGCCGAAGACGACGGCCACGCGCGGCTTGCGGAGCTGCTGCTCAGGGCTCTGGGAGGGGTTCTCGCTGCTCATATCGCGATGAGAGTACCTGGTGGTAGCGCCCGAGTCAGCGGCGCTCGGGCTTGGCGCTGCGGGACATCAGCTCCTTCAGCGCGACGAGCGGCGGCTTACCGTTGTGAACGATGTCCACGACCGTTTCCGTGATCGGCATGTCGACGGCGTGGCGCCGGGACAGATCGAGAACGGACTCGCAGGACTTGACGCCCTCCGCGGTCTGCTTGGTGACCGCGATGGTCTCCTGGAGCGTCATCCCGCGGCCGAGGTTGGTGCCGAAGGTGTGGTTGCGGGAGAGCGGCGAGGAGCAGGTGGCGATCAGGTCGCCCATGCCGGCGAGGCCGGAGAAGGTGTGCGGGTCGGCGCCCATGGCCAGTCCGAGCCGGGTGGTCTCGGCGAGGCCGCGGGTCATCAGGGAGGCTTTGGTGTTGTCGCCGAGGCCCATGCCGTCGGCGATCCCGACGGCGAGACCGATCACGTTCTTGACCGCTCCGCCGAGTTCGCAGCCGACGACATCGGTGTTGGTGTACGGGCGGAAGTACGGGGTGTGGCAGGCGGACTGGAGCCGCTGGGCGACCGCCTCGTCCCGGCAGGCGACCACGGCCGCGGCCGGCATACGGCCGGCGATCTCCTTGGCGAGATTGGGCCCGGTGATCACGGCGACCCGGTCGGCCGGTGCCTTGGCGACCTCTTCGATCACCTCGCTCATCAGCTTGGCGGTGCCGAGTTCGACGCCCTTCATCAGCGAGACGAGCACGGTGTCGGCGGGCAGCAGGGGCGCCCACTCGGCGAGATTGCCGCGCAGGGTCTGCGAGGGCACGGTGAGCACGGTGAACTCCGCGCCACGGGCGGCCTCCGCCGGGTCGGTCGTGGCCCGTACGCCGGCGGGCAGTTCGAAGCCCGGCAGATAGTCGGGGTTGGTACGGGTGGTGTTGATGGTCTCGGCGACTTCCCGGCGACGGCCCCAGATCGTCACCTCGCAGCCCGCGTCGGCGAGAATCATGGCGAACGCCGTTCCCCACGAACCCGCTCCGAATACGGCTACCCGCGTCACTTGGACCCCTCTTCCGCGGCCTTGCGCCGCTGTTCCGCCCTGGCATCACGATGGTCGTACGGGGCCGTGGGCACCGGCTCTCCGCGTACCTCGGAGAGCAGCTCCGTGATAGCGGCCATGATCACCTCGGTCGCCTCGCGCAGCAATTCAGGGGTGGGCTCCTGGCCCTCGAACCGGGAGAGATCGACCGGCGGTCCGGCCAGCACCCGCAGCGTCTTGCGGGGGAAGAACTGGAAGCGGTGCTCCGTCGCGTACGGCGGCATCGCCAGATTGGCGCCCCACTGCGCGACGGGAATGACCGGGGCCTTGGTGAGCAGCGCGACGCGCGCCGCGCCGGTCTTGCCGGCCATCGGCCACATGTCGGGGTCGCGGGTGAGGGTGCCTTCCGGGTAGAAGGCGACGCATTCGCCGCGCTCGACGGCGTCGACGGCGGCCCGGAACGCGTCCAGCGCGTTGGTGGTCTCGCGGTAGACGGGAATCTGTCCGGTGCCGCGGAGCATCATGCCGACAAAGGAACCCTTGAAGAGCCCGGCCTTTGCCAGGAATCGCGGGACGCGTCCGGTGTTGTACTGGAAGTGAGCGTAGGAGAGAGGATCCAGATAGGAGTTGTGGTTGACCGCGGTGATGAATCCGCCGTCGGCAGGAACGTGCTCCAGACCCTGCCAGTCCCGCTTGAACAGAATGACCAGCGGCGGTTTTGCGATGACCGCCGCCAGGCGGTACCAGAAGCCGATTCTGCGGCGGGACACTCGTACACCTTCCTCTTCGCGCCCGGCTCACTGCCCGGCTGCCGGGGGTCAAGTGTGGCCCCGGGCCCCTGCACTGTCGAGAACACCGTACGCCCCGCCCCCTGGAGCGGGGCTGTGGGCCGTGACGGCGCCGGGCCACAATAGAGGGCCGATACACATGGACGGAGAGTTCGCCACGAACACCGACCCGACCGCTCGCTGGTCCCTGGTCGTCCCGCTCAAACCGCTGCGGCTGGCCAAGAGCAGGCTCGCCGGGACGACGGCGGACGCGCTGCGTCCGCGGCTGGCCCTCGCCTTCGCGCAGGACACCGTGGCCGCGGCGCTGGCCTGCGCCGTCGTACGGGATGTGTCGGTCGTCACGGACGACCCGACGGCGGCGGCGGAACTGGCCTCGCTGGGGGCGCGCATCGTGCCGGACACCCCGGCGGGCGGTCTCAACGCCGCGCTGGCGCATGGGGCGCGGGCGGTCAGGGCGGTCAGGCCGCGGGCCGCGGTGGCCACGGTCAACGCCGATCTGCCCGCGCTGCGCCCCGGTGAGCTGGCCCGGGTACTGGATGCCGCGGCGGAATTTCCGCGTGCTTTTCTCGCGGACGCCGCCGGATTCGGTACGACATTGCTGGCGGCCGCACCGGGCGCGGAATTGAATCCGGCTTTCGGCGGTCCGTCCAGGGACCGGCATTTGTCCTCGGGCGCGGTGGAAATTCTGCTGACCGGGGTGGATTCCGTACGGCGGGACGTCGACACGGGCGACGATCTGCTGGTGGCCGTGGCGCTGGGTCTGGGCCCGCACACGGCCCTGCGGTACGCGGCGCGGGGGGCGCAGCCGGCGCCGCAGCCGGGGCACTGAGGGGGACGGCACGACCGATACGCTGCCGCCATGCAGGCGACCGCGTACACATACGAATCCGAAACCCGCAGCGGGAGTGTGCTGCTGGACGACGGCACCCCGGTGGAGTTCGACGCCGCGGCCTTCGACGCCGGCGGGCTGCGGCTGCTCAGGCCCGGCCAGCGGGTGCGCGTCGAGACCGAGGGCGAGGGCCCGTCCCGCAGGATCACGCTGGTGACGCTCTACACCTTCTGAGCGCGCCGGGCCCGCCGAGCGCGCCACGGCGTCCCGTACAACGCCGCGGGCCGGGCTCCCCTCGGGGAGCCCGGCCCGGCGCGTGTGGCCCTCTGCCTCTTACCAGTGCCGCGACCGGGAATGTTCGCCCGTCGAGGCAAACGTTTCCTGGAGGGGCACTAGTTCCTCGTGATGGTCTTCTTCGCGGTGGTGGAGCGCGCGGTGGCCTTCTTCGCGGGCGCCTTCTTGGCGGTGGCCTTCTTGGCCGGAGCGGTCTTCTTGGCGGCGGTCTTCTTGGCCGTGGCGGTGGCCTTCTTGGCGGTCTTCTTCGCCGGCGTGGTCTTCTTCGCCGTGGTCTTCTTCGCCGTGGCGCTGGTCTTCTTCGCCACGGTCTTCACAGCCGCGGTCTTCTTGACCGCGGTCTTCCGCGCCGACGTGGCCTTCTTGGCGGTGGCCTTCTTGGCCGCGGCCTTGGCGGTCGTACGCGTGGAAGCTCCGCCCGAAAGGCTTCCCTTGGGGGCCTTCTTGACGGCCACATCGTTCTTGGGGAGCTTCTTCGAGCCGCTGACCAGGTCCTTGAAGCCCTGACCCGCGCGGAAGCGCGGCACCGAGGTCTTCTTGACCCGCACGCGCTCACCCGTCTGCGGGTTGCGGGCGTAACGGGCCGGACGGTCGACCTTCTCGAACGAACCGAAGCCGGTGACCGAGACCCGGTCGCCCGCGACCACCGCGCGGACGAGCGCGTCGAGTACCGCGTCGACCGCGTCCGCGGCCTGCTGGCGGCCGCCGACCTTGTCCGCAATCGCTTCTACGAGCTGCGCCTTGTTCACGTCTTCCCCTTCGGAGACATTGCCAGAACGAAAGTGTTCAAGCTTTTTCGCACGTTAGGCAGATATATACCGCAAATCAAACACGAAACGGGCTAATCACCCTAGTGCCGCAACGAAGTCGACCTGGCGGAGTTCCGCCGAGGTCAGTCATCTTCGGGAAAACGTCCCTCGTCGAGGTCCTTCATCAAGCGCTCCAGACGCCTTGCCGCGCCCGGGAGATCGTGTTTCGCCGCGGCCGTGATGACCAGCAGCTTCCGGGAGAGCGCCATCCGTACGCCCTCCGGGACTTGCAGTCCACGCACCCGTGTGTGCGCTTCTTTCAGTTGTTCGGCGACCAACCCGTAGAGCTTGAGTTGATTGTCGCGTTCCATGCACCGATTGTGCCATCTGGGGCGAGTTGTCGCCCGACGGGGTCTCAACAAGCAACTGCACCCCCTGCCGGACGGCAGGGGGTGCAGTAGGGGAAAAGCGCTGATCAGGCGGTAATCGTGCGCGGTTTGAAGGAGGGCCTGGCCGCCTCGTAGGTGGCGATGTCCGCTTCGTTCTGAAGGGTGAGGCTGATGTCGTCAAGGCCGTTCAGCAACCGCCAGCGGGCGTTCTCGTCCAGCTCGAAATCGGCCGTCAGCTCCGCCCCGTCGGCGGCGGCCGCCCGGACCTGGCGCTGCTCCAGGTCCACGGCGATCTCGGCCGTGGGGTCGCTCTCCACGATCTCCCACAGGGCGTCCACGACCGGCTGCTCCAGAACCACGGTCAGCAGACCGTTCTTGAGCGAGTTGCCACGGAAGATGTCGGCGAACCGGGAGGAGATGACGGCCTTGAAACCGTAGTTCTGCAGCGCCCAGACGGCGTGTTCGCGGGAGGATCCCGTACCGAAGTCGGGGCCGGCGACCAGCACCGTGGCCCCCGCGTACTCGGGCTGGTTGAGGACGAACGCGGGGTCCTTGCGCCAGGCCTCGAAGAGCCCGTCCTCGAAGCCGTCGCGGGTGACCTTCTTGAGCCAGTGCGCCGGGATGATCTGGTCGGTGTCGACGTTGCTGCGGCGCAGCGGTACGGCCCGGCCGGTGTGCGTGGTGAAGGCTTCCATGGTTATCGCGCTCCAGCGGGCGTACGGGCGGCGTCGGCGTCGGACAGATCGGCGGGCGAGGCCAGATGGCCCAGCACGGCGGTGGCGGCGGCGACCTGGGGAGAGACCAGATGCGTGCGGCCGCCCTTGCCCTGCCTGCCCTCGAAGTTGCGGTTGGAGGTGGACGCGGAGCGCTCGCCGGGCGCGAGTTGGTCGGGGTTCATGCCCAGGCACATCGAACAGCCCGCGTGCCGCCATTCGGCTCCGGCGGCGGTGAAGACCTTGTCCAGGCCCTCTGCCACGGCCTGGAGCGCGACCCGTACCGAGCCGGGGACCACCAGCATCCGCAGTCCGTCGGCGACTTTGCGGCCGTCCAGGATCGAGGCCGCCGAGCGCAGGTCCTCGATACGGCCGTTGGTGCAGGAGCCTACGAAGACGGTGTCGACCTTGATGTCACGCAGCGCCTGCCCGGCGGTCAACCCCATGTATTCCAGGGCCTTTTCGGCGGCGTGGCGCTCCGAGGCGTCCTCGTACGAAGCCGGGTCGGGGACGTGTGCGGAGAGCGGGGCGCCCTGGCCGGGGTTGGTGCCCCAGGTGACGAACGGGGCCAGTTCGGCGGCGTCGATGAAGACCTCGGCGTCGAAGACCGCGTCGTCGTCGGTGCGCAGCGTCCGCCAGTACGTGAGCGCCGCGTCCCAGTCCGCGCCCTCGGGGGCGTGGTCGCGGCCCTTCAGATAGGCGAAGGTGGTCTCGTCCGGAGCGATCATGCCCGCCCTGGCGCCGGCCTCGATCGACATGTTGCAGATGGTCATCCGGGCCTCCATCGAGAGCTTCTCGATGGCCGAGCCCCGGTATTCGAGGATGTAGCCCTGGCCGCCGCCGGTGCCGATCCTGGCGATGATGGCCAGGATCAGGTCCTTGGCGGTGACGCTGTCGGGCAGTTCGCCCTCGACCGTGATGGCCATGGTCCTGGGGCGGGCCAGCGGCAGGGTCTGGGTGGCCAGGACATGCTCGACCTGGCTGGTGCCGATGCCGAACGCCAGCGCGCCGAAGGCGCCGTGGGTGGAGGTGTGGCTGTCGCCGCAGACCACGGTGGTGCCGGGCTGGGTCAGCCCCAGCTGCGGGCCCACGACATGGACGACGCCCTGCTCGACATCGCCCAGCGGGTGCAGCCGGACGCCGAAGTCGGCGCAGTTCTTACGGAGCGTCTCCAACTGGACACGGGAGACCGGGTCGGCGATGGGCTTGTCGATGTCTAGGGTCGGGGTGTTGTGGTCCTCGGTCGCGATGGTGAGGTCGAGCCGCCGGACCTGCCGTCCGCTCATACGGAGGCCGTCGAATGCCTGGGGGCTGGTCACCTCGTGCAGCAGGTGCAGATCGATGAAGAGGAGGTCGGGCTCGCCCTCTGCGCGCCGGACGACATGATCGTCCCAGACCTTCTCCGCGAGTGTCCTACCCATCGCGTTCCCTCCGGCCGGCCTCGTGCGGCCGGCGCTCCTAGAGATATGGGGGCCCACGTCCGTCCCCCACCTGCCGGACATCGGCTGAGGACCCGATGGTCCGCGGGCCCGTACATACAGGGTGGCAAGTTCCCTGGGAAATTGAACTTGCGTTTCACAGAGTGAGACGCGAGTATCGTTTCATGGACAACTCTAGCGGCGTCGGCGTTCTCGACAAGGCTGCTCTCGTACTGAGCGCCCTGGAGTCCGGTCCGGCCACCCTCGCCGGGCTGGTCGCGGCGACCGGGCTCGCACGACCCACGGCACACCGGCTGGCCGTGGCTCTGGAACACCACCGGATGGTGGCGAGGGACATGCAGGGCCGGTTCATTCTCGGCCCGCGGCTGGCCGAGCTGGCCGCCGCGGCCGGCGAGGACCGCCTGCTGGCCACGGCCGGACCCGTACTCACCCACCTGCGGGACATGACCGGTGAGAGCGCCCAGCTCTACCGCCGCCAGGGCGACATGCGGATATGCGTGGCGGCGGCGGAGCGGCTCTCGGGTCTGCGGGACACGGTCCCGGTCGGCTCCACCCTCACCATGAAGGCCGGCTCCTCGGCCCAGATCCTGATGGCCTGGGAGGAGCCGGAGCGGCTGCACCGCGGTCTGCAGGGGGCACGGTTCACGGCGACGGCGCTCTCGGGCGTACGGCGCAGGGGCTGGGCCCAGTCGATCGGCGAGCGTGAGCCGGGCGTGGCGTCGGTCTCCGCGCCGGTGCGCGGCCCCTCGAACCGCGTGGTCGCCGCGGTCTCGGTATCCGGGCCGATCGAGCGGCTCACCCGGCATCCCGGCCGTATGCACGCGCAGGCCGTGATCGACGCGGCGGGACGGCTGAGCGAGGCCCTGCGCCGTACCGGCTGAGCGCCGTCACCCACCCCACCCGTTCGTTCACGTACGGTCAACCCCGCCCGGCCGGCCTCTTCCGTGTGTCCCGGCCCGGCCGCTTCGACGCCGCAGCGGCCGGGCCGGACCCAACAGGCGCTCCGGCAATGGCGGTTGACGACGAAACGCGAGAAGGCCCTCCGCGCTGCGGAGGGCCTTCTCGTTCTGTACCCCCGACCGGATTCGAACCGGCGCTACTGCCGTGAGAGGGCAGCGTGCTAGGCCGCTACACAACGGGGGCATGGACCAAAGTCCAGCTGGGCTACCAGGACTCGAACCTAGAACAACGGAACCAGAAACCGTCGTGTTGCCAATTACACCATAGCCCATGGTGATTACTGCACGTACCCCCGACCGGATTCGAACCGGCGCTACTGCCGTGAGAGGGCAGCGTGCTAGGCCGCTACACAACGGGGGCCCTAGCGATCCTGCATCGACGCGTCCGGGTGCGACCCGAAAGCATCGGAGAGAAGGATCTGTACCCCCGACCGGATTCGAACCGGCGCTACTGCCGTGAGAGGGCAGCGTGCTAGGCCGCTACACAACGGGGGCATTGCAGAAAAGCGTCTGCGCTGGGCTACCAGGACTCGAACCTAGACTAACGGAACCAGAAACCGTCGTGCTGCCAATTACACCATAGCCCACCAAAACTCAACCCCCACACGTGGGGGTTTGTTTGGTTTGCGCTACCTTGCCGGACCTTTCGGCCCTCTCGGGCGGCGCAGGAAGAACATTACCCGAAGGTGGACAGCGCTCCAAAACGAGTATCAACGCGGTCGGGGCGCGGCGCGGGCGGCCCGGGAGGGCGGGCCTTCCCGGCGCGGCCCGCCCTCCCTGAGCCTGCCTCAGGCCGTCAGCTTCGCCAGGGCCGCGTCGATACGGGACAGCGTGCGCTCGCGGCCCAGGATCTCCAGGGACTCGAAGAGCGGCAGACCCACCGTGCGGCCCGTGACGGCGACCCGGACCGGGGCCTGGGCCTTGCCCAGCTTGAGCCCGTGCTCCTCACCGGCCGCGAGGACCGCGTTCTTCAGCGCCTCGGTGTTCCACTCCGCCTCGGCGATCTTCGTACGGGCGGTGGCCAGCAGCGCGTCCGCGCCCGGCTTCATGGCCTTGGCCCAGGACGCCTCGTCCTGGGCCGGCTCGTCGAGGAAGAGGAAGTCGACGTTGGCCGTGATGTCCGAGAGGACGGTGAGCCGGGTCTGGGCCAGCGGGGCCAGCGTCTCGAAGGCGGCCGCGTCGAAGGACTCCGCCGGCCACGGCGCGTGCGGGGCCTTCAGCCAGGGGCCGCAGGCGTCGATGAACGCCTTCTCGTCCAGCTGCCGGATGTGGTCCGCGTTGATCGCCTCGGCCTTCTTCAGGTCGAAGCGCGCCGGATTGGCGTTGACGTCCGCGACGTCGAACGCGGCGACCATCTCCTCCATCGAGAAGAGATCGCGGTCCGCGGAGAGGGACCAGCCGAGCAGCGAGAGGTAGTTGAGCAGCCCCTCGGGCAGGAACCCGCGCTCACGGTAGAGGTTGAGGGATGCCTGCGGGTCGCGCTTCGAGAGCTTCTTGTTGCCCTCGCCCATGACGTACGGGAGATGCCCGAACGCCGGGATGTCCTTGGCGATGCCCAGCTCGATCAGCGCCTTGTAGAGCGCGACCTGACGCGGGGTGGAGGAGAGCAGGTCCTCGCCGCGCAGGACGTGCGTGATCTCCATCAGCGCGTCGTCGACCGGGTTGACGAGCGTGTAGAGCGGGGCGCCGTTGGCGCGGACGATGCCGTAGTCCGGGACGTTCTCCGGGGTGAAGGTCAGTTCGCCGCGGACCAGGTCGGTGAAGGTGATCGGCTCGTCGGGCATCCGGAAGCGGACGATGAAGGTGCGGCCCTCGGCCTCGTACGCCGCCTTCTGCTCCGCGGTCAGGTCGCGGCAGTGGCCGTCGTAGCCGGAGGGCCGGCCCGCGGCGCGGGCGGCCTCGCGGCGGGCGTCCAGCTCCTCGGTGGTGCAGTAGCAGTGGTACGCGTGACCGGCGGCGAGCAGCTTCTCGGCGGTGTCGCGGTAGATGTCCATCCGCTGCGACTGGCGGTACGGCGCGTGCGGGCCGCCGATCTCGGGGCCCTCGTCCCAGTCGAACCCCAGCCAGCGCATCGCGTCGAGCAGCTGCCCGTACGACTCCTCGGAGTCGCGCGCCGCGTCGGTGTCCTCGATACGGAAGACCATGGTGCCGCCGTGGTGACGGGCGAACGCCCAGTTGAACAGGGCGGTGCGGACCAGACCCACATGGGGGTTGCCGGTCGGGGAGGGGCAGAACCGTACGCGTACGTGCTTGCCTGTACCGCTGTGTGCGCTAGCCACGCTTGATCACCCTGTTGGTGAGAGTGCCGATGCCTTCGATGGTGACGGCGACCTCGTCGCCGACGCTGAGGGGGCCGACCCCGGCGGGGGTGCCCGTGAGGATGACGTCGCCCGGGAGCAGGGTCATGGCCTCGGTGATGTGCACGATGAGGTCCTCGACGGAGCGGACCATCTCGCTCGTACGGCCGAGTTGGCGCTGTTCGCCGTTGACCGTGCACTGGATGGTGAGGTCGGCGGGGTCGAGGTCGGTCTCCACCCAGGGGCCGAGGGGGCACGAGGTGTCGAAGCCCTTGGCGCGGGCCCACTGCTTCTCGCGCTGCTGGGCGTCGCGCGCGGTGACGTCATTGGCGCAGGTGTAGCCGAAGATGACGTCCTTGACGCGCTCCCGAGGGACCTCGCGGCACATCCGGCCGATGACGACGGCCAGTTCCGCCTCGTAGTGGACCTCGTTCGAGAAGGAGGGGTACTCGATCGCGTCTCCGGAGCCGATCACCGAGGTGGTGGGCTTGAAGAAGGCGACCGGCACCTCGGGGATCTCGTTGCCCATCTCCGCCGCGTGCTCCGCGTAGTTGCGGCCGATGGCCACGACCTTGTTGGGGAGCACCGGCGGGAGCAGCCGGACCTTGCTCAGCGGGACCTTGGTGCCGGAGAGCTCGAAGTCGGCGTACGGAATGCCCTTGATGACGTCGAGGACGAGGCCGGCGGGGTCGCCGCTGCCTTCGCCCTCGACCGCGCCGAAGGCGACATTGCCGTCGATGGAGAATCTGGCGATGCGCACGGGATGCTGTCGCCCCTCACTTGCTGTGTGGTCTGGAGACTGACGCTCCAGGCTAACGCGGCGTGAAGGGACCGCCTCGCGTATTACAGTGCGGGCGGACGATGTGGATCAAGAAAATCCGGGCCGGGCCGGAACCTACTGCGCGACCGGTGCGTCCATCAGGGTCGTACGGCGGGGATTGGCGGTCCGGTTCGGCAGGACGACGGCATGTTCCGGCTGCTCCGTGGGGACCAGGTTCTCGGCGTCCTTCAGATGCGCCAGCGTGGTGCGCCGGGGGTTGGCGGTGTTGCGGAACATCATCGTCGTCTTCATCTGTGGTGTCAGACCCTGTCGGATGAGGGGCGCCGGGGCGCCGGTTGTCGGATATGCCATCCCTGTAAAGCGTCAGGCTAAACATCCGATTCCCCACCCGCGCGGCGATCCATAGACGATCTCCGTGTGAGTTTGCTCACGACTCGACAGGCATTTACCCCATTACGGACAGCGACGGGTAGTCACGAAAACGGACATTGCCCTACTGAACGTTCCATTCCGCTGCTGATCATCAGGACTGGGACACCCCCCACCCGTAAGTGACTCGCCCGTAAAAGCCCGTTTCATCCGTGAACATTTTCTACGGCTGGTGACTCCCCGCTCACACCGTGTCATACAGGTCACACCCCGGCCCTCGGCCCTTGTTGGAGATCCTGCACTGTGCTGGAATTCCCCCCACCGCCGCGGGTTTCAAACCGGCGCGCAGGGGCGCAACGCAGCGCCGAGTGGCGGCGGGGAAGGGGAGCAAGCGCCGGTCACTCACGACCACCATGGGGAGCGTTTTTCGCGCCCCACGACGCCGACACCGTCCCGCCGTTGCGGGGGGACGCCTGGTCCAGAGGTTGCGACGCTAGTGCAGGGACGTTTCAAGAGGGATAGCAGCGCTGCGGCGGAGCAGGAGTCCCGTGGCGGAACCGACCGCGGCTCCTCGCCCCAGCACACCCAGAACCCGGGTCCGGCACCTTCCGGCGAGACCGGCGGCCGAGGCGGGCACCCGGGGACGGCGCCGGGCGGCGACGGGCCTTCGGGCACGCCGAACGCCACGGGGCCGGCGGACGCGGGCTCACGCATAGCCCTGCGCAACTGGCGCATCAGTACCCGCCTGGTGGCTCTGCTCACCCTGCCGGTGGTCGCGGCCACCACGCTGGGCGGCCTCAGGATCAACGAGTCGTTGAACGACATGCAGCAGCTGGAGCACATGCAGCTGCTGACGAAGATGACCAAGGAGGCGACCAGCCTCGCCGCCGCGCTCCAGGCGGAGCGTGACGACTCCGCCGGTCCGCTCACCAACGGCGGGGACTCCAAGGACTTCAAGGTCCAGGACCGCCGCACGAAGACGGACCGGGCGAAGAAGGCCTTCCTCAACGCCACCCGGGACATCGGCAACACCGACGGCGACCAGGCGCTGGAGAGCATCCGCACCAACGTCAGCCAGATCGCCACCCAGGTCAACAAGATCAACGAGATCCGCCAGGGCGCCTACACCTCCGGCTCGGACTCGGACTCCCTGACGGTCGACGCGTACAGCGGACTGATCGACTCGCTGCTGAGCCTCTCGCAGGACATGGCGCAGGCGACCAGCAACCCGGACATGATCAAGCGGACCCGTGCGCTGGCCGCGTTCTCGTCCGCCAAGGAGTACGCCTCCATCCAGCGGGCGGTCATCGCCGCCTCGCTGCCGGCCGACCCGAAGAAAAAGGGCACGCTCACCGAGAACGACCGTCTCTACGGTCTGGCCGCGGCGACCAAGGAGAAGAACGCCCTCACCTCCTTCAGCTGGCTGTACGAGTCCATCGGCGGCGACGCCGAAGAGCTGATGGCCCCGCTCAACGGCCAGGGCAACTCGGAGATCCAGGCGGCGGAGAAGTACGCGGACCGCGTGCTGGGCACCGCCGGGGAGCTGCGGAGGCAGCCCAACCGCTCGTATCTGGACTGGACCGACCAGTCGACCATCCGGATCAACGCGATGAAGACCATCGAGGCCACGCTGCTGGGCGAGATGGAGGGCAAGGCCCGTGAGCTGCGTGAGCAGTCGCAGCGCGACGCGCTCATCAACGGTGCGCTGATCCTCGTCGTCCTCGGCGTCTCGCTCGTCGGCGCCTTCGTGGTCGCCCGCTCCATGATCCGCTCGCTGCGCCGGCTGCAGGACACGGCGACCAAGGTCGCCCAGGAACGGCTGCCCGAACTGGTCAAGCAGCTCTCGGAGTCGGACCCGCAGGACGTCGACACCTCCGTCGAGTCGGTCGGTGTGCACTCCCGGGACGAGATCGGACAGGTCGCCACGGCCTTCGACGACGTGCACCGTGAGGCGGTCCGCCTCGCCGCGGAGCAGGCGCTCCTCCGGGGCAACGTCAACGCGATGTTCACCAACCTCTCGCGCCGCAGCCAGGGCCTCATCCAGCGTCAGCTGTCCCTGATCTCCGAGCTCGAGTCCCGTGAGGCCGACCCGGACCAGCTGTCCTCGCTCTTCAAGCTCGACCACCTCGCGACCCGTATGCGCCGTAACGGCGAGAACCTCCTGGTCCTCGCGGGTGAGGAGCCGGGCCGACGGTGGACCCGGCCGGTCCCGCTGGTCGACGTGCTCCGCGCCGCCGCCTCCGAGGTGGAGCAGTACGAGCGCATCGAACTCTCCTCGGTGCCCGGCACCGAGGTCGCCGGACGCGTCGTCAACGACCTGGTGCACCTGCTCGCCGAGCTGCTGGAGAACGCGACCTCGTTCTCCTCGCCGCAGACGAAGGTCCGCGTCACCGGTCACGCGCTGCCCGACGGACGCGTCCTCGTCGAGATCCACGACACCGGTATCGGCCTCTCCCCCGAGGACCTCGCCGCGATCAACGAGCGGCTCGCCTCGCCGCCCACCGTGGATGTCTCGGTCTCGCGCCGCATGGGTCTGTTCGTGGTCGGCCGGCTGTCCCTGCGGCACGGCATCCGGATCCAGCTGCGCCCCTCCGACTCCGGCGGTACGACCGCGCTGGTCATGCTGCCGGTCGATGTCGCCCACGGCGGCAAGAAGAGCCCGGTCGGCAGGCCCGGCGCGGGTGTCGGTCCCGGTGGCCAGGGCGGCGTGGGCCAGGCGCCCGGCGCTCCCGGCGGCCAGTTGACCGGCGGTCCCGGTACGCCCGGTGGCGACCGTCCCGGTCTGAGCACGGGCCCCGGCGGCTCATCGGCTCCCGGCCGGCTCGGCGCGGGTGCGCCGCGCGGCCAGGTCGGCGCGGGTGCGAGCCCGCGCGCCGCACTGCCGGCCCGTGACACCCAGGGCGGACCGCAGGACCCGCAGCGTCAGGGCTCGGGCCAGCCGAGTGTCTTCGGCCAGAACGCCTTCGGCGCTCCGGCCCAGGGCCAGGGCGGCCAGGGTCAGGGCGGCCAGGGTCAGGGCGGCCAGGGCCCGGGTCATGGCCGTACGGACCGTCCCGGCACTCCGGCCGGTCCGAACAGCGAGGCCGGCCAGGGCGTCAGGTCCGGCCAGGGGGGCCAGAACGGCTTCAGCGGCCGCGCCCAGAACGCCTTCCAGCAGGGCGGCGCCCCCGACCGCGGCCGGCAGCTCCCGCCGCCCGGCGGACCGCGCGCCGAGCTGCCCGGTGGCAACCCGCAGCAGCAGCGCCCGCAGACCACCAGCTGGGGCAGCGAGCAGTCGCAGCGCCCCTCGCTGGACGCGCCGCGCGGCCACGAGGAGCACGACTCCACCGGCCAGTACGCCCGCCCGACGGCCGAGCAGCAAGGTCCCGGCTCCACCTCCGAGTTCCAGCGCCCGGACTTCAACGGGCCCCGGCCGGACCAGAACGCCCCGTACGACGACGGCCGTCCCGACCCCGCGTCCACGGCCCAGTTCCCCCGTCCGGATTTCAACGCCCCGGCGGGCTACGCCCAGGACTACAACGCCCAGCAGGGCTACACCCCGCAGTCCGGCTATCGCGCGTCGTCGGACTACAGCGCTCCGCAGCAGGACTACAACTCGGCCCAGCAGGACTTCAACGCTCCGCGGCCCCCGGCGCCGTCCCCGGCGCCCGGTTCGCAGGGCGGGTACCGGCAGCCGAGCCTGCCGCCGCAGCCGCAGCCCGAGGCCCTGCCTCCGGCCGGTCCCGGTGACGGCCGCACTCCGCTGTTCGACTCCCTGGAGACCAACTGGTTCCACGGCACACAGCAGCAGGGTGGCGGCCAGCCGCAGCCGCCGTCAGCGCCGCAGCAGCAGGGCCCGCCGCAGATGCCGCGGCGTGAACCGATGCCGCAGCGCGAGCCCTCCAACGGCCCGGGCGCGAACAGCTCGGGTGCCAACGGCGCCGGCGTCACATCCTCCTGGCGCACGTCGCCCAACGACGAGCTGGTACGCCAGGCCGAGCGGGTCAAAAAGCCCGCCGCGGGCGGTATCACCACCTCCGGTCTGCCCCGCCGGGTACCGCGCGCCAATCTGGTGCCCGGCACCGCGCAGGAACAGAACAACCAGGCCGGTCCGCAGGTTTCGCGTGCGCCTGCTGACGTACGCGGCCGGCTGACCAATCTCCGTCGGGGTATTCAGCAGGGTCGTCAGGCGGGCAACACCGGCCCGGCGAACAGCGGCTTCAACCTCGGCACCTCTCACCAGCAGGAGCGTTAGTTGAGTCCGATGAGTCAGGCTGCGCAGAATCTGAACTGGTTGATCACCAACTTCGTGGACAACACCCCTGGGGTGTCCCACACCGTGGTGGTCTCCGCCGACGGACTTCTGCTGGCCATGTCCGAGGGCTTCCCCCGCGACCGCGCCGATCAGCTCGCGGCCGTGGCGTCCGGTCTGACCTCGCTGACCGCGGGGGCGTCCCGGATCTTCGAAGGTGGCCCGGTCAACCAGACCGTGGTGGAGATGGAGCGCGGCTTCCTCTTCCTCATGTCCGTCTCCGACGGTTCCTCTCTGGCCGTGCTCGCCCACCCCGAGTGCGACATCGGGCTGGTGGGATACGAAATGGCCCTCCTGGTCGACCGCGCCGGTACGGTTCTCACCCCGGACCTGCGCGCCGAGCTGCAGGGAAGTCTGTTGCACTGAGGCTTCCAGGCACGTCCCCCAAGCTCCATCACCGTCAGGCCGCCCAACCGGCCCCCCACCGGCCAAGTCAGACGGCACGCAGACATCCTGCTGTCACGCCCGGAGGATTCATGACCCCGCCACCCGCCTCTCACGATCCGTACGGCGCCTCAGTGGACGCGTCGTACGGCCCTGAAGGCGACCAGCCGCTGGTACGTCCGTACGCCATGACCGGCGGCCGGACCCGGCCGCGGTACCAGCTCGCCATCGAGGCGCTGGTCAGTACGACAGCAGACCCGGCCCATCTCGCCACCCTGCTCCCCGAGCACCAGCGGATCTGCCACCTGTGCCGTGAGGTCAAGTCGGTGGCGGAGGTGTCGGCGCTGCTGACGATGCCGCTCGGCGTCGCGCGCATTCTGGTGGCCGACCTGGCGGAGGCGGGCATGGTCGCCATCCATCAGCCGGGTAACGGAGAGGCCGGCGGCACGCCGGATGTGACACTGCTCGAAAGGGTGCTCAGTGGACTTCGCAAGCTCTAGCGGCGGTGCGGCCCGCTCAACCACCAGCGCGAAGATCGTGGTGGCGGGCGGCTTCGGCGTGGGCAAGACCACGTTCGTCGGCGCCGTCTCGGAGATCAACCCGCTGCGTACCGAAGCCGTCATGACCAGCGCATCAGCCGGCATCGACGACCTCACCCACACCGGAGACAAGACCACCACCACCGTGGCCATGGACTTCGGCCGCATCACCCTCGACCAAGACCTCATCCTCTACCTCTTCGGCACCCCCGGACAGGACCGCTTCTGGTTCATGTGGGACGACCTCGTCCGCGGCGCCATCGGCGCCGTCGTCCTCGTCGACACCCGCCGCCTCGCCGACTGCTTCCCCGCAGTCGACTACTTCGAAAACTCAGGACTCCCCTTCGTCATCGCCCTCAACGGCTTCGACGGACACCAGCCCTACACCCCCGACGAAGTACGCGAAGCACTCCAGATCGGCCCCGACACCCCCATCATCACCACCGACGCCCGCCACCGCGCCGACGCCAAAAGCGGACTCATCACCCTCGTCGAACACGCCCTCATGGCACGACTCAAGTAGACGGCCCAATACGGCAGTTGTCGTAGACAGTCTCGGAGGTGGGCTGTGTCTTTTGACACGGCCCGCCTCCGTGTTCATAACATTTCGACAGAGAATTCACCGGCTCCGGACACCCGACGCACTCGGCTGGTACCGCTGCGCTCACATCAGCCCCGCCTTTTGACGGGGCTCGTTCTTTATGCCCGTTTTATCGGAGGCTTGGACCGCTCGGAATGGCTGATTCCTGCTGTTTGGAATGGGACCGTTCCCCGTGCTGGAATTCGAGAACTCCCGAGTAGTACGGCCCTGAACGAAAAACGGCACAACGTAGGTGCCGACGCCGAGAGGTTGTTGGTCGAGTGAGGCGAAGCAAGACGAGCTCCGCGGGGCAGCAGGCGCGGGGCAATTTCACCCCGCCGCCGCGCGCAGCGGTGCCGCCTGCGGCCGCGACCGGCACGGCCTCGTCCGTCGGCAGTTCCAGCCGGCTCGCCCCCCGCAACTGGCGGGTGCCGACCCGGCTGAACGCGATCCTCCTCATACCCGTGCTCGTCGGGCTGGTGATGGGCGGCTTTCAGGTCAAAGGGTCCATCGACACCTGGCAGGAAGCACAGGACGCCGAGCGGACGGCGCTCGTCGTACGGGCCGCCTCGGAATACGGTCAGGCACTGCTCAACGAGCGTGATCTCACCGCTCAGCCGCTGCTGACCAACAAGCGTGACGCGCCGGTCGTCGGCCAGGCCCGCGCGACCACGGACGCGGCGAAGAAGAAGTTCGACGTGGCGGTGCGGGACATGCCCGCGACCGAGGGCCTGGAGCGCCGTCTCAGCCTGTTCAGAAGCGAAGAGCCCAAACTCGACGCGCTCAGGAAGACCGCGTACACCGCGGGGGTCGAGACCCCGGACAAGACCGGCGACAACGGCGGTCCGGTGGCGACCGAAGAGGGCTATGTGCTGGTACAGCACTCCCTCATGGAGTTCGCCAACGAGCTGGGTCTGGGCACCGGCAACATCACCAGCTACGGCCGTACCGTCTACGCGCTCCAGCTCGCCAAGGCCGCCGAGTCGCTGCAGCGCTCCATCGGCATGCATCTGCTGGTCAGACCGAGCCAGAAGGACGACGTCAGGAACGGCCAGTCGATCGCCTTCTCGTCGTACGCCTATCTGGAGGACATCGCCGTCGGCGAGTACGTCTCCGGCGGCACCGCGGCGGACACCGTCACGCTCCAGGACGTCATGAAGGAGAAGGCGGCCGAAGGGGCCAAGAAGCTCGCCACCGCCGAGGAGCAGGCCGCTGCCGCCGGCCAGGACTTCACCGCCCCGCCGAGCCTGGAGGGCTCCGTCTTCGACGGCATGGTCGCGGCCATCGCCACCGGTGACAACCCCGAGCGGCTCGCGGGGCGCGGTGTCACGCCCGAGGCGTGGATGGCCGCCTCCACCGCCAAGTTCGACGGCTACACGGTGATCGAACGGGACCTGGTCGACAAGGCCGTGGCCGACGCCGCGCAGATCTCGGGCAACGCCAGGGACGACGCCATCACCAACGGCGCCATCGTGCTGATCGCCCTGCTGGCCGCCTTCATCCTGGCCGGGATGATGGCCCGGCAGATGAGCCGCTCGATGCGGTCGCTGCGTACGGCCGCGTTCGGCATCGCCGAGCAGCGGCTGCCGATGCTGGTCGACCAGCTCTCCCGCGCGGAACCCGCCCGGGTCGACACCCGCGTCCAGCCGATTCCGATCGATTCGCGCGACGAGATCGGCGAGGTGGCCCGCGCCTTCGACCAGGTCCACCGTGAAGCGGTCAGGCTCGCGGCCGAGCAGGCCATGCTCCGCGGCAACGTCAATGCGATCTTCACCAATCTGTCGCGCCGCAACCAGTCACTGATCGAGGGCCAGCTGACCCTGATCACGGACCTGGAGAACAACGAGGGCGATCCGGACCAGCTGGCGTCCCTGTTCAAGCTGGACCACCTCGCGACCCGGATGCGCCGTAACGGCGAGAACCTCCTGGTCCTCGCGGGCGAGGAGCCGGGCCGCCGCTGGAACCAGCCGGTGCCGCTGGTGGACGTGCTCCGCGCCGCCTCCTCCGAGGTCGAGTCGTACGAGCGCATCGAGCTGACCGGCGTCCCCGAGACGGACATCCACGGCCAGTCCGTGACCGACCTGGTGCACCTGCTCGCCGAACTGCTGGAGAACGCCACCACGTTCTCCTCGCCGCAGACGAAGGTCCGGGTCACCGCGACCCGGCTGCCCGACGGCCGCGTGATGATCGAGATCCATGACAAGGGCATCGGCCTCACCGCCGAGGACTTCGCGGACATCAACCACAAGCTGGCCAACCCGCCGACCGTGGACGCCGCCGTCTCCCAGCGCATGGGGCTCTTCGTGGTCGGCCGTCTCGCCGACCGGCACGGCATCCGCGTCCAGTTGCGCCCCTCGGGCGAGCAGGCCGGTACGACGTCGCTGGTCATGCTCCCCGACGCGATCACCCACGGCGGGGGCGGCGGCGAGCCGGCCGCGGCCGACGACTTCACCGTCTCGCAGATCATCCCGGACCAGCCGGAGCCGGCGGAGGAGCAGGTCTTCCCGACCGCTCCCATGCTGACCGCGGCGGACCTGGGCTTCGACGACTCCCGCTACGACCGGCCGCCGGCGGATCCGCCCCGCCCGCTCGACGCGGTCAGCCGCGGCCGGAAGCGCGAGAAGCGGCCGGCCGCGCTGGAGGCCGCGCCGGACAGCAAGAAGCCGGTCTTCCGCGACCAGGCCGACGGCCAGTACCGCGAGGAGGTCGACGGCCGGTACACGCCGCAGGAGAGCGGTCCTGAGCACCAGCAGACCGGTTACGAGGGCTATCCCGCGCCCGACGCGTACCAGCCGTCCAACGGATATCAGGGCGACCAGCCGCAGAGCTATCCGGAGGCGGTCCAGCAGGGTGAGTGGGCCGGTCAGTCCACGTATCAGCCCACGTACGAATCCGGTCCGCGGCAGGAAACGGAATCTGCCCAGGCCGGTCCCAAGATCGCTTCGGACCGCGTAGGCTTCGACCGTCCGGGTCCGTCTCCGAGCACCAGCCACGCGCTGACCGAAGCGGGCCTGCCCCGCCGAGGCGGCAGCCAGCAGCCGCAGCAGTGGCAGCCGGCCGGTGAGGACTCCGGACAGGCCGGCCAGACCGGTCAGGCCGGCGAGACCGGCCAGAATGGTCAGACCGGCCAGAGTGGTCAGACCGGCCAGAGTGGCCAGACCCCGCTGAACGGGCAGAGCGAGGCGGACGGCTCCGAAGACTGGCGTTCGACGAACGACGATCGCTGGCAGCGGGCGGAGAAGCTCCGTGAGCCCAAGGCGGGCGGGGTCACCTCGTCCGGTCTCCCCCGCCGCGTACCCAAGGCCAACCTGGTCGAGGGAACGGCGGAACAGACTCCGCAGGGCGGCCCCCAGGTCTCCCGCGCCCCGGAGGACGTGCGTGGCAGGTTGAGCAACCTGCGGCGCGGCGTCCAGCGGGGACGCGATGCGGGAGCGGACACGAACGGACCGGGCCACGGCCCGGGCAGCACCTACCACCAGGAGCGTTAGTGTGAGCCCGATGAGCCAGGCGGCGCAGAATCTGAACTGGTTGATCACCAACTTTGTGGACAACACCCCTGGGGTGTCCCACACCGTGGTGGTCTCCGCCGACGGACTCCTGCTGGCCATGTCCGAAGGTTTCCCGCGTGACCGCGCCGATCAGCTCGCGGCCGTGGCGTCCGGTCTGACCTCGCTGACCGCGGGGGCGTCCCGGATCTTCGAGGGCGGCGCCGTGAACCAGACCGTCGTCGAGATGGAGCGCGGTTTCCTCTTCCTCATGTCCATCTCCGACGGCTCCTCGCTGGCCGTGCTCGCCCACCCCGAGGCCGATATCGGCCTGGTGGGCTACGAGATGGCGCTTCTGGTCGACCGCGCCGGTACGGTCCTCACCCCGGACCTGCGCGCCGAGCTCCAGGGAAGTCTGCTCAACTGACAGACAGTGCGCTACGTGCCACCGCACCGTAGGGTGCGGTGGCACAGCTCCGCAGGACATGGACCGACGGCCGGCAGTCGGAGGAGGAAACGTGGCTACACCCCCAGACGGACATCCCTATGACGGTGTCCAACGGTCCCCGGGTGAGCATGTCCGGAACCGCTTCAACTTCCCCTCCACGCCGAGCAGACAGAGCGGTCTGGGCGATCAGGGGGACCAGAGCGGCGGACGCGGATCCCAGCAGCCCTACCAACCGCCGCAGCAGCAACAGCAACAGCAACACCAGCCGTACGACCAGCCGGACGAGTCGTACGACCAGCCGCGACAGCCCCGCATCCAGCCGGTGCAGCCGCGGCGCTCCCCCGAACCCGATCACTCCATGGGCGCGCACAACCCGTTGGTGCGCCCGTACGCCATGACCGGCGGCCGGACCCGGCCGCGATACCAGCTCGCCATCGAGGCGCTGGTCAGTACGACGGCGGATCCGTCCCAGCTGCAAGGGCAGTTGCCCGAGCATCAGCGGATCTGCCGACTGTGTTTCGAGATCAAATCGGTCGCCGAGATTTCGGCGCTCCTTTCCATCCCCCTCGGCGTGGCCCGGATTCTCGTTGCCGACCTGGCGGAGGCCGGGCTTGTCGCCATCCATCAGCCCGGCGGCGACGAGGCCGTCGGGGGACAACCAGACGTGACACTGCTCGAAAGGGTGCTCAGTGGACTTCGCAAGCTCTAGCGGCGGTGCAGCCCGCTCAACCACCAGCGCGAAGATCGTGGTGGCGGGCGGCTTCGGCGTGGGCAAGACCACGTTCGTCGGCGCCGTCTCGGAGATCAACCCGCTGCGTACCGAAGCCGTCATGACCAGCGCATCAGCCGGCATCGACGACCTCACCCACACCGGAGACAAGACCACCACCACCGTGGCCATGGACTTCGGCCGCATCACCCTCGACCAAGACCTCATCCTCTACCTCTTCGGCACCCCCGGACAGGACCGCTTCTGGTTCATGTGGGACGACCTCGTCCGCGGCGCCATCGGCGCCGTCGTCCTCGTCGACACCCGCCGCCTCGCCGACTGCTTCCCCGCAGTCGACTACTTCGAAAACTCAGGACTCCCCTTCGTCATCGCCCTCAACGGCTTCGACGGACACCAGCCCTACACCCCCGACGAAGTACGCGAAGCACTCCAGATCGGCCCCGACACCCCCATCATCACCACCGACGCCCGCCACCGCGCCGACGCCAAAAGCGGACTCATCACCCTCGTCGAACACGCCCTCATGGCACGACTCCGGTAGCGCTCCGGAGACCGTACGAGGTCATACAGCGGCCCCCGCACTCGAAGGAGTGCGGGGGCCGCTGTCTGCTGTGGTGCTACGGGGCAAGGCGCCCCGGAGGCTCAGCCCTGCCAGCTGTGCGGGGCGCGGAAGCCGGGCGTGCGCTCCAGCCGGCGCCAGCCGGCGGTGGAGCGGCCGCGGTGGGCCGGGGCCTCGGGCTGGGCCGCGGCGCGGGCCATCAGGATGGCGGTGAGGGCGGCGAGCTCTTCCGGGTCGGCGTGACCCTTCTCGACGCGCAGCAGGGATTCGTTCGTGGGATCGCTCATGGAGGTCGTGTCTCCGTCTTCTCGGCAGAAGGGCGCGGGGCGCGGGATTACTGCGGGGGGTTGCCGTGCTTGCGCGACGGCAGATCGGCGTGCTTGGTACGGAGCATCGCCAGCGCACCGGCGAGCACCTCTCGCGTCTCCGCGGGGTCGATGACGTCGTCCACGAGGCCGCGCTCGGCCGCGTAGTAGGGATGCATCAGCTCGGCCTTGTATTCCTTGACCATGCGGGCCCGCATGGCCTCGGAGTCCTCGGCCTCGGCGATCTGCTTGCGGAAGATGACATTGGCGGCACCCTCGGCGCCCATCACCGCGATCTCGTTGGTGGGCCACGCGTAGGTGAGGTCGGCCCCGATGGACTGGGAGTCCATGACGATGTACGCGCCTCCGTATGCCTTGCGGAGGATCAGGGAGATCCGGGGCACGGTGGCGTTGCAGTAAGCGTAGAGGAGCTTGGCGCCGTGCCTGATGATTCCCCCGTGCTCCTGGTCGACGCCCGGCAGGAAGCCGGGGACATCCAGCAGCGTCACGATGGGGATATTGAAAGCATCACACATCTGGACAAAGCGCGCAGCTTTCTCGGACGCTTCGATGTCCAGGACGCCCGCGAGGGACTGCGGCTGGTTGGCGACGATGCCGATGACCTGGCCGTCCAGCCGGGCGAGGGCGCAGATGATATTGGTGGCCCAGCGCTCGTGGATCTCCAGGAAGTCGCCCTCGTCGACGAGCTCCTCGATCACCTTGTGCATGTCGTACGGGCGGTTGCCGTCCGAGGGGACCAGATCGAGCAGAACGTCGGAGCGGCGGTCCGCGGGGTCCTCGGACGGGACCGTGGGCGGATTCTCGCGGTTGTTCTGCGGAAGCATCGACAGGAGGTAGCGCACCTCGGCGATGCAGGTCTCCTCGTCGTCGTAGGCGAAGTGCGCGACGCCCGAGGTCCCGGCGTGCACATCGGCGCCGCCGAGTCCGTTCTGGGTGATCTCCTCACCGGTGACGGCCTTGACCACGTCCGGGCCGGTGATGAACATCTGCGAGGTCTCACGGACCATGAACACGAAGTCCGTGAGAGCCGGGCTGTAGGCGGCGCCGCCCGCGCACGGGCCGAGCATCACGCTGATCTGCGGGATGACGCCGGAGGCGCGGGTGTTGCGCTGGAAGATGCCGCCGTAGCCGGCGAGCGCGGAGACGCCCTCCTGGATACGGGCGCCCGCGCCGTCGTTCAGCGAGACCAGCGGGGCACCGGCCGAGATGGCCATGTCCATGATCTTGTGGATCTTGGTGGCGTGGGCCTCGCCCAGGGCGCCGCCGAAGATCCGGAAGTCATGGGCGTACACGAAGACCGTACGGCCCTCGACGGTGCCCCAGCCCGTGATGACACCGTCGGTGTACGGCTTCTTGGCCTCCAGGCCGAAGCCGGTCGCGCGGTGCCTGCGCAGCTGTTCGACCTCCTTGAACGACCCCTCGTCGAGCAGCAGGTCGATGCGCTCACGGGCGGTCAGCTTGCCCTTGGCACGCTGGGCCTCGGTCGCACGGTCGCTGGGTCCTCGGCGGGCCTGCTCACGCAAGGCGTGCAGTTCGGCCACACGCCCCCGGGCGTCGGCGGGTTCGCTCGGCGTCTCGTCCACTACGGTCATGTACCAACCCTACGAACAGCACCCCGGAAAACGCGCCGTCGACTCCACACAGTCTCCTGGCTGTATTCCTGGTGGGCCTGGACAGAACCCGGCCCGATGCGGGGTTCCTGAAGTGCACGGTACCCCTACCACTTGTGGGATTCCCCTAGATGTCGGCGCGAGGCCATCTCGTATCGGCGGGTGGGGGTCCGAGGGCGGCCGGTAGGCCGTTCGGGGGAACCGGCGGCGCCGCTGCCGCGCCATGAGCCGGGGTGGTGAAGCTCCACGAGCCGGTGGTGTGAAGACCGGGAAACTTCTGAGAGCGCTCTCAGCCCCCACTCTTGACTGCTTCCTCATGCGTCGCAAGAGTGGGGCCCAACGCAGGGCGCGACCCCCCACGCACCGCGCATCCCTGCGTACCCCCACATCTCAGGAGAACATTCGTGATATCCCGCAGACTGTTCCTGACCGGTACGGCCGCCACCGCGACAGCCCTGACCTACCCCTTCCTGGGGAGCGCTCTCAGCCCGCAGGCGTCGGCCGCGCCGGCCACCTGTGAGATCGCCCTGCAGAACAAGTCGCTGCCCGGCTCGGTCAACGCCTATGTCACCGGCCACGACGGGGCCACCAACGGCTGGGTCCTGCTGCGCGCGGACGGCAGCGTCTACCGCCCCGACTCGCCCGGTGCCCCGCACACCCCGCTGCCCGTGGACTGCGCGATCCCGCTGGGCCCCGCGGGCGGCGCGCCGGTCGTGCTGACGCTGCCTCAGATGTACGGCGCCCGCGTCTACTTCGTACGCGACGACAAGCTGGACTTCTTCCTCAACCCGGGTCCTGCCCTGGTCGAGCCGGCCTTCTCGACCGAGGCCGACCCCAACTACGGCCGCACCTGGTCGTTCTGCGAGTTCACCTTCAACTCGGACCAGCTCTACTCCAACATCAGCTACGTCGACCTGGTGACGGCCCTGCCCATCGGCATCACGCTGGAGGGCGACGCCACCCACACGGTCGCCCCGCTGCCCGACGGCGCCCTCGAGAAGATCGCGGACGGGCTCACCGCCCAGGCGGCCGTCGACGGACACCCCTGGGACAAGCTGATCCTGCGCAGTGCGGACGGAAAGGTGCTGCGGGTGATCTCCCCGCAGAACCTGGCCGGCCAGACGCCCTTCGCGAATGTCTTCAACAGCTATGTCGACCAGGTCTGGGAGAAGTACCGCTCCACCGATCTGACCATCGATCTCCAGGGCGGCCGGGGCGTGTTCACCGGCCGGGTCAGCGGCGACACGCTCACCTTCAACGGGGGCCACACCTTCGCCAAGCCGACCTCGATGGACATCTTCACCTGCAACAGCGGACCGTTCGCCAACAACCCGGGCGACTCGGACGACAAGAAGGGGCTGCTCGCCCGGCTCGCCGCCGCCTTCAACCGCTCGACGGTCCTGAGCCACGCCGACCAGCCGAACGGGGCCACGGCGGCGGACTACTACAAGGACCCGGTCACCAACCACTTCGCGCGGGTGCTGCACGCCAACACCCCGATCGGGTACGCCTTCCCGTACGACGACGTACAGCCGGACGGCCAGCCGGATGTCTCGGGCGCCGCCCATGACGGCAATCCGCGCCGCTGGACGGTGTCCGTCGGCTCCTGATCCGCGCCCGGCACGCGACGGTGCCCCGCCCTCCCGCTCGTTCGGGGAGGACGGGGCACCGTCACGCACTAGCCGTACAGCAGGGCGGGTCAGCAGCCGCCGCAGTTGTAGAACGTCACGTCCCAGTGGTTGCCCTCGTCCGCGTAGACGTTGCCGGCACCCGACTGCCACTGAGGGGCGCCATCGCCGCGCACACCGATGTAAGTGAAGGTGTTCTTCACGTAGTTGGTGACACAGGTGGCCTTGCCGAAGTCGAGCTTGTAGCCGTTCCAGTGCGAGTACGTGCCACTGGCGTGCCCGGTCTCCGTACCGCCGGTGATGTTCAGAGCGCAACCGCTGGCGCTCTTCAGGGTCTGCGCGCCCTGAGCGGACATCAGGTTGAGCTGGTCGAACGACGTACAGGTCGCGTTGTTGCGGTTGGAGCAGCCACCGGACGAGGACCAGGTGATCCCGGACGAGCTGAACCGCGAAGTCGCCGCGGAATGCGTGAGCTTGGTGGCGGCCTCGGCATCGGTGGCCGCGCTGAAGACACCGAAGCCGGGAGCGAAGAGCGCGCCCAGAACAAGGGCGAGCACGCTGAGCACGGAACGAATTTTCATGGGGGGATCCCTCTCCTGCTGAAGACCGTATGGGCCAATGGGGCGGCGGTGCAGGTGGAACAGAGAGATCTTGCCCGAGATCTACGCGCGTCCGCCAGAGGGGCGGTGCAATCGATCGGATGACGTTGTTGAAAAGCGAACGAGACAGGTCTACAGTGATGGTCGTTGAAGGTTAAACAATCAGTCCTCAGGAGTAGTCATGTCTCTCTTCGGCCGCAAGAACGACAACGCCCAGGTCGCCACCGCCACCCGTGAGGTGGACCCGGCGCTGGCCGCGCTGACCGGCGAATACACCATCGACCCGGCCCACAGCACCATCAGCTTCACGGTCCGCCACGCGATGGTCACCAATGTCCGCGGCACCTTCACCGAGCACGAGGGCTCGCTGAGCCTGGACGGTTCGAACCCGGCGGACTCCTCGGCGTCGATCGATGTCTCGATCGCCAGTGTCGACACCGGGATGCCCGACCGCGACGGTCACCTCCGCAGCGCCGACTTCTTCGACGCCGAGACGTTCCCGAAGATGTCCTTCCGCTCGACCGCGACCGAGCAGATCGACTCCGAGACCTACCGCCTCACCGGTGACCTCACCATCAAGGACGTCACCCGGCCGCTCACCATCGACCTGGAGCTGCACGGCTCCGCGACCGATGTGTACGGCAACGAGCGCGTCGGCTTCGAGGGCAGCGCCACCATCCTGCGCTCGGACTGGGGCCTGACCTGGAACGCGGCGCTGGAGACCGGCGGCGTGATGGTCAGCGACAAGGTCAAGCTGGGCTTCGACATCTCCGCGATCAAGAAGGCCCCCGAGGCCGCCTGACCCACGGCGAACGCTGTGGCGCCGAGACCGGCGGGGGTGCCCCGGGGCGTGTCCTGGAAGCAGGGGGCGTCCTAGAAGCCGCCCCCGCCGTCGAACCCGCCGCCGCCTCCGAAGTCCCCTCCCCCGCCGAAGCCTCCGCCGCCGAAGTCGCCCGGATCGTAGTCCGAGCCGGAGTAGTCGCCGCCGCCGAAGCCGGCGGAGTCACCGCCGCCGAAGTCCGCGGCGTAGCCCGGGCTCGCCATCATCGAGCCCAGCAGCGTGCCCACCAGCAGCCCCGGCAGCAGTCCGCCGCCGAAGTAGCCGCCGGCCCACGGTCCGTACGCCGGTCCGGCCTCCCAGTACGGACGGGGGCCGTGCTCGGTCTGCACCGTACGGGTCAGCGGGTCCTCGCCGTCGCGCAGCCTGGCCGCGTCGGCCGCGCAGACCGGGACGGTCCGCCGGGCGCCGGCGGGCGGAGCCCACTGCGCGTCGGTGGTCGAAGGGCCGTGGCGCGGGTCGAAGAAGCACGGCGAACGGCGCTCCGGAAGCGGGGCGCCCTTTCTGCGTGCGTCGAGCGAGGCGAGCGAGAACCGGCCGTCCTCCAGCGCCTCGGTCACCCCGCGCACATCGTCGGGCCGTGCGGCCGAGCCCATCAGGGACTTCGCCTTCTCGTACGCGTCGAGCGAGCGCTCGTAGTCCGAGCGCATCGCGTCATCGGCGCCGGCCTCGGCGGGGTGGAAGTCCAGCCGGTCGAGTTCCTCGCCGAAGGCGGTGATGTCCTCGTCCACGACGACGCGCAGCGTGTCCAGTGCCTCCCGCTCCCGCTCGGCCTGCCTGCTGCGGCCCCGGCGCACCAGGGCGTAGGCGCCCGCGCCGCCCACCACGACGACCGAGCCGAGCACGATCAGTCCGGTGGAGGAGCTGCCGGCGCTGTCCGAGCCCGAGTCCCAGGAAGCCGGGGCATGGCCGCGGGTCTGCGGGAGCGCCTGGTCGACGAAGTTGTTCAGCTCGGTCGAGGCGTCGACCGCGCCGCCCGCCTTGACCGCGTCGGTGAGATTGCGGACGGCCTGGTTCGACAGCACGGCGGGGTCCGCGCCCGCGTTGAAGCCGTCGCCGAGGCGGATGGCGTACAGACCCGTCACCCCGGTCTCGGCGCGCACGGTGTTCAGCACGCTGTCCGGCGGGAATTGCGCGCTCTGGGGCAGGACCGCCACGAAGAGCGGCTTGTCCGCGTCCTTGATCTTCTTCGCCAGGGCGTCGGCGTCGCTCGTCGAGAGCTGACTCGCGGCCCGGGGATCCACATAGACCGGGCTCTTCTTGAGGGCCTCGGCCACGGTCGTGGGGCCGGTGGCCGCCTGTGCGCCCGGCGCCACCAGGAAACCGGCGGCGAGAAAGGCGAGCAGCAGCCCGAACAGTGCGGAAAACAGCCTCGTCCTCATACATTGACGCTACCCGAAGCAGGGCGATACCGGACATGCGAAGGGTGATGCACCTGAGCCGCCGGCTCAGGTGCATCACCCATGGGGGTCCTTCTCGCTGAGGCGAGCCGGACGGCTCAGGCCGCCCGGTAGGCCGCCGTCAGCTTGGCCACCGCACCGGTCAGATCACCGGTGAGCAGCAGATGGTCGGCGTCCGCGAAGGGCTTCGCGGAGGCCGCCGTGAGGTGCTGTCCGATCTTCTGCTGGACGAGCAGCCTGGCCTGGCCGATCAGGGCCCTGCCCTCCGGGGAGCCACCGCGGCCCGCCTTCTCCAGCACCTTCGCCGCGAGCCCGATGGCGGCGAGGGTCAGCTGTCCGCCGCCGGGCGGCGCCTTGAGGGTCGTCAGCCCCCAGCCGTACGGGAACTGCGGGTCGTACGACGCGTCGCCGACGTTGATCGGCAGCGAGTCGGCCGACTTCGGCCAGGTCAGCGGCAGCTGTCCGGTGAAGGGCTGCTTGCCGTAGAGGACATCGGCGACCCCGTCGCCCTCGGTGCCCGGCAGCCAGGAGGCCACCAGCGCGTCGATGTCGCCGAGCTGCTCGCCGATGAGCTGCGGACGGCCCGAGACGATCAGCACGGCGCACTTCATGGCCGCGCAGACCGTGTCGACCGCCTTCTTGTCCTCGGCGGACAGCTCCAGGTCATGGCCGTTGCCGACATCTCCCTGGCCCTCGGCGTACGGCTTCTCGCCGACGACGACCACACCCACGTCGTACCCCGCCGTGGCGGCCGAGGCGTCCTTGGAGTAGGTGAGAGAGGCGTCGGGAGCGGCCTTCTTCAGGCCCTCCAGGATGGTCGTCCCGGTGGTGGTCTTCCCGGAGGCGCCCTGCCAGCTGATGGACCAGCCGCCCATCTGGTTGCCCAGATCGTCGGCGTTGGACCCGGCCACATACACCTTCTGGGAAGGCTTGAGCGGCAGGACGGCGCCGTCGTTCTTCAGCAGCACCTGGGACTTGGCCGCCGCGTCGCGGGCCACCGCGCGGTGGCCCGGCGAGCCGATCTTCGACAGGTTGGTGGTGTCGGTGTACGGCTTCTCGAACAGGCCGAGCTTGAACTTCTGCTCCAGGATGCGGGAGACGGCGTCGTCGATCCGGGCCTCGCTGATCCGGCCGGCCGTCACCTCGTCCTGCAGCGTCCGGGTGAAGTCCTTGTACTTCGTCGGCACCATGATCATGTCGAGACCGGCGTTGACGGAGACGCGGACGTCACTCGCGTAGTCGCCGGGGATCTGGTCGATCGCCTGCCAGTCACTGATGACGAAGCCCTTGAAGCCCATCCGGCCCTTCAGCACTCCGTTGATCATCTCGGCGTTGGCGTGCATCTTCACCGGGCCCTCGTCGTCGCCGAGGATGTCCAGCGAGGAGTACGAGGGCATGACCGTGGCCGCGCCGCGCTTGACCGCCTCCGCGAACGGGGCGAGATGGATCGCTTCCAGCTCCTGGCGGGTGACCTTCGTGATGCCCTGGTCGATGGTGTACGAGCCGGTGGTGGACGAGCCGTACTCCGTACCGCCGTCGCCGACGTAGTGCTTGGCGCTGGTCAGCACCTTGTCGTTGCGGGACAGATCCTTGCCCGACGGGGCGCCCTGCATGCCGTTGATGACCGTCTCCATCGCGGTCACCAGGGCCGGGTCCTCGCCGAAGGCCTCGTACGTACGGCCCCAGCGCTCGTCGCGGGCGACGCACAGGCAGGGAGCGAAGTCCCACGGGATACCGGTGGCGCGCACCTCATTGGCCGTCACCACGCCGGTCTTCTCGGCGACCGCGGGGTCGCGGGTCGCTCCGATACCGATGTTGTGCGGCATGATCGTCGCGCCGATGACGTTGTTGTGGCCGTGCACCCCGTCCACGCCGTAGATCAGCGGGATCTGGTAGCGGGTGGCCTGCGCCCTGAGCTGGTACGCGTCGATCATCCGCGCCCAGGACTCAGGGGTGTTGGGCGTGGGGACGGAACCGCCGCCCGAGAGCAGCGAGCCGAGGTCGTACGTGGCGATGTCGCCCTGCGCCGTGAGGGCGTTGCGCTCGGCCTGGGTCATCTGGCCGGCCTTCTCGGCGGGCGACATCCGGGAGAGCAGATCCTCGACCCGCTTCTTGACCGGCAGCCGGGCGTCGAGATACGGCAGGCCGTGCGCGTCGATGACGACCTGCGGCGTCTCGGACGGTGCCTTGGCGCCGGTGACGGTGAGCTTCAGCGGAATGGTCTCCGCGCTCTCGGCGGCCTTGTCCTTGAGGGTCGGGATGTCGACCGTGCGGAAGGTGCCGGAGGGGGTTCCTGCCGGGAAGGTGACACTGCCGGATATCGGCCGGTAGTCCTTCTCCGCCTCGGCGGTGCCGCCCTCGGTGGCGTAGTCGACGGTGACCGGCTCGTCGAGGGGGACGGTCCCGGTGGTCGCGACGGAGATCTTGACCTTGGCCGTGGCGCCCTCGGCGACCGGGTGGACGGCGGCGTCCGTGACGACGCTCGCCCTCAGGGCCGGATCGGCCTTCCCGTACAGCTCCACCCCGTCGAGGGCGAACTGCCCGGGCTCGCCCGTGGGCAGGGTGAGGGCGTAGCCCCACATCTCGGTCAGCCCCAGGACCTGGTCGATGCCGCCGACCGGCTGGAAGTCGGTGCGGTACTGGAAGTCGGCGAAGGGGATCTCGACGAGCTGCCAGCCCTCCCAGTCGTCGGTGAAGGACGTGGTCCACAGCTCGGAGGCCTCGCCGTTGGCCCCGCCGTCCTTGATCTCGAAGTTGATCTTCTTGCCCGAACCCGGCGGCAGGGGCGCGGTGTTCTGGCCGTACCACCAGAAGCGGATGCCCCGGCTCGCCGACCAGTCGTGGGAGGGCTTGTCGAAGGCGAAGTCGTGGCTGAAGCCGCCGTACCCGCTGATGTTGTAGCTGCCTTCGAGGACCTTGGCGCCCTCGGGTGCGTCGGCGCGGTCCTTGAGGACCAGGGCCGGCGGGTCGTCGCCGTCGCCGCCCCAGGTGAAGATCCCTTCCGCGGGCGGGCTCGCGAAGGGGACCTCTCCCTCGAAGCGGTCGACGGCCACCGGGGCCGGATCGTCCGCCGCGGCGGACGATCCGGCCCCGGCGAGAGGCAGCAGCCCCGCCAGGACGGCGGCCGCGAGGAGCGCCGCCGTCCTGGTGCCGGGTCGCGGTCTCACACGTGTGCTGTGCATGGTGCTCCTTTTAGCGACCTGTGAACCGGTGAACCTGTGGAACGTGGTTACTTCTGCTCGACCCTGACCCAGTCGACCTCGGCCTTGATCCCGCCCTGGGCGACCCGGTCGACGCTCGACTGCGGAAGACCCCAGTAGGGCTGGGTGACCTTGTTCCAGCCGGCCGGATAGGCCCCGCCCAGCGCGAGGTTGAGGATCACGTACTGGTTGTGGTCGAAGACCCACTTGCCGCGGGTGGACTCCAGCTTCTGGCGGGAGGTCTCCTGCACCACCTGGTCGTCGACGGTGAACCGCATGCCCTCGGGCAGCCACTCGACGGCGTAGGTGTGCCACTGGTCGGCGCGCCCGCCGTTCGGGTAGTACTGCTGCTTGCCGATGTTGCCGTCGGCCGAGTAGCCGGGACCGTGCAGGGCGGTGCTGGTCCAGTCCCCGTAGCCGATGTTCTCCATGATGTCCGTCTCGCCCGAGCCCGGCCAGGAGACGGACGGGTTGTCGACATCGCTGCCGAGCAGCCAGAACGCCGGCCAGAAGCCGTCGCCGACGGGGAGCTTCATCCGGCCGCTGACCTTGCCGTAGGTGAAGTCGAACTTGGTGTTGGTGTCGATACGGCCCGAGGTGAAGTCGTACGTACCGCCGCCGGGCACGGTGGTGCAGCCCTTGCAGTACTTCGACTCCAGGACCAGGCTGCCGTTCTCCGTACGGATATTGTTCGGCGAGTCCACATACGCCTGCGACTCGCCGTTGACGGAGCCCATCTCCGCGCCCGTACGCACCACACGCCACTTGTTCCGGTCCAGACCGGAACCGGTGAAGTCGTCGAAGAAGGTCGTGCGGTAGGCACCGCCCGGGTTCTTCGGCAGGGCCGGGTAGGCCGCCGCCGCGCTGCCGCCGGTGCCCCAGACCTGGAACTCGTAGAGCGAGTAGCCGAACTGGGCGGTCGACGGCGCCGGGTTGTAGAAGGAGCGGCGCTCCTTGCCCAGCATCCGCACATAGCGGCCGGTCGCCGGGGTCGGGAGGTTGATCGTGTCGCGCCGGCCTGTGGCCTCGGCCGGGGACTTGACGTCGGCGCGACGGGCCGCGACCTCGCCGGCGGACGGCCGGTAGACGGTGCGCCAGGTGCGGTTGTCGTCGGAGACCTGGAGTTCGTAGTCGACGGCGTAGGCCGCCTCCCAGTACAGGTCGACGGCCTCGATCCGGGACTGCGCGCCCAGGTCCACACCGACCCAGCGGTCCACGTTCCAGTCGCTCGACCAGCGGGTCTGGTCGGCCTTGAGGTCCGCGGGCCAGCCGCCGTCGGTCACATAGGCCGGTGAATTGCCCGCGTGCTGGTAGAGGTTGCCGTACGTGGGGTGGTTCAGAGCCAGGTTGCTGCGGGTGGTGGAGGCGGGCGCGGGCTCGCCTCCGTACACCTGGAAGGAGAAGAGGGAGTAGCCCCAGGCGGTGGCTCTCTGGACACCGCGCAGCCGGACGTAGCGGGCGGTCACTTCCTGGGGGTAGGTGTGCGCGTCCACGGTGCCGCCGGCGCCGTCGGTCTCGGTGTAGAAGCTCTGCCAGTTGGTGCCGTCCTTGGAGGCTTCCAGGACGTACTGCTTGCCGTAGGCGGCCTCCCATTCGAGCTTGACCTCGTTGACGCGGATGACGCTGCCCAGGTCGACCTGGATCCAGGCGGTGTCGGAGGTGTTGCTCGACCAGCGGGAGCCGCCGTTGCCGTCGAAGGCGGCGCCGGGACCGGTGTCGGCATTCTCACTGCCGGACGCGGTGACGGCGGCCGGGTTGGCGGCGTAGGCGGCCGCGGCCCGGTCGGTGTTCCAGGCGGCCGCCGCGGCCGCGGCGGCCTTGGCGGGCTGCTGGGGTGCGCTGAAGGCGAGGGGGGCCGACAGCGCGAGCAGCGCCGCCGTGGTGGCTACGAGTGTCGTACGTGAGGGCATCGGTGCCTCCGGGTGGGGGAGTGCGGGGAAGTGGAGCGATGTCCGTACGGGGGTGTTACCGCGCCGCGGGGCGGGTGAGGCGGATCGTGTCGCGGTACCACTTGGCGCTGTCCTTGAGGGTCCTGAGCTGGGTGTCGTAGTCGACACGGACGATGCCGAAGCGCTTGTCGTAGCCGTAGGCCCACTCGAAGTTGTCCATCAGCGACCAGGCGAAGTAGCCGCGTACATCGGCTCCTTGCGCCCGTGCCTCCGCTACGGCCGCGATGTGGTCGGCGAGATAGGCGGTGCGGTCGGCGTCGGGGACGGAGCCGTCGGCGGCGACGCTGTCGTCGAAGGCGGCGCCGTTCTCGGTGATGACCGTCGGGACGCCGTAGTCGCCCTGCAGGCCCAGGAGCAGGTCGGTGAGTTCGGTCGGGGTGATCTCCCAGTCCATGGCGGTACGGGGGAGGTCACGCGGGACACCGCGGGTGACGGGCAGCCCGTCGGTGTCCACCGGTGAGCCTTCTTCGGTGACTCCGGAGAAGAGGGCTCCCCGGTAGAAGTTGACCCCGAGGATGTCGAGCGGCGCGGAGATGATCTCCAGGTCGCCGTCGCGTACGGGGATCTCGACGTCGCGCGGCGCCAGGTCGGCGAGTACGTCCTCGGGGTAGCGGCCGTGGACGAGCGGGTCGAGGTAGAGCCGCCGGCCCATGCCGTCGGCGCGGCGGCAGGCCTCGGCGTCCGCCTCGCTGCCGGTCTCCGGGGTGGCGGTGCCCAGGTTGAGGGTGATGCCGAGTTCGAGCGGGCGGTCGCCGGCGGCCTCGCGGATGCGCCGGGAGGCGAGACCGTGGCCGAGGAGCAGGTGGTGGACGGCGTGGATGGAGTCCCCGAAGTTCTTCCTGCCGGGGGCGTGGACACCGAGGTCGTAGCCGAGCACGGCCGAGCACCAAGGCTCGTTGAGCGTGGTCCAGTGCTCGACGCGGTCGCCGAGGGCCTCGTAGGCGAGCGCCGCGTAGTCGGCGAAGCGGTACGCGGTGTCACGGGCCGGCCAGCCGCCCGCGTCCTCCAGCTCCTGCGGGAGATCCCAGTGGTAGAGCGTGATCCACGGGGTGATGTTCTTCCCGTGCAGCTCGTCGATGAGCCGCTTGTAGAAGTCCAGGCCCTTGGCGTTGGCGGGCCCGCTGCCGCCCGGCTGGATACGCGGCCAGGCGAGCGAGAAGCGGTACGTGTCGACACCGAGCCCGGCGATCAGCTCCACGTCCTCGGCCATCCGGTGATAGTGGTCGCAGGCCACATCGCCGTGCTCGCCCCCCACGACAGCGCCCGGAACCCGGCAGAAGGTGTCCCAGATCGAGGGGGTCCTGCCGTCTTCGGCAGCCGCGCCCTCGATCTGGTAGGCGGAGGTGGCGACGCCCCAGCGGAAGCCCGTGGGCAGACCGGGGACCGCCACGGCGGGTCGGGCGAGGGCCTGGGGGGTGGTGGCGTTCATGGGTCTCCTGGGTCAGGGGGAACACACGGCGGTGCGCGGGGCTGGGCGGAGGTGGTCAGACGGGGTTAACCGAGGCGGCGTCCGCGGCGCCTTCGCCGGCGCCGGGCGCGGCGTCCGGCGCCGGGTGATGCAGCCAGCAGGCCACCGAGCGGGCGGGCCCGCCGGCCGTGCCGGCCGGGACGGGGGCCAGCGCGGGGACCTGACCCGAGCAGGGCTCGAACGCCTTGCCGCAGCGCGGATGGAACGCGCAGCCGGCCGGCATCGCGGACAGATGCGGGGGCGAGCCGGGGATTCCGGTCAGCTCGCGACGGGGGCCGTGCAGCGCGGGGAAGGAGTGCAGCAGTCCGTCGCTGTAGGGATGGCGCGGGTCGCGGTAGATCTCGGCCGCGCCGGCCTCCTCGACGATCCGTCCGCCGTACATGATCGCGATCCGGTCGGAGAACTCGATCAGCAGCGAGATGTCATGGGTGATGAAGACGACCGAGAAGCCCAGCTCCTCGCGGAGTCTGACCAGCTGACGCAGAATCTGACGCTGCATCACCACATCGAGCGCGGTGGTCGGTTCGTCCATGATGACGATCTCCGGCTCCAGCGCGAGCGCCATGGCGATCATCACGCGCTGGCGCATTCCGCCGGAGAGCTGGTGCGGGTAGGCGACCAGCCGGTCCGTGGAGATACCGACCAGCGAGAGCAGTTCCTCGGCGCGCGCGGTGCGCTCGGCGGACCTCATCTGCGGGCGGTGGGCCTTGAGCACATCGGTGAGCTGACTGTGGACCGTGTGCACGGGGTTGAGGGAGTTCATCGCGCCTTGGAAGACGATCGACAGCTCCTGCCAGCGGAACGCCCGCAGCTGCTGCGGGGTGAGCCCCAACAGGTCCACCGGACCCTTGTCGTACGGGTGGTAGTGGACGTCTCCCCCGGTGATCACCCCGGGCGGGGAGAGCAGCCGGGTCACGGCGTAGGCGAGGGTCGACTTGCCGGAGCCCGACTCCCCGGCGAGGCCGAGGACCTCGCCGCGGTGCAGGGTCAGATCGACGTCGCGCAGGGCTCGCACCGCGCCGCTTCCGGTGCCGTAGTCGACATTGAGCCCGCTGATGGTGAGGACGGGGCGAGAGGTCATGGGCGCGGCTCCTTGTCGTGCGTACGGCCCGCACGGCCTTCGGGGGTACGGGCCACCGGGGTGCTCGTCCGGGCCACGGGCGTGAAGCCGACCCGCATCCGGACCTTCCGGGAGGCGCCGGTGCCGGTGCGCAGCCGCGGGTTGATGAACTCGTCGATGCCGAAGTTGATCAGCGAGAGGGCCGCGCCGAGCAGGGCGATACAGAGCCCCGCCGGTACGAACCACCACCACGCGCCCTGCGCCAGCGCCTGGTTGGACTGGGCCCAGAAGAGGACCGTCCCCCAGTTCCAGTTGGAGATGTCGGCGACGCCCGTGAAGGCGAGGGTGATCTCCAGCAGGATGGCGAAGATGACGGTGCCCACGAAACCGGACGCGATCACGGCGGTGAGGTTGGGCATGATCTCGAAGCAGATGATCCGCCAGGTGGGCTCGCCGGTGGCTCTGGCCGCCTCCACATAGTCGCGGCGGCGCAGGGAGAGCGTCTGGGCGCGCAGCACGCGGGCGCCCCAGGCCCAGGAGGTGAGGGCGATCACGACGGCGATCAGCATGTCCCCGGCGTCCGCGACGAAGCTCGCGATGATGATGATCAGCGGCAGGGCCGGGATGACCAGGAAGATGTTGGAGAGCGCCGAGAGCAGTTCGTCCGCGACCCCGCCCAGGAAGCCGGCGCTGACGCCGATCAGCACGGACAGGACCGTCGCGAATACCCCGGCGACGAAGCCGACGACGAGCACGCCCCGGGTGCCGACGAGGATCTGCGAGAGCACGTCCTGACCGGTCTGGGTGGTGCCGAACCAGTGCGCCGAGGAGGGCGCCTGGAGGATGGCGTCGCTCATCTTGCCGGGGTCGTACGGCGCGATCCACGGGCCGATGACCGCGAGCAGGACGAAGAATCCGAGGATGGCGAGACCGGTGACGGTCTTCCCGCCCCGCAGGAAGCGCAGCCTGATCCGCCTGCTGGGCGCCGGGGCTTCGGCCGCGTCGAGGACGGCGGCTTCGACAGCGGTGACGGCCATGGCTCAGGCCTCCCTTCGGGTACGCGGGTCGAGCATCAGATAGACCATGTCGGCCAGCAGATTCGCGGCGAGCACCGAGAGCGTGATGATCAAGAAGACGCCCTGCATCAGCGGATAGTCCTTGGCGCCGACGGCCTGGAAGAGCTGATAGCCGATGCCGGGATAGGAGAAGACCATCTCCACCAGCAGCGTGCCGCCGACGATGAAGCCGAGGGACAGCGCGAATCCCGAGATATTGGGGAGGATCGCGTTCCTGGCGGCGTACGAGAACATCACGCGCCGCTCCGAGAGCCCCTTGGCCTGCGCGACCATGACGTAGTCCTCGGAGGAGACCGTCACCATCATGTTCCGCATACCGAGGATCCAGCCGGCCACGGCGCTCAGCACGATCGTCACGCCCGGCAGTACGGCGTGGTAGAGCGCGCTGGAGAGGAACGGCACGTCGAAGGCGGGCACCAGCGCGCTGTCGTAGCCGCCGGCCGCCGGGAAGAGCGGCCACTTCACGGCGAACAGGGCGATGGCGATCAGCCCGAGCCAGAAGTACGGGATGGAGGAGATGAAGGTGGTGACGGGCAGCAGCCCGTCCAGCCAGGAGCCGCGCCGCCAGCCGCTGTAGACGCCGATACCGGTGCCGAGCAGGAAGCTGATCAGGGTGGTGGTGCCGACCAGGGCCAGGGTCCAGGGCAGCGACTGCGAGATCACCTCGCTGACCGGGGTGGGGAAGAACGTGAAGGAGAGACCGAGGTCGCCCTGGAAGAGATGCGACCAGTAGTCGGTGTACTGCTGCCAGAGCGAGCGCTGCTTGTCGAGGCCGAAGAGCGCCCGGAGGGAGTTGACCGCGTGGGTGTCCAACTGCCCCTGGAAGCGGGCGATCAGGGCCTGGACCGGGTCGCCCGGCATCAGCCTGGGGATGAGGAAGTTGATGGTGATCGCGGCCCAGGCGGTGATGGCGTAGAAGGTGAGCCGCTGGAGTAGGTACTTCACCGGGCCGCCACCTCCAGCGCATCGGCCGGGCCGTTCTCGTACAGCCAGCAGGCCGCCCACTGGCCGCCGTCGAGCTCGAAGCGCGGCGGCAGTTCGGTGCGGCAGCGCTCCATGGCCCGGGGGCAGCGGGGATGGAAGCGGCAGCCGTCGGGCGGGGAGATGAGGGAGGGCGGCTCGCCGCCGGTCTCACCCTGCTCGTCCCCCTCCTCCCGCTCGTCCTCCTCGCCCTCTTCGTCCTGCCCGGCCACGATCCGGTCGGGGTCGGGCGCGGAGGCGATCAGCAGCTGGGTGTAGGGGTGGGCGGGGCGCTGGGTGACGGTCTCGCTGTCGCCGCCCTCGACGATCCGGCCCGCGTACATCACCAGCGTCGTGTCCGCGAAATACCGTGCGGAGGCGATGTCGTGCGTGATGTAGAGGATCGCCAGGTGCAGACGCTCCTTCAGGTCGCGCAGCAGATTGAGGACGCCGAGCCGGATGGAGACATCGAGCATCGAGACGGGCTCGTCGGCCAGCAGCACCTGGGGATCGGCCCCCAGGGCGCGGGCGATGGCGACGCGCTGGCGCTGTCCGCCCGAGAGCTCGTGCGGGAACTTGTCCAGGAACTGTCCCGGCGGGGTCAGCTGGACCCGTTCCAGCAGCTCGGCCGTCTCGGCCTCGGTGGCCTGCTTGCCGTGGATCTTCAGCGAGCGGGTGAGGTGGTAGCGCACGGTGTGCACGGGGTTGAGCGAGGCGAACGGGTCCTGGAAGATCAGCTGGACCTGTCTGACGTACGAGCGGAAGGACCGGCCACGCCCGGCCTTGACCGGCTTGCCGCCGAGCCGTATCTCACCCGCGGTGAGCGGATACAGCTGCGCCAGCAGCCGGGCGACGGTGGATTTCCCCGAGCCCGACTCCCCCACCAGCGCGGTGACACTGCCGCGTCGCAGCCGCAGCGAGACATCGTCGACGGCATGGACGGTACGGCGCCGGCGGGCGAGCAGATCGCTGCCGGTGCGCTTGACGGGGAAGTGCTTGGTGACGCCGCGGGCTTCGAGCACGACGGCGCTGTCGTCACTCGCGGGGTCTCGGGTGCTGTGGGTGTCCTGGGTGGTCATGGCCGGTCCCGTCGTCACTTGGCGGGCTTGAGGTGCAGCACGATGTCCAGCGCGTTGGGCTGGGTGGGCTGCGGCGGGCCGTACGGATCGGCCTCGGTGGGCCAGCCGACCCAGTTCTTGGTGGAGTACTCCGCTCCGATGGGGCCGGCCGCCGTCGGGATCATGGGCACGTCCTCGACCATGATCTTCTGGAGGGTGTTCATGGCCGTGGTGCGGGCCGCGTCCTCGGTGGCGTTCGCGTACTCCCTGAGCGCCTTGGTCGCGTCGGGGCTGTCGAACCGGCCGAAGTTGCCGAGCGGGGCGCTCTTGCCGATGGGCTGGATGAGCTCGCCGTCCATGATGTTCTGGTACATGTCGTACGGCGTCGGGCCGCTGTTGGTCCAGTGCAGCGTGGCGTCGAAGTTGCCGTTGGAGACGTCCGCCGTCCAGGCCTCCGCGGTCTGGGTCTTGACCTTCGCCTCGATACCGAGCTGCTTGATGTTGTCCTTGATGATCGAGAGCCCGGTGATGTAGTCGTTCCAGCCGGCCGGGTCGGTGAACGTGAGCTTCACGGGCTTGCCCGAGGGGTCCTTGAGCACCCCGCCGGCGAGCGTGAAGCCCGCTTCGTCCAGGATCTTCTTCGCCCCCGCGACATCGGGCTTCGTCGTGGCGCTCTTGTACTCGGGTGCCAGGAAGGATTCACCGGCGGGCAGCGGTATGCCCGTCGGGTTGGTGATCTCCGGGTAGAGGGTCGCCTGCGCCTGGACATGGATGGCACGGCGGTCGACGACCATCGCCATGGCCTTGCGCAGCGCCTTGTTGGCGAGCGGGCCCCTGGTGGTGTTGAACCACAGGCCGTGGATGCCGAGCCCGGAGGGGAACCACAGCTTGTTGTTCTCGGGGTCCTTGTTGACGTACAGCTGCTTGTAGTTCGGCATGAAGACGAACGACCACTCGGTCTTGCCGTTCGCGAGCGCGGTGGTCTGGGCGCTGTTGTCGTTGTACGAGGTGTACCTGAGCTCCTTCACCTGCGTGGTGCCCTTCCAGTAGGAAGGCAGCGCGGTGAGGGTGGTGGTCTGCGGGGTGAACGTCTTGAGCTTGTACGGCCCCGAGCCCACCGGGGTGCGGTTGGGGAAGGTCGCCGGGTCCTTGACGGTCTCCCAGATGTGCTTGGGCACGATGAAGATGTCAAGGATCTTGTTCTGGTTGACGAACTGCGATTCCTTGAAGGTCAGGACGACCTTGTCGCCCTGCGCCTCGATGCCGCCGTACTGGATGCCGTTGCCGTTGAGCGCGGGGTACTTCTTGATCAGGTCGAAGGTGAAGGCGACGTCCTCGGCGGTGAGGGGCTTGCCGTCGGACCACTTGGCCTTCGGGTCGATCGTGAGGGTGACCTTGGTGAAGTTGGACTCCCACGTCCAGTCGGTCGCCAGCCAGGGCTTGGCCTTCTCGCTGGGCCGCACGAGGTTCGTCATCGCCAGCGGCTCGTAGATCATGCGGCGGTAGCCGAGCGAGGCGCCGGCCGAGGTGCCCAGGAACGGGTTGCTGTTGTTCGTCATCGGGCCGTTCGGCATGCCGACGGTGAGCACGCCCGAGGCGCCGCCCGCCTTCCGGTTGGCATCCGAGTTGGCCGAGGAACATCCGGCGGCGAGCGCCGCCACGACGGTGGCGGCGGCCAGCGCCCTGAGCTTGCGGTGTGCGGACATGGCGACTCCTGGAAGGGACTGCGTGGGTCGTGGGACAACTGGCGTGCGCCGGGGTGCGGTGGGCGGCTGCGGAGGGGTTACGGAGCCGACTGCCGTACGACGAGTTCGGTGGGCAGCACGACGGGTTCGTCCGGCGCGGACGCCCCGCCGAGGTGCTGGAGCAGCATCCGCGCCGCCGTCTCGCCCATCTGCCGGGCGGGCTGGCGCACGGTGGTCAGTGGCGGCGCGGTGTGCCGGGACATCGGGATGTTGTCGAACCCGACCACGGCGATGTCGTCAGGGACGGTCCGCCCCGCGGCCCGCAGGGCCCGCAGCGCGCCCGCGGCGCTGATGTCGTTGTGCGCGAACACGGCGTCGAAGTCGGTCCCGTGGGCGAGGAGTTTCTCGACCGCGAGACGTCCGGACAGCTCGGTGAAGTCCCCCACCACGACACGGTCGGTGGGCAGCACCTCACGGAAGCCCCTGAGCCGGTCGCGTACGCAGCCGAAGTGCGGCGGACCCGTGATGACCAGTGGCTTGCTGCGCCCGTCGGCCAGCAGATGGCGGGCCGCGGACGCTCCCCCTTCGTGATTGGTGGTCACGACGGAGGGAAAGTCCTCGGGATGGCTGCCGCGGTCGTCGATCAGGACGACGGGCAGGCCCTTGTGGTGCAGGCCGATGATGGTGTCGAGGGTGTTCTCGGGTTCGACGACGACCAGTCCGTCGAAGGCGCGGGCCGAGACCTGGGCGGTGAAGTGCCGCACCGATTCGGCGCCGCGGTTGCAGGTGAAGAGCAACAGCCCGTAGCCGGCGGCCTCGACGGTGTCGACGACTCCCTGGAGCACCTCGCCCATCCACGGCCAGGTCAGCGAGGGCACCAGCATGCCGACCGTACGGCTGCTGCCGCGGGCCAGTCCGACGGCGCCCGAGCTGGGTACGTAGCCGAGTTGGGCGATCACCGCGCGCACGCGGGCGGCCGTACCGCCGTCGACTTCACCTTTGGTATTGATCACCCGGGACACGGTCGTCTTGCTGACGCCGGCCTCACGGGCGACATCGGCGATCGTGACTCGCATCGGGCCTCCACGTTGAGGGGTGGAACCGGTACCGCAACCGGTACCGGAACCGGTACCGGCGTTGGGCGGTGAGTTAACCGGCGCGCAACACGGTCGTCAATACTTCACGCCGAGATTGGTCCGAACCTTTGTTACGTACCAGGCCAGTAGCAGGTCAGGGGCGTTATGCCTTCAAGGTGTGAATGCGCGACCCCTTGACGGGAGTTCACAACGGCAGTTCACTCACGCCGCACGCACCAAAGCGGTACCGCACCACGGCGTCACCCCCCACCTCACTGCCGAGAAGGGCAGATCTATGTCGAGATCGACTGGCACCGGGCGGCGACTGACGAGGGTTCTCCTCGCCGGCGCCCTCGCCACCGCCGGGCTCACCGGCATTTCGGCCGGTACGGCGCACGCCGCCGGCGAGCAGGTCAATATCTGGCTGACCACCACGGACGACAGCGGCGGACGCCATGTCACCCGTGGTCTCCAGCAGCAGGCGCCCGTCAACTTCCAGGCGGGCAGCGGCGGCAGCGGCACGAACATCAGCGTCGACGAGTCCACCCGCTATCAGACCTTCACCGGCGGCGGCGCCTCCTTCACGGACACCGCGGCCTGGCTGATGAAGGGCAGCGGGGCGCTCTCCCAGGCGACCCGTGACGACACGATGAAGAAGCTCTTCTCCCCCACCGAGGGCATCGGGCTCTCCTTCGTCCGTAATCCGATGGGCGGTTCGGACCTGGCCCGCTTCGGTTACACGTACGACGACGTACCGGCCGGCCAGACCGACCCCACGCTGTCGAAATTCTCGATCGCGCACGATCTGCAGGATGTGCTGCCGCTGACCAAGCAGGCCAAGCAGCTCAACCCGGCCCTCACGACGATGGCCTCGCCGTGGACGGCGCCGGCCTGGATGAAGGACAACGGCCAGCTCAACGGCGGCTGGCTGAAGGCCGAGAACTACGGCGCGTACGCCAACTACTTCGTCAAGTACCTCCAGGCCTACCGGGACCAGGGCATTCCGGTCGACTATGTCTCGGCGCAGAACGAGCCCACCTGCTGCGACAGTTACCCGTCCATGAGCTGGAACGGCTCGGGTCTCGCGTACTTCACCAAGAGCGAGCTGCTGCCGAAGCTCCAGGGCGCCGGGCTGCCCACGAAGGTGCTGGCGCACGACTGGAACTGGGACACCTACGACGCGTACGCGGCCGAGACCGTGAACGACGCGGCGGTCCGCAACCACCCCAACTTCGGCGGGGTCGCCTGGCACGGCTACGGCGGCAACATCCAGAAGCAGACGGACGTCCACAACCAGTATCCGCAGATGAACGCCTTCCAGACCGAGCACTCCGGCGGTACCTGGATCGCGAATCAGCAGCGCGAGGACATGTCGAACATCATCGACTACACCCGTAACTGGGCGAAGTCGGTGACCAAGTGGTCCCTGGCGGTGGACCAGAACCGCGGTCCGCACAACGGCGGCTGCGGCACCTGCGACGGTCTGATCACGGTCCACAACGGCGACAGCCGGCACGGCCAGGTCGACTACACCATCGAGTACTACACGATGGGCCACCTCACCAAGTTCGTGAAGCCCGGCGCGGAGCGCATCTCCTCCACCGCCTCCACCACGGTCCCCAATGTGGCCTGGCGCAACACGGACGGGTCCAAGGCGCTGATCGCCTACAACGACGCGTCGGCGGCGTGGGAGCTGCGGGTCAACTGGGGCGGGCAGACCTTCAGCTACTCCCTGCCCGGCAAGACCTCGGCGACCTTCACCTGGGCCGGCACCCAGTCCGGCAACGGCTCAGGCACCACCGGCGCCTTCACGGGCCTCGGCGGCAAGTGCCTGGACGCGGCGGGCGGCACCGGCGCCAACGGCACCGCGGTCCAGCTGTACGACTGCAACAGCTCGACGGCCCAGCGCTGGACGGTCGGCACGGACTCCACGATCAAGGCGCTCGGCGCGTGCCTGGACGTGACCTCGGCGTCGACGGCGAACGGGGCGAAGGTCCAGCTGTATCAGTGCAACGGCAGCGGCGCCCAGCAATGGACGTACAGCTCCGCGACCGGTGACATCGTCAACACCGCGGCGAACAAGTGCCTCGATGTGACGGACAACAGTCCCGTGAACGGGGCCCGCGCCCAGATCTGGACATGCACCGGGGCCGCCAACCAGAAGTGGCGGCTCCAGTAGTCACCGCTCTGTGACGGCTCCGTGATTCCTTGTGTGCGCCCACCCCTCCTACGCTGTGGTGTCAGGGGGGGTGGGCGCATGCGGCGGATGATCGCGGCGGTGACGGGGGCTCTGTGCGGAGCGGTACTGCTGGCGGGGTGCAGCCCGCCCAGGCTCCCGCTGGCGGCCGTCTGGCTGGACGGCGGCCGGCCCTGGGCGCTGACGCTGCCGTGCGGGGACGACCCTGTCACCGGAGTGAGTCTGGCCAGCTGGCCGGACACCGAGCAGGAGGAACCTGACCGTCCTGATGTCTCGCCCTCGCCGACGCCGACATCCTCCGCCGACGCGCTCGCCGCGTGGCGGGCCCTGCACCCCGGCTGGACGTCGGAAAGCAGACATCCACTGAGCCGCCGGCCGTTCCCGCTCTTCGAACCGCCTGCTTCCTTCGAGGCCGAGTGGTCGGGACCGGCGGAAGCGGCGCCGCGTCCCGGGTACACGTACGCCCTGGAGTTCCGCTCCTACGACGACGACGGCTTCTTCTCCAAGGGGATGTACAGGGGCGATGTCTTCGTGACAACCGAGGAACTCGCCACGCTCAGGCCCGGCCAGGTGTGGGCGGACAGCCGGGCCATGAGCAGGGACGGGTTCCTGGAGCTGGTGGCGGACCACTGCTGAACCGGGGGAGCCGCTACTCCACCGGCTCGACCCCGGCCCGCAGCAGTCCGTACGTGTACGCGTCCTCCAGCGCCTGCCAGGAGGCCGCGATCACGTTCTCCGCGACGCCGACCGTGGCCCAGTCGCCGTCGCCGTCCGATGTGGTGATCAGCACCCGGGTGGTCGACTCCGTGCCGTGGCGGCCCTCCAGGATGCGGACCTTGTAGTCCACCAGCTCCAGCTTGGCCAGCTGCGGGTAGATCCGCTCCAGGCCGACCCGCATGGCCCGGTCCAGGGCGTTGACCGGACCGTTGCCCTCCGCGGTGGCGACGATGCGCTCGCCCTTGGCCCACAGCTTCACGGTGGCCTCGTTGGCGTGCGTACCGTCGGGGCGGTCCTCGACGATCGCGCGCCAGGACTCCGTACGGAAGTAGCTGCGGGGGCGGCCCTCCGCCTCCTCGCGCAGCAGGAGTTCGAAGGAGGCGTCGGCCGCTTCGTAGGTGTACCCCTTGAGCTCGCGCTCCTTGACCCGGCCGACGACCCGGCCGACCAGATCGCGGTCGTCGCCCAGGTCGATGCCCAGCTCCTTGCCCTTGAGCTCGATGGAGGCGCGGCCCGCCATGTCGGAGACCAGCATCCGCATGCTGTTGCCGACCAGCTCGGGAGAGATGTGCTGGTACAGGTCGGGGTCGACCTTGATCGCGGAGGCGTGGAGTCCGGCCTTGTGGGCGAAGGCGGAGACGCCGACGTACGGCTGGTGGGTGGAGGGGGCCAGATTGACGACCTCGGCGATGGCGTGCGAGATCCGGGTCATCTCGGCGAGCGCTCCGGCGGGCAGGACACGCTTGTCGTACTTGAGCTCCAGGGCGGCGACGACCGGGAAGAGATTGGCGTTGCCGACACGCTCGCCGTACCCGTTGGCGGTGCACTGGACATGGGTGGCGCCGGCGTCGACGGCGGCGAGCGTGTTGGCGACGGCGCAGCCGGTGTCGTCCTGGGCGTGGATGCCGAGCCGGGCGCCGGTGTCGGAGAGCACAGTGGCGACGACGGCCTGGATCTGGGCGGGGAGCATGCCGCCATTGGTGTCGCAGAGGATGACCACATCGGCGCCGGCCTCGGCGGCGGCCCGTACGACGGACTTGGCGTACTCGGGGTTGGCGCGGTAGCCGTCGAAGAAGTGCTCGCAGTCGACGAAGACGCGGCGGCCCTGTTCGCACAGGTAGGAGACGGTGTCGCGGATCATCGCCACGTTCTCGTCGAGCGTGGTGCGCAGCGCCAGCTCGACATGGCGGTCGTGCGACTTGGCGACCAGCGTGACCACCGGGGCGCCGGACTCGATCAGGGCTCTGACCTGCGGGTCCTCCGAGGCCTTGGCGTTCGGGCGCCGGGTGGAGCCGAAGGCGACGAGCTGGGCGTGCTGGAAGTCGATCTCCTGCCGGGCGCGGGCGAAGAACTCGGTGTCCCGCGGGTTGGCCCCGGGCCAGCCGCCCTCGATGAAGCCCACACCGAAGGCGTCCAGGTACCGGGCGATGGCCAGCTTGTCGGCGACCGTCAGATTGATGCCCTCGCGCTGTGCGCCGTCGCGCAGCGTCGTGTCGAAGACATGAAAGCTGTCGTCTGTCTCCGTGGACTCAGTGGTCATGGTGTGTTGCTCCTGTCGAGTGGATGGTCTGGCTCCACTTGCCCCCGTCGCCGCGTGCGGCTCGTCTTCCGCCAGGGTGGGGCCGGAAAACGAAAAAACCCCTCGCGGGTGCGAGAGGTCTGCGCGCGGGTCTGAGGCACGATGGCCGCGCCGTACATGGTGGTACGAGGCGGTCACTGCGGACCGGCGCGCTTGCTGCCGATAATCATGGCGAACGAGAGCACGAGTCGATTTTTGCACGTCTGTCGTTCTCGGGAGGCCCTGTCTCACCATACGGTCGGGTACGGTGACGCACCCGCCGCGGCCCGGCCGGCGCACCGGCCGCTCCGTGGACATCGGACCCGAGGCCCGCGCCCCGGGGTGCCGGGGTACGGGCCTCCGTTCGGGGCCTCCGTGCTGATCGCGTGAGCGTCAGCCCAGTTCGTGCATCCAGCCGTGGATGTCCGGCGTCGTGCCCGTCTGGATGTCGAGCAGCGCCGTGCGGAGCTTCATCGTGACCTCGCCCGGCTCGCCGCCCGACTGGGTCCACTCGCCCGCCGTCGACTTGACCACGCCGACCGGGGTGATGACCGCGGCCGTGCCACAGGCGAAGACCTCGGTGAGGGTGCCGTTCTCGGTGTCGGCGCGCCAGTCCTCCTTGGAGACGCGGCCCTCCTCCGAGGTGTAGCCGAGGTCACCCGCCAGCTTCAGCAGCGAGTCGCGGGTGACGCCCGCCAGCAGGGAGCCGGTCAGCTCGGGGGTGACGATGCGGTCGCCGTACACGAAGTACAGGTTCATGCCACCCATCTCCTCGACCCAGCGGTGCTCCAGGGCGTCCAGGTAGACGACCTGTTCGCAGCCCTTCTCCGCCGCCTCGGCCTGGGCGAGCAGGGACGCCGCGTAGTTGCCGCCCGTCTTGGCGAAGCCCATGCCGCCCGGGACCGCGCGGACGTAGTTCTCCGAGAGCCAGACCGAGACCGGCCGCACCCCGCCGGGGAAGTACGCGCCGGCCGGCGAGGCGATGACCAGGAAGAGGTACTCGTTCGCCGGCCTCACGCCGAGACCGACCTCGGTCGCGATCATGAAGGGGCGCAGATAGAGGGAGGATTCCCCGCCGTGCGCGGGCACCCACGCCTTGTCCTGCTGGACCAGCGCGTCGCACGCGGCGATGAAGGTCTCGACCGGCAGCTCGGGCATGGCGAGCCGGCGGGCCGAGAGCTGGAAGCGGCCGGCGTTGGCCTCGGGGCGGAACGTGGCGACCGAACCGTCCGGACGGCGGTACGCCTTGAGCCCCTCGAAGATCTCCTGCGCGTAGTGCAGGGTCATATTGGCCGGGTCGATCGAGAGCGGCGCGTACGGGGACAACTGCGCGTCGTGCCAGCCCCGCCCCTCCGTCCACTTGATCGTCACCATGTGATCGGTGAAGTGGCGGCCGAACCCCGGGTTCGTCAGGATCGCCTCACGCTCCGCGTCGGACAGCGGGTTCGAGGAGGGCTTGAGTTCGATCGTGGGCGTGGTCATGAATACTCGTCCTTCACCGGTTGTGTGTGACGGACCGCGCTCACGCCGCTACTGCTACTAGGACGTCCGAGCATTCCCGCATGCCGCGGCCCACGCCGATTATCGCTCGGGCGGGGACGGTGGAGGAAGCGGGGTGAATGCGGCCTATGGCTGAGGATCGCACCCGGTGGCCGCACAGCACAGCCGCCGGGTTCCGAAGACCCGGCGGCTGTAAGGAGTCGACGGGTCAGCTCGCTACTCGTACGGCGAGCGCGTCGCCGATCTGGTCGGTCGTACGCGCGGTGGCCGCCGTACCGTCGCGCTCGGCGAGATCGGCCGCGACGGCCTCCTCGACCCGGACGGCCTCGGCGTCGAAACCGAGGTGCCGCAGCAGCAGGGCGACCGAGAGGACCGTGGCCGTGGGGTCGGCCTTCCCCTGGCCCGCGATGTCCGGCGCCGACCCGTGGACCGGCTCGAACATGGACGGGAAGGCGCGGTCCGGGTTGATGTTCGCGGACGCGGCCAGGCCGATACCGCCGGTCACGGCGGCGGCCAGGTCGGTGAGGATGTCACCGAAGAGGTTGTCGGTGACGATCACGTCGAAGCGCTCGGGCTGGGTGACGAAGAAGATCGTCGCGGCGTCGACATGCAGATAGTCGGTGGTGACCTCGGGGTACTCCTGGCCGACGCGGTCGAAGATGTTCTTCCACAGGTGGCCCGCGTAGACGAGGACGTTGTTCTTGTGGACCAGCGTCAGCTTCTTGCGCGGACGGGCGTTGGCCCGCTCGTACGCGTCCCGGACGACCCGCTCCACGCCGTACGCCGTATTGAGGCTCACTTCCGTGGCCACCTCGGCGGGCGTACCGGTGCGCAGGGAACCCCCGTTGCCGGTGTACGGGCCTTCGGTGCCCTCGCGGACGACGACGAAGTCGATGTCGGGGCGGCCGGCCAGCGGGGTGGCCGTGTTGGGGAAGAGCTTCGACGGACGCAGATTCACGTAGTGGTCGAAGGCGAAGCGCAGCTTGAGGAGCAGTCCGCGCTCCAGGACGCCGGACGGCACGGACGGGTCGCCGATCGCGCCGAGCAGAATCGCGTCATGGCCCTTGAGGGCCGCCAGCTCCGCGTCCGGGAGGGTCTCCCCGGTACGGTGCCATCGGCTCGCGCCGAGGTCGTACTCCTTGGTCTCCAGCTTCACATCCTGCGGGAGGACGGAAGTCAGGACTTTCAGGCCCTGGGCCACGACCTCCTGGCCGATGCCGTCACCGGGAATCACTGCGAGATTGATGCTGCGAGACATAGCGGCACCCTACTCCGCGTCCCACTGCCTGACACGGCATGTCCACTCTGTGGACACGTTGCGATTCGGTCGCCGATTCGACGCCCGCGATACACACACCCGCCACCCACTGGTGCCACGTTCTAGGGATGGATACTCCCCGGGTCGGGATCCCCGGCCGACTCGCCTCCCGTATGACCATGCCGGAGCAGCACGAGTACCTGCGCGGCACGATCGGCCGGCGCGGCCTGCTGCGGGCCGGCTCGGTCGCCGCCGGCACCGTGGCCGGCGCCGGGCTGCTCGGTTCCAGCGCCGCCCCCGCGGGCGTCACCGCACCGGCCTTTCTGCCCTCGTCGGCCGCGGCCAGGGTCGACGGGTCGCTGGTCGCCCCCTTCGGCCGGCATCTGGCCTTCGGCTCCGACCCGAAGACAAAGATGACGGTCTCCTGGCAGGTGCCGTTCGCGGTGCGGAACCCTTACGTCCGGGTGGGTCTGAAGCCGTGGGAGCTGAGCCGGAAGATCACGGCGGAGGTACGGCCGCTGCACACGCCGTCGCTCTCCGCCGAGCTGCCCGCGGTGGACCAGTACTACCTGCACGCCGCGCTGGAGCGGCTGCGCCCCGGCACCACGTATTACTACGGAGTGGGTCATGACGGCTTCGACCCGGCGGACGCCCGCCACTTCTCCACCCTCAGCACCTTCCGTACGGCTCCGGCCCGCGCCGAGCCGTTCGTCTTCACCGCCTTCGGCGACCAGGGCGTCTCGTACCACGCCCTCGCCAACGACCAGGTGATCCTGGGCCAGAACCCGGCCTTCCATCTGCACGCGGGTGACCTCTGCTACGCCGACAGCAGCGGTCAGGGGTCCGCGTCGGACCTCTATGACGCGCGGGTGTGGGACCAGTTCCTGGCGCAGACCGAGACCGTGGCCTCCCAGGTGCCGTGGATGGTCACCACCGGGAACCACGACATGGAGGCGTGGTACTCCCCGCACGGCTACGGCGGCCAGAACGCGCGCTGGACCCTGCCGGACGGCGGCCTCGACCCCGTGGACGCACCGGGCGTCTACTCATTCACCTACGGCAATGTCGGGGTGGTGTCCCTGGACGCCAATGACGTCTCGCAGGAGATCCGCGCCAACACCGGCTACACCGGCGGCGCCCAGACCCGCTGGCTGGACCGCCGGCTGGGTGAGCTGCGCGCGAACGGGGACATCGACTTCATCGTGGTGTTCTTCCACCACTGCGCCTTCTCGACGACCAGCTCACACGCCTCCGACGGCGGCGTGCGGGACGCGTGGGTGCCGCTCTTCGACCAGCACCGCGTCGATCTGGTCGTCAACGGCCACAACCATGTGTACGAACGCACCGACGCGCTGCGCGCCGGCGAGGTCCGGCGCCGGGTGCCGGTCGGTGAGTCCGTCAGCTCGGTGCGGGACGGCATCGTGTACGTCACGGCGGGCGGCGCGGGCAAGGCGCTGTACGGCTTTCCGGTGCCGGACAGCTACGAGGGCAGGGTCGCCGACGTGGAGAGCGTGAGGTCGTACCACTGGGACACGGACGGCGCGAAGGCCCCCGAGACCGTGGAGTGGTCACGGGTGCGCTACACCGGCTTCTCGTTCCTCGCCGTGGAGGTGACCTCCGGGCACCGCCCGGAACTGAGGGTCTCCGCGCTCGCCGAGACGGGCGAACGGGTGGACCACTTCACCGTCACCCGGTAACCACGGCCACGCGCTGACCACCGTCACGCGCTGACCGCCCGGCGCACCGGGCGGCCGCGGCCGGTGCGGCTCAGTGGCCGGTCGAGCCGCCGTTGTCCCGGCGGTCGAGAGCGCGCTGGAGCGCGGCGGCGGCGTTCTTGCGGTCGGACTCGCTCGTACGAGGAGTGTGACGGACGCGGCGGACAGTCGTCTCTGCCATGATGATCGACTCCTTGAGATAGCTGAGCCACGCGGCGTGGGGCCGCATGAGGCATCTGCGAGGCGCCGGAAGGGGCGGGGGGCGTACGCCGCAGGGGTTGCCTGCCTAGGGGCGTGTGCCCGCGACCGCCATTCGCTGGATGGAGCGAGGCGTTCGGCTCATTCCAAGCTAAGCGAGCGGCGCCGCTCTGTCTCCACGATTACTCGGACTTCCTACTATCTGAGACGGTGATCGTTCCGACCCGCGCGGATCCGGACGGCGTGAACCGGCCAGCGGCGGCGAAGCGGCGGGTCCGCTACAGCACGTCCCCGTCGCGCCAGTCGAAGACCAGCGGGCCGCCGGGCCCGGGGAGGGCCCGCCCCGCGGCCGGGCGCAGATAGGTGGAGTCGTCCTCCTCGGGCAGCCGCACCACTCCCCCGGGACTCAGCGCCTCGATCCCGCCCGGCCACAGCTGCCAGCCGCGCGCCCGGTAGAGCGGCGCTCCCTCGTCGGAGGCGGACAGCGCCCCCGCGTCGTACGCGCCGTCGATCACCCGCTCCAGCGCTGCCATGACCCGGCCGCCGACGCCCCGCCCGCGGCGGTCCGCCCGTACGCCCACCGCCTCGACATAACCGATCCGGTACGACCGGCCGTCGTGCAGCACCCGGCGCTGGATCACACTGCCGTGCGCGATGAGCGACCCGTCCGGATCCCGTACGAAGGCGTGGACACCGCCGAGCCCGTGATCCCAGTCCTGATCGCTGAAGCCGCCTTCGAAGACCTGGTCCAGCAGGGCGCGGATCTCCGCGAGAACGGCGGCGCCGAGCTCGAAGGTGTGGGCGGTGCACAGGGGTTCCGTCATGCGATGCGCTCCTCCGCCGGGCCGTGGGCCGACATCCTGCCGCAGGGCCGGGCGACCGGACAGGGCCTGGGCGAACACCCGTTTTCCCGGGGCAGTCCCGGGCACCCGGGGAGCGGAGGCCAAACTATGAATACACGGACGATGTCACTCAATGGGCGAGGCACGGCGCAGCGGGCGGCGAACAGCCCGGCCATGGACGCGGCGGCCCGCTGGGGCTTCGTCGCGCGCGGGGTGATCTACCTGCTCATCGGGGTGCTCGCGCTGCAGATCGCGTTCGGCGGGGGCGGCAAACAGGCCGACCGCGGCGGCGCGCTCGCGGAGATAGCGGAGCAGCCGATGGGCTCCGTCCTGCTCTGGGTGCTGGGGATCGGGCTGGTCGGGATGGCGCTCTGGCGGCTCTCCGAGGCGCTGTTCGGCGCGGCGGGGCCGGACGGCGGGAAGAAGGGCAAGCGGCTGCTGTCGGCGGGGCGCTTCGTCTTCTACGGCTTCGTGGCCTACTCCGTCCTGGCGTTCGCCGCGGGTGACAAGGGCAGCGGCGGCGGGTCGAGCGACCAGCAGTCCCAGGACGTCACGGCCAAGGCGCTGGAACTGCCGGGCGGCCAGTGGATCGTGGGGATCGTCGGCGTGGGGATCGCGGTCGCCGGTCTGTGGGTCGGCGTCCGCGCGGTGCTGCGGAAGTACCACAAGCACCTGAAGCTCGGTCAGATGTCCCACCGGGCACGGAAGTTCACCGATGTGACGGGGGTCGGTGGCGGCGCGGGGCGCGGCATCCTCTTCACGGCCGTGGGCGTGTTCGTGGTCCAGGCCGCGGTCGAGTACCAGCCGGACAAGGCCAAGGGTTTCGACGACACCCTGCGCTCCTTCACCGACACCCCGGCGGGACCGTGGCTGCTGGCGGCCGTCGCGCTGGGCCTGGCGCTGTTCGGGATCTTCTCCTTCGCCATGGCCCGCTGGCGCAAGGTGTGATCCCGGCGCCTCGGCACGAGACCGGCGGCTGAGCGGCGGACCGCTCCCGGGACGCGAACCGCCCCCGTACCGGCGTGGGGGCCGGCCCGGGGGCGGAGTCCGTGGTGCGGAGCCGTCAGCCCATGTGCGGGTAGCGGTAGTCCGTCGGCGGGACCAGCGTCTCCTTGATGGCGCGGGTCAGCGTCCAGCGCATCAGGTTCTGCGGGGCGCCCGCCTTGTCGTTGGTGCCGGACGCGCGGCCGCCGCCGAAGGGCTGCTGGCCGACGACGGCACCGGTCGACTTGTCGTTGATGTAGAAGTTGCCCGCCGCGTAGCGCAGCTTCTCCATCGCGTCGGCCGCCGCGGCGCGGTCGTTGGCGATGACCGAACCGGTCAGGGCGTACGCCGAGACGGACTCCATCTGGGTCAGCACGGTCTCGTAGTCGGCGTCGTCATAGACGTGCACCGCGAGGATCGGGCCGAAGTACTCGGTCGTGAAGACCTCGCTCGCGGGGTCGGTGCAGACGATGACGGTCGGCCGGACGAAGTAGCCCACCGCGTCGTCGTACGTACCGCCGGCGACGATCGTGCAGGCCGGGTCGGCGGCGGCGCGGTCGATCGCGGCCTTGTTCTTTGCGAAGGCGCGCTCGTCGATGACGGCGCCGATGAAGTTCGTCAGATCGGTGACATCACCCATGGCGATGCCGTCGACCTCGGCCGCGAACTCCTCCTTGAATCCGTCGTTCCAGATCGAGGCGGGGATGTACGCGCGGGAGGACGCCGAGCACTTCTGGCCCTGGTACTCGAAGGAGCCGCGGGTCAGCGCCGTCTTCAGGATCGCGCGGTCGGCGCTCGGGTGGGCGACGACGAAGTCCTTGCCGCCCGTCTCGCCGACGATCCTCGGGTAGGAGCGGTACTTCTCGATGTTGCCGCCGACCGTCTTCCACAGGTGCTGGAAGGTCTTGGTCGAGCCGGTGAAGTGGATACCGGCCAGCTCGGGGTGGTGCAGCGCCACCTCGGAGACGGCGATGCCGTCGCCCGTCACCAGGTTGATGACGCCCTTGGGCAGTCCCGCCTCCTCCAGCACCCGCATCAGCAGCACGGCGGCGAGGGTCTGCGTCGGGGACGGCTTCCAGACCACGACATTGCCCATGAGCGCGGGCGCGGTCGGCAGATTGCCCGCGATGGCCGTGAAGTTGAACGGCGTGATCGCGTAGACGAAGCCTTCGAGCGGGCGGTGGTCGAGACGGTTCCACACGCCGGGCGAGTTGGCCGGCGGCTGCTCGGCGAGCAGGTCACGGGCGTACGAGACATTGAAGCGCCAGAAGTCGACGAGCTCGCACGGGGTGTCGATCTCGGCCTGCTGGACGGTCTTCGACTGGCCGAGCATGGTCGCCGCCGCCAGCGTCTCGCGCCACGGTCCCGCCAGCAGCTCGGCCGCGCGCAGGATGATCGCGGCGCGGTCGTCGAAGGCCATCGCGCGCCAGGCCGGGGCGGCGGCCAGGGCCGCGTCGACCGCGTCCCGCGCGTCCTGCTCGGTGGCGCCGGCGAACGTACCGAGGACGGCCTTGTGGTTGTGCGGCTGTACGACGTCGACACGCTCGCCGCCGCCCATCCGCTTCTCGCCGCCGATGGTCATCGGAAGGTCGACGGGGTTCTCGGCCAGCTCCTTGAGCTTGACCTCCAGACGGGCCCGCTCGGGGGAACCCGGGGCGTAGCCGCGCACCGGCTCGTTGACCGGCGTGGGAACCTGGGTCACAGCGTCCATGAGTGCCGAATCTCCTTAATCAGTAGGTCAGACGGTCGGTCTCAGTTGCGGGGGCTCAGCCGCGGCTGACCAGCGAACGCAGGAAGAACGCGAGGTTGGCGGGGCGCTCGGCGAGGCGGCGCATGAAGTATCCGTACCAGTCGGTGCCGTACGCGATGTAGACCCGCATCCGGTGTCCCTCGGCGGCCAGCCGGTCCTGCTCGGCCTCGCGGATGCCGTACAGCATCTGGAACTCGTACTCATCGAGCTTACGTCCGGCGCGGTGCGCGAGATCCTGGGCGATGGCGATGATGCGCGGGTCGTGGGAGCCGACCATCGGGTAGCCGCCGCCCTCCATCAGGATCCGCAGGCAGCGGATGTACGCCTTGTCGACCTCGGCCTTGTCCTGGTACGCGACGGAGGCGGGCTCCTTGTAGGCGCCCTTGACCAGCCGCACGCGCGAGCCGGCGGCGGCGAGCGCGCGGCAGTCGTCCTCGGTGCGGAAGAGGTACGACTGCACGACGGCGCCGGTCTGCGGGAAGCGCTCGCGCATCTCGGCGTGGATGGCCAGCGTCGAGTCGATGGTGGTGTGGTCCTCCATGTCGAGGGTGACCGTGGTGCCGATCTCCGCGGCGGCCTCGACGACCGCGGTGACGTTCTTCAGCGCGAGGTCGTGGCCGCCGGGCAGGGCCTGGCCGAAGGAGGAGAGCTTCACCGACATCTCGGCGCGGTCGCCGAGCTCCAGCGGCGCGAGGGCCTCGATCAGCCGCAGATACGCGTCCCGGGCGAGCAGCGCCTCGGCCGGGTCGGTGATGTCCTCGCCGAGGACGTCGAGCGTGACCTCCAGGCCGCGGCCGGCCATGGACCGGATGACGGGGGCCGTCTCCTCGACCGATTCACCGGCGATGAAACGGTTCACCACGGGCTTGGTGACCGGTGCGGCCGAGACGACACGGCGCATTCTGTCGCTGCGCGACGCGGCAAGGATCACAGGACCCAGCACAGGGCACCTCCACGGTGAGATCGGGCAAGGCCGGAGCGGAACGGAACGGAGAGGGTCGGTTCCGGTACGGCACGGAGAACCACTGTGAAACCTAGGGATCGGTCCGATCCTCGGCCATCGACAGCTGTCACGCATCCGTGGCCCCGATCTCAGACATCTGTCTGAAAGCGGTGCGAGAATGTCCGGGTGAAGGGCGATTACCAGGACCTGGTCGACGAGATCTCGGCGCTGCTCGGCGTTCCCGCGACGCTGGAGAACCGGGATTTCGGGCTGATCGCCTTCGGCGCGCACGACAGCGAGGACGACACGGCGATGGACCCGGTCAGGACGCGCTCGATCCTGACCAGGAAGTCCACCCCGGCGGTGCGCGCGTGGTTCGAGGGCTTCGGCATCGCGCGGGCGACCGGCCCGGTCCGTATCCCGGTGGCCCCGGACGCCGGCGTCTTCCGCGGCCGCATCTGTCTGCCCGTACGGCACCGGGGCATGGTGCTCGGATATGTCTGGCTGCTCGACGACTCCGACCCGGGGCCGAGCGGTTCACGGCTGGCGGCGGCCATGGAGGTGACCTCGCGGATCGGCGACCTGCTCGCCGAGGAGGTGAAGGCCGGCGCGGATCTGGCGCGTGAGCTGCGGGCCGTGCTCACGGCGGAGCGCGGCTGGCAGCGGGACATGGCGGTGGCCGCGCTGCGCACGGCGCTGGGGCCGAGCGCGGACGGTCCGCATATGGTGCTGTGCGTCGCGCCGTGGCGGGACGAGGAACCAGGGGTACGCGCGGTGCCGGGAACGGCCGCGCTGTGCACCCTGCCGTACGGGGCGGAAAGCCCGGGCGGCCCGGCCGGCCAGGCGGCGCAGGGCGTGCAGGCCCTGGCCCTGCTCGTACGGCTCCGCTCTGCGGACGCGCTCACCCCCGCGCTCGAGGCCGTCTCCCGGCTGCGCGAGGGCGCGGGCCCCGGGGCGGCCGCCGGGGCCGGGGCCCCGCGGCGCGGTCTGGCCGAGCTTCCGGAGGCCTGGCAGGAGGCGGTCTCGGCGGCGCGCGCGGCCGTGGCCCAGCCCCGGTTCGGCCCGGTCGCGCAGTGGCCCTCGATCGGCCCGTACCGCATGCTGACGGCGCTCCCCGCCGGGCCCGACCCCGCGGTCCGCCCTCTCCTCACCCCCACCCACCGCGAACTGGCCCACACCGCCGAGGTGTTCCTCGACTGCGCGGGCCAGGCGGGCCGCACGGCCTCCGCTCTCGGCATCCACCGCCAGACGCTCTACTACCGGCTCTCCCGGATCGAACAGCTGACGGGCCTGGACCTGGACGAGGGCGAGGACCGTCTGCTGCTCCACATGGCCCTGAAGGCGGCCCGGCTCTGACCGGCTCAAGGTTCCGCGGTTCCGTGAGCGATTCCGCGTGATCATGAGCAGACTCCCGTCGACACCGGCCTCTCGAAGAATGTCTCCAGGACCACCGTCGCCCGGGTGCCGCTGACGCCCTCGATCTCGTACAACCGCCGCAGTACGTCCTGGAGTTGCTCGGTCGTCCCGGTCCTGACCTTTACCAGGACCGATGCGCTGCCCGCGATGATGTGGGCCTCCTGCATCTCGGGGATCGCGGCGAAGCGCTCGCCGGAGTCGCCCATCCAGGCTGACGAGTCGACCATGACGAAGGCCAACACCCCGGCGCCGACCGCGGTGGGGTCCACCTCGGCCGCCGTGCGGCGGATCACCCCCGACTCGCGCAGCTTGCGCACCCGCTCGTGGGCCGCGCCCGCGGAGAGCCCGACGGCCCTGCCCAGGGCGGCGTACGCCTGCGTGGCGTCCTCCTGCAGCAGCTTCAGCAGCTTCCGGTCCACAGCATCCATGACGCCCTCCTCCACACCAGATCCGTCAATGACGGGCCTTGACCATACGGCATCCTGTAATACTCATCGACGGCAGGATGTTGTTCAGGACTCAGCACGCAGAACGACTGAAGGAGAACGGACATGGCCACCGGCCGCCCCGCGCTGTACGACGTGCTCGACGACAGGTTCCGTACGGAGAGGTGCACTGCGGGCGATCTACAACTGGAGACGCTCCACGTGGGCTCCCGCTGGGCGGAGGGGCCGCTGTACATACCGGCCTGGCGCCAGCTGATCTGGAGCGACATCCCGAACGACCGGATGCTGCGTTGGGATGAGACGACCGGCGCGGTCAGCGTCTTCCGCTCGCCCGCGGGCCACTCCAACGGCAACACCCTGGACCGCGAGGGCCGTCTGATCACGTGTGAGCAGGGCAACCGCCGGGTCACCCGCACCGAGCACGACGGCTCGGTCACCGTGCTCGCCGACCGCTACCGGGGCAAGCGGCTCAACAGCCCGAACGACGGGGCCGTGAAGTCCGACGGCTCGATCTGGTTCTCGGACCCGGACTTCGGGATCACCAGCGACTACGAGGGCCACCGCGCCGAGAGCGAGATCGGCGCCAACAACGTCTACCGGATCGCACCGGACACCGGCGAGGTGCGGCTCGTGGCCGACGGCTTCGGCGCCCCCAACGGCCTGGTCTTCTCGGCTGACGAGAGCGAGCTGTACGTCTCCGACACCCGGGCCCACCAGATCCGGGCCTTCGAGGTGCGCGCGGACGGCACCCTCTCCGAGGGCAAGGTCTTCGCGGAGATCACGGCCGGGGGCGCCGGTCGCTTCGACAACATCCGCTTCGACGACGCCGGCCACCTCTGGGCCGCGGCCATGGACGACGGAGTGCACTGCTACGCCCCGGACGGCACCCTGCTCGGCCGCATCCTGGTGCCCAACACGGTCTCCAACATCCGCTTCGGCGGCCCGAAGAGGAACCGTCTCTTCATCACGGCGAACGACACGCTCTATTCGCTGGTCATGGGGGTTACGGCGGCACCGATGACGGTGTGAACCCCTCCTCCGCCTCTGCCCGAAAGGATCACCCTATGGAGCAGCGCGTATTGGGCAGGACGGGCCGCACGGTGTCCGTTGTCGGACTCGGGACGTGGCAGCTGGGAGAGGGGTGGGGCGGGGTGCGCGAGGAGGACGCCTTCGCCGTGCTGGACACGGCGGTCGCGGCGGGCGTGACATTCTTCGACACGGCGGATGAGTACGGCGACGGCCGCAGCGAGCGACTGATCGGCGGCTATCTGCGGGAACGTCCGGATGCCGGAGTGTTCGTGGCGACAAAGATGGGGCGTCGGTCGGCGCAGTCGCCGGCCAACTACACGCTGGAGAACTTCCGCGCCTGGACGGACCGTTCCCGGGCCAACCTGGGCGTGGACACGCTGGACCTCGTGCAGCTGCACTGCCCGCCGACGCCGGTGTACTCCTCCGACGAGGCGTTCGACGGGCTGGACACGCTGGTCGCGGAGGAGCGGATCGCGGCGTACGCGGTGAGCGTGAGGAGCTGCGAGGAGGCGCTGACGGCAATCGCCCGGCCGGGTACGGCGAGCGTGCAGATCGTCCTCAACCCCTTCCGGTTGAAGCCGCTGCAGGAGGTGCTTCCGGCAGCCGCCGAGGCGGGAGTGGGGATCATCGCCCGAGTGCCGCTGGCGTCCGGGCTGCTGTCCGGCAAGTACACCAAGGACACCGTGTTCCAGCAGGACGACCACCGTACCTACAACCGGCACGGCGAGGTCTTCGACCGCGGCGAGACCTTCTCGGGCGTCGACTTCGAGTCCGGCGTCGAGGCGGCGGCGGAGTTCGGGGAACTGGCACCCCAGGGCGCCACCCCGGCGCAGACCGCGCTGCGGTGGATCATCCAGCAGCCGGGCGTGACCACGGTGATCCCGGGCGCCCGCACCCGGGAGCAGGCCCGCCTGAATGCGGCGGCCGCGGCGCTGCCGCCGCTGCCGGGCGCGACGCTGGAAGCCGTGCGCGACCTGTACGACCGGCGCATCCGGAGGCAGATCCACCACCGTTGGTAGCCGGGGAGAAGCCGGCCCGGACCTCCCTCGCAGGTTTCCGCAGGAACCAGAGGCTCTCAGATCCAGCCGTGCTCGCGCGCGATGTGGACGGCTCCGTGGCGGTTGTCGGCGCCGAGTTTGGTGGACGCGGCCGACAGGTAGTTGCGGACCGTGCCGGGGGTCAGCACGGCCCGTTCCGCGATCTGGGTGATGGAGGCGCCGTCGGACGCCAGGGCGAGCAGGTCGGCCTCGCGCGAGGTGAGGGGGGAGTCACCGGCGCTGATGGCGTCGGCGGCGAGGATGGGATCGATGTAGCGGCTGCCCGCGTGGACCGTACGGATGATGCGGGCGAGATCCTGCGCGGAGACGGTCTTGGGCACAAAGCCCCTGACCCCCGCCTCTAGCGCGCGCTTGAGATGTCCGGGCAGTCCGTGGCTCGTCACGATCAGGGCTTTGCAGGACGGCAGCGACTCGCGCAGCGAGGACGCGACGGCGATCCCGTCCCGCTCCGGCATCTGGAGATCGAGGATGGCGATGTCCGGGCGGTGCCTGCGGGCCATGGCCGAGGCCTCAGGTCCGGTGGACGCCTGGGCCACGATGTCCAAGTCCTCTTCCAGGGTCAGCAGAGCCGCCAGCGCGCCACGTATGAGGTGTTCGTCATCGGCGAGGAGGACACGGATCATGAGTGTGCTTTCTGCGCGGAGGGAGACGAGAACTGGACCGTAAGGCGGTAGGAGTTCTCCGGTCCAGGGCCATGTTGGAGCGTTCCACCGACCGGTGCCAAGCGCTGTGACAGCCCCGTGAGTCCGGTGCCCGGCGCGGAGTCCGAGGGGCGGGCCCGGTCATTGGTGATGACGAGGCGCGGTCCGCTGTCGCGCTGGGTCAGCCGGATGGTGCAGTGCCGGGCCTCCGAGTGCCGCAGGATGTTGGTGACGCCTTCACGGACGGCCCAGCCGAGCACGGATTCGGTCTCGTCCGTCAGGGCGGCGGGAGTCTCGTTCTCGATGGTGCTGATGATCCCCGCGGCTTCGAGTACGGAGCGGGCGCCGGCCAGTTCCCCCACGAGGTTGGTGGCCCGGTACCCCCGTACGACCTCGCGGAACCCGTTCTGCGGCTGCCGGGCGAGCAGCTGTATCTGCGTCATCTCGTCGCCGGCGCGGGGATCCTCGGCCGCGCACAGCCGGGCGGCGAGTTCACTCTTGAGCGCGATGACGGCGAGATCGCGGCCCATGGTGTCGTGCAGGTCGCGGGCGAACCGGAGACGTTCCTCGGCGACCGCCAGCTGTCCCTGGGCCTCGCGGGCGGCGTCGAGCTGGCACAGGATGGACAGGTACCAGACCGAGGACCGCATGGTGAGGCCGATGAGCAGCCAGGTCGAGGCGGTGGTGATGAGGGCCCCGGCCGGAGCGGAGTGCGATACCGCGGTGGCGGCGAGGGCGAGCACGCAGGCGGTCGCGGCGGCGATCGAGTAGGTACGCACACTCGTGGTGGCGAGGGCGCCGGCCAGGGGCGCCATGACCAGGGCGCAGACGAAGGCCGCGTTGTGCTGCCCGGCCAGCCATCCCTGCTCGCGCAGGGCGGGGAGGGCGGCGAGTTGTACGGCCGCCAGCACGACGATCGTCGCCTTCGTACGGATGAGGCACTTCCGGTGGCCGACGCTGTACGCCATGACGGCGGTGGCGAGCACGGTCTGCACGACGAACGCGGTCACCAGTACCCCCATGAGGGCGGCGGGAACCGAGCCGCGACGCAGACCGCTGGTGACCGGCTCGACGAACGAGAGAAGGAAGATCCATGGGATGAGACAGAGAATCCATCGCGTGCGGCGCGTGACACGCTGCACGCTCGCGCAGTGGTCCCGTTGATCTGTGCGGTTCGGTTCCATCTCTGTGAGCCCCGTTCTCTGGTGTCACGCCGGCCGGCGCCGTGGTGAGGATTGTTCAGCTGCCCGGTTCTCACCGGAACCATCGCTTCACGGTGAGAGCGCCGGCCCGGTCCTGGCGGCCGCGACGACCGTGCGCGGCGCACTCCGGGGGCGGGGCAAGAGGCCGCCGGAGCCCCCTGGCGCCCCGCCGGGTGCCGTACCGCCACCACTGGAGTGTGACCTCGGTCACACAGGCACGTGAATTCACCCACACGTCAGTGGCGTAGACCGGGGGCTCCCGTGCTGAGGGTTTCCATGACCTCCATTGACAAACGTCATAGGACACGACTGACGGATGTCATGGCGGCGGAATTGTTAACTCCACTTTCGGTGTGATCTACGTCATACTCGGCTACTCGGATGAGTGCTTTTATCTGCCGGACGGCGAGCACGGCATATCTGAGAAGCACGATACAGGTATGCGGAAGGATGAGCGTTCGGTCCTTTTTGTGGCCGCCCGACGTGTATTCCACGACATATTTCTGCAGGGAGGAGTGCAAAATGCTCGAGGAAAAGTTCAATGCACAGCTGGAGGGCCTCGGCGGCCTGTCCGAGGAGAACACCGGCTCCATCGTCGATGACGCCTCTCCGGTCCTCGCCACCCCGGCCTTCGCCTTTGTCGGCGGCGCCGCGCTCGTCACCGGTGCGTACGCCGCCGGTCGCGCCGTAGGCTAAATCCGAATCAGTCGAAACGCACGCGCACGGAGCGGATCCGTGTTTGACATGACCACGTCATGTCAACCTCGGTCCATGGCCCCCACCGCCTTCGCGGTCGGCCGTGCGGCGGGTCGCACGACCCGTTGACCTTCCGGACCGCGCGTGGAGCACGACTCAACCACTTCCTCCGGGAGACATCCCGGCGGTGGCCGGCTTCATCGCCGGAAAAGTGGACGGCTTTATCCGAACGGCTCCGTATTTGGCGGAGCCGACCCTACTCCGTATGAAACGGGGCAATAATGAGTGAAGTTCTTTCGCAGGTGAATGAGTCTGCCGCGCTGGCAGCGACGGAGATCTCGGCCACTGAGGGCCAGATTTTCCCGGGTGCCACCCCGGTCCTCGCGACCCCGGCCGCCTTCCTCGGCGGCGTGGCGGTTTCCTCCGCGGTCGTCGGCGCCTTTGAGGCCGGTCGCGGCTAGGTCGGCAGGGGCTTACGCGTAAGCCCGCTGCTCGATGCGTGAAGCTCCGCCGGGCCACAGGAGAGTTCTGGCCCGGCGGAGCCGTATTTCTACCCCAGCCTCGAAAAGAAATCACCACTTTCCGGTGCGGTTCTGGGAGGCCACTGTGAAGCTTGGGAGGCCATTGTGAAGCTGCCGAAAAGAATCGCATCCGCGATTTTCGGACCGATCCCCATAACTCGGTCTCGGGCCATCGGCGCCTCTGAGCGGCTGTCGGCCGTCACCACGCTGACGGCCTCACTGGAGTACCTGACCCAGCGCAAGCAGACGCGGGCCGGCGGTCTCAACGACTGGTCGGTGTCCCGCGACGTCCAGGTCAGGTCGACCCCCGCCACCCGGAAACTGCTGGATCTGATCAGCGGCGAGAAGACCACCACGGCGCTCCACGTGGCCCGGGTGGCGGTGAGCGCGGGGATGCTGCTGCCGGGCAACAGCCGCTGGCGCGGCGCCGGAAGCCTCTTCCTCGGGGTCAGTTCCGCTGCCCTGTACCCCCGCCACCGGTACGGCACCGACGGGTCCGACCAGGTGTCGGTGCTGGTGCAGACGGCCACCGGCCTGGCGCGCGTCTCCACGTCTCCCCAGACGCAGGACGCCCTGATGTGGTACGTGGCGATGCAGGCCAACGTCTCGTACATCATCTCGGGCTGGGTCAAGCTGCTGGGTGAGTCCTGGAAGGACGCCACCGCGCTGAGCGGGGTGATGCGCACCAAGACCTACGGCCACGAGCCCACCTACAAGCTGACGAAGAAGTACCCGCGGGCGTCGAGGTATCTGACGCACAGTGTGCTCGCGCTGGAGTGCCTGTTCCCGGTCGCCTACCTGGCGGGCGGCAAGCTCGCCCGGCCCGTGATCGCGGCCGCCGGATCCTTCCATGTGGCGAACGGCCTCCTGATGGGGCTGGGACGGTTCGTCACCGCGTTCACCTCGATGCACCCCATGGTCGCCTACACCTCCGCCCCCAAGTCGCACCCGGTCGTCGCGGACCGCGACGACCGGCTGCTGACCGTCGGCGCCGCGCTGCTGGCCGGCGCGGCCTCGGTGGCCGGCGTCGTCGCCGTACAGCGGCGTATGCGCACCCTTGAGGGCTGGCCGCTGTCGCGCATGCTGACCACCCGTCATGACAACGAGCTCCAGTACGAGATCACCAGCGGCGACGACCCGGACCTGCCGGTCCTGGTGTTCGCGGCCGGCATGGTCTCCACGGCGGAGCACTTCTCGTGGATCACGGAGAAGATCGCGCAGGAGAGCGCGTACGGAGTGCTCACGTACTCCCGCGCCGGATACGCCGGCAGCAGGTACCGGAGCACCTCCGCCTACGACTTGGCCGAGTCGGTCGACGACCTGGTCGATCTGATCGAGGGGGCCGTCCCCGAGGACCGCAAGGTCGTACTCGTCGGGCATTCGCTCGGCGGTGAACTGGCCCGCCGGGCGGCTGCCGCCCTCGGGGACCGGCTGCACGGCATCGTCTACCTCGACTCCTCCCACCCCGGCGAGCTGATCCGGTCGAAGCAGCAGAGCGAGGCGGCGGAGCGGCTCAACGACGGACTGAACATGCTGGTCCGGTCGCTCAAGTCCGGCATGGGGATCCTCATGGCCCGGCCGGACTGGCTGGAGGCGCTGCCCGCCACCTGCCGCCGGCAGGTGCTCGCCCAGTACACCGACGCCCGCCTCTGGGAGGCCGGCCGCCGTGAATGGGCCGCCGTGGACGCCGACTTCCGCGCCTTCGACGGCGATCTCGGTTCCGTGGACGCGCACGCCCTGGTGATTTCCGCGCAGCAGACCATCGACCGGGATCCCGAGCAGCTGCTGATGCACAACGAGCTCGCCGAGGCCCACCGCGGTGCGGGACGGCACGTCGAGACCGTGGTCATGGAGGACGCCGACCATGACTCGCTGCTGACGAGTGCCCGGTTCGCCACCGAGGTCGGCCGTCGCATCCTGGCGTTCCTCGACGGCACCGAGCTCACCACCGAATCCGTGCAGCGCGCGATGGAGGAGACAGGACAGTGAAGCAGCTCATGAAGGAGGCGTTCACCGGCCCGGGGGCCCCGGCGCGGATCGCGGGCGCCGCGATGCTCGTCGCCACCCTCGCCTCCCAGCACCCCAACCCGACGTTCAACCGGCTCCAGCTCAAGGACACGTTCTCGTTCCTGCCGAACTGGCGCTTCTTCGCCCCGAATCCGGCCGTCCACGACTACCACTTCTTCTACCGCACGCTGAATGTGAAGGGTGAGACATCCGCGTGGAAGGCGGTCGATGTGATCGCCGGCCGGCGGTTCCGGCAGATCATGTGGTTTCCCAGCAGGCGGCCGGAGAAGGCTGTCTTCGACATCTGCAGCGAGATGCTGGGGATCCTCGACAAGGGATTCACCGCGATCGTGCGTACCCCCGCCTACCGGGTCATCACCGCGCACCTGCGGACCCTGATCCAGGAGGAAGAAACAGTCGGCGTGAAGGGATTCCAGTTCGCTCTGGCGCGTGCCACGGGATATGACACGAGCAGCGAACCCGAGATGATCTTCGTGTCGCCGTACACGCCGATGGATCCGGCCAAGGCCGTTCCCCGTCGGCGCCGGCCGGCCGCGAGCCGGCCGCAGTCCACGCCCGTCTCCGCACACCCTCAGGAGCCTTCATGAACTCAGCCGTGTACATCGTGATCGGCGTCGGTGTCTGCATCGCCGCGTTCATCGCCTACCAGAGCATGAAGAAGTGACCGGCCCGTCCGTGCGGCGAGGGGAGAATCAGCTGTGAGTGGCATCGAAGACATCGGCTACGGACGCCAGTTCGACGGGTGGTACGACCGGCTGTTCCCCAAGGACAGCCTCGCCGCACTGACGGCCAAGAAACTGGCGTCCCTGCACCCCGGGGGCGGACTCGGCACGCTGGAGCTGGGCGTGGGGACCGGACGTATCGCCGTCCCGCTCTCCCAGGAGGTCGGGCGCGTCGTGGGCGTGGACTCCTCGCCCGAGATGCTCGCGGGGCTCGCGAAGGACGCCGCCGTCACGACCGCCGATGTGGAGGGCGTGCACGGGGACATCCGCGACTACACCGATGACCAGCGGTACGGGCTGGTGTACTGCGTGTGCGCCACCCTGTCCATGGTGCTCGACCCGGCGGACCAGCAGCGGGCCATCAGCCGCGCGGCCGAGCGGGTCGCGCCGGGCGGGGTGCTCGTGGTGGAGACACACAACAGGTCCGGGGTGCTGGCCTTCCACGAGGGGCAGCGCCGGATGACGTACTTCATCCCCTACCCCGAGCCGGGCACCGGCCTCCAGACGCACTCGACCCTGGTCCCCGAACAGAACCTGTGGCAGTGCTCGCACATCTGGTTCGAGGCCGGCACCTCACGGGTCGGTACGGAGCTCAGCCGGCTCACCTCGCCCGAAGAGGTCGACGCGTACGCGGCCGAGGCCGGCCTGCGCCGCGTGAGCATCCACGCCGACTGGAGCGACACCCCCTACAGCGACGAATCGGCGATGTTCGTCTCGGTCTACGAGCGTGCCGCATGAGTGTCTGGGCCATCGCCCGGCGCCATCGCCGCATGATCACCATCAGCATCGTGCTGGGGGTGCTGGGTGCGGCCGCGTCCCTGGGCCAGCCCATGGTGATCGGCGAAGTGATCAAGGCGGCCGGGGCGCACACGTCCCTGCTGTGGCCCGTCCTCGGGGTGACCGCGCTGTTCTGCGCCGACGCGGGACTCTCCGCGGCGCAGGCCTTTCTGATCGGCAGGACCGGTGAGGACATCGTCCTCGACGTCCGCCGGAGCCTGACGGGACGTCTGCTGCGCGCCGACATGAAGGCGTTCTCCCGGCTGGAGCACGGCGATGTGTTCACGCGCATGGTCACCGACACCTCGCTCGCCAGGATCGCGCTGTCCCAGTCGCTGGCGCAGATGGCGGTCGCGGGCTTCATGGTGGCCGGCGGGATCGCCCTGATGGCGTGGATCGACATCTGGCTCCTGCTGCTGACCCTGGCCTGTCTCGGGTCGGCGAGCGCGGTGTCGCTGGTCCTGGCCCGTCAGGTCCGGATCGCCGCGGTCAGGAACCGGGAGGACACCGGTGCCTTCGGGTCCGGACTGCAGCGCGTCCTGGGCGCGTTGACGACGGTCAAGGCGTCGCGCGCCGAGCAGCGCGAGACCGACCACATCGCCGCCCTGGCGGGAGAGGCACGCCGGTCGGGGGTACGCGTGAGCGCCCTGGGCGCCATGCTCACCCCCGCCATGAACGTCGGTACCCAGGTCTCGTTGACCGTGGTCATGGGCTGGGGCATGGCGCGGGCGGCCACCGGTGACATCCCCATCGCGGACCTCACCGCGTTCGTGATGTACCTCTTCTACCTCGTGTCACCGCTGGTGATGCTGTTCGTCTCCATCGGCCAGTTCCAGCAGGGCCGCGCCGCCATCCAGCGCATCGACGAACTCGCCAGGCTGGAGCAGGAGGAGCCCGACGGTGTGCCGGGCGGCGCGGCGGCGAAGACCCCCGCGCGTACCGCTCCCGCCGTGGAGTTCGACTCCATCACCTTCGGCTACGGCGCGGCCCCGGTGCTCCGGGATGTCTCCTTCAGTGTCCCGTCGCGCGGACTCACCGCGATCGTGGGGCCGTCCGGGTCGGGCAAGACGACGGCGTTCCAGCTCATCGAACGCTTCTACCACCCGGACGCGGGCACCGTACGCCTGTCGGGCACGGACGTCCGTGAGATGCCGCTCGGCGAGATCCGCGACATCGTCGGCTACGTCGAGCAGGAGAGCGCGCTGCTGCGGGGCACGATCCGCGAGAACCTCAGCTACGCCAATCCCACCGCCGACGAGGCCGAGATCGCCCACGCCATCGATCTGGCCAACCTCACCGAGGTGATCGCGGAGCTGCCGGAAGGACTCGACACACCGCTCGGCGAGCGGGGCGCGGGACTCTCCGGGGGCCAGCGGCAACGCCTGGCCATCGCCCGCACCCTGCTCCAGCGACCGCGGCTGGTCCTCCTCGACGAAGCGACGTCGAACCTCGACGCCGAGGCCGAGGCGGCGTTCCGCCGGACCATCGCCGGAGTCTCCCGGCAGTGCGCCGTGGTCGCGATAGCGCACCGCATCTCCACCGTCGTCGACGCGGACCACATCATCGTCCTCGAAGGCGGAGCGGTACGCGCGACCGGAACGCACGAGGAGCTGGCGGCGGAGGACGAGCTGTACCGCCGGCTCGCGGCGGAGCAGTTGAAGGGCGAACGCGGGCCGGCCACCGCGTCCGAGGAGCACCCGGTGCTGGTGGGGCCGGGAGACGCCCGATGAGCCGGGTCGACGTCGCGATCGTGGGCACGGGGCCCAACGGGCTGGCCGCCGGGGTGACCATGGCCCGTGCCGGGCTGCGTGTCGAGCTCTACGAGGCGGCCGGCCAGCTCGGCGGCGGCCTGCGCAGCAAGCCTCTCTTCGACGACGAGGTGGTGCACGACATCTGCTCGGCCGTGCACCCGATGGCCGCGGCGTCCCGTTTCTTCCGTGAGTTCGACCTGTCCTCGCGCGGCGTGGAGCTGCTTCATCCCGAGGTCAGTTACGCGCACCCGCTGGACGACGGCCGCGCCGGGCTGGCCCACCGCGATCTCGACACCACCTGCGGTCTCCTCGGCCCCGACGGCGAGCGGTGGCGGCGGCTGATGCGGCCGCTGCTGGAGCACAGCGAGGGCGTCGTGGATCTGATCCTGTCCGGGCAGCGCGGCATTCCGAAGGACCTCGTGGCCCCGTTGCTGCTGGCCGGCCGGACGCTCGCCCATGGAACGGCGCTCGCCCGCGGGCGGTTCGCCACCGAGGAGGCCAACTCCCTGCTGACCGGCGTCGCGGCCCACGCCGTCGGCAAGCTGCCCAGCCTCGCGTCCGGGGTGGTGGCCCTGCTCCTCGGCCACCTCGCCCATGGCACCGGATGGCCCCTCCCCCGTGGCGGCAGCGTCCGGATCGCCGAGGCGATGGCTGCCGACATCACCGCCCACGGTGGCGTCCTCCACACGGACCGGGAGATCGTCGACCTGCGGGAGCTCGCCGACGCGAAGGTGGTGCTCCTCGACACCAGCCCGGACGGGTTCGCGCGGATCGCGGGCTCCCGGCTGTCCGACCGCTACGCACGCCGGCTGGCCGCGTTCCGCTACGGCCCGGCGGCGGCCAAGGTCGACTTCCTGGTCTCGGACCCGATCCCGTGGGCCCATCCCGGTGTCGGCAAGGCCGGCACCGTCCATCTCGGCGGCACACAGGCGGAGATGTTCCGCCAGGAATCACTGACCGCGAAGGGCATCGCCTCCGACGAACCCTTCGTACTGCTGGTCGACCCCACGGTGGCCGACCCGGAGCGCGCGCGGCCCGGCAAGCGGCCGGTATGGGCGTACGCCCATGTCCCGAACGGCGACACGAGAGACCCGGTGGCGACGGTGCGCGCCCGCATCGAACGCTACGCGCCCGGCTTCACCGACACGGTGATCGCGGAACGCGGCATCAGCGCGACGCAGTACGAGGCGTACAACCCCAACTACGTCGGCGGGGACATCAGCAGCGGCGCCATGACGCTCTCGCAGTCCCTCCTGCGCCCTACCCCCCGCCTGGATCCGTACCGCACACCGCTGCCCCGGGTCTACCTGTGCTCGGCCTCCACCCCGCCAGGACCCAGCGTGCACGGCATGTCCGGCCATCTCGCCGCGCTGTCCGCGCTGCGCCGGGAGTTCGGTGTCCGTACGCCGCCCTCGCTGGCACCGCACGCGCGCCGGACAGCGAACCCGCCGGCCGCCCCGGCGCACTGATCGCGTGTTTAGCCGCACGGCTCCCGGAGAGGGGATGAGGATGGAAACCACTCTGGGCGAAGAACTGCTGCTGCTGTCGTTGGACGACGAGTCGGGGGCCGAGAAGGAGTCGGCGAGAGTCTCCTCAGCGATTGCCGCCGCGTCCCTGGTGGAGCTGGCGCTGGTCGGCCGGATCGAAGTGCGGGACGAGCTGGTCGCCGTGCTCGATCCGGCGCCCGTCGGAGCGCCCGGCCTCGATGCCGCGCTCGCCGACATCGTCGCGCGGGACAAACCCCGCAAGGTCAAGGACTGGATGTACTACCTGAAGAAGGACGCGGTGTCCGGGGCGAGTGAGGGCCTGCTCGCCAAGGGGCTGATCCGCGAAGAGACCAAGAAGGTCCTCGGGCTCTTCCCCGTACGCCGCTATCCGGAGGCGGACGGTTCCGCGGAGGCGGCGCTGCGGCAGCGGCTGGAGGCGGTCGTCCTGCGGGGGGACACCCCGGACGAGCGCACGGCCGGTCTGGTGGCCCTGCTCCACGGGGCGAAGCTGCGCCGCCTCGTCTTCCCCGGGGCCGACGCGCGGGCGGTCGAGTCGCGCATGGAGGCCATCGCGCGGGGACAGTGGGCGGCGCCGGCCGTACGCCAGGTCGTCGTGGCGGCGGAGGCGGCGCTGACCGTGATCATCATGACGGCGGCCACAGGGTCGGTGATGGGAGGCAGCTGAGCCGCCTCCCTCTCATGACTGAAGGGCCCGGCGGATGCCGGGCCCTTCAGTCATGCAGGCGTTGCTTCAGCGGGCTCGGACCGTCCCACGATCGAGCGGCCGCGTCAGTCGGTCAGGTTCACCGAGCGGGCCGAGGTCGCGCCGATCTCCTCGGCGATCTCGGTGAGCACGGCCGGCGGCACGGTGTCGTCGACGGTGAGCACGACCAGCGCCTCGCCGCCCTCCTCCGCCCGCGAGACCTGCATCCCCGCGATGTTCAGCCCGGCCTCACCGAGGATCTGGCCGACCGTGCCGACCACACCGGGACGGTCGTCGTACCGCAGCACGACCATGTGGTCGGCCAGCGCCAGATCGATGTCGTACTCGCCGATGGCGACGATCTTCTGGAGATGCTTCGGACCCGCCAGCGTGCCGGAGACCGAGACCTCCTCACCGCTGGACAGCGTGCCGCGCACCGTGACCACGTTGCGGTGGTTCGGAGACTCGCTGGAGGTGGTGAGACGGACCTCGACGCCGCGCTCCTGCGCGAACAGCGGGGCGTTGACGTACGACACGGTCTCGGCGACGACATCCTCGAACACGCCCTTGAGCGCGGACAGTTCGAGCACCTTCACATCGTGCTGGGTGATCTCGCCGTACACCTCGACATCGAGGCGGGCCGCGACCTCGCCCGCGAGCGCGGTGAAGATCCGGCCGAGCTTCTCGGCGAGCGGCAGACCCGGACGCACGTCCTCGGCGATGACCCCGCCCTGGACGTTGACCGCGTCCGGTACGAGCTCACCGGCGAGCGCGAGACGTACGGACCTGGCGACCGCGATGCCCGCCTTCTCCTGCGCCTCGTCGGTGGAGGCGCCGAGGTGCGGGGTGCAGACGACCTGGTCGAACTGGAACAGCGGGGAGTCCGTGCAGGGCTCCTTCGCGTACACGTCCAGACCGGCGCCGGCGACGCGGCCCTCCTTGAGGGCGGAGGCGAGCGCCTCCTCGTCGACGATCCCGCCGCGCGCGGCGTTGACGATCCGCACGGACGGCTTGACCTTGTGCAGCGCGTCGTCGCCGATCAGACCCAGTGTCTCGGGGGTCTTGGGCAGGTGCACGGTGATGAAGTCCGACACCTCGAGCAGCTCGTCGAGCGTCAGCAGCTTGACGCCCATCTGGGCGGCGCGGGCCGGCTGCACATAGGGGTCGTACGCCACGATCTTCATACCGAAGGCGGACATGCGCTGAGCGACCAGCACACCGATCCGGCCGAGACCGACGACGCCCAGCGTCTTCTCGCTCAGCTCGACGCCGGTGTACTTGGAGCGCTTCCACTCGCCGTTCTTCAGGGCGGTGTTGGCCTGGGGGATATTGCGCGCGGTGGCGACCAGCAGGCCGCAGGCCAGCTCGGCGGCGGTCACGATGTTGGAGGTCGGCGCGTTGACGACCATTACGCCGGCCTTGGTGGCGGCGGAGACATCGACATTGTCGAGGCCGACCCCTGCGCGGGCGACGACCTTCAGCTTCTTCGCCGCAGCGACCGCCTCGGCATCGACCTTCGTCGCGGAGCGGACGAGAATCGCGTCCACCTCGGCGATGGCCGGCAGCAGCTCCGCGCGGTCGGCGCCGTTGCAGTGCCGGATCTCGAAGTCCGGACCGAGCGCGTCGACGGTGGCGGGCGAAAGCTCTTCAGCGATGAGTACGACAGGTTTCGAGCTCACGTGAGTCCTCACAAGTCCCATTGCGGACGGCCGTCCCGACGGCCGCATGCGGTGGAGGGTGTTAGGCCCTGTCCGGTCGATCTTCGTGGGCCCGCGACGCCTGGCACGGCACCTCGCTGCGTTGTCGGAGTCGTCCACGTACGTCCAGTACGAGGACGATCCTCCGCCTTGCGATGTACCGCACCAGACGCCGCGGGCTGATCCACGAAGATCGGCCGACAGGCCCTAGCCGCGTGGAAGACGCACGACGCTGTGGGCCCGACGCGTATGTGTTGAGAAGTGTAGTGCCGTCACCGGCGGGTTTTCCGCCCGAGCGACAAGATCACCCATACGTGCGGGGACGCGTCCGCGTCTGCCGCGTACGGGCCCGGCCGGTCCTGGCCGGGCCCGTACGCCCGCGGTGTTACGCGTCGTCGTTGTCGACCCAGCTCATGAGCTTGCGCAGCTCACGGCCCGTGGTCTCCAGCAGGTGCTCGCTGTCGGCCTTCTTGTACTCGTTGTACTTCTTCAGACCGCCGTGGTACTCGTCCATCCAGTTCTTGGCGAACGTACCGTCCTGGATCTCGCCGAGGATCTTCTTCATCTCGACCTTGGTCTGGTCGGTGATGATGCGCGGGCCGCTGACGTAGTCGCCCCACTCCGCGGTCTCGGAGATCGACCAGCGCATCTTCTCCAGGCCGCCCTCGTACATGAGGTCCACGATCAGCTTCAGCTCGTGGAGGCACTCGAAGTACGCGATCTCCGGCTGGTAGCCGGCCTCGGTCAGGGTCTCGAAGCCCGCCTTGACCAGCGCGGCGGTGCCGCCGCAGAGCACGGCCTGCTCACCGAACAGGTCGGTCTCGGTCTCCTCGGTGAAGGTCGTCTTGATGACGCCGGCGCGGGTGCCGCCGATGCCCTTCGCGTACGAGAGAGCCAGCTCGAAGGCCTTGCCGGTGGGGTTCTGCTCGACGGCGGCGATACACGGGACGCCGCGGCCTTCCTCGTACTGGCGGCGGACCAGGTGGCCGGGGCCCTTGGGGGCGACCATCGCGACGTCGACATGGGCCGGCGGCTTGATGAAGCCGTAGCGGATGTTGAGGCCGTGACCGAAGAACAGCGCGTCGCCGTCCTTCAGGTTGTCCTTGATGGATTCCTCGTAGACCTGGCCCTGGATCGGGTCCGGCACCAGGATCATGATGACGTCGGCCTCGGCGGCGGCCTCCGCCGGCGTCACCACGCGCAGGCCCTGCTCCTCGGCCTTGGCCTTGGACTTGGAGCCCTCGTGCAGACCGACCCGGACGTCGACACCCGAGTCACGGAGCGACAGCGCGTGGGCGTGGCCCTGGCTGCCGTAACCGATGACCGCGACCTTGCGGTTCTGGATGATGGACAGGTCGGCATCGTCGTCGTAGAACAGCTCGGCCACTGGGTCTTCTCCTTGGTGTGCGCTGCTTGAAATAAACACAGCTTTGAAAAATGTCGCAGCTTGCGTCCCACCGTACGGCGGGACCGGTGAAGGCGGTTTCCCGGTCTCGGCATACGAACCGGACGGGGCGGGGGGCGGGCTACGCGCTGCGGTCGAGGGCCCGCAGGCTGCGGTCCGTGATGGACCGCGCGCCACGCCCTATGGCGATCGTCCCGGACTGCACGAGCTCCTTGATGCCGAACTGCTCCAGCATCTTGAGCATCGCGTCGAGCTTGTCACTCGATCCGGTGGCCTCGATCGTGACGGCCTCGGGCGAGACGTCCACGGTCTTGGCCCGGAACAGCTGGACGATCTCGACGATCTGGGAGCGGGTCTCGTTGTCGGCGCGGACCTTCACCAGCACGAGCTCGCGCTGGATCGCAGCGCCCGGCTCGAGTTCGACGATCTTCAGGACGTTCACCAGCTTGTTGAGCTGCTTCGTCACCTGCTCCAGGGGCAGTTCCTCGACATTGACCACGATGGTGATGCGGGAGATGTCGGGGTGTTCGGTGACACCGACGGCGAGCGAGTCGATGTTGAAGCCACGGCGGGAGAACAGGGCGGCGATCCGGGCGAGGATGCCGGGGGTGTTCTCCACCAGGACGGAGAGCGTGTGCTTGGACATGTGTCGGTCTCTCTCGGTCTCTTCTCTGGGACTCTCGGGCGCTCGGCTCAGTCGTCTTCGTTGTCGCCGAAGTCGGGGCGGACGCCCAGGGCGGCCATGACCTCGTCGTTGGAGGTGCCGGCGGCGACCATCGGCCACACCTGGGCGTCCTCGTGGACGATGAAGTCGACCACGACGGGGCGGTCGTTGATGGCGTTGGCCTTGGCGATCACCGCGTCCAGCTCGTCCGGGGACTCGCAGCGCATGGCGACACAGCCCATGGCCTCGGCCAGCTTCACGAAGTCCGGGATACGGGTGCCGCGGCAGACGTCACCGTCCGCGTCCTTGCCGGAGTGCAGGACGGTGTTGGAGTAGCGCTCGTTGTAGAAGAGCGTCTGCCACTGGCGGACCATCCCGAGCGCGCCGTTGTTGATGATCCCGACCTTGATGGGGATGTTGTTGACCGCGCAGGTGGCCAGTTCCTGATTGGTCATCTGGAAGCAGCCGTCGCCGTCGATGGCCCAGACCGTACGGTCGGGCCGCCCGGCCTTCGCGCCCATCGCGGCCGGAACGGCGTATCCCATGGTCCCGGCGCCGCCGGAGTTCAGCCAGGTGGCCGGCTTCTCGTAGTTGATGAAGTGCGCGGCCCACATCTGGTGCTGGCCGACGCCCGCGGCGAAGATGGTGCCTTCCGGCGCCAGCTGGCCGATGCGCTGGATGACCTGCTGCGGCGAGAGGCTGCCGTCCTCGGGCTGCGTGTAGCCGAGGGGGTACGTCTCGCGCCAGCGGTTGAGGTCCCGCCACCAGGCGCTGTAGTCACCGACGTTGCCCTCGGTGTGCTCGGCCTGGACGGCCTGGACCAGATCGGCGAGGACCTCGCGGGCGTCGCCCACGATCGGCACGTCCGCGGCACGGTTCTTGCCGATCTCGGCCGGGTCGATATCGGCGTGGACGACCTTGGCGTACGGCGCGAAGCTGTCCAGCTTGCCGGTGACACGGTCGTCGAACCGGGCTCCGAGGGCGACGATCAGGTCGGCCTTCTGCAGCGCGGTGACGGCGGTGACCGCGCCGTGCATGCCCGGCATTCCCACGTGCAGGGGGTGACTGTCGGGGAACGAGCCCAGCGCCATCAGGGTGGTGGTGACGGGGGCCCCGGTCAGCTCCGCGAGGACCTTCAGCTCGGCGGTGGCGCCGGCCTTGATGACGCCGCCGCCGACGTACAGCACCGGCCGCTTGGCGTGGGTGATCAGCTTGGCGGCCTCGCGGATCTGCTTGGCGTGCGGCTTGGTCACCGGGCGGTAGCCGGGCAGGTCCTGGGTGGGCGGCCAGCTGAAGGTCGTCCGCGCCTGGAGGGCGTCCTTGGCGATGTCGACGAGAACGGGGCCGGGGCGTCCGGTGGAGGCGATGTGGAACGCCTCCGCGATGGTCCGCGGGATGTCCTCGGCCTTGGTGACCAGGAAGTTGTGCTTGGTGATCGGCATCGTGATGCCGCAGATGTCCGCCTCCTGGAAGGCGTCCGTACCGATGGCCTTGCTCGCCACCTGGCCGGTGATCGCGACCAGCGGCACGGAGTCCATGTGCGCGTCGGCGATCGGGGTGACCAGGTTGGTGGCGCCGGGGCCCGAGGTGGCCATGCAGACGCCGACCTTGCCGGTGGCCTGGGCGTAGCCGGTGGCCGCGTGGCCGGCGCCCTGCTCGTGGCGGACGAGGACGTGCCGGACCCGGACGGAATCCATCATCGGGTCGTAGGCGGGGAGGATGGCGCCGCCGGGGATGCCGAATACCGTGTCGGCCCCCACTTCCTCGAGAGACCGGATGAGGGACTGCGCGCCCGTGACGTGCTCAACAGTGGCGGAGGACGGTCCGCCGTTACGGGCCCGCGGCTGCGGATGGTGGGCCCCGGTGGCCTGCTCGGTCATCGGCATTCTCTTCTCGAAGCTGAGGTTTTTGCGAGGGTTTGGGGTGTTCTGGTGCAACAAAAAAACCCCTCGTGCCGTGAGGCAAGCGAGGGGAGCGCGTCGGTGCGGTCTACAGAGCCGGTACGGGACTCTGCTTCAGCCGACGCGCTGTCCAAGTACGAGAATTCGGGTGCGCATGGCATTGACCCTCCCTCCGGCGCGCTATGGCTGTCAAGTGGGTGGGACGGGCGTCTCATTATTTGAGCGGATCGGGGGATGGGGAATCCGGTCGGCGACCGGCGGCAGGGGGTGCCGTACGGGCAGCGCGCCGCCGCTGAGGACGGGCAGGACGGCCTCGCCCGGCAGGGGGTACACACCGCGCGCCAGGGCGCGGCGCAGCCGGTGCTCGTCGAGCGGCCCGGAGAAGGCCATCCCCTGGCCGTGGGTGCATCCCATGGCGCGCAGGGCGAGCACCTGCTCGGGGCCGTCCACCCCGTCGGCCACGGACTGCAGGCCCAGATCGCAGGCGATCCGCAGCAGCCCGGCGGTGATCTTGTGCAGCCGGGCGGACTCCACGACGCCCTCCACCAGACCGCGGTCCAGTTTCAGTACGTCGACGGGGAGGCGGCGCAGCGCGTGGATGGCCGCGTAGCCGCTGCCGAAGCCGTCGAGCGCGATCCGTACGCCGAGCCGGCGCAGTGCGACGAGACGGTGCTCCAGCTCGTCCAGGGAGCCCCGTGGGTCGCTGTCGGCCAGCTCGATCATCAGGGCTCCGGAGGGCAGCCCGTGGCGGATCAGCAGGGCCTCGATGGACCCGAGCGGCAGGGATCTGTCGAGCAGCTTGCGGGCCGGGAGCCGTACCGCGACGGGCACGGGATGGCCGAGCCTGGCGCGCTCCGCGGCCTGCTCGACGGCCTCTTCGAGGAGCCGGCGGCTGAGCTCCCAGGTGCGGTCACTGTCGTCGGCGACGCGCAGGAACTCGGCGGGGGTGAACAGGATGCCCTGGGCGGACCGCCAGCGGGCCTGGGCGGCGACCCCGGACACCCGGCCGGTGGTGAGATGCACCATCGGCTGGTGGAGCAGGGCGAAGTCGCTGTCGTGCACGGCGGTGCGCCGCCGGGCGGCCAGCTCGGTCCTGCGGACGACTTCGGCCTGCATCTGGGGCGCGTACAGCTCGACGCGGTTCTTGCCGGCCGCCTTGGCGCGGTACATGGCCAGGTCGGCGTTGCGCATGAGATCGCTGGGGGTTATGCCGAGCTCGGCGAAGGCGACGCCGATGGAGGCGGCGACCCTGACATCGTTGCCGTCGATCCGGTACGGCTGGGAGAGCTTGAGGCGCAGCCGGTCGGCGATCTCCTGGACCTGATGCTCGCGCGATGTCCGGTCGGGGCAGCCGTCGCCGAGGACGATGGCCGCGAATTCGTCGCCGCCGAGCCGGGCCGCGGTGTCACCGGCCCGCACCGAGTCCTGGAGCCGGTGGCCGGCCTGGATCAGCAGCTCGTCCCCGACCTGATGGCCGAGCCGGTCGTTGACGCCCTTGAAGCCGTCGAGGTCGATGAAGAGCACGGCCGTGCCGGGGTCGGTGGTGCGGCGGCCGGAGAGTGCCTGGCGGACGCGCTCGGTGAACAGCGCGCGGTTGGGCAGGTCGGTGAGCGGGTCGTGCTCGGCGTTGTGCTGCAACTGCGCCTGGAGGCGGACCCGTTCGGTGACATCGCGGCTGTTGAAGATCAGCCCGCCCTGGTGGCGGTTGACGGTGGACTCCACATTGAGCCAGCCGCCGGATCCGGACTTGAAGCGGCATTCGATCCGGGTCGTGGGCTCCTCCGAAGGCGGAGCGGCCAGAAAGCGCCGCACTTCGTGGATGACCCGGCCGAGATCCTCCGCGTGGATGATCGAGGCGAGTTCGGCGCCGACGAGATCCTCGGCCTCGCGCCCGTAGACGCCCGCCGCGGCGGGGCTGACGTAGCGCAGCACTCCGGAGGGCTCGGCGATCATGATGACATCGCTCGACCCCTGCACCAGGGAGCGGAAGTGGTTCTCCTTCTGGGCCAGTTCATGGGTGAGCGCGATGTTGTCGACGAGCATGATGCCCTGCCGTACGACCAGGGCGAGCACGACCGTACAGCCGGTGAGGACCACCACCCGGTCGACCCGGCGGCCCTCGATGACGTTGTAGAGAATCCCCAGCGTGCAGACGGCGGCGGCGAGGTACGGGGTGAGCGCGGCGAGCGAGCCGGCGATCGGGCGGCTGACGCGGGGGGCCGGGCGGGGGCACGGAACGCTCTCGGTCGCGCGTCGCACGCCCCAGGGCGCGTAGGCGAGGAGCAGCGATCCGGCGAACCAGCCGGCGTCCAGCAGCTGTCCCGAGCGGTAGCTCTCCCGCAGCAGGGGCGAGGTGAACAGGGCGTCGCACAGCACCGTCAGGGCGAGCGCGGCGATGGCGGTGTTCACCGCGGAGCGGCTGCCCGTGGCCCGCCGGAAGTGCAGCGCGAGCACCATGCTGACGAGCACGATGTCGAGCAGCGGATAGGCGAGGGAGAGCGCGGCCTGGGTGACACTCTCGCCCTGGAACTGCGCGGTGCGCGCGAGGGCGAGGCTCCAGGACAGGGTGAGCAGCGAGCCGCCGATCAGCCAGGAGTCGAGCGCGAGGCAGAGCCAGCCGGCTCTGCTGACCGGGCGTTTGGCGAGGACGAGCAGGCCCACAATGGCGGGCGGTGCGAAGCACAGGAAGAAGAGATCGGCGAGGGAGGGGCTGGGCACGGGCTGGTCGAGCACGACCTCGTACCAGCCCCAGACGGCGTTCCCTCCGGAGGCCATCGCGGAGGAGAACGAGAACAGCAGCCAGGCGGGCCGGAAGCGGCTGCCGCTGCCGCGCGTGTAGCAGAAACAGGAGACGGCGGCGATGAGGGCGGCGAGACTCAGCCCGAAGTCGCCCATGATCAGGGCCAGTTTCTCCGAACCCCAGCCGAGCGCCGCTCCGGCCGCGTAGCCACCGCAGATCAGGGCCAGGAGGAGCTGGGCGATCAGCCCCGTACCGCCGCCGACCGCCGGTCGCCGGCTGAGGAGCACGCCCTCGGCGCTCATCGGAGCACCCTGGAGAGCGTCGCCGTCACCGCCGAAGGGTCCGGCCGGTGTGCCGGGGCGTACGGAAGCCACCGTCGGTCTCCCTGCCGCGTCGGATCGTTGGTCCACTGGCCGTACATCACCCGTCGCCCCCTCGGATTCTGATCGCTCCCCCACGCCGCGCCAGGCGCGACGCAGCCCCCAGATCGGGACGATACACCAGACTCGTCACTCAGGGACATAGTTCCTCTACTCTCCGTGACGGACAAGGGTGTTGACGGCGGCAGAGGCGGTCGGACGGCTGCGGAGCGTGGTTATGCGGCGCTCGCGCAAAGGCTCATCCGGTCGCTCCTCCGGTCGCTTCCGTGGTGGTGAGTACGACGTTCCGCAACTCCTCCCCGGCGGCGAACCGGGTGAGCTGTCCGGCCAGCAGCCGCTTGGCGCGCGGCAGGAAGGCCGAGGTGGAGCCGCCGACGTGGGGGCTGATGAGGACACCCGGAGCATGCCAGAGGGGATGGCCGGCCGGAAGCGGTTCCGGATCGGTGACATCCAGAGCGGCCTTGATCCTTCCGCCTTCCACCTCTGCGAGAAGCGCCTGGGTGTCGACGACGGCGCCGCGCGCGACATTCACGAGCAGCGCGCCATCCTTCATCCGGGCCAGGAAATCGGCTCCCGCCAGGCCCTTTGTCCGGTCCGTGAGCGGAGTCGACAGGATCACCACATCGGCCTCGGGCAGCAGGGCGGGGAGATCCGTGAGCGCGTGGACCCGGCCGCGCTCCGTGGTGCGTGCGGAGCGCGCGACGCGCGCCACCCGCGCGCACTCGAAGGGCGCGAGCCGGTCCTCGATGGCGGCGCCGATCGAGCCGTATCCGACGATCAGTACGGACTTGTCGGCGAGCGCCGGATAGAAGCCGGACCGCCACTCCTCCCGCTCCTGGCCCTGGACGAAGCCGGGTATTCCCCGCAGGGAGGCGAGGATCAGGGCCAGGGTGAGTTCGGCGGTGCTGGCCTCGTGGACGCCCTTGGCGTTGCAGAGGCGGACGCCGGCGGGCAGCGCGCCGAGTCCGGAAGCCACATGATCGGTGCCCGCCGAGAGGGTCTGTACGACGCGTACCGACGCCATCGCGGAGAGCGGCCGGACCGCGATCTCATTGCCCTTCATGTACGGGACGACATAAAAGGCGCAGTCGGCCGGGTCGGCGGGGAAGTCCTGGGCACCGTCCCAGAAGTGGTAGTCGAGACCTTGGGGAAGCCCTTCGATCTCCTCGGCCGGAATCGGGAGCCATACGTCTGCAGTCATGGCCAGGAGGCTATGCGAAGCGTGCGGGACCGATGAGGTTAGCTTGAGAGCGGCACAAGGAGGGGTACGGCAGTTGGAGCGCAGGACAATCGGTGCGGCGGCGCTCGAAGTGGGCGCGATCGGACTCGGCTGTATGCCGATGAACTGGGCCTACACCGGCTCGCAGCAGCGCGGCGACCGCTCGCTCCGTACGGTGCACGCGGCACTGGACGCCGGTACGAGCCTGCTCGACACGGCCGACATGTACGGCCCTTTCACCAATGAGCTGCTGCTCGGGCGGGTGCTCGGACAGCGGCGCGAGGATGTCTTCGTCTCCACCAAGTGCGGGCTGCTCGCCGGGGAGCAGCACATCGTCGCCAACGGCCGCCCCCGGTACGTGCGGCGGGCCTGCGACGCCTCGTTGCGGCGGTTGCAGACCGATGTGATCGACCTCTACCAACTGCACCGCGCCGACCCCGAGATACCGGTCGAGGAGACCTGGGGAGCGATGGCGGAGCTGGTGGGTGCGGGGAAGGTGCGGGCGCTGGGGCTGTGCGCGGTGGGAGCGCGCGCGTTCCGCCGCCGGTCCGGGGGCCATCTGCACGAGTCGACGATCCGGCAGCTCGAGCGGGTGCAGCAGGTGTTCCCGGTCAGCGCGGTGGAGGCCGAGCTGTCGGTGTGGTCGCCGGAGGCGCTGGAGCGGCTGCTGCCGTGGTGCGAGGCGCGCGGGGTCGGGTTCCTGGCGGCGATGCCGCTGGGCAATGGTTTTCTGACCGGCACGCTCACCCCGGGGCAGGGCTTCGAGCCGGACGATCTGCGGGCGCGGCATCCGCGCTTCACGGCGGAGATCATGGCGGCGAACCAGCCGCTGGTGGCGGGGTTGCGGCGGGTGGCGGCGCGGCACGACGCGACCGCGGCCCAGGTGGCGCTGGCGTGGGTGCTGAGCCGCGGGCGCCATGTGGTGCCGGTGCCGGGGACGAAGCGCGAGCGGTGGGCGGTGGAGAACGCGGGCGCGGCGCGGCTGGAGCTGACGGCGGTGGACCTGGCCGACATCGCGGCACTGCCGCCGGTGCGGGAGTCCTGGGACTGAGCTCCGGCGGAGCCGCGCGGCGATTGATCCGCTGTGGTGGGGAACCTGGGACGGGGCCGCGGTGTAAGAACAGTAGGAACGCAGCCGTCGAAGGGATCGGAACCGTGAAACGTACAGCAGTGACGGCCGTATGGGCCGCTGCCGCTCTTCTCGTGGTCACCGCGTGCTCCTCCGGCGGGGCCGGTCCGGAGCGCGGCCCGGGCGCCGCGTCGAGCCCGGCCGCCTCCTCGTCCGAGGGCGGGCGGCCGAGTCCGTCGGCGGCTCCCGCGAAGGGGTCGGTGAAGGTGGCGGCCACCCTGACCGAGGGGCTCAAGTCGCCATGGGGCCTGGCCGCCCTGCCGGACGGCGATCTGCTGGTCTCGTCGCGTGACGAGGGGACGATCACCCGCGTCGCCGCGGAGGGCGGGAAGAAGACCGCGGTCGCGACCGTCCCGGGGGTCTCCGCGGCGGGCGAGGGCGGTCTGCTGGGGATCGCGCTCTCCCCTTTGTTCGCCTCGGACCATCTGGTGTACGCGTACTTCACCACCGAGTCGGACAACCGCATCGCCCGCATGTTCTACGACGAGAAGAGGCCGGCCGGGCAGCAGTTGGGTGCGCCGGACACGGTGCTGCGCGGTATCCCGAAGGGCACGATCCACAACGGCGGGCGGATCGCTTTCGGCCCGGACAAGATGCTCTACGCGGGCACGGGTGAGACGGGGGAGACGGGGCTCGCCCAGGACATGAAGTCGCTGGGGGGCAAGATCCTCCGGATGACGCCGGACGGCCAGCCCGTGCATGGCAATCCGGAGGCGGATTCCGTGGTCTATTCCCCGGGCCACCGCAATGTGGAGGGCCTCGCCTGGGACTCCGAGAAACGGCTGTGGGCGTCGGAGTTCGGCCAGGACACGTGGGACGAGCTGAATCTGATCGAGCCCGGCAAGAATTACGGCTGGCCGATCGTCGAGGGCAAGGCCGGTAAGCCGGGCTATGTCGATCCGGTGGTGCAGTGGAAACCGAGCGAGGCGTCCCCGAGCGGTCTCGCCTACGCCGAGGGCTCCCTCTGGATGGCGTCCCTGCGGGGCGAGCGGCTCTGGCGGATTCCGCTGGCGGGCCGGGAAGCGGCGGCCGCTCCCGAGGCGTTCCTGAAGGGCGAGTACGGCCGCCTGCGCACGGTGCTTTCTGCGGGGGGCGACACGGTGTGGCTGGTGACCAGCAACACGGACGGACGGGGCACCCCACAGCCGGGGGACGACAAGATCCTCCAGCTGGAGGTCAGGTAGCGGCGCGGGGCCGGAGCGGGCACCTCAAGCGCGGGGGTGGCGTCTCAGGCGCGGGATTGGCCGACGGGCTCCACCGGATCGGGAAAGAGATGGAGGCGGTGCGCCAGGGCCGCCGCCTCCGTGCGGCCCGAAACACCCAGTTTGGCCAGGATGTTGGAGACATGCACGCTCGCGGTCTTGGGCGAGATGTACAGCTCCTCGGCGATTCGGCGGTTGCTGCGGCCGGCCGCGACGAGGCGGAGCACATCCTGTTCACGCGGGGTCAGGCCGAGTGGTCTGGCGAGTGATCTGGCCGGGTCGGGATCCGGGCCGGCGGCGGTGGGGGCGCCGGACGCCGGGGAGAGGCTGATCCTGGCCCGGCCGGCGAGGAGCGCGGTCCGCTCGGCGAGGAAACGCGCGCCGAGCCGGGTGGCCTCGGAGTGGGCCTGGAGGAGCGGCCCGGCGGCTTCGGTGCGGTCGGCGTGGCAGTCCAGCAGGGCGGCCGCCCAGTGGTGGCGGACGAGCGCCAGTTCATAGGGGCGCTCGACCGCTTCGAAGGCGGCGACGGCACGCGCCCAGAGTTCCGGGGCGGGATTGCCCTGCGCGCGGGCCAGTTCCGCTTCGAGCATGAGGCCGTACGCGTGCCAGACGGGCACAAGCGTCGGCAGCCGTTTGGCGTGGGTGCGCACGGCGGCGAGGGTGGCCGCCCGTCCGGCGTCCGTCCCCGGCAGCCCGAGGCCGTCCGCTTCCATCGCCGCCGCCGCGCACAGCATCGGCAGCGCGTACCGCTGGGTGCCCGGCGGGAAACCGCGCGCGCTGATCCGCTCGAACTCGGCCCGCGCCTCGGCCGTTCGGCCCCGCTGCGCGGCGATGCCCATGGCCAGCCGGGCGGGAGACACGTAGTGCTGCGGCTGGGGGTCGTGCATGCCGAAGGAGGCGCGGGCCAGGTCGACATGGCTCTGCGCCTCGTCGAGTTCACCGCGGGCCAGGGCCAGTTCGGCGCGGCGTACGGCGATCAGGCCGCGTGCCGTGGGGGACTGGGCGAGCCCCTCCGCCTCGTCCAGGACGGTGTCGGCCTCGCTCCAGCGGCCGAGTGAGAAGAGGGACTGAGCCTGGTTGGCGCGGACCCACGCCTCCATATTGGCCAGACCGCGCTGGTGGCAGACGAGGATGCCATGGTCGGCGGCGGCCACCGCTTCCTCGGAGCGCCCCACGCTCTCCAGCGTGGACGGCAGATTGATACTGGCGCGGCCCATGATCCCGACGGCGCCCAGCTCGTCGGCGCGGTCGCGGACCTCGTACATCTCGGCGATGCCCCCTTCGGCGTCGCCCGCGTCGGCGGCGAGCCAGCCACGGGTGAGCCGGGCGTGCAGTTCGATGTGCTCGGCGCCGACCAGCCGGGCGTAGCGCACGGCGCGCTCGGCGGCGGCCAGGCTCTCCGGGCCCGGCCGGTGCACGGCGCCCCAGGAGGCGATATTGACGAGGATGTCCGCGTGGACGGCGGACGGCGGGAGCCCGCGCACCAGTTCCTCGGCGGTGGCCAGTTCCTGCCGGCCGTCGCCCCGGATGAGCTCCTGCGTCAGCCGGGAGCGCTGGGTCCAGAACCACGCGGCGCGCAGCGGATCGTTCTCCCCGTCCAGGACGCGCATGGCCTTCTTGGAGATCGCCAGGGCGCGTTCGCGGTCGCCGCCGAAGCGCGCGGCGACGGTCGCCTCCGCCATCAGATCCAGATAGCGCAGCGGGGTGGGTCCGGGGTCGCCGCCGCCCGGCGGGTAGGCCTCGGCGTCGTCCGGCGTGCGCAGCGTGCGGCGCACGTCCTCGGGGGCGTCGTCCCACAGCTCCATCGCCCGTTCGAGCAGCCGCAACTGCTCGCAGTGGGCGTACCGCCGACGGGCCTCGACGGAGGCGCGCAGGACCACGGGAAGCGCCTTCGCGGCGTCGTGCGCGTTGTACCAGTAGCCCGCCAGGCGCGTGGTGCGCTCGTCGGCCCGTACGAGCGAGGGCTCGGCCTCCAGCACCTGCGCGTAGCGGCGGTTGAGCCGGGACCGTTCGCCGGGGAGCAGATCGTCGCTGACGGCCTCGCGCACCAGGGAGTGCCGGAAGCGGTAGCCGTCCCCGTCCGCCGTGGGCAGGAGGATATTGGCGCCGACGGCGGCCCGCAGCGCCTCGATCAGATCGTCCTCCGCGAGCCGCGCGACGGCCAGCAGCAGCGGGTACTCGACGGTGGCGCCGCCCTCGGCGACGATCCTGGCGACCCGCTGGGCGTCCTCGGGCAGCGTCTCGACCCGTACGAGCAGCAGATCGCGCAGGGAGTCGCTCAGTCCGGTGCGGGAGCCGGCCTCCATGGAGCAGGCCAGCTCCTCGACGAAGAAGGCGTTGCCGTCGGACCGTTCGAAGATCTGGTCCAGCAGGGCCGGGTCCGGCTCCGCGGTGAGGATGCCGGCCAGCTGTCGCCGCACCTCGGCGCGGGTGAAGCGGGAGAGTTCGATGCGCCGGACCGATCGCAGCCGGTCCAGCTCGGCGAGGAGCGGACGCAGCGGATGGCGCCGGTGGATGTCGTCGGCGCGGTAGGTGGCGATCACGACGAGCCGGCCGCGCCGCAGCGCGCGGAAGAGATAGGCGAGGAGATGGCGGGTGGAGGCGTCCGCCCAGTGCAGATCCTCCAGGACGAGCACGACCGTACGGTCCGCCGCCAGCCGCTCCAGCAGCCGGGCGGTGAGCTCGAAGAGCCGGGCGGTGCCGTCCTCACCGAGCGCGCCCCGGTCGGACTGGCCCAGCTCGGGCAGGATCCGGGCCAGTTCGTTCTGCTGGCCCTCGGAGGCGGCGATCAGTTCGTCGGGCAACTGGCGGCGCAGGGAGCGCAGGGCGGTGGAGAAGGGCGCGAACGGCAGTCCGTCCGCGCCGATCTCCACGCATCCGCCCACCGCGACCACGGCGCTCTCCGCGCAGGCCACCGCGTGCAGTTCCTCGATGAGCCGGGTCTTGCCGACCCCGGCCTCGCCGCCGATGAGCAACGCCTGCGGCTCCCCCGCGGTCGCGCGGGAGAGCGCTTGGGTGAGCGCGGTGAGCTCGCCGGTCCTGCCGACGAACACCGGGCTGACGGACCTGGTCTCCACAGGGCCGAGCATCGCACAGCCGCCTGACAGCGCGGCATCCGTCATCGGCGCGGACGGCACGGCGTCACGCCGCGCGGACGAACCGGTCGCACGGCTGGTGTACCCGCCCCTCGCCGCCGTCCTTGGCGGCTCCGCGGGCCCGTCGGGTCTGCCGCTGGGCCCGGCGGGCCTCCCGTACGAGGCGGTGGTGGTCGGCCGCGCGGATGAGCTCGGCCGCGGTGATCTTGTGGAGTTCGTAGGCGAACATCCGGTCTCCCCTGAGGCGAAGGTGTGCTGGCGTCTTGCGATGCCTCAACCTTCGTCTCCCAGGAGGAGTCGCCACATCGGGAGAGTGCCGCATCTTTCCGGACCCTGGAGCCTTAGAAACCTTAGAAAGAAGGGCGCGGACCCGCATACGACCTAAGGCCCCGGGCGCGAAGCCTCAGGGCCTGGGTCGTGGGGAGGAGCGGGCTCAGGCGGCGACGCTCGGCAGGGCGACGAAGAGATCGAAGTACATGCCGATGGAGACCAGCAGCCCCAGGAAGCCGAGGACGGCTCCGGCCACGGCGACGGGGCGTACCCAGCTCGCGCGCTGCGGCAGGGCCAGGACGATCGCGCCGATCAGCAGCGCGAGCAGGGCCACGACGCCGTTGACCGCGGCGGTGGCGTGCCACGCGTCGCCGTACATCTCGGAGATCTGCTGGGCGGGGGTGGGGGACTGGCCGGACGTGATCTGTCCGACGAGCGTCTCGCGCTCGGCGACGACCCGGCCGGTCCAGGTTCCGGTGAGGGCGACGATGCCGAGGCAGACCGAGACGATGGCCGCCGCCGCGGCACCGAGCCCGGACGGGCGCCGCGCCAGGAGGTCGTCGTCCAGGTCGTCGTCGTCCAGGTCGTCGTCCTCGCCGTCCAGCTCGTCGGCCGCGGCGGTGTCCTCGTCGGCGGCGGGCACCGCGTCGCGCTCCTCGGCGGACCCGGCCCTGCTCTCGTCCTTGGGCTCGGCCTTGGTGAAGGTCACCTCGGGCGTGAGGGCCTCGGCCGTGTCCGGGTCGGGGGTCTGGGTCTTGGGAGTGGGATTCATACGCCGCACGCTAGGGGCACCGTCTGAGAACTTTCTGAGAACGGCGGCCGCCCGTGGACCTCCCCCGCCGCCCTCGCCACTCCCCCGCTGCTCAGCGCGCTACTCGGCGCCCGGCCGCTGCCGCCACTCGGGCGCCAGGACCGACCAGATCTCGGTGTTCTGCCGTACCCCGCGGTACGGATAGCTCTCCCGCAGCACTCCGTCCCGTGTCATGCCGAGCCGCTGGGCGACCCGCACGCTCGGAGTGTTGGCGGACGACACGTGCCACTCCACCCGGTGCATCCCGCGCTCTTCCACCGCCCAGTCGATCAGCACCCGCGCGGCGCGCGTGACCAGTCCGCGTCCCGTCACGGCCGGCTCCAGCCAGCAGCCGACCTCGCAGGTCCCGTTGGCCGCGTCGAACATCGGGAAGAGCACGCCGCCGACCAGCGTGGAGTCGAGCCAGATCCCGTAGATCCGCCCGCTGTCGGCGGCCTGCTTCTCCGCGTACGAGGTGAGCACCGCCCGCGCCGACTCGGGGTCGGTGACGAGCTGGGCGAACCGGATGTGTTCGTCGACGAGGTCCCGGGCGCGGTCCATATGGGTGAGGAACTCCTCGGCCCGCCATGGCTCCAGGGGGCGCAGTTCCGCCCCGTCACCCAGCGATATCGCGAACATCGGGCTCCCTTGTCAGGCTCATACGGTCGTCCGGTCGTGCGACCGCCGTTCCGGGATCCTCGCACGTCCGCCGCGCTGTGGTTCGTGGATATTCACCGGGAACGACCCGTCGGGAGAGCCCGCGAAGAACGCATGACGTCAACCGGAGACGCTGGCCCGCCCGTTCTCGATGTGGCCCATGAGACGACGGCGGAAGCGGACGTCCTGGCCGGCCGCGTCACCGGAGGTGGACGGCTCGGTGGTGATCTCGATGTCGTACCAGCCGTGCGCGTCGGCCGCGGAGTGCACGACGCTCCGGCTGCGGCCCGGCTTCACCGTGATCTGCCGGGTCCAGCCGTCCAGATCGGCCTCGTCGACATAGCCGAGCGGCCGCACCGTGAAGGTGACCGGCCGGTCCCCGCTGTTGCGCAGGGTGAGCTGGAGATCGCGGTCGTGGTGGTCGACGGCCGAGGAGACCTCGGCGCCCCGGCCGGCCACGGAACCGGCGAACTCGCGGCGGAAGCCGTTCGGCCCGGTGATCGTGAAGCGGTACGCGTCACCGGCCCGCCCGGTAAGGGGCACCGTCCATTGCGCCGTGCCCCTTACATCGCGGTGCTGCGGGACCTCGAACTCACCGGCGTACGGGTAGAGCGCGAAGTGCGCGCTCGCACGCCCCGTGTTGCTGAGCGTGACCCGGAAGGCCCGCCCGTCGCCGTCGAGATGACCGTACGCGTCGGTCTGGTACGGCAGCGGCCTGGCCGGCCGCGCACCCTTCTCCTGTACGGGCATCCGCTGCTCGGCCGGCGGCCGGGGCTGCCAGCGGCCGGAGAACGGCGGAATCGCCCCCGGCTGCTCCACCTCGGGCTGCGACCGGCCGCGCCGGAAGTCGAAGGCCGAGGTCAGATCGCCCGTGACGGTGCGCCGCCACGCGGTGATGTTGGGCTCGTCCACTCCGGTCCACTTCTCCAGGAAGCGGATGACCGAGGTGTGGTCGAAGACCTGCGAACAGACATGGCCGCCGACCGTCCAGGGCGAGACGACCAGCAGCGGCACCCGCATACCGAGACCGGTCGGCCGGCCCTCCCAGCGCTCGTCGGGGTCGTCGAGGGGCGGCACGGGCGGCGGCACATGGTCGAAGAAGCCGTCGTTCTCGTCGTAGTTGATCAGTACGACGGTGTGCCGCCAGACATCGGGATGCGCGCCGAGCGCGTCCAGCACCTGGTAGACGAGGGAGGCGCTGGCGACCGGCGACGAGGAGCCGGGGTGCTCGGAGTCGACCGCGGAGGGCACCAGATACGACACCTCGGGCAGCGTCCCCGCGGCCACGTCGGCCCGGAACCGTGCGGCCAGCGTGCCGCTCTCCACCCGCCGCAGCCCACGGTCGAACAGCGACCGCTCGCGCTCGGTCAGCGCGGCGACGCCCTCCTCCAGCGCGGTGAGCAGCCGCTCCCGCACCGCTTCGTCGTCGGTGTCGCGCACGGCGGCGTAGAAGGCCTCCATGTAGGTGAAGCCGGCGGCCCCGGGCTGTCCCGGCAGGGCGCGGGCCGCGGTGAGCGCCTTGCGGGCGACGTCCTTGAAGGTGGTGAAGAACTCGATGTTGTTGTCGGTGAAGTTCTCCCACTCCGTGTACGTCTGCCAGCTCCGGCCGGCCTTCTCCAGCCGCTCGGCGTAGGTCGGCCACGGATATCCGGGGTGGGTGTCCTCCTCGTACGCGTCATTGCCCACGGCCCGTCGGCCGTCGGCCTCGAATCCGGTCCAGCCGCTCCACAGATGGTTGCGATTCGGACTCGTCGACGTATGGACGGAGGAGTGGTACGCGTCGCAGACCGTGAACGTGTCCGCCAGCTCGTAGTGCAGCGGGATGTCACGCCGGTCGTAGTACGCCATGGTGGCGGCGCTCTTGGCGGAGACCCAGTGATCCATCCACCCGTTGTTCCAGGCGGCGGCCCCGCCGTCCCAGGAGTGGTCGAGGGCTCCGATGTACTGCAGATCCCTCCGCTGCGTCTCCGCGGCGTCCCGTACGGGGAACGGCAGGACGGTGCCGAGCGGCCCCGGCTGCTCGAAGACGGGCTTCCCTGAGGGAAGCTCGACGGCGTTGCGGTCGCCGAATCCACGTACCCCGCGCAGGGTTCCGAAGTAGTGGTCGAACGAGCGGTTCTCCTGCATCAGGATGACCACGTGCTTGATCGCCCGCATCCCGCCGGCCGCCGGCTCGGCGGCCAGCGCGGCCCGCAGGGACGGCGGCAGCACCGACCCGGCCGCCGCAGCGCCCAGGGCGCCCGACCCGAGGGCGAGCATTCTTCTGCGCGATATCTCCAGTGACATGCCCGGCCTTCCCATAGGTGGTCCGGCCGGGACGCTAGTGAGACCGGATGGCAGACGTAAGGCCCGGGGACGACGCCGAAGTGAACGTCCCTCTGCCCGGAGGTCGACCGGATTCGCCGTTCCGCCCACCACTGTCACCGTGCGTCACTACAGTGGAACTCCACGTCAGTCAGGAAGTGAGGCGCCATGCACCCGGCGAAGAAGCCCAAGAGGGTCACCTCCTGGCAGGTGATCGGCGCGCGGCTCGCGGATTTCCGCGGCGCCGCCCGGATGACCCTGGCCGCGCTGGCGGAGTCGGTCTCGCTGCGGGCCGAGACCCTCCACGCGATCGAGCAGGGCAGGAGACTGCTCAAGCCACAGCTCGCCGAGAGACTCGACGAACTGCTCGGCACGAAGGGCGCGTTGGCCGTCGCGGTCGCCGAGGTGCCCGCACACGAGCGGCTGCCCGCGTTCGTCATGGACTACGCGGAGCACGAGGAGCGGGCGCTCTCGCTGCTCTCGTACGAGGCGCAGATGGTGCCGGCGCTGCTGCAGACCGCGGCGTACACCCGTGTGGTCCTCTCCGCCGTCTATCCGCCGGTCAGCGACGAGATGGCGGAGAAATGGGTCTCGGCGCGACAGGACCGGCAGCGGATTCTGCGCCGGACGCCCCGGCCTCCCGCGGCCAACTTCGTCATCGAGGAATCCACCCTGCAACGGCCGATCGGCGGGCCCGAGGTCATGCGGGAACAGCTCCGGCATCTGCGCCGCTGCGCCGAACTCCCCTCCGTGGGGCTTCAGATCATGCCGACGGACTGTGGCATCCATGCCGGGCTCGACGGCCCGATGATGCTGCTGGAGACCCCGGCGCACGACCAGCTCGCCTATATCGAGACCCAGATCACCAATTTCCTGGTCAGTGATCCTGATGCCGTCAGCGTCTACCAGCAGAAATACGGGATGCTGCGCTCCCAGGCCCTCAGCCCGGCGCAGAGCACGCGCCTGCTGGACGATCTGCTCAGCGACGGTACGGGACAGCCCTTAGGGGAATGACGGACGGGTGAGCCGCCCCACCACCACCACGACCGCATGCCGTCGGGTCGCGATCTCGGAGGCGGCGGTGGCGGCGGTCACCGGCTCGGGGCTGCCGTCGCTCCATGTGGTGGAGAGCCCGACGAGCAGGGCCAGCAGCAGGTGCGGGGGCAGTCCCGCGTCGACCTTGCCCTCCGCCTGGGCCGCGGCGAGGGCCTTGAGCTTCGCGGCGTTGGCCTTCTCGGCGACCGGCAGCACCTCGCCCGGCCGCTCCAGACTGTGCCAGCGGGCCAGTCGCATCAGATGCGGGTGCGCGACGTAGAAGTCGAAGAGCGCGCCCGCGTACCCGGGCAGATCGTCCGCGTTGAAGGGCGCGGCGTCGAGGACCTCCTCGACGGCGGTCTCGTACACCGTGTTGAAGAGCTGCTCCTTGTTCCCGAAGTGCACGTAGATCAGGTTCTTGTTGTAGCCGGCGGTCGCGGCGATGCGGTCGACGCGCGCGCCCGCGATGCCGTACGCGGCGAACTCTTCGGTCGCCGCACGCAGCAGGCTGGTCTTGGTGGTTCGGGAGTCTCTGGCCACGCACTCATGGTAGTCAGCGCGCGAGGGCCTGATCAGCCGAACATCGGCCGATAATTGACTAACCGGTTATTCCTTGCCCGTTCGCCCTTGCATTCCGCGTACAGCCGGTCCTACAGTTGAAGTAACTGGATAGTCAGTTACTTATTCGAAGGGACTCCATCATGTCGCAGGTCTGGTTCATCACCGGCAGCTCGCGCGGCCTGGGCCGCGCCATCGCCGAGGCGGCCCTCGCCGCCGGCCACCGGGTCGTGGCCACGGCGCGCAAGCCCGACCAGCTGGACGACCTTGCCCGTACGTACGGCGAGCGGCTGCGCGCCGTCCCGCTCGACGTGACCGACGCCGACGCCGCACGCGCGGCCGTCCGGGGCGCGGTCGAGGCCTTCGGCCGGCTGGACGTCGTCGTCAACAACGCCGGTTACGGCGACATCGCCGCCATCGAGGACGTCACGGACGCAGACTTCCGCGCCCAGATCGACACCAACTTCTACGGCGTCTACCACGTCACCAAGGCCGCCGTCCCGATCCTCCGCGAGCAGGGGTCCGGCCACATCATCCAGATCTCGTCCAGCGGCGGCCGTATGTCGACGCCCGGTCTCGGCGCCTACCAGAGCGCCAAGTGGGCAGTCGCCGGCTTCTCCGAAGTCCTGTCCCGCGAGCTCGCTCCGCTCGGTGTGCGGGTCACGGTCATCGAACCGGGCGGTCTGCGCACCGACTGGGCCGGGGCGTCCATGACGATCCCGCCGATCAGCGAGCCGTACCGGCAGACCGTCGGCGCGATGGCCGAGATGGTACGGGGCGGAAACGGCCGGCAGACCGGCGATCCGGCGAAGGCCGCACAGGTCATCCTGGGCCTGCCCGCGCTGGACGAGCCTCCGGTGCATCTGCTGCTCGGCAGCGACGCCTACCGGTACGTGACGGATTCCGACCGCGCCCGCACCGCGTCCGACACCACGTGGCGCACGCTGACCGAGTCCATCGACTACGACGCCGAGACGGCCACGTCACAGCACTTCGCGCCGCTGCCCGGATCCGGAGCGAACGAGGCGTGAACGTCACCGTCTTCGGCGCCACCGGCCGTACCGGACAGGCGTTCCTCACCTCCGCCGCCCGCGCCGGGCACCGCACCACCGCGCAGGTGCGGGATCCGGCCCGGCTGGGGGACGCGCCCACCGACCGGGTGGTCAGCGGCTCCGCCTTCGACGAGAGCGCCATCGCCGAGGCGCTGGCCGGCGCGGACGCGGCCGTCGTCGCCTTCGGGCTCAAGGGCAACCGCAGCACCCCGCTGTACTCACGCGGCACCGCCCTGATCGTGGACGCGATGCGGAAGCAGGACGTACCACGGCTGATCGTCGTCTCCGAGGCGGCGTACGGCCCCTACGCCGGCGACGCGGTGGCGGCCCGCGCCCTGTCCGCCGTCTACCGCGCGACCGCCCGGCCGCTGATCCGCGAACGCGAGGCCCAGGACGCGGTGGTCGCGGCGAGCGGCCTGGAGTGGACCGTCGTACGGCCGGGAGTGCTGGTCAAGGGGACCGCCCGGGGCAACCGTCCGCGTTCCTTCGCGCCGCGTCGCGGTCTCCCGCCCCGCACCACCTTCGCGGACCTCGCCGCGCTGATCACCGGTGCGCTGGACGACCCGGCCACGTACGGCCAGGACCTCTACCCCTGAGCCTCGCCGTACGGCCACACCAGCAGGACGGGGCACTCCGCGTGGTCGACCACGAAGCGGGCCGCCCGGCCGAGGCTGTGCGGGCCCGGCCGGTCGCGGTCGCCGTCGCGCGCGCAGATCAGCAGAGCGGCGCCGGCCGCCGCGCGTACGACCTCGTGCTCCACCCGGCCGTGGTGGTCGAGGAGTTCGCAGGGGCGGCCGAGCCGGTGCGCGGCCGCTTCCAGGAGGTCGGCGGCCACCGTGCCCGACAGCGCTTCGAGGCGGACGCCGGGATCCCGGTCGGGCCGGTGGCCACGGCCGAGGAGCCCCGCGTAGGCGTGGTGCGCGGCGGCGGCGACCTCGTCGTCACTGACATGGAGCAGTACCACGTCGTCGTGCGGGGCGCGTTCGCGTGCCGCGTCGACACAGGCGGGCCAGCTGGATTCGGTGATCCAGACGAGGACGGTCGTCGGTGTGGTCACGGGGTCGGCCTCCGATCGCTGATGCGCGTATGCCCCAGAAGGATGGCACCACTCCCAGCTGACACACGGTCAGAACACCCGCAGCGCGCCCCAGAGCGCGACCGTCGAGGCGACGAGCGTGGCGGGCACCGTGAGCAGGCCGAGCCGGGTGAAGTGGCCCAACTGGGGCTCGGTGTCGTGCTCATGGAGGATGCGCCGCCACAGCAGGGTGGCGAGCGAGCCGACATAGGTCAGATTCGGCCCCAGGTTGACGCCGATCAGCGCGGCGAGCAGCGGGCCGGGCCCGGCGGGCGCGAGGAGCGGCAGCAGGGCCAGGATCGCCGGGAGGTTGTTGATCGCGTTGGCCAGTACGGCCGCGATCACGGCGACGGCCAGCAGCGCGGGCAGCGAGGAGCCGGCCGGCAGCAGCCGGTTGACACCGGTGTCCAGACCGTTGTCGACGACCGCCTTGACGACGACACCGAGCGCGAGGACGAACAGACAGAACAGCGGTGACGCGGCGCGGACCAGCCCCGTCACGGTCGTCCGCTCGCGCCGCAGGGCGCGGGCGGCGAGGACGACGGCGCCGGCGACAGCCGCCCACAGCGGTTCGATCCCGGCGAACGAGGTGACCACGAACCCGGCCAGGGTCAGACCCAGCACGACCAGCGTGAACACCGGCAGCTCGCGCCGCTCGTCCGTCTTCGGGGGGTGCGCCCCGGCGGCCAGGTCGGCGGCGAACCAGCGGCGGAAGATCACGTACTCGACGGCGATGGCGGCCAGCCACGGCAGCGCCATCAGCGCGGCGAACCGGGTGAAGGTCAGACCGCTGGCGGTGAAGGCCAGCAGATTGGTGAGGTTGGAGACCGGCAGCAGCAGGGACGCGGAGTTGGCGAGGTGCGTACAGGCGTAGACATGCGGCCGGGGGCGGGCCCCGACGCGGGCGGCGGTCGCGAACACCACCGGGGTGAGCAGGACGACGGTCGCGTCCAGGCTGAGTACGGCGGTGATGACGGCGGCGACGGCGAACACGCCGCCGAGCAGCGTACGGGGCCGGCCGCCGCAGGCCCGCGCCACCAGATCGCCCGCGGCGGCGAACAGCCCGTCCTCGTCGCAGAGCTGTGCCAGCACCAGGACCGCCGCGAGGAAGACGACCACCGGCAGCAGGGTGCGCGTCTGGTCCCAGGCCTCGTGGGGCGAGACGGCGCCGAGCACGACGACCAGCAGCGCCGCGGGCACGGCGGCGGCCGCCTCGGGCAGGCCGCGGGGGCGTACGACGGCGAACGCGAGCACAGCCAGCAGCAGGCCGACGGAGACGATCTCGGCGGCGATGGTGTTCACAGGAGTCCCGGCCTCGCGAAGACGGTGCGGCCCCGGCGCGGCCCGCTGGTCCCACCGGTGGTCCGGGGGACGTCCGGGGGCGGCGCACCAGCCGGTGCGCCGCCCCCGTCACGTACGTACGAGCCGAGGTCAGCCCTCGGCGCCCAGCTTCTCCAGGATCAGTTCCCGCACCCGGGCCGCGTCGGCCTGGCCGCGGGTCGCCTTCATGACCGCGCCGACCAGCGCGCCCGCGGCGGCGACCTTGCCGGCGCGGATCTTGTCGGCGATGGCCGCGTTGCCCGCGATGGCCTCGTCCACGGCGGCGCCGAGCGCGCCGTCGTCGGAGACGACCTTGAGACCGCGCTTCTCGACGACGGTGTCCGGGTCGCCCTCGCCCGCGAGCACGCCTTCGATGACCTGACGGGCCAGCTTGTCGTTCAGATCGCCGGACGCGACGAGCGCGGCGACCCGGGCGACCTGCTCCGGGGTGATGGGCAGCTCGTCCAGCGCGCGTCCGGACTCGTTGGCGTTACGGGCCAGCTCGCCCATCCACCACTTGCGCGCCTGGTCGGCCGGGGCGCCCGCGCCGATCGTGGCGACGATCGGCTCGATCGCGCCCGCGTTCAGGATCGACTGCATGTCGTGCTCGGAGACGCCCCAGTCCTCGCGGAGCCGGTTGCGCCGCACGCGCGGCAGCTCGGGCAGCCCGGAGCGCAGCTCCTCGACCCACTCACGGGACGGGGCGACCGGCACGAGGTCGGGCTCCGGGAAGTACCGGTAGTCCTCGGCCTCCTCCTTCACCCGGCCCGACGTGGTGGAGCCGTCCTCCTCGTGGAAGTGACGGGTCTCCTGGATGATCGTGCCGCCCGAGTTCAGCACCGCGGCGTGGCGCTGGATCTCGTAGCGGGCGGCGCGCTCGACGCTGCGCAGCGAGTTGACGTTCTTCGTCTCGGAGCGCGTACCGAACTTCTCCCGGCCGTGCGGGCGCAGCGAGAGGTTCACGTCGCAGCGCATCTGGCCCATCTCCATGCGGGCCTCGGAGACGCCGAGCGCCTTGATCAGCTCGCGCAGCTCGGCGACGTACGCCTTGGCGACCTCGGGAGCCCGTTCACCGGCGCCCTCGATGGGCTTGGTGACGATCTCGATGAGCGGGATACCGGCACGGTTGTAGTCGAGCAGGGAGTGGGACGCGCCGTGGATACGGCCGGTGGCGCCGCCGACGTGCGTCGACTTGCCGGTGTCCTCCTCCATGTGGGCGCGCTCGATCTGCACGCGGAAGATCTCGCCGTCCTCCAGCTGGACGTCCAGATAGCCGTTGAAGGCGATCGGCTCGTCGTACTGGGAGGTCTGGAAGTTCTTCGGCATGTCCGGGTAGAAGTAGTTCTTCCGGGCGAAGCGGCACCACTCGGCGATCTCGCAGTTGAGCGCGAGGCCGATCTTTATGGCCGACTCGATGCCGATCGCGTTGACGACCGGGAGCGATCCCGGCATGCCCAGACAGGTGGGGCAGGTCTGCGAGTTGGGCGCGGCGCCCAGCTCGGTCGAGCAGCCGCAGAACATCTTGGTCCTGGTGCCGAGCTCGACATGGACCTCCAGGCCCATGACGGGGTCGTATGTCCCGAGGGCGTCCTCGTACGACACGAGTTCAGTGACGGTCACGGTGAAACTTTCCCTCTCAGCCCAGCAGGACGTCGTCATCGCCCAGGCGCTTCAGCTCACGCAGGAGCAGAGCGACACCGGTGGCGATGGCGGCGGCGGAGACGACGGCGTCGATGAGGCGGAGCGTGTCGTTGTCATTGCGGGCCGTCCTGGCCTGCTTGATGACGCTGATCGCGCCGAATGCGGTGGTCCCGATCGACAGGTACGTGCCGGCCTTGGACTTCTTGAAGCCCTTGGCCTTGCTCATTGCACTACTCATAGTGACGGTGCCTCCTCCAGCAGCGGGTGCCCCCACTTTTCCACGAAGGCCGCCTCGACCGCGGCACCGACCTTGTACAGCCGGTCGTCCTTCATGGCGGGGGCGATGATCTGCAGGCCGACCGGCAGGCCGTCCTCCGGCGAGAGGCCGCAGGGCAGCGACATGGCGGCGTTGCCGGCCAGGTTGGTCGGGATGGTGCACAGGTCGGCGAGGTACATCGCCATCGGGTCGTCGGCGCGCTCGCCGATCGGGAAGGCGGTGGTCGGGGTCGTCGGGGAGACGATCACGTCGACCTGCTCGAAGGCCTTGTCGAAGTCCCGGGTGATGAGGGTGCGGACCTTCTGCGCCGAGCCGTAGTACGCGTCGTAGTAGCCGGAGCTGAGCGCGTACGTGCCGAGCATGATGCGGCGCTTGACCTCGTCGCCGAAGCCCGCCTCGCGGGTCAGGGCGGTGACGTCCTCGGCGGACCTGGTGCCGTCGTCGCCGACCCGCAGGCCGTAGCGCATGGCGTCGAAACGGGCGAGGTTCGAGGAGCACTCGGACGGCGCGATCAGGTAGTACGCGGCAAGGGCGAGGTCGAAGGACGGGCAGTCCAGCTCGACGATCTCGGCGCCGAGCTCCTTGAGCAGCTCCACCGACTCGTCGAAGCGCTGGACGACCCCGGCCTGGTAGCCCTCGCCGCGGAACTGCTTGACGACGCCGACGCGCATGCCGTCGACCGAGCCGTTGCGCGCGGCCTCGACGACCGGCGGGACGGGGGCGTCGATGGACGTCGAGTCGAGCGGGTCGTGCCCGGCGATCACCTCGTGCAGCAGGGCCGCGTCCAGGACCGTACGGGCGCAGGGGCCGCCCTGGTCGAGAGAGGAGGAGAAGGCGACCATGCCGTACCGGGAGACCGCGCCATACGTCGGCTTCACGCCGACCGTGCCGGTGACGGACGCGGGCTGGCGGATGGAACCGCCGGTGTCCGTGCCGATGGCGAGGGGCGCCTGGTACGAGGCGAGGGAGGCGGACGAGCCGCCGCCGGAGCCGCCGGGGATCCTGGTCAGGTCCCACGGGTTGCCGGTGTGGCCGTAGGCGCTGTTCTCCGTGGAGGACCCCATGGCGAACTCGTCCATGTTGGTCTTGCCGAGGATGATGACGCCGGCGGCCTTGAGCCGCTTGGTGACGGTCGCGTCGTAGGGCGGGATCCAGCCTTCGAGGATCTTGGAGCCGACGGTGGTCGGGATGCCCTCGGTGGTGAAGATGTCCTTGAGCGCGAGCGGGACGCCGGCCAGCGGTCCGAGCTTCTCGCCCGCCGCACGCTTCTCGTCCACGGCGCGGGCCTGGGCCAGTGCGCCGTCGCGGTCGACGTGCAGGAAGGCGTGGACCTTCTCGTCGACGGCCTCGATCCTGGCGAGATGGGCCTCGGTGACCTCGACGGCCGTGAGTTCGCCGGAGGCGACCTTCGCGGCGATCTCGGCGGCGGTGAGCCTGATGATGTCCGTCATGACTGTTAGTCCTCCCCCAGGATCTGCGGCACCTTGAAACGCTGCTGCTCCTGGGCAGGGGCGCCGGAGAGCGCCTGCTCGGGGGTGAGCGACGGACGGACCTCGTCCGCGCGCATGACATTCGTCAGCGGCAGCGGGTGGGAGGTCGGCGGTACGTCTTGGTCGGCTACCTCGGATACGCGGGCGACCGCGCCGATGATGTCGTCGAGCTGTCCGGCGAAGTGATCGAGCTCTTCGGCCTTCAGCTCCAGACGTGCCAGCCGGGCGAGGTGGGCGACCTCCTCGCGCGTGATGCCAGGCATGCAGCGATCCTCAGGGGTGAGTGTGATTGGTTTTGGCCCAATCCTATGGGGCCGGGGCCCCTACCCACGAAACGGTTCGGCTTCGCCCGGTCCCGGGGACGGCCGGGCGCCGCTCCCGCCCCGGGTCAGGTGACGGCCTGGCCCGACTGCGCGCGCCGCGCGGCCTCCAGCTCCGCCGGCCGCTGCCAGCCCCGCTCGCCCCTGGCCAGCAGCCAGGCCGTGGCCTCGTGGGGCGGCATCGCGGCGGCCACCAGCCAGCCCTGGACGGCGTCGCAGCCCAGGTCCCGCAGCCGCTCCCAGGTCTCGTCGTCCTCGACGCCCTCGGCGACGACCAGCAGGCCCAGCGAGTGCGCCAGGTCGACGGTGCAGCGGACGATCTCCGCGTCCTCGTTGTCGACGGCGAGGCGGGCCACGAAGGAGCGGTCGATCTTCAGCTCGCTCACCGGCAGCCGCCGCAGGTGCACCAGCGAGGAGTACCCCGTACCGAAGTCGTCGAGGGACATCTTCACGCCGTGCCCGGTCAGGCCGGCGAGGGTGTCTGCGGCCCGCTGGGGGTCCTCCAGCAGGACATGCTCCGTGATCTCCAGCTGAAGGGATCCGGCCGGGACGCCGTGGCGGGCCAGCCGCGCCGCGACCGCGCCCGCGAAGCCGGGGGTGTGGACGTCACGCGGCGAGACGTTGACGGCGACCGGCACCATCAGGCCCTGGGACCGCCAGCGGGCGACCTGGGCGAGGGCCGTTTCCAGTACGTACTCGGTGAGATGCGGCATCAGGCCGGAGGACTCGGCGATGGCGATGAACTCGTCCGGGGGAACCCGGCCGCGGTCCGGGTGGTCCCAGCGCACCAGCGCCTCCAGTCCCGCGACCTGCCCGTCGAAGCGGACCTTGGGCTGGTAGTGCAGCTCCACGTCGCCGGCGTCCAGCGCGCGCCGCAGGTCTCCCAGCAGGCCGAGGCGGTCCGGGGTGTTGGAGTCCCGCTTGGATTCGTAGACCTCGACGCCCGTACGGTCACGCTTCGCCTGGTACATCGCGACATCGGCGCGGCGCAGCAGGCCCTCCGCGTCCATCGCGTGCTCGGGGTAGACGGCGACACCGGCGCTCGCCTCCAGGACGAGCGTGAGACCGTCGAGGTCCAGCGGCGAGGACAGCTCGGCCACCAGATGGCGGGCGACCCGCTGGGCGCTGGTCGTGGAGTCGCAGGTCGGGAGCAGCACGGCGAACTCGTCGCCGCCGAGCCGCGCGGCCTCGGCCCCGCGCGGCAGGGCCAGCCGGAGCCGGTCGGCGATCTGCAACAGCAGCCGGTCGCCCGCGAGATGGCCGAGCGTGTCGTTGACCGAACGGAAGCGGTCGAGGTCGATCAGGACGAGCGCGGACCGGGCGTTCATCCCCTCCGCGTCCTCCAGCGCAGTCCAGGCCCGCTCCAACAGCCACTGGCGGTTGGGCAGTCCGGTCAGCGGGTCGCGCAGCTGCTCCTCGGCGCGTGCCCTGGCGATCCACAGCGTGGAGTCCAGGGCGATCAGCGGGATGGCGAAGAGCGGCAGCAGCACCGGCAGGGACATCGCGACGACACAGATCAGCGGGGCGATGCCGAGCAGGGCGACCGCGACCAGAGCTTGGCGGTATACGGCCGAACGGGCGACGGTCGGCAGCCCGCCGGCGTGCGGGGCCGCCGCGAACCACAGCAGCAGCCGGGTGACGACGAGATGGACCCCGGCGGCCAGCACTATTTCCGGGCCGTCGCCGATCCCCCAGTGGAGCGGCTGCCAGGGCTGTTCGACGCTCGGGAACTCGCCGAACGCCATGAGGACGAGCGCGGCGGCGCCGATGCCCAGCATGTCCGCCGCGCCGTGCAGGAAGCCCTGCCGCCAGCGGTGCCTGCGGGCCACCCCGACCAGGACCACGACGGCCAGGCTGACCAGGACGGCCGGCACCCAGCCGTACAGCAGCAGGACGGCCAGGGTGAGGGCCGCGCCCGAGCCGGTGCCGCCCCACCAGCGGTCGCGGCCGAGCGCGACCAGATGGCCGACGATGATGCCGGTCAGCACGGCCATGGCCCAGCCCGTCGTGCCGCCGGGGAAGAGTGCACGGCCGTCCCGTACGGCCCGTATGAGCCCGGTCACCAGCACGATCGTGGCGAGTCCCACCACAACGGCGGGCGTCCTGGCCGCGATTCCCGCTATTCCCGCGAATCCGCGCGGGGGTGAGACCGGGGCGGCGCTCTCGGTCGGTTTCATTCCCGTCCCTCTCACAGCCGGCGGAGCCGATGCCACGCGATGGCACGTCATGCCCCCACGGCTGGAATCGCACCACGCAGCCGTGCACGACAGGCGCACATCCCAACAGTAGGCCGCGGAACGCCCCAACGGGCAGCGCTCTACAGCTGTTGCCCGAATGCGACCTGCCCTTCCTTATCCATCTGATATGCGCCGAACGGGTGCGGTTCGCGGCCCGATTCCGACGGTGCGAAGCACTACTCCTCGGGGGTGACCGCGGCCTCTCTGGCCGCGTCAGGGCCCTGTTCGAGCAGGATGGTGAAGCCCTGTTCGTCCAGCACCGGCACCTTCAGCTGCATGGCCTTGTCGTACTTGGAACCGGGGTTCTCACCGACCACGACGAAGGCGGTCTTCTTCGATACCGAGCCCGTCACCTTCGCGCCACGGCTCTGGAGCGCCTCTTTCGCGCCATCCCGGGTGTACCGCTCCAAGGTGCCGGTGACGACGACCGTAAGACCCTCCAGCGGCCGCGGGCCCTCGTCCTCACCCGAGCCCTCTTCCTCCGTACGGACCCCGGCCGCACGCCACTTGCGCAGGATCTCGCGGTGCCAGTCGACCTCGAACCACTGCGTGAGGGAGGCGGCGATGGTCGGCCCGACCCCCTCGACGGCCGCCAGCTCCTCTTCCGTGGCCTGCTCGATCCGGTCGATCGAGCGGAACTCCCTGGCCAGTGCCTCGGCCGCGACCGGACCCACGTGACGGATGGAGAGCCCGGCGATGATCCGGGCCAGCGGACGCTGCTTCGCCGCCGCGATGTGCTCCAGCATCGCCAGGGCGTTCTTCTTCGGCTCGCCCTCCTGGTTGGCGAAGACCGTGGCGATCTTCTCCTCGCCGGTCTTCGGATCCCGCTTGGGCAGACCGCTGTCCTGGTCGAGGACATACGCCTTGATGGGCAGCAGCTGATCGACGGTCAGGTCGAAGAGATCCCCCTCGTCGAGCAGCGGCGGCGTCTCCGGCTCCAGCGGCTTCGTCAGGGCGGCGGCGGCCACATAGCCGAAGTTCTCGATGTCCAGGCATTTGCGGCCGGCGAGATAGAACAGCCGCTCGCGCAACTGGGCGGGGCAGGAGCGTGCGTTGGGGCAGCGGAGGTCGATGTCGCCCTCCTTCATGGGGCGCAGCGCCGTACCGCACTCGGGGCACGCGGACGGCATCACGAACTCCCGCTCGCTGCCGTCCCGCAGATCGACCACCGGGCCCAGGATCTCCGGGATGACGTCGCCCGCCTTGCGCAGCACGACGGTGTCCCCGATGAACACGCCCTTGGCCTTCACCACGTCCTGGTTGTGCAGCGTGGCGAACTCGACCTCGGAGCCGGCGACCGTGACCGGCTCGACCACCGCGTACGGCGTCACGCGGCCGGTGCGGCCGACCCCGACCCGGATGTCCACCAGCTTGGTGTTGACCTCCTCCGGCGCGTACTTCCACGCGATGGCCCAGCGCGGGGCGCGCGAGGTCGAGCCGAGCCGGCCCTGGAGCGGGATCTCGTCGATCTTGACCACGACGCCGTCGATCTCGTGTTCCACCGAGTGGCGGTTCTCGCCGAAGTACGCGATGAACTCCCGCACGGCGTCGAGGCCCTGGACCACCTTGTTGTGCTGGGCGGTGGGCAGGCCCCACTCGCGCAGCAGGTCGTAGGCGTGGGAGAGGCAATCGATGTCGAAGCCCTCGCGTGCGCCGATGCCGTGCACCACCATGTGCAGCGGGCGGGTGGCGGTGATCTTGGGATCCTTCTGGCGCAGTGAACCCGCCGCCGCGTTGCGCGGGTTGGCGAACGGCTTGTCGCCGGCCTCCACCAGACGCGCGTTCAGCTCCTGGAACGCCTCCATCGGGAAGTAGACCTCGCCGCGGATCTCGACGAGCGCGGGGATGCGCTCGCCCTCCAGGCGGTGCGGGATCTCCGCGATCGTACGGACGTTGGGCGTGATGTCCTCGCCCGTACGGCCGTCGCCGCGGGTGGCCGCGCGGGTCAGCCGGCCGTGCTCATAGGTGAGATTGACCGCGAGGCCGTCCACCTTCAGCTCGCACAGGAAGTGGTGGTCGGGGGTGCCGACGTCCTTGGCGACGCGGTCGGCCCAGGAGGCCAGCTCCTCGTCGTCGAAGGCGTTGTCCAGGGACAGCATCCGCTCGCGGTGCTGGACCGCGGTGAATTCCGTCGCGTACGCCCCGGCGACCTTCTGGGTCGGCGAGTCGGGCGTGCGCAGCTCCGGATAGCGCTCCTCCAGCTCCTCCAGCGACCGCAGCAGCGTGTCGAACTCAACGTCGCTGACGACCGGCTGGTCCTTCACGTAGTACCGGAAGCGGTGCTCCTCGATCTGCTCGGCGAGTTGGGCATGCTGCTCCCGCGCCTCCGAGGGCACTGTGCTCCGCTGTTCGCCAGCCACCGTTTCGTCCTCCCGTTCACCATGACCCGTCACCCGGGATCGTCACTCAGGGTTGTCCGCGAGGGATCTCGCGGCCCTGACACAGTGCGCGAGCGCAGCGTGCGCGTACGCGGGTGAAGCGCCCGCGAGCCCGCACGACGGGGTGAGCACCACGGACTCGGCGAGAGTCCCCGGATTCAGCCCCAGCCTGCGCCACAGCGTCCTGATACCCATGACGCTACCGGCAGGGTCTGACAATGGGCCGTCAGTGCCCGGCACGATTCCGGCGAAGAGTTTCGTACCGCCCTCCACCGCCTCGCCGATGGTCTCCTCGTCACGCTCGGTGAGTAGATCGAAATCGAACGAGACCGCTGCCGCGCCCGCCCGCCTCAGCAGTGCGAACGGCACGTCGGGCGCGCAGGAGTGCACGACCGCGGTCCCCTCGCTCACCGCGGTGACCTCGCGCAGCGCGCTCTCGACGACCTGGCGGTCCACGGCGCGATGGGTGCGGTAGCCGCTGGCCGTCCTGACGTGTCCGCGCAGTACGGCGGTGAGGGACGGCTCGTCGAGCTGGAGCACCGGCATCGCCCCCGGCACCCGGCGCCGTACCTCCGCGAGATGCGCGGTCAGCCCCTCCACCAGCGACCCGGTCAGATCCCGGCAGGCGCCGGGGTCGCTGAGCGCCGACTCGCCGTTGCGCAGCTCCAGCGAGGCGGCGAGCGTCCACGGCCCGACGGCCTGGATCTTGAGCGGGCCCTCGTACCCCTGGGTGAACTCCTCCAGCGCGTCGAGGTCCTCCCCCAGCCAGGACCAGGCCCGCTTGGTGTCGCGGCCCGGCCGGTCGCCGATCCGCCAGCCGCTGGGCTCCACGCGCGCGTAGACCTCGACGAGCAGCCCGGCCGTCCGGCCGATCATGTCGGCGCCGGGGCCCCGGGCGGGCAGTTCCGGCAGGTACGGGAAGTCCTCGAAGGTGCCGGTGACCGCCCTGGCGGCCTCCCGCGCGTCACCGCCGGGCATCGAGCCGATGCCCGTGGCGGTTCCCCAGGTGATCCCGCTCATCGGCCCGGCCGTACGGTCAGATCGTCGATCTGTGCGTCACGCGGCAGGTCGAGCGCCGCCAGGATGGTCGTCGCCACCGACTCCGGATCGATCCAGCGGGACGCGTCGTACTCCTTGCCCTCCTGCTGATGGACCTTGACCTGCATGGGGCTCGCCGTACGGCCCGGATAGACGGAGGTCACCCGCACACCGTTCGGCTTCTCCTCCTGGCGCAGCGCGTCGGCGAGTGCCTTCAGGCCGTGCTTGGAGGCGGCGTACGCGCCCCACTGGGCGCCGGCGCTGAGCCCGGCGCCCGAATTGATGAAGATCACCTGGCCGTGGGAGACCCGCAGTTGGGGCAGGACGAGGCGGGTCAGCTCGGCCGGGGCGATCAGGTTGACGTTGAGCTGGCTGTGCCAGGCCTTGGGGGTCAGTTCCCCGATCGGACCGAGGTCGACGACGCCCGCGATGTGCAGGAGCGAGTCGAGCCGGTCGGGCAGGGACTGGTGGGCCAGCGCCCAGGAGAGCCGGTCGGGGTTGGCGAGGTCGCCGACGAGCGCGCGGGAGCCGGGGAAGCGGGAGGTGAGTTCCTTGCCGCGGCCCGCGTCGCGGGCGAACAGCAGCAGGTCGTCGCCGCGCTCGTGCAGCCGGCGCGCGACAGCGGCGCCGATGCCCGAGCCCGCACCGGTGATCAGATGGGTAGCCATGCGGTCATGGTCGCATCACCGGGCACGGCTCACCGCACGCCCACGGCCTCCTCCAGGTAGGCGAGGGCTCCCACCCCGTCCTCGGCGAAGAAGACCAGGTCGGTGAGGGGGACGGGCAGGAAGCCCTCCTCGTCCATCCGCCGGAACTGCTGCTTCAGCCCGTCGTAGAAACCGGCCGTGTTGAGCAGCACCACCGGCTTGGCGTGCAGGGCGTGCTTCTTGAGCTCCAGGATCTCGGTGGCCTCGTCCAGGGTGCCCGTACCGCCGACCATGATCACGATCGCGTCGGACTTGGCGAGCAGCAGCGCCTTGCGCTCCGCGAGGTCCTTGGCCACCACCATCTCGTCCGCGTCCGGCCGGGCCACGGCCTCCAGGAAGTCCACCGAGACGCCGACCAGCCGGCCGCCCGCCCGCTGCACCCCGTCGGCGACGACTTTCATCAGCCCGCTGTCGGAACCGCCCCACACGAGCGTGTGGCGGCCCTTGCCGATCAGCTCGGCGAAGTCACGGGCGGGGCCCGTGTAGCGCTCGTCGAGATCGGCGGCGGAGAGGAAGACGCAGATATTCATGGGCTCACGGTACGGGCCGGGAAGAGCGCGCCGCGGATCGGTGCTGAACGGTATGAGGTACGCAGGGAACAGGCACCCCCGAAGGGACACATCACCATGGCCACCGGACACCGCATCACCATCGAGCAGGGCACCGAGCATGTACGTGTCGTACGCGACGGACAGGTCCTGGCGGAGAGCCGCAGTCCGCTGCTGCTGCGCGAGACGGGCTGTCCCGTCCGCTACTACCTCCCGCCGGAGGACGTACGGACGGAGTTGCTGACCCCCTCGGAGACCAGCACGCACTGCCCGTTCAAGGGCGACGCCTCGTACTGGTCGCTGCCTGACGCTCCGGATCTGGTCTGGGGATATCCCACGCCCAAGGCGGAGGTCGCACAGGTCAAGGATCACTTCTGCTTCTACGACACGGAGGTCGTCGGCGACTGAGGGGAATCCGCACCGCCGAGCGGTGCGCCGGGCCGGGTTCTGCCCGGCCCGGCGCTGCCGCACGTCGCTACGCGGCACGTCAGCAGGTCAATTGACGCCTCCTCAGATCTGACGCTCCGCCAAGCGCCCTGTTTTTATGGGCTCATGGCGCGAGGCACGGATCGGTGAAGTGGTCCGGTGCGGACAGTCGCTTGAGCTTCGCTCGCGACGCGCCACGTGTGACAATCAGCCAACCTCGTTGCGGTCAGCGGTACTTGCCTATCCTTGACATGTACATGACTCGCCGGTAGGAGTGGTCCATTCAACGGGCGTAGACCCAATCGTTCCGCTCAGGCGGAGACCGCGAAGCCGACCAGGAGGAAGCATGTACCGACGATCGACTCCGTGGAAGAGAACCGCGCTGTCCGCGCTCGGTGGCCTGATCACCACGGTGCTCGTCGCCACGGCCCAGCCCGCCGGCGCCGCGTCCGTTCCCGCCGCTCCGGCGGACCGTGACGCGATGAGCCGGGCCTTCAGCAGCGCCGCGGCGGAGTTCGGCGTCCCCCGGGACGTCCTGGTGGCGGTCGGGTACGGCGAGACGCACCTCGACGGACACCGCGGCGAGCCCAGCCAGGCGAACGGCTACGGGGTGATGCATCTGGTGAGCAATCCGAAGAGCCACACCCTGGAGAAGGCCGCCGAGCTGACCGGCGAGGGTCGCACCGAGCTCCGCGAGGACACGGCGGCGAACATCCGCGGCGGCGCGGCCGTGCTGCGCGCCTACGCCGACGGTCTGGGGCTGGACACCGCGGAGCGTCGCAGCGTCGACGAGTGGTACCCGGTGGTCGCCCGCTACGGCGGGGCGACCGACATCGGCACGGCGCGGCTGTACGCCGACGCCGTCTACACGTTCCTCTCGCAGGGCATCAGCGCGGACGTCGCGGGCGGCGAGACGGTCACCGTCAAGCCCCGCACCGTCGAGCCCGAGCGCGGCCGCTACGCGGCGGCGGGCTCGGAGCGGGGCGCCCTCAGCCCCGACTACCCGCCCGCCGCGTGGGTTCCCGCCAACGCCGCCAACTACAGCGCCGGCCGGACCGCGTCGATCAGCAGTGTGATCGTGCATGTCACCCAGGGCTCGTACGCCGGGACCATCAGCTGGTTCCAGAACGCGTCCTCGCAGGTGAGCTCCCACTACGTGGTCCGCTCCTCCGACGGCGCGGTCACCCAGATGGTCCGCGACAGCGACACCGCCTACCACGCGCGCTCGGCCAACGCCTCCAGCCTGGGCATCGAGCACGAGGGCTTCATCGACAACCCGAGCTGGTTCACCGACGCGATGTACCGCTCCTCGGCGGCCCTGACCAAGTACCTGTGCGACCGGTACGGCATCCCCAAGGACCGGGCGCACGTCATCGGCCACTCCGAGGCACCGGGCAACGACCACACCGACCCGGGGCCGAACTGGAACTGGACCTACTACATGCAGCTGGTGGGCGGCAGCACCGGCGGCGGCGGTGGCAGCGTGCAGCTGAACTTCGCCTCGTACCCGACCCTGAGCAACGGCTCCACCGGCGCCCAGGTGAAGGCCGCGCAGACGCTGCTGACCCAGCAGGGCCACAACGCCGGCACCGCTGACGGCATCTTCGGCACCGGGACGGCGAACGCGGTCAAGTCCTTCCAGCAGAGCCGCGGCCTGACCGCCGACGGCGCCGTCGGCGCCCGTACCTGGACGGCCCTGCTCTCCGCCGGGGCCACCACCGTGGTGCGTGAGGGAAGCAGCGGCGCCGTGGTGGAACGTCTCCAGCGCGCGCTGACGGCCGCCCTCGGCCGGACGGTGTCCATCGACGGCCAGTTCGGTTCCGGCACGGCCCAGGCGGTCCGTGACTACCAGAGCGGCCGCGGCCTGGGCGCGGACGGCATCGTCGGCAGCGCGACCTGGTCCGCGCTGCAGGCCGGCCGGTAACACTCCCGCCACCCCCGCAGAGGTCACCGCCCCGGCCCCGCAACGGGAGGCCGGGGCGGTGGGCGTCACCGGAGCTGCAACGGGCCGTTCGGTTCCGCGCGGGCCGTTCGGTTCAGCGCACGGCGCCGTCCGGCAGCAGCGCGTGGACGCCCCATACGCGGTTGGCCACCTGCGTCACCCGGAGGTCGACCACCGCGCTGGCCAGTGCCAGCGCGGCGGCCCGGTCCAGGCCGTAGAGCGACATCATCCACGTCAGCATGGCGTACAGCGCCTCCGCCGACGCCTCGTTGAGGTCCTCGTCGAAGCCGAAGGTGATCCGGCCCGCCGGGGTCACCGCGTGCGCCGTCGGGACCGGCGGAGCCGTCCGCAGGTCCAGCGTCAGCCGGGTGGTCATGCCGCATTCGACGGCGGTGCCGGAGACCTCGCCGTCGCCCTGGGCCGCGTGGCCGTCGCCGACGCAGAGCAGCGCGTCCGGGACGGTGACCGGGAGGAAGAGGGTGGAGCCGGCCACCAGTTCGCGGCAGTCGATGTTGCCGCCGCCGAAGGCGCGGGGCGGGATCGTCGAATGCTCTCCCGGTTCGGCCGGCGGCATGCCGATGACGCCGAGGAAGGGCGCGAGGGACACGGTGTGCCCGTACTGGTTGGTCCCGGTGCCCGCGTCGGCGTCGAGTTCCCACAGCAGCCAGGAGGGATCGGCGTCCGCGAGCCCCAGCCGTCGGCTGAGCGGGGTGTCCGCGGCGGCTGCCACGGTCCAGCCCCAGTCGTCGGGACGCAGGGACTCCAGGTGCACCGCGAGCGCCATGCCGGGTTCGGCGCCACGGACGGCTATCGGCCCCGCCAGGCAGTGGCCCGGCCGGCCGCCGAACATCCGTGGCCGGACCTCACCGGGGGTCCGCTGCCGTTCCAGGTGGCCGGACGCGTCCAGCGAGTGGACGACGACGGTGTCTCCCGGGTCGACGGTCAGCACGGCGGGCAGCTCGCGCGAGAAGACATTGGTCACCGCTTCGGGCACGGCATCCAGTCGGTATTCGGCCAAGGCGGCAGCTTTCCTTCCATCGGGGGCGACCGGAGGACCCGGCCGGCCTCACGCCCGGCTCGGCCGCCCCGGCCGGGAAACAGCGGAGTCAGGGAACAGCGGAGTCAGCCGGTCAGGGCCTGGGTGCGCCGCTCCGTCGTCGCGATCGTCGCCGAGCCGACCACGCGCGTGCCGTCGTACAGCACGATCGCCTGGCCCGGTGCCACGCCGCGCACCGGCTCCTCGAAGCTGACGTGCAGAGTGCCGTCGGTCAGCTCCGCCGTCACGGCCGTCTCGCCGCCGTGGGCGCGCAGCTGCGCCGTATAGCCGCCGGGCCCCGTGGGCGCGGTGCCGCACCAGCGGGGCTTGATGGCGGTCAGCGCCATGACGTCAAGACCGGCGGCCGGGCCGACCGTCACGGTGTTGTCGACGGGCGAGATGTCCAGCACGTAGCGCGGCTTGCCGTCGGCGGCCGGGTGACCGATGCGCAGGCCCTTGCGCTGGCCGATGGTGAAGCCGAACGCGCCGTCATGGCTGCCGACCTTCGTACCGGACTCGTCGACGATGTCGCCCTCGGACCGGCCCAGACGGTTCGCCAGGAAGCCCTGGGTGTCGCCGTCCGCGATGAAGCAGATGTCGTGGCTGTCGGGCTTCTTCGCCACGGCCAGGCCCCGGCGCTCGGCCTCCGCGCGGATCTCGTCCTTGGTGGTGAGGGTGTCGCCGAGCGGGAACATCGCGTGCGCGAGCTGGCGCTCGTCGAGGACCCCAAGGACGTACGACTGGTCCTTGGCCATGTCGCTGGCGCGGTGCAGCTCGCGGGCGCCGTCCGGGCCGGTGACGACCGTCGCGTAGTGCCCCGTGCACACGGCGTCGAAGCCGAGGGCGAGCGCCTTGTCGAGCAGTGCAGCGAATTTGATCTTCTCGTTGCAGCGCAGGCACGGATTCGGGGTGCGGCCCGCCTCGTACTCCGCGACGAAGTCCTCGACCACGTCCTCACGGAAGCGCTCGGCGAGGTCCCAGACGTAGAAGGGGATGCCGATGACGTCGGCGGCGCGGCGCGCGTCGCGGGAGTCCTCGATGGTGCAGCAGCCGCGCGCGCCGGTGCGGAAGGACTGCGGATTCGCGGAGAGCGCGAGATGCACTCCGGTGACATCATGGCCCGCTTCTGCGGCACGGGCGGCGGCGACGGCGGAGTCCACGCCGCCCGACATGGCGGCGAGCACGCGGAGGGGGCGCTGGGAATTCTGAGTCATAGCCCCACCAGGGTACGGGCCGGGGGAACCACAGTCGCGCGTGTATTCGTTGGCGATCACATGGGCGAGAAAACACGGGGGGCCGCGGGCAGCGGCGGGGGCCGGCGCGGACGCGCATCCACGGACGGCCCCCGGGTCGGACGGCGGGCGGTACTGATCGGCAGCGCGGCCGCGGTGCTCGGTGGGGGCGTGGCGGCGCGGGAGGAGCTGAGCAGGCTCTGGTGGCAGACACCGGGCATCGAGAGGGCACGCACGGAAGGCGAGCTGGACTACGCCCGGGCCCTGTGGGTCGCGGCTTCCCCGGAGAACTACCGGCGTGCGGACCGCCCGGCCGACTACACCGTGGACCGGGTGGTGATCCATGTCGTCCAGGGCAGCTATCAGGTGGCCCTCAGGGTCTTCCGCAACCCGACCCACGGCGCGGCCACGCACTATGTGGTCCGCAAGGACGGGCAGGTGGCGCAGATGATCCGCGAGCTGGATGTGGCGTACCACACGGGAAACCGCCCCTACAACGAACGGTCCGTCGGCATCGAGCACGAAGGCTGGGTGGACAAGCCGGCCTCCTTCACGGACGCGATGTACCGCTCCTCGGCCCGGCTGACCGCCGGGATCTGCGAGCGGTACGACATACCCGTGGACCGCGAGCACATCGTCGGCCATGTGGAAGTACCGGGCACGGACCACACGGACCCGGGGCCCCACTGGGACTGGGACCGCTACCTAAAACTCGTCCGCGAGGCCCGGACCCCGGTATAGACCCGCTCCGGACCGTCTTCGGCAACAGAGCCCGATCCAGGGTGTCCAGCCCGACGCGACAGGTGATACATACGGCGGTCATGAGGCGATTACCGAAGGCGTTCGGGCTGATGCTGCTCGGGCTGGTCTTTCTGCTGGCCTGCCCGGCCACTCCCGCCGCGGCCGCCACTCCGGCGCCCGGCGACGACGTCTGCGCCACCGAGCAGCTGGCCAAGGCCCGGGTGACCGCGTCCGTACGACTCGATCATGACGGCCAGGACTACTCGATGGCCGAGAGCGTCTTCGTCGTCAAGGTCCCCACCTCCTGGAAGCGGGCCTCGAACCTGCTGCTCAACGGCGATACGGAGCCGTACCGCGCCGCCATGCGCTGCCTCTTCCGGGATCCCGCCACGACCGTCCCCTACCGCGACTCGGAATGGCGCTACCGAGCGCCGAAGATCTCTCTCGACAAGGCGTGGGTCGTCGTCGAGTACCGGGCCTCGACCTGGGTGAACGACCTCAGCGAGCGGGACTTCGGACCGTGGCGCATCGAGGCCGGCAAGCGTTTCTGGACGCTGAGGCTGATCCATCCGCGGGCTCTCGCCGGGTCCTGGTGGAAAGAGGTCGAGGTCGACCTCGGTGAACGGGCCGCGCGGTCCGTCTCGCCCGCCCCGGCCGCCGGATCGGCCGGTCTGCTGACCTGGACGCAGACCAAGGCCGGCCACCGGCCCCCCGAGGTGCGCCTGTTGCTCCAGCCGCCCGCCGCCAAGGCGATGGCGGCCAGGTGGAGTACGTACCCCTGGTACATCTACTCCGCGTTCGCCTGGATGACCTGGGACTTCGCGGTGTTCGCGATGCTGCTCGCCACGCTGTGGCAGCTGCGGCGTGACGCCGTCTCGTCCCTACCGACACCGGCCGAGGAAGCGGCTCGCCGGAACCTGCTGCTGTGGGCCTGGCTCCTGTTCGCCGTCATGCTCGCCTACGCGCTCGACGACAATCTGCTGAACCACCTCAGGCAGACGCTGGGTTCCGGCGATTTCTGGTCACAGAACCGCATATCCATCCATCTGCTGCTGTCCACCGCCATGGGCGGGCTGATGTGTCTCTTCGGAAAGCCACGGCTCGTCGCCACGGTTTCTGTGCTGCTCTCCGGTGCGTACATCACCGCGGTGGCGCTCACCCCCGAGACCTTCGCCCTGCCCCGCCGCTTCGCCCTGGACTGGGAGAGCGACCCGGCAGGTGTCGACCGGCTCGCCGCCACCGGCGGCGTCTACTGGCTGGCCCTGGCCTGCGCCGCCCTCGCCTTCATCTGGCTGGTCGGCGTGGTGTCCTGCGCGCTGCGGCTGTGGCGGTCCTTCGCCACTCCCCCTGCGGCCACCTCCCCCGGCCGCTTCCCGCACAGCGTCCTCGGCCTGCTCGCTCTCTTCGCGCTGTTCCTCCCGGCGGCGGGTCTGTGGGCGGCGGAGAACAACTGGGAGCGGATCAGCTGGCTCAGCACGCAGAAGAGCGACTGGGACTACGGCCATCGGCACACATACGATCTGTTCTGGGATCTCGCCTGGTTCGCGTCCGATCTGCCGGACTGGCTCGGTTTCACCATCTGGTGGTGGACGACTCCGATCGCCCTGCTCGCCGTACTGCGTGCGCGGTCGGCGGCGCCCCACGCCACCGTCTCCGCCCCGTCGAGGACGGAATGGCTGGTCCTCCGGGTCTTCTTCGTGATCGGGGTGGCCCCCGTGATGGGCTGGTACGGCGGCACTCCGGTCCCGCTGATATCCCTGTTCGTGTTCTGGCTGACACTGTCCGGGCTGCTCGCCCTCGGCCGATGGCGTTCGGTCCTCGCCCAGGAGCTGGTGCCCGGCGTTCCGCTGCTCAGCGTGGTGAAGGACGGCGACCGGCAGCGGCTCATCGGATCGGCCCGCCGCCAGCGGGAGCTGCACGCTCAGCTGCGCCGGCTGGAACAGGGGCAGGGCGACAAGGAACGCGCGGCCATCGAGCGGACGCTCGACCGCCTGCACCGCTGGACACCACCCCACGCGACGCATCCGCACACCCGGGTGCCGCTGCCGGACTCGGTACGGCCGGTGGAGCTGGCGCTCGCCTGGGGCCCACGGGCGACGTGGCTGGGCAATGCCGGCCGGGCGGCGTTCTTCGCCTCGCTCTTCGGGCTGCCCGCCACCGCCGTGCTGTTCTGGGCGGACCAGGTCAAGGGGGTGCTCTGGGCGGACATGTTCAGTGCGCGCTTCGGCCTGGCGGGCTTCGTGGAGTACGTGATCAGTCAGCAGATCGTCTGGGCATGCGCCGGGTTCACCCTCGGCGCGCTGTGGCGGGTGCTGCCCGGCCGGCGCGGCCCTGTCCGGGCGCTGGGGCTGTCGCTGACGTGCGCCCTGCCCGTGCTGGTCGACCGGCTGGGCAATGTGGCCTTCGGCCAGGCGGTCGGCACGAGCACCCTGTGGGCGTCCCTGCTGCTCCTCGTACTGTCCCTCAGCGGCGTCGCGATGGACGTCGACACCTTCCGTTCGGAGAAGCACTACTGGCCGACCCGGGCGGGGCTGCTGCTCTCCCTCTACCAGTTGCGTACGGCCTCCGTGCAGATCGCCTTCTTCGTCGCCCAGGTCGTGGCGCTGCTGTCGATCTGGCAGCAGGTGCGCACCGGCGCGTCGCCCTCACCGGGGCCCCAGCCGCCCGAGCAGATGAGGGGCGGCGGCGGTTCGCCGTAGCGGGTGCTCGCCCCGGACGGGTCAGCGCCCGGCGCGGGGTCAGGTGAGGCCGGCGCTTCTGGCTCGTTTTACCGCGGGGGCGATGGCCTTGGCCACCGCTTCGATGTCCGCCCTGGTCGAGGTGTGGCCGAGGGAGAAGCGCAGGGTTCCCCTGGCCAGGTCGGGGTCGCTGCCGGTGGCCAGCAGGACATGGCTGGGCTGGGCCACGCCCGCCGTGCAGGCCGAGCCCGTCGAGCACTCGATGCCCTGGGCGTCCAGGAGCAGGAGCAGCGAGTCCCCCTCGCAGCCGGGGAAGCTGAAGTGGGCGTTGGCCGGGAGGCGGTGGTCGGGGTCGCCGCCGAGGACCGCGTCGGGGACGGCGTCGCATACGGCCTTGATCAGTTCGTCCCGCAGGGCGCCGATCTCGCGGGCGAAGTCCTCGCGCCGCTGCGCGGCCAGCCGGCCCGCGACGGCGAAGGCGGCGATGGCGGGGACGTCGAGGGTGCCGGAGCGCACATGACGCTCCTGGCCACCGCCGTGCAGCACGGGGACGGGGGTGTACTCGCGGCCGAGCAGCAGGGCGCCGATGCCGTAGGGGCCGCCGATCTTGTGGCCGGAAACGGTCATCGCGGCCAGTCCCGAGGCGGCGAAGTCCAGCTCCGTCTGGCCGAAGGCCTGGACGGCGTCGGAGTGCAGCGGAATGTCGAATTCCGCCGCCACATCGGCCAGTTCGCGGACCGGCAGGATGGTGCCGATCTCGTTGTTGGCCCACATGACGGTGGCGAGGGCGACGTCCTGGGGGTTCCGTTCGATGGCCGCGCGCAGCGTCTCGGGGAGGACCCGGCCGTAGGCGTCAACCGGCAGATATTCGACGGTCGCGCCCTCGTGTTCGCCGAGCCAGTCGACGGCGTCCAGGACGGCGTGGTGCTCCACCGGGCTGGCCAGCACCCTGGTCCTGGCCGGGTCGGCATCGCGGCGGGACCAGTACAGGCCCTTCACGGCGAGGTTGTCCGCCTCCGTGCCGCCCGAGGTGAAGACCACCTCGCTGGGCCGTGCGCCGAGGGCCTCCGCGAGCGTCTCGCGGGCCTCCTCGACGGTACGGCGGGCCCGGCGCCCGGCGGCATGGAGCGAGGAGGCGTTGCCGGCGAAGGCGAACTGGGCGGTCATCGCCTCGATCGCCTCCGGCAGCATCGGAGTGGTCGCGGCGTGGTCGAGGTAAGCCATGGTGGGCTCGATTCTACGAGCCGCGGGCCCGCCATCACGCAGCCGGTCCCGTGGTGGCCGGTGGACGCCACGCGGCCCGTCCGCCACTCGGCCCGTTCAGTCGCGCGGCCCGTCCGTCGCGCGGCCCGTTCAGTCGCGTGGCGCGCGGGCCAGTTGGCGGGCCTGGGCGACCAGGCGGTCCGCGCTGTCCCAGACCTCCGCGTCCTCCTCCAGGAAGCCGCCGGCGAGGTTACGGGTGGTGATGGCGACCCGCAGCGGCCCGGGCGCCGGGCGGCAGCGGACATGGATGGTCAGCTCGATGGTCGGTGTCCAGCCCCGCAGCCCCAGCTCGAACGAGGTCGGCGGCAGCGCGTCCACGGTGAGCAGCAGCGAGAGCGGGTCGGCGTCGCGGCCGTCCGCGAGGGCGAACCAGGCACGCATCTCGCCCGTACCGGAGGGCGCGCCCACGGCCCAGCCGATCGTGGCCGGGTCGATCCTCATGGCGAGCCGGTCGATCATCGAGAAGTCGCCGGGCTGCGACGGCCCGTCAGCGGTACTGACGCAGTGCTCCAGCGGCGGAATCGCGGGCGGCTTCGCCGTCGTCCGTACGTCGTCGGGCAGCGTCTCCAGATCTCCGTAGGAGGCGAGGACCCGGATCCGCTCGACCTCGCTGCCGTCCTCCTCGGTCTGGAAGAGGGACGCCTGACCGGTGGAGAGCGTACGGCCGGACCGTATGGTCTCGGTTCGCACCACGGCCGGGCCGGGCACCGACGGTGTGAGGTAGTGCGCCGAGACGGCGAACGGATGAGGATGCGGCAGGGCGTCACCGAGGGCGCGGCCGATGGTCGCCAGCAGATAGCCGCCGTTGAGTACGTTCATGATCGTCCAGCCCGGGGAGAGCTGCGCGTCATAGACGCCCGGTTCACGCGGGGTGACAGCGGTGCCACGGTCGAACTCGCTGTCCCCGATGGATGCCTGTGCCATGACAGGTAACCGTACAACAGGATCGTACTAAGCGGTAGCTTAACCTCGGGCCGGGGTGGTCTCCTCGGCCGCGTCCGAGCGCCGGTTCCAGGCGCGCGGCGCCCGCCAGTGGAAGCGCATCGCCAGTAGCCGCAGAAGGAAGGCGGTCAGTACGGCGAGACCGCTGGTCAGCGCGTTCAGCGTGTCGAAGCGGATGCAGAGCGCCACCATCGTGGCACCGACGATGGCCGGGACGGCGTACAGATCGCGGTCCCAGCGCAGCAGTGAGGGCACCTCGTTGGCGAGGACGTCGCGCAGCACACCGCCGCCGACCGCCGTGGCCAGACCGAGCACCACCGAGGCGGTGAGGCCGAGGCCGTACTCGTACGCCTTGGTGGTGCCCGTGACACAGAAGAGGCCGAGCCCCGCCGCGTCGAAGACATTGACCGAGCCCTGGATGCGCTCGACCTGGGGATGCAGGAAGAACACCAGGGCGGTCGCCACCAGGGGCATGGAGAAATAGCCGAGATCGGTGAAGGCGGCCGGCGGGACGGCGCCGATGATCAGGTCACGGAGCAGCCCTCCGCCCAGCGCGGTGATCTCGGCCAGCACCGCCATACCGAAGACGTCGAAGTTCTTGCGTACGGCGAGCAGCGCGCCGGATATCGCGAAGACGAAGATGCCCGCGAGGTCGAGCGCGTGCTGGACAGAGGGCGTGACGAGGTCGTGGAACACCTGTTCATTGTGCCGGGAAGCAGAACAGCCCCGGCCGGCCCATCCGCTGGGCCGGCCGGGGCTGTTCTCTGGCCTACTCCTTGACCGGGGCTCCCGTGTCCGTGGATCCCTGGTCCTTGGAGACCCCGGCACCCGCGTCCTTGGAGACCTCGCCGGCGGAGTCCGTGGCCGGGTCCTCGGACGTTCCGGCCGGCACGTCCGCCAGCTCGATCGTCTCGCGGTCCGCCAGGTCCGACAGCAGCACCGTGTCCTCGGGGTGCTGGTCCGGAGCGTTCTCCGGGTGGTGGCAGGCCGCCTGGTGGCCCAGCGCGAGCTGGATCAGCGGCGGCTCGGTCGTCTTGCAGATCTCTGTCGCCTTCCAGCACCGGGTGTGGAAGCGGCAGCCGCTCGGCGGCGAGATCGGCGACGGCACATCGCCCTTGAGCAGGATCCGGTCGCTCTTCGCCCCGCGCCTGCCCGGGTCGGGCACCGGCACGGCGGAGAGCAGCGCCTTGGTGTACGGATGCATCGGCGACTCGTACAGCGACTTGCGGTCCGACAGCTCGACGATCTTGCCGAGGTACATCACCGCGATGCGGTCCGAGACATGGCGGATGACCGACAGGTCGTGCGCGATGATCACGTACGTCAGACCCAGCTCGTCCTGGAGGTCGTCCAGCAGGTTCACCACCTGCGCCTGGATCGACACGTCCAGCGCCGAGACCGGCTCGTCGGCGACGACCAGCTTCGGGTTGAGCGCGAGCGCCCGCGCGATCCCGATGCGCTGCCGCTGACCGCCGGAGAACTCGTGCGGATAGCGGTTGTAGTGCTCGGGGCTGAGGCCCACCAGCTCCAGCAGCCGCTGGACCTCCCGCTTCACGCCGCCCTCGGGCTCGATGCCCTGGAGCTTGAAGGGGGTGCTGACGATCCCGCCGATGGTGTGGCGCGGGTTCAGCGAACCGTACGGGTCCTGGAAGATCATCTGGACGTCACGGCGCATCGGCCGCATCGCGCCGGCGGACAGATGCGTGATGTCCCGCCCCTGGAACTCGACCTTTCCAGCGGTCGGTTCGAGCAGCCGGGTGATCAGCCGGCCCATGGTCGACTTGCCGCAGCCCGACTCGCCGACCACACCGAGGGTCTCCCCCGGGCGCACGTCGAAGGACAGTCCGTCGACCGCCTGGACCGCCCCCACCTTGCGCTTGAGCACGCCCTTGGTGATCGGGAAGTGCTTGACCAGGCCGGTGACCTTGAGGAGCGGCTCGGGTCCGGAACTGTCCGACGCCTGCTGCGGAATCTTCTTGCTCAGATCAGTCACAGCTTCGGCGCAATCTCTTCGGTCCAGATCTGTTCCCGCTCCGCCGGCGACATGTGGCAGGCGGAGAAGTGCCCGTCGGTGATCTGCCGCAGCTCCGGACGCTCGGTGCGGGTGACGTTGTCCTTGGGGATGTCGGCGTACGGGCAGCGCGGATGGAAGGCGCAGCCGGACGGCACGTTGATCAGACTGGGCGGGGTGCCCTTGACCGGCACCAGCCGTTCGGTCTGTTCCCGGTCGATGCGGGGCATCGAGCCCAGCAGGCCCCAGGTGTAGGGGTGCTGCGGCTGGTAGAAGACCTTCTCGGCGGATCCGCGCTCGATGCAGCGGCCGGCGTACATCACCAGCAGGTCGTCCGCGATCTCGGCGACGACGCCCAGGTCGTGGGTGATGATGACGACCGCCGACCTGAACTCCTTCTGCAGATCGCGGATGAGGTCGAGGATCTGCGCCTGGACGGTCACGTCCAGGGCCGTCGTCGGCTCGTCGGCGATCAGCAGCTCGGGGTTGTTGACCAGGGCCATCGCGATCATCGCGCGCTGGCGCATACCGCCGGAGAACTGGTGCGGGAAGTCGTGGAAGCGCCGGGCGGGCTCGGGGATTCCGACCCGGTCGAGCATGTCGACGGCCCGCTTCTTGGCAGTCTTCTTGTCGACGGCGTTGTGGACGCGGTAGGCCTCCACGATCTGCGCGCCGATGCTGTAGTACGGGTGCAGCGCGGACAGCGGGTCCTGGAAGATCATCGCCATCTTCTGGCCACGCAGCTTGCGCACCCGCTCGGCTCCGGCGCCGATCAGCTCCTCGCCGTCCAGCCAGATCTCACCGGAGATCCTGGCCCGCTCGGAGTTGTGCAGCCCCATGATGCCCAGCGAGGTCACGGACTTGCCCGAGCCGGACTCGCCGACGATGCCGAGCGTCTGGCCGGCCTTCAGGTCGAAACTGACGCCGTCGACGGACTTCACCAGGCCGTCGTCGGTGTCGAAGTGGATGCGGAGGTCCCGTACGGACAGGAACTTCTCGGCGGCACCCGCGGAATCCGTACCCGTGCTCGTCCCCGTACCCGTGCTCGTCCCCGTGGCGGCCGCGTCCGCGCCCGTCTTGCGTACGTCGCTCATGAGAGCCTCACCCGGGGGTCGATCGCGGCGTACACAAGGTCCACCAGCAGGTTGCAGACAACGATGAAGAAGGCGGCGACGATCGTCACACCCATCACCTTGGGCAGGTCGCTCTGGATCACGCCCTGGATGGCGTAGGCGCCCATGCCCTGGAAGCTGAAGACGCGCTCGGTGATGACCGCGCCACCGAGCAGCAGTGCGAAGTCCATGCCGAAGATGGTGACGAGCGGGGTCAGCGCGGCGCGCAGGCCGTGCTTGAAGATCACCTTGCGCTCACGCAGACCCTTGGCCCGCGCGGTTCTGATGTAGTCCTCGCCCATCGTCTCCAGCATCCCGGCTCGGGTGAGCCGTGCGTAGAGCGCCGAGTAGAGGAAGGCGAGCGTGCACCAGGGAAGAATCAGATTCCAGGCCCAGTCGGCCGGATTCTCGGTGAACGGTACGAACTCGATGCTGTCCCAGATCGTCCAGTGGAAGCTGAACAGGGCGGCGGCGACCAGACCGGTGAAGAACATCGGCAGCGAGACACCGGCCAGGGCGACGGCCATGGCGAGCCGGTCGAAGATCGATCCCCGCTTGAGCGCGGAGAGCACACCGATGGCGACACCGGAGACGACCCAGAGCACAGCGGCGCCGACGGCGAGCGACAGGGTCACCGGTATACGGCGGAGGAGCTCGGGCCAGATCTCGACATGTGTCTTGAACGAGTAGCCGAAGCAGGGGACGTGACAGACCGAGGGGTTGGGGCCGAAGTTGTACTCGGCACCGACCACGATGGCCTTGATGAAGTCCCAGTACTGGAGGTAAACGGGCTGGTCGAGCCCTAGATTCTTCTTGACAGCGGCGATGGCGTCCGGGGTAGGACTCTTGCCGATGTACTGGGCGGCCAGCGAGTCGGTCGTCTGCCCGCCGAGACGGGGCACGAGGAAGAAGATCGCGAACGTGACTGCGCTGACCACCAGCAGCAGCAACACCGCGGCGAAGACGCGTCGGATGATGTACGCAGCCACAGCCGTTTGGTGCCGGGCCGTCCGGGCGGGGTACGCCTGGACGGCCCGACACCTTCACCTGCCTTTCGGGGGGTGCTGTTTTGATGTACAGGTGTTACGTGGTGTCACCGGGATCACCCGGTGCCACCGTCACTTGGACGAGGTCATCAGCACGTAGTCGTACATGCCGAGGTAGGCCTCGGTGACCGTGACGTTGGCCGCGGAGTCCGGCCGGTAGAGCAGGTTCTTGCGGTAGAACAGCGGCACGACCGAGGCGTTCTCCATGACGAGCTGGTCGACGTTGCCCCAGGCCGCCTGGCGGGCCGCGGGGTCAACGGTGCCGATGCCGTCGGACAGCGCCTTGTTGATCTTCGGGTCGTTCAGTTCCATCAGGTTCGTGCCACCGGACGGCTTGATGGCCGAACCGTTCACGATCTGGTCGAGGAAACCGAAGCCGGTCGGCCAGTCGGCACCCCAGGCCATCATCATGAGGCCCGCGTTGTTCTTGTGGACCCAGTCCGGCACACCGGCGAAGTCCGTGAAGTACTTGTCGGACGGGAAGGTCTTGATCTCCGCCGCGATCCCGACCTTCTTCAGGCTCTCCTGGATCTGGGTGGCCACGGTGACCTCGTCGGGACGGTCCGCGCGGGCCGTCAGCGTGGTCTTGAAGCCGCCCGGCTTGCCACAGGCGGTGAGAGCCGCCTTGGACTTGGCCGCGTCGCCCTTGTTGCCCGGCGTCGCGTACAGGTCGAACTTCTTGTAACCGCTCACCGACGGCGGGATCAGCGTGGTGGCCGGGTCACCCTTGACCGAGCCGCCGATGGAGTTGACCGCGCCGGCCTTGTCGACCGCGTACTGCACGGCCTTGCGGCAGTCGGCGTTGTCGAACGGCTTCACGTTGACGTTCATCGCCATGTACTGGAGCGCGCCCGCGTACGGGTTGTCCGTCTTGGCCTTCTCGGCGGCCTTGACGAGCACCTTCGGCTGCGTCTTGGCCTGGAGGCCGGTGCCGCCGACGTCCGCCGTGATCGAGTCGTTGAGCAGGTGCTCGTCGATCGTGGTGGCGTTGACGTTGAACTTCAGCTCGATCTTGTCCGGCAGAGCCTTGCGGATCGGGTCGTTCGCCTGGTCCCACTCGGGGTTCCGGGAGAGGGTCGCGCCGCTGCTCTCGCTGTACGAGTCGAACTTGTACGGGCCGGAGGAGACGATGTTCTGGACGTACTCGGCACCCTTGTCGGCCTTCTGCGGGACCGGAGCGGTCTGCGAGAAGGCGGCCAGGTAGTCCATGTCCGCGAACGGCTTGTTGAGCTTGAAGACGATCGTGTAGTCGTCCGGGGTCTCGATGGACTTCAGACCCTCGGGGGACTTGTCCTTGTACGGACCCTTGTACTTGTCGCCGCCCTCAAGGTACGCCTTGAAGTAGGTCGGACCGTTGGACAGTGCCTCGGGCGCGAAGTTGCTGCGCTCGACGGCGTACTTGACGTCCTTCGAGGTGATCTCGGTGCCGTCCTGGTACTTGACGCCCTTGCGGAGCGTGTAGGTCCAGGTCTTGGCGTCCGCGCTCGCCTTGCCGAGTCCGGTCGCGAGGTCGGGGACGACCTCGAGACCCTCCTTGCCGGCGGCCGGCTTGAAGGTGACCAGGGAACGGCCGTACAGGCGGGAGAAGTTCTGCACCCAGCCGTAGTAGGTGTTGCCCGGGTCCAGGGAGTCGGGACCACTGGAGTGCTCGTAGGTGACCGTCCCCCCCTTCTTGTCGGTCGCGTTGACGATGCTCGACATCGCGGCATCGACCTTGGCGCTGCCGCCACCGCCGTTGCTGTCGTCAGTGTCCTTGTCGGAGCTGCCACAGGCACTCGCACCGAGCGCCATGGCCAGCGTCACGGCGATGGCCGCTGCCGTCTTTCTGCTGTTCATCCTGAGGAAAGCCCCCTCGATTGACCGATGCGGCAGGGCCGCTATTACTTGCCACGGGGGTCGAGTGCGTCACGCAGCCCGTCCCCCAGCAGATTGAAGGCCAGCACGGTGATGAAGATCGCCATGCCGGGGATGATCATGAACATCGGGTCGACCTGGTAGAGATCGACCGCGGTGGACAGCATGCCGCCCCATGAAGACTGCGGTGGAGCGATACCGACCCCAAGGAAGCTGAGAGAAGCCTCGAAGAGGATGTTGGTGGGGATCAGCAGCGTCGAGTAGACGAGGATCGGCGCGACCAGGTTGGGCAGCAGCTCGCGGAACAGGATGAACGGGCCGCGTGCGCCCAGGGACCTGGCCGCCTCCACGAACTCCCGCTCACGCAGGCTCAGCGTCTGCGCGCGCACGATCCGGCCGATGTACGGCCAGCTGAAGAAGCCGATGACGAAGATCAGCACCGCGATGCGCAGCGGAAGCCCTTCCAGGCCGAACGCGCTGCCCTGGAGCGATGCCGAGATGGAGATCGCGAAGAGAAGCAGCGGGAAGGCGAGGAAGGTGTCCATCATGCGGCTGATGGCGCTGTCCACCCAGCCGCCGTAGAAGCCCGCCACCACGCCCATCACGACGCCGATGACGACCGACAGCAGCGTGGATCCCGCCGCGACCACCAGGGAGACCCAGGAGCCCTCGATGATGCGGGCCAGGATGTCGCGGCCGGTCTGCGGCTCGACGCCCAGCGGGTGATCCCAGCTGATACCGCCGAAGCTGCCCTTGGGTGCGAGCAGGGTGGGGTCGACCAGGTCCTGGTTGAAGGCATTGGGGTCGAGCCCGAACACCGCCTGGATCGGCTTGGAGAGTACGGCGACAAGAACCAGCAGGATCACGATGACGCCGCCCGCTACGGCGACCTTGTCCCGCTTGAAACGCGTCCACGCGATCCGGCCGAGCGAACGGCCCTCGATCTGCTTGCCCCCGGCGCCTTCCAGCACCGCTTCCGGCTGCGCTCGCGCCGCCGACCCGGTGGTCTCGATAGGTGCCGTCATTGCGCTGGAGACCCCTCTCGGCCGACGGTGGCCGGCCCATGACCGCCGCTGTAGCGGCTCTTTCACATCACATGTCGCATGTGGTCCGCCCGGACGGGAACCGCTGATGTCAGCGCATCGTCCATGAAGTCGGGACCACCTGCTGCAGGGAGTCTTCAGCGACTTTGCGATCACCCGCCAGACCTGACGGGGAATGTTTGCTCAAACGTGATGCGCTCAGAGGGTTTCCGTTATCCGGACGCCGCGCGCCTCTCAGCGGACCATCTCGGTCGCTATTCCCCCAGATCGGACATGTCGCCCTACTGCCGCTATGCGGTGCGGAACGGGGGCATCCGCCGACCGCGTCCCGGGCGCACGCCGGGTGTGCCGGGTGTTCAGTAGGCGCGTGAGGCGGGCGGGGGGTAGCCGTAACCGGACGGCGGCGCCGGCGACACATGCGCCTCACGGTCGTAGAACGGGCGGGAGTTGGCACCCAGCCACATCGTCACCGGGTCGTACTCGTCGGACATCGCGACGGTGGAGACCGGCAGTCCGTCCGGGACGGCGGCGATCGACTGCCGCATCATCGCGCGTACGGACTCGACGGACGCCGGGCTCGTGTCGTACAGATCGAGGCCGATCGCCAGATACGGGGCGCCGAGCGCCGGCTGCACCCAGGCGCGGCGCAGGGAGCGGACCGCCGGGGTGCGATGCGCGTTCTGCGTGAGCAGGGCGTAGAACTGCGGAAGCTCGATGGCCGGTTCGGAGAGCCGCAGCGGTCCCGCGGGCATCCGGTCGAGGCCGGTGGCGATGCGCCGCAGATCGAGCCAGGGGATGCCGACACCGCCGCCGGGTGCGTGCGGGTTGAGCCAGATTCCCCAGCGGTCGGGGTAGAGCGCGCGGGCGATCTCCTGGCCGGTGACCACTTCGTGCGCGCGGGTCCAGCCGCTGAGGGAGAGCTCCTGGGCGGAGGTGACGCACGGGGCGTATCCCTGGCCGTCGATCTCCATGTTGCCGTACTGGGCGTCGGGCGCACCGGCCCGGCCGTGCCAGAGCAGCATCCAGACGCTGTCGTCGGCGAGGGCCTGGAGGAGCGCCTCGTACGCGTCGTAGCGCCCTGGCGTCACCTGGCGCAGCATGTGCTCGACCTGCCCGGCCGCCGCGGTGCCTGACGCGCTCACTCTGGGTTCCGCCCCTCTTCGATCCACCATTCGGCCGGCTCCCCCGGAGTCCCCCGCGGTGTGAGTCGTGGGCGGGCCCCTCCGGGCGACCGGTGCCGGCCCCACCCATCAAACCAGCTTAGGCGGCGGTCCTGACACTGACTTGACATCGGGCGTGCCCACCGGACAGGCGGCCGGCCCTTCCGGGCCGGTGCCTGTCCCTTTTGGGCGGACCCGCGCTCCAGGTCAGACGTACCCACGCTCGAAGAACGGACGCACTTTCGCCAGCAGCCAGTCGCCCACCGGGTCCTGGGCGACGTCCAGCAGCACGAGATTGACGGGCCAGCTCACCCCCACCCGGCCCAGCGCGCGGCCGAGCGCGTCCATCGGGGCGTTGCGGTCGGCCGCCTCCCAGGAGGAGAGCTGGACACCTATGAAGAGCACCGGCGCCTCACCCTCGACGCTGGCGAGCGCGCGGCGGGCGGAGACCACCACACCGGAGGACTCGAACTCGCTCGCGGCGGCGGTGAGGAAGTCGACCGGGTCCTCCTGCCAGTCCGGCTCGAAGAGCCGGACCCGGCCGCCGCTCGCCGGGCCGTCGAGCGGGGTGCGGCCCGCCCGGCACAGCTCGGCGACGGCGGGCGGCGGCAGCGGCAGTCCGACCGCGCCGCCCGGGTTGACCGCGATCCCGAGCTGCGGGGGCAGGCCCCGGGCAAAATCGCGGGCCGGGGCGACGGCGAAGGACATATGGGCGCCGGCGCTCTGCAGGAACTGCTGCTCGGAGCTGAACACCGGGACGTACGGGGCGCCCTCGATCTCCATCGTCGGCAGGTCGAGGTCGCGGCTCTCGGGGCCGCCGCCGTTGGGGAGCGGCACCCAGACCTGACTCCGCCCCAGCACCTCGATCAGCCGCCCGCCCGCCGTGTCGCTCCCGAGCGAGGCGGCGAGCACCTCTTCGAGCTCGTTGCCCGGCCATGCTGCGTTCACAGTCATTCCCCTCCACCCTCGACCTTGCCGCAGCACCCTAACGCCGCAGGCCGGAACGTGCGCCGGCGCGCGATGGGCGATACGCGGGCCGGGCGGCGGGAGGTGCGGGGCCGCGCGGTGAAAGGTGCGGGCCCGGGCCCGGAGCGACAGGCGCTCACTCCCCCCGCAGCGCCGGGAAGGCGATCCTGGCCAGCGCTGCCGCCGCGTCCCGGTCCAGGATGACCGCTGTGGCGCAGCCACGGGGCAGGCGGCCGGTCTCCGCGCCGCCGAGCAGCCGGCCGACGGCGCGGCGGTGGCGGGCGAAGGCGTAGCCCGAGACTCCGCGGCCGCGCTCGAGCTGGCCCGCGCGGGCCACCTCGGGGGTGACGTCCAGCAGGACGAGATGGAGCCCGCGGCCGCGCCTGCGGGCCTCGCGGGCCAGCCAGCGCCGTACCCAGGTCTGCGTACCGCAGTCGTGGACGACGACGCTCACGCCGGAGCGCAGCGCGCGCCACAGCCCCCGGTAGTGGGCGATCCGGACGAACGGGCGGTAGACGGCGTACGGCAGCGAGCCGGGCAGCCGGCGCCGCCAGCGGTCCCTGGCGTCCTGGGAGTCGATCCCGCCGCCCTCGGCGGCCCGCCGGATCAGGGTGGACTTGCCGCTGCCTGGCAGCCCGGAGACGACCACCACGTCCCCCGCCGCGAAGACCAGGGCCGCCGGCACCCGGCCGCTCCTCCCCCGCAGATCCCGGACGACCGGCACCGGCCCGGTCACTACCTCCCTGGCGCCCTGCTGGGCGGGCACCCCCGCCGTCGTGGCATACGCGCCGGACCCCTGCGACATCATCGCCGTCCCCCTGTCAGCTCAGTCACCCTGGCCCAAGACCCTTGCCCATAAAGTGTAAAGAAATGGTAATGCGGCACAAGCTTTTCACGGTGTACGGCGAGTTGTGGACCGGCCGTCCCGTTCGGCCGCGACGCGTGCGATGATGTGCCCGCCAACTGCATACCGGCCGTTTGAATCCGCGCGGGAGAGTCCCGGTCACCGTGTGCGCCGGGCGCCGAAGGAGCAAGTTCCTCCCTTGAATCTCTCAGGCCCCGTACCGCGTGGATGAGGCAGATCTGAAAAGCGGGCCGCAGCTGTGCGGCTCCACCCAAGGTGCAAGTCATGACCGTCTTTACGTGTGGTCGTGATGAACCTCTCAGGTTCCGATGACAGATGGGGAGGACCGTCCTCGCCGTCATGCCCTGGGAGCCACACCGATGAGCCACGCCGCCCCGAGCAGCACCCCCAGCAGCCCCCGTCTCACCGCGCTCGACGCGGTGCACCGTGCGCTGGGCGCGACCATGACCGACTTCGCGGGCTGGGACATGCCGCTGCGGTACGGCAGTGAGCGCGACGAGCACAACGCCGTCCGCACGAGGGCCGGTCTCTTCGACCTCTCCCACATGGGCGAGATCACCGTCTCGGGACCGGCGGCCGCACAGCTCCTCGACTACGCGCTCGTCGGCAACATCGGCTCCGTCGCCGTCGGCCGCGCCCGCTACACGATGATCTGCCAGGAGGACGGCGGAATCCTCGACGACCTGATCGTGTACCGCCTCGCCGAGGACACCCCCGGTGCGGACACCTTCATGGTCGTCGCCAACGCCTCCAACGCGCAGACCGTGCTGGACGCGCTGACCGCCCGCGCGGCCGGCTTCGACGCCGAGGTGCGCGACGACCGCGACGCGTACGCCCTGCTCGCCGTCCAGGGCCCCGAGTCACCCGGCATCCTGAAGTCGCTGACCGACGCCGACCTGGACGGGCTCAAGTACTACGCGGGCCTGCCCGGCACCGTCGCCGGTGTCCCGGCGCTGATCGCGCGGACCGGCTACACCGGCGAAGACGGCTTCGAGCTGTTCGTCGAGCCCCGGTACGCCGAGCGGCTCTGGCAGGCGCTGACCGAGGCCGGCGAGGGCGTCGGCCTGGTGCCCTGCGGGCTGTCCTGCCGTGACACCCTCCGCCTCGAAGCGGGCATGCCGCTGTACGGGAACGAGCTGACCACCGGACTGACCCCGTTCGACGCGGGCCTCGGCCGGGTCGTCAAGTTCGAGAAGACCTCGAACGACGGCGACTTCGTCGGGCGTACGGCCCTGGCGGCCGCCGCCGAGCGCGCCGCGAGCGCCCCGCCGCGCAAGCTGGTCGGCCTGGTCGCCGAGGGCCGCCGCGTCCCGCGCGCCGGCTACCAGGTCGTCGCCGGCGGCGCGGTCGTCGGCGAGGTCACCTCGGGCGCCCCTTCCCCGACCCTGGGCAAGCCGATCGCCATGGCGTACGTCGACGCCTCGCACGCCGAGCCCGGCACGGCCGGTGTCGGGGTCGACATCCGCGGTTCGCACGAGCCGTACGAGGTCGTGGCGCTGCCCTTCTACAAGCGCCAGAAGTGATACGGACGTCTCGGTCCGTAAGACATCTGTTCCTCAGCACTCCCCCGCGTACAGGAGAATTCAGGTCATGAGCAACCCCCAGCAGCTGCGCTACAGCAAGGAGCACGAGTGGCTGACGGCCGCCGAGGAGGGCGTGTCGACAGTCGGTATCACGGAGCACGCGGCGAACGCCCTCGGCGATGTCGTGTACGTCCAGCTCCCGGAGGTCGGTGACACGGTCACCGCGGGCGAGACCTGCGGTGAGCTGGAGTCGACCAAGTCGGTCAGCGATCTGTACGCCCCGGTGACCGGCGAGGTCGTCGAAGCGAACCAGGACGTCGTGGACGACCCCTCGCTGGTGAACTCCGCTCCCTATGAGGGCGGCTGGCTGTTCAAGGTACGCGTCACGGAGGAGCCGAAGGACCTGCTCTCCGCCGACGAGTACACAGAGTTTTCCGGCAACTGACGTACCTCGGCACCTGAGACCCAAGGGACTGTGATGTCTTCGAAGTCGCTTCTGAACACCTCGCTCCACGAGCTCGACCCGGACGTCGCCGCCGCCGTCGACGCCGAGCTCGACCGTCAGCAGTCCACCCTCGAAATGATCGCCTCGGAGAACTTCGCTCCGGTCGCGGTCATGGAGGCCCAGGGCTCCGTCCTGACCAACAAGTACGCCGAGGGCTACCCCGGCCGCCGCTACTACGGCGGCTGTGAGCATGTCGATGTGATCGAGCAGATCGCCATCGACCGCGTCAAGGCGCTGTTCGGCGCCGAGCACGCCAATGTCCAGCCGCACTCGGGCGCTCAGGCGAACGCGGCCGCGATGTTCGCGCTGCTCTCCCCCGGCGACACGATCATGGGTCTGAACCTCGCCCACGGCGGGCATCTGACCCACGGTATGAAGATCAACTTCTCCGGCAAGCTCTACAACGTCGTCGCGTACCACGTGGACGACACGACCGGCCAGGTCGACATGGCCGAGGTCGAGCGGCTCGCCAAGGAGTCCCGTCCGAAGCTGATCGTGGCCGGCTGGTCGGCGTACCCCCGCCAGCTGGACTTCGCGGCCTTCCGCCGGATCGCGGACGAGGTCGGCGCCTACCTGATGGTCGACATGGCGCACTTCGCCGGTCTGGTCGCCGCGGGCCTGCACCCCAACCCGGTGCCGCACGCGCACGTCGTCACCACGACCACGCACAAGACCCTGGGCGGCCCGCGCGGCGGTGTGATCCTCTCCACCCAGGAGCTGGCCAAGAAGATCAACTCCGCGGTCTTCCCCGGTCAGCAGGGCGGCCCGCTGGAGCATGTCATCGCGGCCAAGGCGGTCTCCTTCAAGGTGGCGGCCACGGACGAGTTCAAGGAGCGCCAGCAGCGCACCCTGGACGGCGCCCGTATCCTCGCCGAGCGCCTGGTACAGCCCGATGTGACCGAGGTGGGCGTCTCCGTCCTCTCCGGTGGCACGGACGTCCATCTGGTCCTCGTCGACCTGCGCCACTCCGAGCTGGACGGCCAGCAGGCCGAGGACCGGCTCCACGAGGTCGGCATCACGGTCAACCGGAACGCCGTCCCGAACGACCCGCGCCCCCCGATGGTCACCTCGGGTCTGCGGATCGGCACCCCGGCGCTCGCCACCCGCGGCTTCACCACCGAGGACTTCAGCGAGGTCGCGGACATCATCGCGGCGGCACTCAAGCCGTCGTTCGACCGCGAGGCGCTGGCCGGCCGGGTCTCCGCCCTGGCCGCGAAGCACCCGCTGTACCCGGGCCTGTAGTCGTCCGTACAGCCTGAATTTCCGGGGCACCGCGCACACTGGACCGTGTCGCGTGGTGCCCCGCTCCACGCGCACCGTCATCTCCGCACCACCCCGGCAGACAACGGCGTCTACCAACCCAGCAAGGAGTACCACCGTGGCCATCTCGGTCTTCGACCTGTTCTCGATCGGTATCGGCCCGTCCAGCTCGCACACGGTCGGCCCGATGCGCGCGGCCCGCATGTTCGCCCGCCGCCTCAAGAACGAGGGCATGCTCGCGCACACCGCCTCCGTACGGGCCGAGCTGTACGGCTCGCTCGGCGCGACCGGCCACGGCCACGGCACCCCGAAGGCCGTCCTCCTCGGCCTGGAGGGCAACTCCCCGCGCACCGTCGACGTGGAGAACGCCGACGCCCAGGCGGAACGTATCCGCACCAGCGGCCGGCTGAATCTGCTGGGGATGCACGAGATCGCCTTCGACGCCGACACGGACCTGGTGCTGCACCGCCGCAAGACCCTGCCGTACCACGCCAACGGCATGACGGTCTTCGCGTACGACGCCGACGGCGGCCCGCTCCTGGAGAAGACGTACTACTCGGTGGGCGGCGGCTTCGTCGTGGACGAGGACGCGGTCGGCGAGGACCGGATCAAGCTCGACGACACGGTGCTGACGTACCCCTTCCGTACCGGTGACGAACTGCTGCGGCTGTCGGCGGAGACGGGCCTGTCGATCTCCGCGCTGATGCTGGAGAACGAGAAGGCATGGCGCACCGAGGACGAGATCCGGGCCGGGCTGCTGGAGATCTGGCGGGTCATGCAGGCGTGTGTCTCGCGCGGGATGGGCCGCGAGGGCATCCTGCCCGGCGGCCTCAAGGTCCGCCGCCGCGCCGCCCACTCGGCACGCCAACTGCGCGCCGAGGGCGATCCGCAGGCCCACGCCATGGAGTGGATCACGCTCTACGCGATGGCCGTGAACGAGGAGAACGCCGCGGGCGGCCGCGTCGTCACCGCCCCCACCAACGGCGCGGCGGGCATCATCCCGGCCGTCCTGCACTACTACATGAACTTCGCGGCCGGCGGCGCCACCGAGCAGGAGAAGGACGAGAGCGTGGTCCGCTTCCTCCTCTCCGCCGGCGCCATCGGCATGCTCTTCAAGGAGAACGCCTCCATCTCCGGCGCCGAGGTCGGCTGCCAGGGCGAGGTCGGCTCGGCCTGCTCGATGGCCGCGGGCGCCCTCGCCGAGGTCCTGGGCGGCAGCACGGAACAGGTCGAGAACGCCGCCGAGATCGGCATGGAACACAACCTCGGCCTCACCTGCGACCCGGTCGGCGGCCTGGTGCAGATCCCGTGCATCGAGCGGAACGGCATGGCGGCGGTCAAGGCCGTCACGGCGGCGAAGATGGCCCTGCGCGGCGACGGCACCCACAAGGTCTCCCTCGACAAGGTCATCAAGACCATGAAGGAGACGGGCGCGGACATGTCCGTCAAATACAAGGAGACGGCACGCGGCGGCCTCGCGGTAAACATCATCGAGTGCTGAGGAACCGCACCGACGGGCGCGGGATGGGTCGGGCGCGTTGCGCGCCTCTTCGGAGGAAGGGGCGGCCCGGTGGGTGGGCTGTCGGTTTGCGCTAGCCGCGCAGGCCGAGAGCGTTTCTGCCCGCGTAGCGCGCCTGGGGGCCCAGTTCCTCTTCGATGCGGATGAGCTGGTTGTACTTGGAGGTCCGGTCGGAGCGGGACATCGACCCGGTCTTGATCTGCCCGCAGCCGGTGGCCACGGCGAGGTCGGCGATCGTGGTGTCCTCGGTCTCGCCGGAGCGGTGCGACATCACCGTGGTGTAGCCCGCCCGGTGGGCGGTGCCGACGGTGGCCAGGGTCTCGGTGAGGGTGCCGATCTGATTGACCTTCACCAGGACGGAGTTGGCCACCCCGTTGTCGATGCCCTCGCGCAGCAGTGTCTCGTTGGTGCAGAACACGTCGTCGCCGGTGAGCTGGCAGCGGTCTCCGAGCCGGGCCATGAGCAGCCGCCAGCCGTCGAGGTCGTCCTCGGCCATCGGGTCCTCGATCGAGGCCACCGGGTAGCGGGCGACGAGCCCGGCGAGGTAGTCGACGTGCTCCTCGGGCGTACGCCGGAGGCCCTCACCCGCGTAGTCGTAGACCCCGTCCCGGAAGAACTCCGATGTGGCGGGGTCCATGACGATCGTGATGTCCTCGCCGGGCTTGTAGCCGGTGCGCTCAACGGCCCGGACGACGAAGTCCAGCGCCTCGTCGGCCGTGCGCAGGTCGGGCGCGAAGCCCCCCTCGTCCCCGACGCCGGTGCTGTGACCGGCGGCGATGAGGTCCCGGCGCAGGGTGTGGAAGACCTCGGAGCCCATGCGTACGGCCTCGGCGAAGGTGGCCGCGCCGATCGGCGCGATCATGAACTCGGCTCCACCCTGGAGAACCGGCTGTTCCGGGACTCCTGGCCCGCCTTCCGCGACGCGGGCGCCGCCGTCCATGGCGTCAGCACCCAGCTCCCTCACGAGCAGGCGGCGTTCGCCCAAGCCGAGTCGGTGCCGTACCCCCTTCTGTCGGACACCCACCTGCGCCTTGCCGCCGCCCTGCGCCTGCCCACCTTCCACGGGGCCGGCCAACTGCGACTCAAGCGCAGCGTCCTGGTCCTCGACCGGCAGCGGACCGTACGGCACGTGCTCTTCCCCGTCGGTGACATCCCGCACGCGGTACAGGAGGCGCGGCGGCTCGCGAGGGCGCTCGCCGCCGGGCATGTCCGCCCGTGATCAGTACGGTTGCCGAAACGAAGCCGGCACTCCTACGGTGAGCGATGTGACGGACGAATCCACACGCGCGGCACGGCTCCTGGACGCCCAGGCCAAAGCGGCGTCGCTGTTCGCCGAGATCGAGACGCGGCACCTGGTCGCCGCGGGCCAGGGCGAACGCGCGGTCAGCGACCGGATCCGTGACCTGGCGAACGAGATGTTCGGGACCACGCACTACTGGCACAAGCGGATCGTGCGGTCCGGACCGAACACCCTCCTGCCGTACCGTGAGAACCCACCGGACCGGGTCATGGGCGCGGACGACATCGTCTTCGCCGACTTCGGGCCGATCTTCGAGGAGTTCGAGGCCGACTTCGGGCGGACCTTCGTGCTCGGCGACGACCCCATCAAGCACCGCCTGCGCGACGACCTGTCAACCGTCTTCGCAGCGGGCCGCCGAGCCTTCGAAGCGGACCCGGACATCACCGGCAAGCAGCTCTACGCCGAGGTCGAGCGGCTGGCGGCCGAAGCGGGCTGGCAGCTCGGCGGCTGGCACGCCGGCCACCTGGTGGGCGAGTTCCCGCCCGAGTACAACAACTGGGAGGACGTCGACTCCCACATCGTGCCCGCCAACGACAGGCCGCTGCGGCGCACGGACGAAGCGGGGCAGCTCCTTCACTGGATCCTGGAGATCCATCTCATCGACCGTGAGCGGGGCTTCGGGGGCTTCTACGAGGAACTGCTCGACCTCTGAAAGGGAATGGGCATCACGGTGTGGGGTCGCGTCCGTCCCGTGGGCCGAAGGCTTCGAGAGCGTCTTCGTCGGTTGCGCGAGCGTGCAGGAAATAGTCGGCCCACTCGGTAATTTCGGGGTAGGCGGAGTCCTGGCTGACCTGGATGGCAGCGGCCTCAATGTCGAAGTTCGTGGTTCGCAGATCGACGCCCGGGCCCAGGACGGCCCAGTGGGCTCCGGCTCTTCCGTAGGGCATGCCGACGCTGCCGGGGTTGATGACAAGACGGCCGTGAGCGAGGCGGACGAACGGCATGTGGGTATGGCCGCAGACCACGGTGCGGATGTCGGTATCGAGTCCGCCGAAGACCTCTTTCCACCGGTCGAGGCGAGAGTCGACCAGGACGACCTCTTCATCATTACGGGGGGTGGCATGGCAGAACAGCACCTTCCCCAGGCCGCGCACGGACAGGGAGAGTGATCGGGGCAACGAGCCGAGCAGGTCGAGGTGGTCCTCGCGGAGCTGTTCGGCGGCCCAGGGTGCGATCGGATCGGGGATCGAGTCGAGCTGCCCCCGGCGGTATTCAAGGAGTTCGCGGTCGGCGTTGCCGCTGATCCAGGCGACGCGGTCGCCGAGACCGGTCAGCAGGTCGAGAACCTGGGTCGGTTGCGGGCCGGCGGTGATGTCGCCGGTGAGCACGATGCGATCGGCGGCGCGCACCTCTGGTTCGGCAAGCACAGCCTCCAAGGCCGGCAGGACTCCGTGAATGTCGGACAGGACAGCTACTCGGTTATGCATGGTCACCACTGTGGGGCGAAGAGGGCGGCCCCGGCAGTTTCTGTCGGGGCCGCCCTCGGCGTGTAGTGGGGTGCTGTTAATACGGGGTGCCGCTTTACCAGCGATACCAGCGACCACGCTTTCCGCCGTGTGCGGCGGGACGGATGACGAAGCCGAGTACCCAGACGATGAGCACGATGACGGCGATCCACCACAGGGCCTTGAGGGCGAAGCCCGCACCGAAAAGGATCAGCGCGAGCAGCAGAACGAGAAGAATAGGAACCATTGTTATCAACCTCCAGGCCAGCGAATGCCCCCGGTTCCACCCCCCACACCTGTTGATTCAGCTGCGTGGCGAAGCGTTTACGAGGTGCGGTCGTCAGGCGGCCTGGGTGAGTTCGGCGCGACCGAACAGGAGCGCGTAGCCGGACGGGAGTTGGGCGAGGATACGGTCGAGGAGACCGGGGCCGACGAGGTGGGCGACGGTGGAGTGGTTGCCTTTCTCGGGCGAGGGCGTCCAGGAGTCAGGTGTGCTCGGGGCGGCCGAAGAGGAGGTCGTAACCCGGAGGGAGCTGGAGCAGGACGCGGCGGGTGAGTTCCTCTCCCGCCGCGTCGGCGGTCACGCTCAGCACCGCACTGACGTCCCAGGTCGCGGTCCGTTCGGTGGCTCCCTCGATCCAGGCCGCGGTGGCCCGCACGAACCGGTCCGCGGAGAGCGGTTCGGCGGCTTGAAGCGGATTGAGCAGGATCAGGGCGAAGGTCTCCGGGAGGCGGGCGGCCAGCTCGGCCCGGACCTCACCCACCAGATGCGCGCCCAGCAGGGCCAGAACGGTACGTGCTGCCCGTTCGGCTTCCTGGGACGTGCCGTACTCGCCGCGTTCCTGAACCTCTTCGAGGAACGCTTCCCATCGCATGACCACGGCTGCCCCCTTCATCTCGGTACTGGTCGTCTCGGTACGAGTACGAAGGCGGAGGACGGACTGGAGGGGGAGATCGCGTTCCGTCCTCCGCCGGTGGCACGAGCGAGTCGCGAAGGTGGCTCAGCCGCTGATCTGCCGGCGCGCGGGCTCGCCGCCGATGACGATCTTGCGGGGCTTCGCACGCTCGGCGATCGGGATCCGCAGAGTCAGGACCCCGGCCTCGTAGTCGGCACTGATGCGCTCCGTGTCCAGGGTGTCGGCCAGCACCAGCTGGCGGGAGAAGACACCCAGGGGACGCTCGGAGAGCTCCATCTGCACGTCATCGGCCTTCGCGGCAGGCCGTCGCTCCGCCTTGACCGTCAGCATGTTGCGCTCGACGTCGATGTCGATCGCGTCCTTCGCGATACCGGGCAGGTCGAGGGCGATCACGTACTCCTCGCCCTCACGGTAGGCGTCCATCGGCATCGCCGAGGGCCTGGACCAAGTCCCGGTCGTGCCCGTCAGCTGCTGGGCGAGCCGGTCGAGTTCGCGGAACGGGTCGGTACGCATCAACATCGCGAAACACCTCCAAAGGTTCAGGCAGGAACTGCCGATGCGCTTCATCTGACACCGTTCTAACATGTCATCCAATCGATGACAAGTACGATGTCGTCAGACGGGCGACAGCCAGGAAAGGGACTCCATGACCACAGCCGACCAGCCCGGCAATCCCGCGTTCATCGTCGCCGCCGCAGCGGCGCTGAGCGCGATCAACGACGCCGTACGCACCGCGCAGACCCCCCAGACTCCGCAGACCCCGCAGACCCCGCAGACCGAGGCCGGACAGGCCAGTTCCGGGGAGGCCCTGGCCGCCCTGCTTCTGCTGCGCGAGTTGCGCGAGCAGCTCGCCGGATGGGAACCAGGACTGATCGAAGCGGCCCGTACCGCGGGCGCCAGCTGGGCCGAGCTCGCCCATCCCCTCGGCGTCGCCAGCCGGCAGGCCGCCGAACGCCGCTACCTGCGCGTACGCCCCGGAACCCCCGGCACCACCGGCGAACAGCGCGTGCAGGCCACCCGCAGCCACCGCGCCGCCGACCGCACCGTCACCGCCTGGGCCCGCGGCAACGCCGCCGACCTGCGCCGGCTCGCCGGTCAGATCAGCTCCCTCACCGACCTCCCCGCAGCGTCCGGCGCGCCCCTCGCCAGACTCACCGACGCCCTCGCCGACAACGACGCCGCCCACCTCATCGGCGCGCTCGCCGACACCCAGCCGCACCTGCGGGCACAGCACCCTGAGCTCGCGGCCCGTGTCGACACCGTCACCCGCCATACCGAAGGACTCCGCCAGAACAGCGGTGACCACCGCCGGGCAGCCACCTGACACCGCGTGCGGCGGGGGTGGTCGCGGGGTCAGCGGGTGGGGCGTTGGTCGATGCCGCTCGGGGGGCCGGTGGACGGCGTCGGGGAGGATTCCACGGCTCCCACGCCCCAGCCGTACGCCAGTTTGTGGACTTCGAGGACGAAGAAGGAGTCGGTGGACACGACGCCGTCGATCAGGTGCAGCCGGCGGTTCATCAGATCGGTGAAGTGGTCCGTGTCGCGGCAGATCACCTCGGCCATCACGTCGTACTGACCGGCCGTCATGATCACGTACGAGGTCTCGGGGAGGTCGCGCAGGCTGCGGCACACCTCCTGGGCGGTGCCCGGCCTGACCCGCATGCCGATCATCGCGAGCCGGTCGAAGCCGATCGTCAGCGGATTGGCGATGCCGACGATCTGGAGGACTCCGGTCTCCTCAAGACGCTGCACCCGGTAGCGCACCGAGGAGGCCGGGATGCCCAGGTCGTCCGCGATCTGGCTGTAGGGACGGCGCCCGTCGGCCTGGAGGATGGCGATGATTCGCCGGTCCGTGGCGTCGAGCGGGCCGGTGGGCGTACGGCCGGCCCGGTGGTCTCGCGGCGACGGGCCCGCCCCGGCTCCGGGGGCCACGTCCTTGCTGTGGTCCCGGCTGTGGTCCTGGGTGTGGTCCTGGCCACCCATGCGCGTGTGTCCTCTCCGCGTGCGAAGCGTCGTGCGTCGTGCCTAGTGCGTCATGCGTCGTCCGTCGTCCGTCGTCCTGACGGCGTGTGGTCAGGAGTCGAAACCGAGCCCCAGCCGGTCCAGCGTACGGAGCCACAGGTTGCGGCGTCCGTGCAGGTCCTCGCGGGCCATCGACCACCGGGTGGCCTGAATGCCGAGATAACGCACCGGTTCGGGGGGAAACGGCAGCGGTCCGCGGCGGATCATCCGGAGCGAGGTGCGTTCGGTGGCGCGGCCCTCCAGCAGGTCGAGCATCACCTCCGCGCCGAACCGGGTCGCGCCGACGCCGAGCCCGGTGAAGCCGAGCGCGTAGCCGACCCGGCCGCCGGAGGCCGTGCCGGTGAACATGCAGAAGCGCGTGGTGGAGTCGATGACACCGCCCCACGCGTGCGAGAAGGCCACATCGGCCAGGGCCGGAAAGGTCTCGGCGAACTGCGCGGCGAGGGTGTCGAAGGTCGCCGGGCGCTGGGTCAGCGCCTCGTCGACGCGCCCGCCGAACGGATAGACCGCGTCATAGCCGCCCCACAGGATCCGCCGGTCGGCCGTCTTGCGCAGATAGTGGAACTGGTTGCCCGCGTCGGTGATCCCGTGGTCCCCGGCCCAGCCGACCGCGGCGAGCTGTTCACCCGTCAGGGGGACGGTGGTCAGGGCGTAGTCGTACACCGGGACCACGCTCGCACCGAGCCGCTTCAGCAGCGGCGGGAAGATGTTGGTGGCCAGCGCGACCTGTTCGGCGGCCACTTCGGCGTACGGGGTGGTGAGCCGGACCCGGCCGGTGCGCCGGGCGTCGAGGCCGGTGACCTCGGTGCGCTCGGCGATCCGTACGCCCCGTTCGAGGCAGGCGGTACGCAGGCCCCACACCAGCCGCGCCGGGTCGAGCAGCGCGTAGTCCGGCTGCCAGAGCCCCGCGCTCCAGGCCGGCGAGTCGATCAGGTCGCGCAGTTCGCCGCGCGGCAGGAACCGGGACCGCTCACCGTGCCGTGCACCGAGCGCCGCCGCCTCGCGCAGCGCCTCGGCCTGCCAGGGGGTGGCGGCGACGGAGACCTTGCCGGTACGGGCGAACCCGCAGTCGACGCCCTGGGTGTCCAGGTCGCGTTCGAACGCGTCGAGGTTGGCGCTGCCGAGCCGCTGGAGCGTGTCGATCTCGTCGGGCCAGCGTGTCGCGCCGTTGGCGAGGCCATGGGTCAGGCTCGGCGAGCAGAAACCGCCGTTGCGTCCGCTCGCGGCGTGGCCGCAGGTGCCGGCCTCGATGACCAGGACGTCGCGGCCCGGGTCGCGGCGCTTGGCCAGCAGGGCGGTCCACAGTCCGGTGTAGCCGCCTCCGACGACGGCCAGTCCGGCCGTCGTGTCGGCGGTGAGGCGTGGCAGCGCGGCGGGCCGTTCGGGCCGGTCGAGCCAGTACGGCTCGGTGGCGGTACGGCTCAGGGTGGCGCGGTGGGTGCCACGGCCGGATCCGGCGCTCGTGCTGACGCTCATCGACGGTCCTCGCTGCGTGCTGGTGCGTAGCCGCCGTCGTCGCGGGACGGCGAGGGCGAACGGGTGGGAAGCGGGGCGGGCGCTCCGGGGGGGCGTGCCGTGGGCGGGAGCGGGGAGACCCCCGCCCACGACGGGCCGCGGACGTGCGGACGTGCGGACGTGCGGACGTGCGGACGTGCGGACGTGCGGACGTACCGTCAGCCCCGGCCGCCTCAGAGCGTGATGACGCCGGTACGCAGATCGGACATGTCGAGCAGGGTGTGCTTGCCGCCGATCCTGCCCCACCCGGTGCCCCGGTTGCCCGCGCCGCCGAACGGCATGTTGATGTCCCAGAAGCAGGTGCTGTCGTTGACGACGACCTGGCCGACGGCCATCTCCTCGATGAAGCGGAACGCGGCGGAGATGTTCTGGGTGAACACCGCGCCCTGGAGGCCGAGTTTGTCGTCGTTGGCGATGCGCAGCAGCTCGTCGTCGCTTCCCCCGGTGATGACCGGCAGGACCGGGCCGAACGACTCCTCGCGGGACAGCAGGCTCTCGACGGGGACATCGTCGACCACGGTGAACTCGTAGTAGAGGTCGGTCGGTTGCCCGGCGCGGCGCTGCCCGCCGGTCAGGATCCGGGCGCCGCGCTCGCGGGCGTCGGCCATATGACGGTCCATCTTGGCGGCGACGCCCTCGTTGTTGAGCGGCCCGAGGTTGACGGCGGGGTCGAACGGGTCGCCGAGGACCACGTCCGCCGCCGCGCGCAGGGCCGCCTCGACGAAGCCGTCGTGGACGTCGCGGTGCACGATCACGCGCTCGGTCGCGCAGCAGACCTGGCCCGAGCACAGATACGCGCCGTACACCGCGGCCTTGGCGGCGGCGTCGAGATCGGCGTCGGCGAGGACGACGAGCGGGCCGTTGCCCGAACACTCCATGATCGAACGCTTGAGGCCGGCCGCGGCCTGGATCTTCGCGCCGGTGGCCGAGGAGCCGATGAAGCCGATCGCGTCGATGCCGGCGTGGCGGACCAGCGCGTCGCCGGTGGCGCCCTCACCCGGGACGATGTTGACCAGACCCTCCGGCAGCCCGGCGGCGGCGAATGCCTCCATCGCCCTCAGGACGGTCAGCGGGGTGTTGGCCGGCGGCTTGACCACATGCGCGTTGCCGGTGGCCAGGCCCGGGGCGACGAATTCGGCGAGCATGAGCAGCGGGAAGTTCCAGGGCGTGATGATGCCCCAGGTGCCGACCGCCCGGTAGAAGGTGAACATCCGCTTGTCGCCGACGGTGGACGGCATGGTCTCGCCGTGCAGCCGTACCGCGTCCTCGGCGTGCAGATGGAACAGCTGCGCGGCCTCCTCGATGTCGGCGACCGACTCGGCGAGCGGCTTGCCCTGCTCCAGGGTCTGCAGCCGCGCCAGCTCGTCCACGCGCTTGGTGAGTTCGTCGCCGATGCGGTGGCACACCTTGGCGCGCTCCCACACGTTGACCTTCGCCCACAGCGCCTGCGCGTCGTTGGCGGCCTTGACCGCCGCGTCGAGGTCGGCGGCGGAGGGCGCCGGGAGCGTACCGATGTGCTCGCCGGTCGCCGGGCTGTGAACCTCGTACGCGTCGGGGCCCGTGCCGTCCACGTAGGCGCCGTTGACGAACAACTGGTAGCGGGCGGGACTCGTGGTGCTCATGGGTTCCTCTCCAACAGGTCGGAGCCGCGGCGGGCGGCCCCAAAGTCAGCTACAGAGACAGCTACGGAGACAGCTACGGAGACAGCCAAAGAGTTCATCCAACAAGATGCGCGTGTCAATACTCAGAAATCAGCAATACCTGTCGCTCGACCTTGCTTGATCGACAGAGATGACCCGTTGACAGTGCTGACTTGACACATCTATAACAAGACCCCACAAGGACCCCACCCCGGATTCCCGGACCTGGTGCCCCCCGCAGCACGGTCATCCCGCTCCCCTGCCTGCGATCTCGATCCCTCCCCTCTCCCGCTGAAGGGCACGCCCATGTCCGAGCAGGTCTCCCCGTCCACGCCCAGACCCTCGTCCCCGCCCTCCTCCCCCGCGCCGGAGCGGCCGGCGCTGGCCAAGAAGATGCGCTGGTACGACGGTTTCGCCCTGTCGCTGGCCATGCCTGCGGCTCTGATCGCCTCGCTCGGCGCCTCCATCGGCAGCCTCGGCGCCTGGGGAGCCATCGCCCTGTGGGCGATCTCCATGGTCCTGGCCACCGGCTGCAACTGGATCTACTCCGAGATGGCCACGATGTTCCCGGACGCCTCCGGCGGCATCGCGCACTACGCCACCGAGGGCTGGAAGAAGCGCGCCCCGTTCGTCGGCCCGCTCGCCAGCATCGGCTACTGGTTCGCCTGGACCACCGCGCTGTCGGTGTACGCCGGCATCATCGGCTCCCTCGTCCAGGCCCAGTGGTTCCCCGGTCAGGACTGGAGCTGGTCCCTGGGGCCCGCGAACATCACCTTCCCCATCACGGTCGGCATCGGCATCGTCGTCCTGCTGTTCGCCGCGGCGATGTTCGGCCTGCATGTCGCGATGTGGGTGGTGTACGTGACCGGCGCCATGCTGCTCATACCGCTCGCGGTCTTCCTCGTCCTTCCCTTCCTCAGCGGCGACTGGAGCGCCGGCGGACTGCACTGGAACCTGCACGGCATATCCGGCGTACGCGAAGCGCTCGTCTGGCTCTACGTCATGGCCTGGACCTCCTTCGGCGTCGAGGTCTGCGCGACCTTCGCCCCCGAGTACAAGGACACCGTCCGTGACACCTCCCGCGCGCTGCGCGCGGGCGTGCTCTTCTCACTGGGCGTGTTCATCCTGCTGCCGCTCGCCCTCGCGGGATACCTCGGCGAGGCGCGGATCGGCGAGGACCCGACCACCTTCTACGTAGGCGCCTTCGCGGACCTCGTCGGCGGCGCCGCGGACCTGATGGTCGTCTTCCTCATCGCGTCACTGCTGCTCATCATGATCACCGGTCTGGCCGACGGCTCCCGGGTGCTCTACAACATGGGCAAGGAGGGCACCACCATCCGCCAGGTCGGCGTGCTCAACCGCCGCGGTGTCCCGGCCCGCGCGCTGAGCGTGGCCCTGGTCATCAATGTGCTCGCGCTCGTCTTCCTGGAGTCCCCGCTCGCGATCATCGTCACCGGGAACCTCGGATACATCCTGACCCACATCCTGGCGATCTCCGGCTTCGCGATGCTCCGCAGGGACCGTCCCGACCTGGCCCGGCCGATCCGGGTGCCCGGCTTCTTCGTCCCGCTCGCCTGGGTCCTGACCGTCCTGCTGGTGATCGTCCTGGTCGTCGGCGCCACCGGCTTCTCCACCACCGGGTACGGCGGCTACAAGGAACTGGGCATCGCCCTCGCCGTCCTCGCCTGCGCGGTCGGCCTGTGGCTGTACCGGACCAGGGTGCAGGACCGCGCGGGACCGGACAGCTGACCCGGAGACCCGCCGCGGTGCTGTCCGCGGGGCAATCGCCGTAGGGGCTGGCATCATCGGTGACCGCCAGGCCCGACCGGGCCCGCTTCCCGACGGCGAAGGCCCGGACCCGTGCCCGACGACCCCGCACCCCCGCCCGGTACGCCCGACCCCGGTACGCCCGACCCCGGTACGCCGGACCCTGGCACACCGGACCCCGGCACGCCGCCCCGCACGGACGAGGACGGCAGGTGGCTGACCACCGGGGTCGGCAGCGTCTCGGTGACCAGTTTCCTCTCCGACTCCGGCCATGAGATCGCCACCGCGGTCCTCCCCAGCTTCACGACCGGCGTCCTGCACGGATCCGCGGCCTCGCTCGGCCTGATCGAAGGCTTCAGCGACGCGCTCACCGGCGTCGCCAAGCTCGTCGGCGGCCCGCTCGCCAACGACCCGCGCCGGCGGGGCCGTATGGCCAGTGGCGGCTACCTGGGTACGGCCCTGGCGACCGGGGCCATCGGCTTCGCCACGGCGGTGTGGCAGGTGGGTGTCCTGCGGGCCGTCGCCTGGTCGTCCCGGGGCCTGCGTTCGCCGGCCAAGGACACGCTGCTCGCGTCCCTGGTCCCGCCCCGCGCCTACGGGCGGGCGTACGGTCTGGAGCGCGCCGGGGACAACCTCGGAGCCGTGGCAGGCCCGCTGGCCGCCGCCGGGCTGGTGGCCTGGATCGGCATCCGGCCCGCGCTCTGGTTCGCCTTCCTGCCCGGGATCCTCGCGGCGCTCGCCATCACCGTCGCGGCCCGCGAGGCCCGCCGCCTGCACGCCGGCGCCGGCCGGGAACCGATCCGGCTGCGCTTCGCCGGGCTGCGGGGCGCGGGGCTGCTCCGGCCCATGCTGCCGATCCTGCTCTTCGAGTTCGGCAATCTCGCGGTCACCCTGCTGATCCTGCGGGCCACGCAACTGCTGCGGACGGACGGACGCTCGGCCGCCGCGGCGGCGTCCCTGGCCATCCTCATCTACGCGGCGCACAACGCCGTCGGCGCGGTCGTCGCCTACGCCGGAGGCCACTGGATCGACCGGGCGGGCCCGCGTGTCGTGTTCGCCGCCGGCTCGGCCCTCTATGTACTGGCCTACGCCGGGTTCGCGACGGGCTCCCATTCCTGGTGGGTGCTGCTGATCTTCTTCAGCCTCGCCGGGGCCGGCATCGGATGCGCGGAGACCGCGGAATCGGCGCTCGTCGCCCAGCTGCTGCCCGACCGGCTGCGCGGCAGCGGATTCGGCATCCTCGGCGCCGTACAGGCGGTGGGCGACGTCGTGGCCACCGTCGTCGTCGGCATCCTCTACACCACGGTCTCGCCGACCGCCGGGTTCCTCTACGCCGCCGGATGGATGCTGCTCTCCGTCCTCAGCGCCGGTGCCTTCGTGCCCGGCCGCCGGACGGGAGGACTTCGGGACGGTCCCAAGGACGCTCCGCGTTGCCGGGGCCGGGGGCGCGCGCGAGGATGGAGGAACAGGCGATGAGGCTCGCCGCAAACCGCGCACACCGCCGCTGATGGCCTCTGGAAGAGACGCGTGCCTTCCCGGGTACGCCCGGCCGGAGAGGTGACCCGTGCCGATGCCGGACCTTACGCAGAGAACGGAAACGCGCTGCTCGGTCGCCGTTTTCCGTGGTGACAGCCTGCTGCTCGTACGCACCGAGGAGCACGGCTCCGATGTCTGGAAGCTGCCGGGAGGCCATGTCCGGGCCGCCGAGGGGCTGATCGCCTGCGCCCGCCGCGAGCTGCGCGAGGAGACCGGTCTGCTGGCCGAAGCGCTGCACTGCGCGTTCGTCATGGATGTGCACGACCAGGAGACCGGGCGCTACCTGGTCGAGATCGTCCTGATCCCCTCCGAATCGGTGCCCGGCGAACCCCGTCCGTGCGAGGAGGGGCGTGAGCCGTTGTTCGTACCGATGGACGACCTGCCTCGCCTCACGCTCAGGCCACCGGGCACCGCGCATCTGTACGGGCTGCGGCACCTGCACCAGCGCGAGATCGCCTACCAGGAGTCCGAGGAATCGGCTCCCGCCGCGACGCCGGCACACCGGGTCGGCCTGTATGCCGTGCCCTGAGTACCGTGGGCGGTTCGGACGCGGGGTGGTGCCGCCCGGCGGGCAGGAGAGGCGCGTGCGGGGGACATACGTGCGGGGGAAATGCGTGGTTCCGCGTGGTGAGTGAGCCCACCGATCCCGATGTCGATCTGTCCGTGCCCGCGCAGCGGCGTGAGCGGGCACGGGTGCTGTGGCCGGTGGTGGCCGTCGTGGCGCTGGGCGGCGCGATCGGCGCGACGGCCCGGTACGGAGCCTCTCTCCTCTGGCCCACTTCCTCCGGCGGCTTTCCCTGGACGACGCTGGGCGTGAACGTCGTGGGGTGTGCGGTGATCGGCGTGTTCATGGTGGTGATCACGGACGTATGGGCGGCGCACTCCCTGGTGCGGCCGTTCTTCGGGACAGGCGTGCTGGGCGGGTTCACCACGTTTTCCACGTACGCGGCGGACATCCGGCATCTGCTGGCCACCGGACGGGCCGGCGCGGGCGTGGCCTATCTGGGACTGACGCTGCTCGCGGCGCTCGCGGCGGTGTGGAGCGCGGTGTGGCTGACGCGCCGCGCGGTGGCATGGAGGCACTCATGACCAGGCTGACGGGCACGGCCCTGCGGGTGACGGTCTTCGTCGGGGAGTCGGATCTGTGGCACCACCGGCCCGTCTATACGGAGATCGTGCACCGGGCGCACAAGGCGGGGCTGGCGGGCGCGAGTGTGTTCCGCGGGATCGAGGGGTTCGGCGCGTCCTCGCTGATCCATACGCAGCGGCTGCTGTCGCTGAGCGAGGACCTGCCGGTGGCGATCGTGATCGTGGACACCGAGGAGAAGGTCCGGGCGTTTCTGCCGCAGCTGGACGAGCTGGTCAGCGAGGGGCTGGTGATCCTGGACGACTGCGAGGTGGTCCGCCATGTCGGCCGGGAGGCGAGCGGGTGAACTGGCTGCTGGTCGTGGCCGGGGCGGCCATCGGGGCTCCTCTGCGGTATCTGACCGACCGGGCCGTGCAGCGGAGGCACGACAGCCTCTTCCCCTGGGGGACGTTCCTCGTCAATGTCGTGGGCTGTCTGGTCCTGGGGCTGCTGACGGGCGCGGTCACGGCGGGTGCGGCCTCGTCCCCGGTACAGCTGTTCATCGGTACGGGGCTGTGCGGCGCGCTGACGACGTACTCCACGTTCAGCTACGAGACGCTGCGGCTGGCCGAGGACGGCGCCAGGTTCTACGCCGCCGCCAATGTCGTCGCGAGCGTGGCGGCCGGGCTGGGCGCGGTCTACGCGGGCGTCACGCTCGCCGAGGCGCTGTAGGTCGTGGACCGGCCACCGGTCAGCCGGTACGACCGTGGGAGACGGCTCGGGCCCGGGAGGCGTCGATCTCGGCGTAGGCCTGATCGCGGCCCTCCCAGTGGGATCCCTCCACGGATTTGCCCGGCTCCAGGTCCTTGTAGACCTCGAAGAAGTGGGTGATCTCCAGCAGGTCGAACTCGGAGACATCGGTGATGTCCTGCATGCCCGCGTGGCGGGGGTCACCGGCAGGGACGCACAGGACCTTCTCGTCCGGCCCCTTCTCATCGCTCATCATGAACATGCCGATCGCACGGCAGCTGATCGTGCAGCCGGGAAACGTCCTTTCGCCGACCAGGACCAGGGCATCGAGCGGATCGCCGTCCCGGCCGAGCGTGTGCTCGACATAGCCGTAGTCGGCCGGATAGCGGGTGGCGGTGAACAGCGTCCGGTCCAGCCGGATCCGCCCCGCCTCGTGGTCCATCTCGTACTTGTTGCGTGACCCCTGCGGGATCTCCACGATCACGTCGAATGCCATGAGCGCTCCTCCTTGATCCGGGTGGGTCCGACCGGGTCCTGTCCGGCGGGGATCACTGGCTGCTGACCCAGTGCGGGTCGGGCACCACCGTCAGAACCGCCGAGACCAGGACGACCAGCGCCAGGACGGTCAGCTCGGCGCGGGCGGGGCGGCCGGCGTCCCGCCCGCCGTACAGCCGGCGTCTGGCCGCCACGGCCAGCCCGCAGGCGACCACGACCAGCGCCAGTTTCGTGATCAGCACGCGGCCGTACGCCGTGTGGAACACGACGTCCGCGGGGAGCCTGCGCAGGGTGGAGACCGTGCCGGTGGCGGCGAGCGCGGCGACGAGCCAGCCGGCGAGCCGGGCGTAGCGGGCCAGCACCGCCCTGGCCTCGGCGGGCTCGCCCCGGCGCAGCCACATCGTGCGCAGCACGTACAGCAGACCGCCGGTCCACAGTGAGGCCGCGGTCAGATGGACGACGGTGAGCCCGGCGCCCAGCAGCGGGGTGTGCTGCTCGGGGTGCGCCCGGAGCGCCTCGGCGCCGATGACGACGGCCAGTGGCGCCAGGGCCCAGAAGGGGCGCCCCAGCGCGGCGCAACCGGCTGCCAGCAGAAAGCCGTTGGCCATGACGAGCAGCAGACGGCCCTGCACGGTGCCGTACACCGTGGTGATGTCGAGGCCGCTGATGTCCGCCAGCAGCACGATCTGCCCGGCCGAGGCGAGCGCCCCTGCGAGCGCGGCGGTGAGCGTCCAGCTGCGCGGTGCGGGGCCGGTACGGGCGAGCCGGCGGCCGGCCAGCTCGCCGAGGTGCAGCGCGAGAGCGGCGAAGACGGCCACGCGCAGTGCGGTGGTGGCGCCCGCGTCGGGTATTCGCAGCTCTCCGGTGCCGCGTCCGGCGATGCCCACGCCGAGCAGCGCGACGAGCACGGCGAACAGGGCGCCCCCGGCTATCAGCCCCGCCGTCAGGGCGGTCCTGCGGCCGGCGGAGCTGGACGTGCCATCGGTGTACGGACCCGGAGATATCACCGTTTGATCATCGCCACCCCGCGCGCCACGCGCCAACGCGACGTAGCGAATGGTGTATGCCCCCCCGGCAAGCGGCGCGCCCCCGGGGCGCGCCGCTGTCGAAAGCCTGTCTTATTCGCCCTTGCGCGCGGCCCAGAACTCGTCGAAGGTCAGCAGCCCGTCGCTGTTCGCGTCGTGGGCGTTGATGACGGCCTGGGCCACGGTCTCCGTCACATTGAAGTCACCGAGCTGCGCCATCGCGCTCTTGTACTCCGCCGCCGTGATGAGCCCGTCGCCGTTCGCGTCGAACCGGTCGAACGCCTTGCGCGCGTCGTCGATGTCCGCCACTGTTTCCGCCCCTTCGTGGTGCCGTATTGACGGGGTCAGATTATCCGCTGCCGCTCACCCGTACGGCGGCAGCCCGGGGCCTTGGCGGATCATGGGGCCGGGACGGGCCGGCGGAGGGTCAGCCGCGCCAGGGCTCGTAGTAGGGGTTGTCCACGCACTGCGACATGATCTCGGTCTTCTTCTGCTTGTCGACCGGGCAGACACCGACGATGTACCGGCGGGAGATACCGCCGGGGAAGGCGACTTCTTCCTGGTCGGCCCACTTGTGGGTGTTCCCGATCGTCTTGTTGACGTCGACGCCACCGGGGGCGTCGACGTAGTAGTTGTAGCCGCTCTTGTACCACTGCTTGTACAGGTCGTGGTCGTACGTGGTGGAGACGTACGGCGAGGGCTGGTTCACCAGGACGTACTTCTCGATGTCGTACTGGCCGTCCACCGTGGCCTTGGGGTGGAACCCCTCCTTGAAGACGATCTCGGGCGCACGGCTGTCGGCGCGGTAGAGCTGACGGCAGTTGGTGCGCCAGGAGGGCGTCGGGGTGATCCGGGCCACGTCGGCCCTGCGGTCCGCCGCGGCGGACAGCGGGTCGGTGACGACGGGACAGCGTTCGGCGGCCTTGGGGGCGGCCACCACCACGGGGGCCGCGGGCGCGGCCTCGGTGGCGGAGACCGGGACCAGGAGGGCGGCGACGGACAGGGCGACGGCCGCGGCCCGCCGCCGCAAGCGAGAGGTGATCATGAGGAGCACCCTCCCGGCTGTACGGCGGCGGGCCGTGGACCGTCACCCGAACGGGGGCGTGTCAGCTGCGGATGTTGCCCCCGGCCAGCCCGCCAACGGGCAGGCCGGGGCAGCATCACAGCGCCGGCAACAGCGCCGACATCAGCGCCCGCGTCAGCGGAAGATTCCCGTGTGCCCCAGCGAGTAGCGGCCGGGCTGCGGATAGACCGCGAGTCCGTGCGGACCGCTGCCGACCGGGATCCGGGCCAGCAGTGCGCCGGTGCGGGTGTCGATCGCGTACACCTCGGCGTTGTAACGCCCGGACAGCCAGAGGACCTTGCCGTCCGCCGAGACCCCGCCCATGTCGGGGCTGCCGCCGTTCGGCAGCTGCCACTTCTTGGTCAGCCGGTTCTGCGCGAAGTCGAAGACGGAGATGGAGCCCTCACCCCGGTTGGGGATGTACATCTCCCTGGAGTCGCGGCTGATGTAGAGGCCGTGGGTGCCCTTGCCCGTGAGCAGCAGCTTGGGGGTGGTGAACTTCTTGCCGTCCAGCACCCATACGCCGTGGGCCATCATGTCGGCGACATAGAACGTCTTGCCGTCGGGCGAAATCTTCACGTCCTGCGGCATGGCGCCGTCGAAGGGCAGTTTCTGCTGGCCGATGACCTTCATCCGCTCCGTGTCGACCTTGAGGAGTTCGCCGGAGAACTCGCAGGAGACGATGAAGTAGCGGCCGTCCGCGGAGAAGTCGGCGTGGTTGACGCCCGCGCAGGTGACGGGCTCGGTCTTCACCACCCGCATGGTGTGCGGGTCGCGGAAGACCAGCTCACGGTCGAGTGAGGCCATGACGATCGCGTACTTGCCGTTGGGCGTGAAGTAGAGGTTGTACGGGTCGTGTACGTCGACCGGCTCGCCGGCCTTGCCCGTGGCGGGGTCGATCGGGGTGAGCGTATGGCCGCGGTTGTTGTTGACCCAGAGGGTCTTCAGATCCCAGGAGGGCACGACATGCTGCGGCTGTGTGTCGACCGGGATGGTCTCGATGACCTTGTACGTCTTCGGGTCGATGACCGAGACCGTGTCGGAGTTGGTGTTGGGGACGTACACCCGGTTGAGGAAGCCCTTCACGACAGGCGACATCATGCCGGGCCGGTCCGCGGCGTAGATGTCCTTGGGGTTCCGCACCGGCGGCATGCCCGGCAGCCCGGGCGGCGGGGCCGGTTTGGAGACGACGGGCCGCGCGGCGGCCGTGGTGGCGGTCGTCCCGGTCCGCGCGGTGTCGGGCCCACCGCAGCCCGCGAGCAGGGCGAGGACGGCGGTCGCCAGCAGGGCGGTGGTCCGTGTGGTGAGGGGAAGCATCCGGTACATCAGGTCAGCAGCTCCGTGGTCGTCACCGCGCGCAGGCCGCGGCGTTTCAGTGCGTCGAGGAGGGCGGGTAGCGCGGCGACCGTGTCCGCGTAGCCGAAGTGCAGACTCACCACCGATCCGTTACGGATCTGTCCGGTGACGGTGCTGGTGACGGCCGCGGCGCCGGGCGAGGTGAAGTCGAGCGAGTCGACGTCGTACGAGAGGACGTGCGGGTAGCCGGCCCGCTGCGCCAGCCGCTGGACGAGCGGGGTGGCGTGCTGGGTCCGGGAGGGCCGGAACCAGGTGCCGATGGAGCCGGTGAGACGCCGCAGCCGCTGGGCACAGCCGGTGATCTCCGCGTACGCCTCCGCCTCGTCCATCGTGGAGATGTCGGTGTGGTGCAGCGTGTGGTTGCCGAGATCGTGACCGCCGTCGAGGATCCGGCGGGCGAGGGCCGGGTTCTCGTCGAGCCAGCCGCCCACGGCGAGGACCGTGATGCGGGCCCCGGCGCGTTCCGCCTCGGCCAGCACGGCGGTGGCGGTGGCGGGGTCGCCCTGGCCGTGGAAGGTGAGCGCGACCCGGGCGGCGCCGCGGGGCCCGCTCACGATCTCGGCGGGCTGCCCGGGGAACCGCCGGGGCGCGGGAGCGGTACGGGCGCCGGGCCGTGCCCCACTGGGGGTGGGGCCGCGGGGCGGTACGGACGATGCTGCGGGAACGGGCGCGGCGGGAGCGCCGTCCGTACAGCCGGTGGCGAGGGCGCCTGTGACGGCCGCGCCGACTGCTGCGCGCAGAGCATTGCGACGGTCGATCGGATTCACGCCCCCATTTAAGGGGGGAGAAGGGCGAAAGATGACGATTGACCCGGTCCGGGGACTTTACGGGTCGCCCCTCAGGCGAGCCCTGCCACCGAATTGATCAATGAATCATCCCCGGAACCTTCCATTCACTCAATAATTACCAGGCGAGTGGCGCAGTTCACCGAGGATTCCTCTGGAAAACTTTGGCTTCACACCCACCCGTCTGTCATAGTCGAAGAAACGACCTCCATTGACCCGGGCCAGGTCGCCGCACACCAGCCGTGGATACACCCCCTCATCCACGGCGCCTCACAGAAGCCCCTCGGTGCCGCACCCCGGCCGCCCGGGGGCTTCTGTGCATCAAATGCCGGGGAGACTCAGGGCGCCTGACGGTCGGTGACCCGCATCTCGAACCAGGTCGTCTTGCCGCGCGGCAGCAGATCCACGCCCCACCGGTCGGAGAGCCGGTCGACGAGGTAGAGCCCACGGCCGCTGGTGTCCATCTCACGCACCGGCATCAGACACGGCAGCCCGCGACTGGGGTCGCGCACCTCGATCCGGATCCAGCCGCGGCGGCGCAGCATCCGTAACCCGAAGACCCGCGCCCCGGTGTGCCGTACGGCGTTTCCGACAAGTTCCGAGACGAGCAGGACCGCGTACTCCGCGGTCTGCGGCGAGAGCGCCCACTGACGCAGCACCACACACTGGGTGATCCGGCGGGCGGCCAAGGCAGATTCGGGGCGGGAGGGCAGCTGGACCTCCTCATCCGTCGGATTGCCGAACAGTTCCACCGCTCTGAGCGCCTGCTCGTCCTCTTCGACGGACGGCGTCCACCGCGCAGCGGCCGCGTTAGCGCGCTGCCGCGGTTGCTCCACACCCTCCAGGCCCGCCATGACCACCATCATGGCCGCCGCGCGCGCCCTCCGGGGCCGTTCCGGCGTAATCAACCCCCCGGAACGGGTCATTCCGGGGGGCGTGATTGGCATATGACTCTGGCAGTATGCCTGCCCGGTCTCCCACGTGACCTGCGATAACGTTCCGCGTTCGGATGATCGCCAAGAGCGATCACGGCGATTATCTTAAGGTTCTCTTAAGGTTGTGTCAGGCCGTGCGCCAGGTTGACGCGGCGGTCCCTCCGGCCAACAGGGGCCGCCATCAGAGGAATTCGGCCTTGCCGGGACCGTCCTCCACGAAGGAGCGCATGCCGCGCTCCCGGTCCTCGGTGGCGAACAGACCCGCGAACCAGGTGCGCTCGATGGCAAGTCCGGTCTCCAGGTCCGTCTCCAGACCGGCGTCCACCGCCTCCTTGGCGGCCCGCAGCGCGAGCGCGGGGCCCTTGGCCAGCTTCGCGGCCCAGGCGTGCGCCTGCTCGTACACCTCCGCCGCCGGGACCACCCGGTCGACCAAGCCGATCGCCAGCGCCTCGTCCGCCTTCACCTGACGGCCCGTGAAGATGAGGTCCTTGGCCCGGGACGGACCGATCAGCCGGGCGAGCCGCTGGGTACCGCCGGCGCCCGGGATCAGTCCCAGCAGGATTTCGGGCTGGCCCAGCTTGGCGTTGTCCCCGGCGATCCGGTAGTCGGCGCAGAGGGCCAACTCGCAGCCGCCGCCCAGCGCGTAGCCGGTGACCGCCGCGACGACGGGCTTGGGGATACGGGCCACGGCGGTGAACGACTCCTGGAGCGCCCGGGAGCGTACGACCATCCCCGCGTGGTCGACGCCCCGCATCTCCTTGATGTCGGCGCCGGCCGCGAAGACCTTCTCGCCGCCGTACAGGATCACGGAGCGTACGTCGTCACGCCGGCCCGCCTCCTCGGCCAGCTCGCGCAGCCGGTCCTGGATGGAGGTGTCCAGAGCGTTCATCGGGGGGCGGTCGAGCCGGATCGTACCGACGCCGCCGGAGACTTCGAGGTTCACGGTTGCCATACGGACGAGGTTAACCGTCGCTAACGCGGAAGGACCCGGCGCACTCGATCACTGTGCGCCGGGTCCGTCCGTCGGTCGGTCAGGTGTTACTCGGTCCACTCCGCCCAGGACATGTTCCAGCCGTTCAGGCCGTTGTCCGGGGCGATCTGCTTGTCCTTGGAGTTCTTCACGATCACCACGTCGCCGATGATCGAGGAGTTGAAGAACCAGGCCGACTGGGAGCCGTTGTCGCCGCCGCCGCGGATGTCCCGCAGGCCCACACAGCCGTGGCTGACGTTCGCCGAGCCGAAGGTGCTCGGGGGCGCCCAGTAGTTGCCGTGGACGAAGGTGCCCGAGGTGGACAGGCGCATCGCGTGCGGCACGTCCTTGATGTCGTACTCACCGCCGAAGCCCACCGTCGCGCCGTTCATCCGGGTCACCTCGTACTTCTCACTGATGACCATCTGACCGTTGTACGTGGTGGTCGACGGGGCGCCCGCGGTGATCGGGATGTTCTTGATCTGCTTGCCGTCCCGCACGACCTTCATCGTGTGGGCGCTCGCGTCGACGGTGGAGACCTGGCTGCGGCCGACGGTGAAGGACATCGACTTGGCCTGCTTGCCGTACACCCCGGGGCGGCCCTCGACGCCGTCCAGGTTGAGCTTGACGGTCACCTTCGTGCCCGCCGCCCAGTACTGCTCGGGCCGGAAGTCGAGCCGGTCGTTGCCGAACCAGTGGCCCTCGATCGGCACGGCCGGCTCGGCCGTGACCGTGATCGCCTTCTCCACGGCCTCGGGCTCGGTGATGCCCCGGGTGAAGTTGATCGAGACCGGCATACCGACACCGACGGTCGAACCGTCCTCCGGCGTGTACTGGCCGATGAAGGTGTTCTGCGGGACGAGCGTGGTGAAGGCGATGTCCTTGGCGGACTCCCGCCCTTCGTCGTCCTTGGCGATGGCGTGCACCTTGTACTTGGTGGCACCGGCCAGATGCTGCAGCGGCTCCCAACTGGCGCCGTCGGCAGCCAGCTTGCCCTCGACCGGGCTGCCCTTGTCGTCCTTGACCGTGACCGTGGTCAGCTTGCCCTTGGCCGCGGAGACCTTGAGGGCGCCGGTGGTGGCGACCCCCTTCGCGCCGTCCTTCGGTGCGATCGTCACGACCGCCACGGAGGCGGCGTTCTCGACCTTCGCCGCGCCCTTGCCGCCGTTCTTGTCACCGCCCCCGGCGCCGGAGTCCCCGCCCCCGCCGCCACACGCGGTGACGGCCAGGAGCAGCGCCCCCAGCATCAGGGCCAGCGGCCCCGTCCCCCCGCGTCCCCCACGTCGTACCGGTCCCCGGCCCTGCGGCCCCCGGCCCGACCCGGCCGATGTCCCCGATATCGGCAGCCCGTTCACTATGGTCGTCTCCCCTCGCGCGGCCTGGCCCCGCCACGGCCCGCACTCCCACGCGTTGAGTCCACGCGCACGGCAAAAGATAATCACACCAGGGGCGTTGCGGAGATCTCGCGCATGTCACCATTCCGTCCCAACAGGGACGTGACGGTGCAGGTCATACGGGCCGCGCGGGGGGCGCGAGGGGATCGGAGGAGTCCGGAACAGCTCAGCTCACGGCCGAACCGGCCTTCCATGTCGGCCAGTCCAGGTTCCAGCCGCTGAGGCCGTTGTCCGGGGAGACCGTACGGTCGAGGGAGTTGACGACTTCCACCACATCGCCGACCAGGGTCCGTTCGAAGAACCAGCCGGCCGGGGTGTCCGATCCGCCGCCCTTGATGTCACGCAGCCCGACACAGCCGTGGCTGACGTTCGCCGTGCCGAACGTGTCGGCCGACGCCCAGTAGTTGCCGTGCAGGAAGGTCCCCGAGGTGGTCAGCCGTACCGCGTGCGGCACGTCCGGGATGTCGTACTCCCCGCCGAAGCCGACCGTCCTGCCGTCCATGCGGGTGACGTCGTACAGCTCCGAGACCACCATCTTCCCGTTGTATGTGGTGTTCTCCGGGGCGCCCGCGGTGATCGGCAGCGTCGAGACCAGCTCGCCGTCCTGCCGTACCTCCATGGTGTGCGCGGCGGCGTCGACCAGGGAGACCTGGGAGCGGCCGACCGTGAAGCGGACGGTCTTCCGCTGGATGCCGAACACCCCCGGAGCCGCCTCGACGTCCCGCAGCCCCACCTCGATCGTGACCTTGGTGCCCGGCTTCCAGTACGCCTCCGGCCGGAGGTCGAGGCGCTTGTCGCCGAACCAGTGTCCCGCGACCTCCACCCGCGGCACCGAGGTGACCTTGATGGCACGCTCGACGGCGGCGCGGTCCTGGATCTGCCGGTTGAAGTCGAAGGAGACGATCATGCCGGTGCCGACGGTGGCGCGGTTCTCCGGAGCGAAATAGCCGATGAACCGGTCCTTGGGGACGGCCGTCATGAAGGTGGTGTGGCGGGCCGAGCGGCGGCCCTGCGCGTCCACGGCCACCGCGTCGATCGTGTATTTGGCGGCCAGCGTGACCCGCGCGCCGCGCGCCGGTGTCCAGGAGCGGCCGTCCTTGGAGATCTGTCCCAGCAGCTCGGTGGGTTGCGCGTCCTCGATCTGCATCACCGTGACCCGCTCCAGTCGTCCGTCGGGCACCTTCACCTCGATTCGGTCAGTCAGGCCGATTCCCTTCGCGCCGTTGTCCGGGGTGATCCGGATCGTGTCCCCCGGAGCGCGTGACGTGCCCTTCGTGAACGACTTTTTCCCGGTGTCCCCGGAGTCGTCCCCGCCGGTGCATCCCGCCAGTCCGGCCAGCCCTGCCATCAGTCCTGCCCATGTCAGGGCCGCGGCGATGCCCGTCCCTGTCCGCTTCAGTACGTGTCTCACGCCCGCCCAACGACCACCCCCCTCCCGGGGAAACGTGAGGGCGGCCCCTCTTGCGGGAAGAACACGGGGAAGGACCACGCGAGGAGAGCCACGGCCGGGACGCCGTGCGCACCGATCCGCGAGGCCGACGAGCCGCGGGAGGCCGGACGGTGGCGAGCGCAGCCGAGCAGCGGGCAGTGCAGCAGGCGGTGGAGGAGGCGGCGCGGAAAGCGGCGGAGGGGACGGCCGGGGAAGGGCGGCGAATGGTACGGAACGGACGGGCCGGCGCACTCCCCTCGGCTGCGGGCAACGGCCGCCGCCGGGAGCCCGGCGCGGTCAGGCTCCCCGTGTGGCCGGGGGCGCCGACGCCGCTGGGGGCCCGCTACCGGGTCGGTCCCGACGGGGTGGCGGGGACCAATTTCGCGCTCTGGGCGGGCGGCGCCGAGGCGGTCCAGGTGTGTCTGTTCGACGACAGCGGCGCCGAGACCCGGCTGTCGCTGACCGAGCTGACGCATCAGATCTGGCACGGCTTCGTGCCGGACGTCCAGCCGGGGCAGCGGTACGGCTTCCGGGTGCACGGCCGCTGGGATCCCTGGACGGGCGCCCGCTGGAATCCGGCGAAGCTGCTGCTCGATCCGTACGCCCGTGCGATCGACGGGGACTTCCGGCTGCCGCCCGAGGTCTACGGCCATGTGCGTGACTGGCCGCAGCGTCAGGTCGCGGACACCGTGCGTGACGACCGGGACTCGGCTCCGTACGTCCCCAAGGGGGTCGTCGTCCACGACGACGCGCCCGACGACGAATGGGCCGACGACCGGCGGCCCAAGACGCCCTGGGCCGACTCGGTCATCTACGAACTGCATGTGCGGGGCTTCACCAAGCTCCATCCGGGGATCCCGGAGCAGCTGCGCGGCACCTACGCGGGCCTCGCGCACCCGGCGGCCATCGGCCATCTGCGGCGGCTCGGGGTGACGGCGGTCGAGCTGCTCCCGGTGCACCAGTTCGCGCACGAGGACCATCTGCTGCGGCGCGGGCTGCACAACTACTGGGGCTACAACTCCCTCGGCTACTTCGCGCCGCACGCCGGCTACGCGGCGGGCGGCACCCGGGGACAGCAGGTCGAGGAGTTCAAGCAGATGGTGCGGGCCCTGCACGCGGCGGGGATCGAGGTCATCCTCGATGTGGTCTACAACCACACAGCGGAGGCCGGGGAGCTGGGTCCGACCCTCTCCCTGCGCGGGATCGACAACCGCGGTTACTACCGTCTCCCGGCCGATGCCCGCCGGTACACCGACTACACCGGCTGTGGGAACACCCTCCATGTGGTCCAGCCCCATGTGCTGCGGCTGATCACCGATTCGCTGCGCTACTGGGTCACCGAGATGGGTGTCGACGGCTTCCGCTTCGATCTGGCGGCGGCGCTGGCCCGCTCCATGCACGACGTCGACATGCTCTCGCCGTTCCTCGCCGTGATCGCCCAGGACCCGGTGCTGCGCCGGGTGAAGCTGATCGCCGAGCCGTGGGACGTGGGCGACGGCGGCTATCAGGTGGGGGCGTTCCCGCCGCTCTGGACGGAGTGGAACGACCGCTACCGCGACGCCGTACGGGACTTCTGGCGCGGCGCCCTGCCGGATGTACGGGACCTCGGCTACCGGCTGTCCGGGTCGAGCGATCTGTACGCCTGGGGCGGGCGGCGGCCGTACGCCTCCGTCAACTTCGTCACCGCGCACGACGGATTCACGCTGCGCGACCTCGTCTCGTACGAGCAGAAGTACAACGAGGCCAACGGCGAGGACAATCGGGACGGGACCAACGACAACCGCGCCTGGAACTGCGGGGTGGAGGGCGAGACGGACGACGCCGAGGTCAACGCCCTGCGGCGGCGCCAGCAGCGCAATCTGCTCACCACGCTCCTGCTGTCGACCGGGGTACCGATGCTGGTGGCGGGCGACGAGATGGGCCGCACGCAGGGCGGCAACAACAACGCGTACTGCCAGGACAACGAGGTGAGCTGGCTCGACTGGTCGCTGCTGGAGCGGCCGGACGCGCGCGGGCTCCACCAGCTCACCGTCCGGCTGCTCGCCCTGCGCAACGCCCATCCCGTGCTGCGCCGCCGCGCCTTCTTCTCCGGCCGGCCGCAGACGGCCGACGGGCTGCGGGACCTGGCGTGGTTCACCCCGCACGGCGCGGAGATGACGGAGCAGGACTGGTACGCGCCGGCGTCGACGCTCGGGCTCTTCCTGTCGGGGCGGGACATCCCGGGGCGGGACGCGCGCGGGGAGAAGATCACGGACGACAGTTTCCTGACGGTCCTGCACGCGGCGGACCGGCCGGTGGACTTCGTACTGCCGGGACCGCCGTGGGCGGAGGCGTACGAGCTGGTGGTCGACACCTCACGGGAGGACCAGACGCGGGCGCCGGGGACAGTGTACGTCGGCGGGGCGAGGGTGCGGGTGCCGGAGCGGGCGGTGCTGCTGTTCAAGGTCCGTGTGTGAGCGCTGCCGACGCGGGGCGCGGCGTCGGTGGCGGGGCCGGCTTGGGTACGGGGGCGGCTTGGGTACGGGGGCGGTGTCAGCCGAGGATGCCCCGCTCGTACGCCACCGCGACCGCCGCCGCGCGGTCCTTGACGCCGAGCTTGGCGTAGAGGTGAGTGAGATGGGTCTTCACCGTCGCCTCGCTGATGAACAGTTCGACGGCGATCTCCCGGTTCGAGGTGCCCTTGGCGACCAGCGCGAGGACCTCGCGCTCGCGCGCGGACAGCGGCTCCCGGCCCGCGGCGGCCGGCGTCCGCACCCGGGAGACCAGCCGGGAGGCGACCGCCGGCGAGAGCACCGTACGGCCCTCGGCGGCCGCCCGTACCGCCGTGAACAGCTCCTCGCGCGGCGCGTCCTTGAGGAGGTAGCCGGTGGCGCCCGCCTCGATCGCGGGCAGCGTGTCGGAGTCGGTGTCGTACGTGGTGAGGACGAGGACCTTGGACCGGGCGCCGCGGCGGGTCAGTTCGGCAATCGCGTCGACCCCGCCGCCGCCCGGCATCCGCAGGTCCATCAGGACGACATCGGGGTCGAGCCGGGTGGCGAGTTCGACGCCCTCGACTCCGTCGGCGGCCTCGCCGAGCACCTCGAAGCCGGGCGAGGAGTCGAACATGCCGCGCAGACCGTCCCGTACGACGGGATGGTCGTCGACGACGATCAGGGTGATGGTCCGGTCAGCCATGGCGGACCAACGGTACGCGAGCCGAGACGGCCGTGCCCCGGCCCTCCCCTGACTCGACGGTGACGGTGCCCGCGATGCGCTCGGCGCGGGCGCGCATGCCTGCCAGGCCGAAGCCGCCGGTGCCGGAGCGCGGGGGCAGGGCGACCGGGTCGAAGCCGCGGCCGTCGTCCCGGACGTCCAGGCTGATCTCGTCACCCATGTAGGAGAGGGTGACGCCGGCCCGGGTGGCCCGCGCGTGCCGGGCGGTGTTGGCCAGGGCCTCCTGGGCGATACGGAGCAGGGTCGCCGCGACCTCGTCGTGCAGGGGCTCCTCCGTGCCGGTGACGGTGAACCGTGCCCGCAGGCCCGCGTGGTCGGCCCAGGCGGCGACCGTCTTCCTGAGCGCCACGGGGAGCGCGTCGTTCTCCAGCTCGGCCGGGCTGAGGTTCTGCACCGACCTGCGTGCCTGGCCGAGGCTGTGCCTGGCCAGAGCGGCGGCGCGCTCCAGATGTTCGCGGGCGAGCGCGCCGTCGGGGGCGCCCGACACCACCTGGAGCTGGGCGATGATGCCGGTCAGGCCCTGCGCGATGGTGTCGTGGATCTCGGCGGCGAGCCGGCGGCGCTCGTCGGCGACACCCGCCTCCCTCGCCTGGACGAGGAGCTGGGCGTGGAGCCCGGCGTTCTCCGCGAGGGCCTGTTCCAGCCGGGCGTTGGCGCGCTCCAGCTCGGCCATGGTGGCCGCCTTCTCTCTGGCGGCCTCGGCCTCCCTGATCGCGAGGTGGGCGAAGATGAGGGTCAGGAAGCCGTTGAGGGCGAAGAGACCTCCGAAGAGGGTCCAGCCGACGACCCCTTTGGGCGGCAGGCCACCGGCCTGCGATCCCGCCATGGTCACCGCGGTGACGATCAGTCCTGGTCTGACGGCGCGTTTCGGCAGCAGCCGCTCGGAGTCGAAGTAACCGAGGACCGCGTAGACGGCGAACAAGGGGTTGAGCCAGGTGAGCGCGAACGCGAGCGCGGTCCGCACGCTGTAGTAGATCCGGCCGGGTACGGCATGCCCGGGCTGCCCGCGCCCGGCCCGGCCCCACCACAGCTGGAGGGCGGCCGCGGCCAGGACGAGCGCCCCGGCCGCGTAGATCGCGGTGCGGCTCATCTCCAGGCTGCCGGCGGTCGCTGCCGCGATCAGGGTGGCGAGGGCCAGCAGGGCGTACGGGCCCCAGCGGTAGAACTGCTCCCAGCGCTCTTCGACGGAGACGGCCCTGCCCGGCACGGCCCTGCCCGGCACGGCCGTGGTCCGCGCGGAGACCCGGCTCACTCCCACCGGAACCAGCGGGCCGCGGCCCCGGTCAGCAGGACCGCCCACAGCGCCGTCACCCCGAGGTGGTCCCAGCCCGGCCAGCCGCCGCGCATCGCCTGGTCGAGCGCCTCGGAGGCGGCGCCGAAGGGGGTGAGTTGCGCGATGCGCTGAAGGTTCTCGGGCATCGTCTGCACCGGCAGCCAGACGCCCGCGGTGAACATCGCGGGGAAGAAGACGACCGAGCCGACGGCGCCGGCGATCTTCTGGGTCCGGGAGACGGCGGAGACCGTGGCGCCCAGCGCGAGGGCGCTCGCCGTCGTCAGGACCAGGGCCAGGGCGTATCCGGCGGGCTGCGCCGGCAGCCGTACGTCGAAGGCGAGCCGGCCCACGGCGATCACGAGCACGGCCGAGCAGAGGGCGGACACGCCGTGCAGGGTGAGCTGGGCGGTGATCAGGGAGGCGGGCCGTACCGGCGTGGTCGACATCCGGCGCAGGATGCCGCGCTCCCGGTAGCCGGTGAGGACCGGGGGCATCGCCTGGATCCCGGCCGTGATCAGGGCGAGCAGGACGGCGATGGGGACATAGAGATCAATGACCCGGCGGCCGCCGAGGGCGGCGTCGGCTTCCCGGAAGGTCGGGATCAGCCCGAGGATCGTCATCAGGAGCGTCGGGAACAGGATGACCCAGAAGAGGCTTCCGGGCTCGCGCAGGAAGAGCCGTGCCTCGGTCCTGAGGACGGCGGTGGACGCGGAGGCCATCTCAGACCCTCTCTTCCGGCTGGTGGGTGTCGGTCCCGGTTTCGGCCGCGGGGGCACTCGCGGTCGGGGTCTCGGTCAGGTCGAGGAACGCGTCGTCCAGCGTGGCTTCGGTGACCCGGAGCTGATGGGCGGTGACGCGGTGGCGGACGAGCAGGGAGATCACGGCGTTGACGGTCTCGTCCGTGCCGTTGATCACGACGCGGTCGCCCTTGGTCTCCACCGACGCGGCCTGCGGCAGCCCGGCGAGTTCCTGGTCGTCGAGCGGCCGCGAGGGCGTGAAGGAGATGACGGTGGAGGCGGTCGACCTGCCGATCAGCCCGGCCGGGGAGTCGATCGCGGCGACCTTGCCCTTGTCGATCACGGCGATACGGTCGCAGAGCCGCTGCGCCTCCTCCATGAAGTGGGTGACGAGCAGCACCGTCACGCCGGAGTCCCGTATCTCCTCGATCAGGCTCCAGGTGTCCCGGCGGGCACGCGGGTCGAGTGCGGTGGTCAGCTCGTCGAGTACGACGACACGCGGGTTGCCGATCAGGGCGAGCGCGATGAACAGCCGCTGCTTCTGGCCGCCGGACAGCTTCGCGAACCGCGTCGTGAGCTTCGGGGTGAGCCCGAGACGCTCGGCGAGCGGCCGCCAGTCGGCGGGCTTCGGGTAGAACGCGGCGTACAGCTCCAGCGCCTCCCGCACGGTCAGTTTGGGCTGCAGCTCGCTCTCCTGGAGCTGGGCGCCGAGAATCCGCGTCACCCGCTCGTGGTCGGCGACCGGATCGAGCCCCGCCACCCGGACCGTACCGGCGTCGGGGATCCGCAGCCCCTCGACGCATTCGACGGTCGTCGTCTTCCCCGCGCCGTTGGGGCCGAGGATTCCGAAGATCTCGCCCTCCTCGACGGCGAAGGACACCCCGTCCACGGCGGCCGTGGCGCCGTATGCCTTGCGCAGGCCGGTCACTTCGATAATCGCCATGCGCCGAGGGTCGCACCCGGCGGGGGCGAGGAACATCCGCCGTCGCGCTCGACCGCGCATCAGCCGATCGGTTGATGCGGTGGTACGACCCGGTGACCATGACGGCGACCGGCGGAAAATCACATGGGCGATGTCAGTGGCAAACCGTAGGCTCGCTCCTGATGTCCGAAACACACGAAGCCACCGAGCACCGGTCCGCCGCACGTTCACTCCTGCGGCTGTGGCCGTACGTACGCCCGGTGCGAACACGTCTCTTCAGTGCGGCATTTGTCGCGATCGTCGCATCCTGCCTCGGCTTGGTGTTCCCCCTCGTACTGAAGTGGATGGTGGACGGGCCGGTCGCGGACCGGGATCCGGGCGGCGTCTGGCTGGGGGCGTTCGTCCTGCTGGTGCTCGGGATCGTCGAGGCGGTGCTGTTCGGTTTCCGGCGGTGGCTGGTGGCCAGACCGCTGGCCGGGGTGGAGGCCGCGATGCGGGCCGATCTCTACCGGCATCTCCAGCGCCTTCCCGTCGCCTTCCACGACCGCTGGCCGTCGGGCCAGTTGCTCTCGCGCGGGACGACGGATCTGATGCTGCTGCGGATGTTCCTGGCCTTCCCGCTGACCTTTCTGCTGGTCAACGCGACGACGATCCTGGCCGGCTTCATCATCCTGCTGATGCAGGACTGGTCGCTGGGGCTGGTGCTGCTGGCCCCGGCCGCGCCGCTGGTCATCCTGTGTTCGCTCTTCGAGTCGCGGTACTCCCTCGTCGCACGCCGGGCGCAGGACCAGGTCGGCGATCTGACGACGGTCGTCGAGGAGGGCGTGCTCGGCATCCGGATCATCAAGGGGTTCGGCCGCCACCGCAGCCAGTCCCTCGCCTTCCGCGCGCTCGCGCAGCGGCTGCGCGCCACCGAGCTGGGCAAGGCCCGGCTGCTGGCGGGCATCTGGGCGCTGATCATGGCCATTCCTGAGGTGGCCATCGGCGCGGCGCTGGTGCTGGGCACGATCCAGGTGGCGGACGGCGAACTCTCGGCGGGCACCCTGGTCGCCTTCCTCTCGACGGCGCTGGCGCTGCGGTGGCCGGTGGAGTCGATCGGGTTCCTGCTGGCGATGAGCCAGGAGTCGGCGACGGCGACCGAGCGGTTCTTCGAAGTGATGGACGTACGGGAAGAGGCGGAGGCGGCGGACGCCGCGCGTGTGAAGCCGGCGGACGCCTCCGGCGGCGGACTGCGCTTCGAGGGGGTCTCGTTCCGCTACCCGGACGCCGGCGAGGACTCCGTACCCGTGCTGGCGCGGGTCGATCTGCACATCAGACCCGGGGAGACCATGGCCCTCGTCGGGGCCACCGGTTCGGGCAAGACCACGCTCACCGCGCTCGTACCTCGGCTGCACGAAGTGACCGGCGGGCGGATCACGCTCGACGGGGAGGACATCGCCCTGATACCGCGCCGGCGGCTGCGGGAGCTGGTGTCGGTGGCCTTCGAGGAGCCGACGCTGTTCTCCGCGAGCGTCGGGGAGAACGTGCGGATGGGCGCGGAGGACGCCGACGAGGAGGCGCTGCTGCGGGCGCTGGACGTGGCCCAGGCGGGCTTCGTACAGAATCTGCCGCAGGGGGTGCGGACCGAGGTCGGCGAGCAGGGGCTCAGCCTCTCCGGCGGCCAGCGCCAGCGGCTCGCGCTCGCCAGGGCGGTGATCGGGCGGCCGCGCTTCCTGGTGCTGGACGATCCGCTGTCCGCGCTGGATGTGCATACGGAAGCGCTGGTGGAGGCGGCGCTGCGCCGGGTGCTCCAGGGGACCACCGCGCTGGTCGTGGCGCACCGCCCGTCGACGGTGCTGCTCGCCGACCGGGTGGCGCTGATCTCGCGGGGGCGGATCGCGGCGGTCGGCACCCATCAGGAACTGCTGCGGAGCAGCGCGGAGTATGCCTGGCTGATGTCCGGCACGGAGACCGGGACGGCATCGGACGCCGACGCCGAGGCCGTTGAGGAGAGCATCCGATGACCACGTCGACCGCCACCCAGGGCGCCGGCCCGGCTCCGGACGGGGCCGGGGACACGACCGGGAGCGGGGACGAGGCGGCGCTTCCCGGCGCCCCCACCCCGCCCGACGACCCCTTCGGCAAGGACGCGCTGCCCGCGCCTCCGGGGGCCACCGGCGCCCTGCTGCGGTCGCTGCTGCGCGCCCGGCGCGGCAGGGTCGTCGTGGCCGCGCTGCTCCTGCTGCTCCAGCAGGCCGCCGCCCAGGCCGGCCCGCTGATCGTCGCGTACGCCATCGACCGCGGGGTGCCCGCCTTCCGGGACGGCGACCACGGTCCGCTGATCGCCGTCGGCGCGGGCTATCTGGTCTGCGCGCTGGGCTCGGGAGTCTTTCAGTACGCCTTCATCCGGGCCGCCGCCCGGGTCAACCAGGACGTCCTGCTGGATCTGCGCGGCCGGATCTTCCGTCATGCCCAGGCGCTGAGCGTGGACTTCCACGAGCGGTACACCTCCGGGCGGCTGATCTCCCGGTCGACCACCGATGTGGAGTCGCTGCGCGAGCTGCTCGGCGAAGGACTCCAGGAACTCATCGCGGTGGTGCTGGCCTTCGTCTACATCTCGGCGATGCTGCTCTATCTGGATGTCGGTCTCGGCGCGGTGGCCGTGATCTCCTTCGTGCCGCTGTATCTGCTGGTCCGGGTCTACCAGCGGCGGGCGGGCCAGGTCTTCGGCCGGCGCTCCACCGCCATCGCCGCCGTCATCGTCAAGTTCGCGGAGACGATGAACGGCATCAGGCCGGTGCAGGCGTTCCGGCGCGAGCGCGCCAACGACGCGGACTTCCATGTGCTCAACCACCGCCATGAACGCAGCAACGGCGACGCCCTCCTGGAGATGGCCCGCTATGTGATCGGCTCCCGCCTCATCGCCAACGTCGCCGTCGCCGGGATCGTGCTCTGGGGCGCCTACCGGGTGGCGGGCGGCACCCTGGCGCTCGGGGTGCTGGCCGCGGCCGTGCTGTATCTGCGGCGGCTGTACGACCCGATCGACCGGCTCGGGATGTTCCTCAACTCGTATCAGTCCGCCGCCGCTTCCATGGAGAAGATCGCGGGTCTGCTGGCCCAGACGCCCTCGGTGCCCGAGGCGGCGGATCCCCGGCCGCTGCCCGCGCTCACCGGTGAACTCCCCGGCCGCGAGGTCGTCTTCGACGGGGTGAGCTTCGCGTACCGTACGGGCGGCGAGGTCCTGCCCGCGTTCGACCTGACGGTCCCGGCCGGCCAGACGGTCGCGGTCGTCGGCTCGACGGGCGCGGGCAAGTCCACGCTGGCCAAGCTGCTGGCCCGGTTCTACGACCCCACCCAGGGGCGGGTCCTCCTCGACGGTGTCGATCTGCGCGAGCTGGACACACCCGAGCTGCGGCGGGGGGTGGTGATGGTGACCCAGGAGGCGTTCCTCTTCTCCGGCACGGTCGCCGAGAACATCGCCATCGGCCGCCCGGACGCCTCCCGCGAGGACATCGAGCGCGCGGCGAAGGCGATCGGCGCCCATGACTTCATCAGCGGTCTGCCGGACGGCTACGACACGGACGTACGCAAGCGGGGCGGCCGTATCTCCGCGGGACAGCGCCAACTGGTCGCCTTCGCCCGCGCGCTGCTCGCCGACCCGGCGGTCCTCATCCTCGACGAGGCGACCAGTTCCCTCGACATCCCGGGTGAACGCGCGGTGCAGCGTGCGATGGACACGGTCCTGCACGGCCGCACCGCGGTGGTGATCGCCCACCGTCTGTCGACGGTCGAGATCGCGGACCGGGTGCTGGTGATGGAGCACGGCCGTGTCGTCGAGGACGGCCCGCCGGCGGAACTGATCGCCGCCACGGGCCACTTCGCGGACCTCCACCGCGCCTGGCGCGACAGTCTGGCCTGACCCGACGCGGGGCGGGGTCAGTCGCCGGCGGCGCGATTCGTCAGGAGCAGGGGGTGGTGTCGCCGGGGCGGGTGACGCCGGGCCGGGTGTTCAGGGACCACAGGTGCGTGCATCGCGGGCACTGGAGGTGGACGACCGGCCCGTTGCTGGAGATCAGATAGCGCCAGTGCTCGCCGCAGTTGCGGCGTTCGGCGCAGGTCGCGCAGTGGCGGGCGTCGTCGCAGACGGGGCAGGCCACCCAGGCGCGACGGGCGAGGTCCGCCTGTGGATCAATGGGCAGCCGCACGGCCCTGCTCCTCCCCCGGCAGGACACCGGTCGCCACCAGCAGGTCGTAGGTGCGCTGCTGCTCGGCGTCCAGGCCCGAGTAGAGGAGGGCATACGCTTCGTCCTCGCCTCGGAGGGCGGCCACCGGATCCCAGTCGGGCCCCAGCGCGGCCACGACCTCGGCCCGCCGCCGGACTTCCTCGAAGGTCAGATCGATCGTGAAGGGGATGAGGCCGGTGGCGTTGTCCTGGTTCATGGCGAGACTCCCGATGTGCTGGCGGAACCCCACCATCTCTACCAGGCGGCCACGCCCACAGGGAAGGGTGGCCTAAGTCGCCCCGGGACCGCCCGGGGCGACGCTCCACCCGGCCCATCGACGGGGCACCCACGGATCGAACGACAGGCGTGGGCCGTTGCCGGCACCAAGCCCTGAACGACAGACACCGCCCACTCACGGCACTGTGACGCACTTCACGGCTTGCCCCACGGGATGGACCGAGCCTACGGGGCGGTCCGCCCGAAGACCTCGATCAAGCTGGTGAAGCTGTCATCCGCGTGGCCGGCCGCCACGCCCCGCCGGAAGAGACCGAGCACCGCCTCCGGCAGCGCGGTGTCGACCCCGGCGTCCTTGGTCGTGTGGACGATGTGGTCGACGCTCGCCACGCCCATGGCGAGCTTGTCCACGTCGCCGGGGTGCTCGCCGCCGTCGATCCGGGGCGCGTAGAACGCGAGGAAGCCCGGCAGCGAGGAGACCGTGGACGTGGCGTACGGCAGGAACTCCGCGGCAGAGATGCCGTTCGCGTCGGCCACCGCGAGGGCGTGCAGATAACTGGTCATCGCGGTCCAGAAGATGTCCATCTGCATCTGGTAGTACAGCGGGGCCAGCCCCGGGTCCTCGCCGCGGTAGTCGGTGCCGGTCAGCACCGCCAGGCTGCCGGCGTGCGCCTCGAAGACGTCCTTGGGGCCGCTGTAGAAGGTGGACGACTCCGGTGTGCCGATGCCCGAGGGCGGCACCTGCACACCGCCGGCGAGATAGCGGGCGCCGTGGCCGGCCGCCCAGCCGGCGGCCTCGCGGGCCTTCGCGGGTGTGTCCGAGCTGAGGTTGACGAGGACCCGCCCGGAGAGCGACCCGGCGGCGGGTCCGAGGATCGCGTACATCGCGTCGTAGTCCGTCAGGCTGAGGATCACCAGCTCGTTGGCGGTCAGCGCCTCCTCGACGGTGGCCGCGCGGATCGCGCCCCGGGCCACCAGCTCGTCCGCCCTGCTCGCGGTCCTGTTCCACACGGTCACCTGGCGGCCGTCGTCCAGGAACGCCCGCACCATCGCCTGGCCCATCGGACCCAGGCCGATGACAGTGACGTTGCCGGTGCCGGTGCCGGTCTGCTTGTTCATGGGATACCCCCTCTAGAACGAACGCTCTATCCAGGAGGGAACCTAGCATGCCACTGGAACGAACGCTCTATCCGATAACCTGGGCCGGTGAAGACGAAGCCGCGAGACGACAGGACCCCGGGCCCCGACGCCGCCCTCGGCACGCGCGAGCGAGTCGTCCGTGCGGCCTCGCGCCTGATGCAGCGACAGGGGTACGACGGGTCGGGGATCAAGCAGATCGCCCAGGAGGCCGGCGCCACGCTCGGCTCCGTCTACCACTTCTTCCCCGGCGGGAAGCAGGAGTTGGCCGTCGCGGCGGTCCACCACGGCGACCAGGAGTTCGCCGGCATCCTGCGCGAGGTACTGGACAGCGAAGAGGACCCGGCGAAGGCGGTCGTCGCCTGCACCCGGAGCCTCGCGGAGGGCCTGCGCGCCTCCGACTGGCTCGACGGCTGCCCGGTCACCGCCACCGCCCTGGGCACGGCGGGCCGCGCCCCGGACATCCAACAGGCCGCCGCGCAGGCCTTCGAGCACTGGCGGGGCCTCGTGTCCGACACCCTCCGCCGCGCCGGCATCGCCGAGCAGGACGCCCTCGATCTGGGTCACACGGTGATCAGCGCCCTGGAGGGCGCCGAACTGGCCGCCCAGGTCTCACGGAGCGACGAACCCCTGCGCATCGCGGGCAGCCATCTGGCCCGGTTGATCGACTCCTACCGGCCCACCGCCTGACTCCGGCCGTCCGGCCCGGTCTTCGGCGACGAGTGGATGGTATAAATCCAGCCACGTTACGAACCGATCGCGTCAGCCTTCACGCATGCTCCGTTCAACACCCCGTTCACATACGCCAACTTCGAACTGGTTCTCCACAGACTCTTTGAAGCAGTGGGGCGAACCCTTGGCGGCGTTGCGATGATGATCGACGAAACGTCCGCTTAACGAACAAGCGCTTTCGGGCAGCGGACGATTTCCGGCCAACTTGTTGACGCGGTCCTGACAGCGAGGCGTCACGACTGCCACTCTTCCCCCGTTCTTCGCACCACCTTGCTCCGCGTGCACTTCCGGGCGGCCCACCGAGCGGCCCGGTACCCCCCTCGCAGAAGGAGTTCGCGTGAGATCCACGCCCAGCCGTCGCGCCACCGCGACCGGCGCTCTGATCGCCGCAGCAGCGCTGCTCACCGTCGGTGTGCAGGCCGGCACCGCCACCGCGCAGCCCGACACCGCTCCCGCCGCACCGGTGGCCGGCAAGGCCGACCCCGGTGCGCTGCCGCGCGATCTCTCTCCCGCTCAGCGCGCCGCGCTGATACGCGAGGCCGACGCCACCAAGGCGGCCACCGCCAAGGACCTCGGTCTCGGCACGCAGGAGAAGCTCGTTGTCCGTGACGTCCTCCAGGACGTCGACGGCACGACGCACACCCGCTACGAGCGCACCTACAAGGGCCTTCCGGTCCTCGGCGGTGACCTCGTGGTAGCGGCGACGAAGGCGGGCGCGACCCAGTCCGTCAGCAAGGCGTCGCGGTCCGCCCTCAAGGACGTCGCCACCACTGCGGACATCGCCCCGGCCGCCGCCGAGAAGCAGGCGCTGAGCGCCGCCGCGGCGGACGGTTCGAAGAAGGCCGAGGCCGACCGCGCCCCGCGCAAGGTCGTGTGGATGGCGCAGGGCAAGCCCACCCTCGCCTTCGAGACCGTCGTCGGCGGCCTCCAGCACGACGGCACCCCGAACGAGCTGCACGTCGTCACCGACGCCGCCACCGGCAAGAAGATCTACGAGTGGCAGGGCGTCGAGACGGGCGTGGGCAACACGCAGTACAGCGGCCAGGTCAGCATCGGCTCCACCCAGTCGGGGTCGACGTACAACCTGACCGACGGCACCCGCGGCAGCCACAAGACGTACAACCTGAACCGCGGCACCTCGGGCACCGGCACCCTCTTCTCGAACTCCACCGACGTCTGGGGCAACGGCGCCCCGGCCAACCTGGAGACCGCGGGCGCGGACGCCGCGTACGGCGCCGGCGAGACGTGGGACTACTTCAAGAACGTGCACGGCCGCACCGGTATCCGCGGTGACGGTGTCGGCGCGTACTCCCGCGTCCACTACAGCAGCGGCTACGTCAACGCCTTCTGGCAGGACAGCTGCTTCTGCATGACGTACGGCGACGGCACGGGCAACGCCAAGCCGCTGACGTCCATCGACGTGGCCGCCCACGAGATGTCCCACGGCGTCACCGCCAACACGGCCGGCCTGGTCTACAGCGGTGAGTCCGGCGGTCTGAACGAGGCCACCTCCGACATCTTCGCCGCGGCGGTCGAGTTCTACGCGAACAGCCCGCAGGACCCGGGTGACTACCTGGTCGGCGAGAAGATCGACATCAACGGCAACGGCACGCCGCTGCGGTACATGGACAAGCCGAGCAAGGACGGCGCCTCCAAGGACTACTGGTACTCCGGCATCGGCAGCGTCGACGTCCACTACTCCTCGGGCCCGGCCAACCACTGGTTCTACCTGCTCTCCGAGGGCAGCGGCGCCAAGGTCGTCAACGGTGTCTCGTACAACTCCGCGACCTCCGACGGTCTGCCGGTGACCGGCATCGGCCGGGCGAAGGCCGAGCAGATCTGGTTCAAGGCGCTCGCCACGAAGTTCACCTCCACGACGAACTACGCGGCGGCCCGCACGGGCACCCTCGCGGTCGCCGGTGAGCTGTACGGCACCGCCAGCGCCGAGTACAAGTCCGTCGCGGACGCCTGGGCCGGTATCGCGGTCGGCACCCGTCCCGGCGGCGGCGGTGGCGGAGGCGGCACGGTCTTCGAGAGCACCACGGCCGTCACCATCCCGGACGCCGGCGCGGCGGTCACCTCGACCGTCAACGTCACCGGAATCACCGGCAACGCCCCCGCCGCCCTCCAGGTCGGCGTGGACATCACGCACACCTGGCGCGGTGACCTGGTCATCGACCTGGTCGCGCCGGACGGCACCGCGTACCGCGTGAAGAACTCCAGCAGCGGCGACTCGGCGGACAACGTCGTGGAGACCTACACCGTGAACGCCTCCTCCGAGGTCGCCAACGGTGCCTGGAAGCTGCGGGTCCAGGATGTCGCGGCGCAGGACGTCGGCCGCATCAACAGCTTCAAGCTCACCTTCTGAGCCTGAGCCTGTCCGAGCGGGGCCTGAGTCCCGACCGCACAACCGCTTGACGCAAACGAGCCGCCCGGGGTGCCACACACCCCGGGCGGCTCTGTCGTCGGCCACTGTCCTGCTAGTTCGGGTTGCTCGCGTTCGTCAGGGTCTCCCAGGCCACGAACAGGTTGTTGGTCCCGGAGGGCCGCTGCTGCTCGGTGAGGCGCTGGGTGTTGGTCATCGCGTAGCCCAGCCGGGTGTTGAGGGCGTTGTAGCCGACCTCGGTGATGGGCCCGAGACCGCGGGTCACGCTGCCGCCGCACAGCGACGACGGCACGGGCTCGGCCTGCACCTCGTACTTGGACTGGAAGCCGAGCGCCTGCCGCAGCCGCTCGCCGACCTGCGGGAAGAGGTCCTGTCCCTGGAGACGGGCGGTCTCGAAGACATGCGAGACGGACGAGATGCCGTAGCCGGTGTGGACGAAGTCGCGGCAGGTCTCCTGGGTGAGACCGGTGACGAAGGTCCCCTGGCCCTGCCAGTAGTTGACGATCTTGTCGCGGGTGTCCAGGTTCTGGCTGGGCACGGTCTTGGGCAGCGCGCCGTCGGAGGACAGATAGATGTACGCGGGCACGCGGACGAGGTACTTGCCGATCGCCTTGTCGTAGCTGGCCGCGTCATCGAGGTAGACGGAGATGCTGACCGCCGCCTCCATCATGGTCAGCTCCCAGTTCCCGTTGGAGTTGGAGCCGTTGATGATTTTGGGCAGATAGACGTTGCGCAGCATGGTGCTGAAACGACCGGAGTTGGGCCAGTTGCCGTAGACGTGCTTGATGATCTCCGCGGCCTTGGGCCACGAGGAGCCGGCCCAGCCGGTCTGGAGCGGGGCGTTGCTGTTGGTGTGGTCCTGGATGGAGTTGGACCAGGCGTCCATCAGCTCGATGGACTTCTTCGCGTACCGCTCGTCGCGGGTGATGTACCAGGCCAGCGCGTCGGTGTAGGCGGCAATCGCGTCCTCGCGCTCGTCCGTGCAGCCGTAGTTGGGGTTGGAGTACGAGCCGCACTCGACGATCGCGCGCGGCTTGGCCGTCCGCGTCAGGGAGGCGTACCTGCTCGCCATCATCTGGTCGTACGCGGCCTTCCAGGGCTGCGCCCCGGCCTGCACCTTGCCCCGTACGAAGTCGAGCTGGGCGGTGCTGAGGTTCACGCCGGGGTGGGTGAAGTTCGCCGGGGCGGCGGCGACGGCCGCCGTCTTCGTGGCCGAGACCCGGGCCTCCGGCGCCTTCGCGGCGGAGGCGGGAGCCATGAAGGCCGCGGCGATCACGCCGGCCAGGGCTGCGGAGAGTCCGAGGAATCTGGGGATGGATCCGGGGCGCATGTGGGGGTGCCTTCCGGTCAGATGGACGGCCCGCAACTCCGTTCACTCATGTGAACATTGAGTGGAGTTGTGAACCCGTTATTGACTGAGGAACCTAGAACCATCGCATGAACACGTCAAGGTCTGGACCTATGGAACGTCAGGTTCCTCCGTGGGCCCACGCGAAGGGCCGGGCACCCGCGGTGCCCGGCCCTGATCCTCGGTCAACGCGCCGGCCGGCGCGTCCGTCAGCGCATCAGCACGCCCGCGCCCTCCCCCGTCGCCTCCGTCGGCAGGGCGACCAGCCCCAGATCCGCGCTGGTGGCGAGCAGCGGATGGGCCGGCAGCACGCGGACCGTGTAGCCGTAGGGGCCCGTACGGTCCAGGGCGAGCGGCCCCTCGTACATCCAGCGGCCCTCTATGTCGGGCCCGCCGGCCGGCTTCAGCGGGAAGGACCGGGCGTCCACGATCGCGTCGTCGGAGCCCACCCGTCCCGCGACGGCCTGTACTTCCACATCGTCCGGGTCGAGTTCGCCCAGGCCGATCCGTACCCGCAGGGAGAGCGTGGAGCCCAGCTCGGCGGTGCTGCCGACGGCGGTCGCCGCCACGGCCTCGGCATGGTCGACGGAGACCCGCGGCCAGAGCGCGCGCGTCCGGTCCTTCCAGGCCGCCAGCTCCGTCGCGGTGCCGGTGTCCAGGAGGCGGTGGGCGTGGGCGGCGGGGGCGTACAGCCGTTCCACGTACTCGCGGACCATCCGGTCGGCGAGCAGCTTGGGGCCGAGCGTGCCCAGCGTGCGGCGGACCATCGCGATCCAGCGGTCGGGCAGCCCGCCGGCGCCCCGGTCGTAGAAGCGGGGCGCGACCCGGTCCTCGATCAGCTCGTAGAGGGCGTTCGCCTCCAGTTCGTCCCTGCGGTGCTCGTCGGAGGTCGAGGCGTCCGCGGTGGGGATGGCCCAGCCGAAGTCCGGCTCGAACCACTCGTCCCACCAGCCGTCCAGGACCGACAGGTTGAGACAGCCGTTGAGCGCGGCCTTCATTCCGCTGGTGCCGCACGCCTCCAGCGGCCGCAGCGGATTGTTCAGCCAGACGTCGCAGCCCGGATAGAGCTTCTGCGCCATCGCCATGCCGTAGTCGGGCAGGAAGACGATGCGGTGGCGCACCCGCGGATCGTCCGCGAACCGCACCAGCTCCTGCACCAGCCGCTTGCCGCCGTCGTCCGCCGGATGCGCCTTGCCGGCGACCACGATCTGCACCGGCCGCTCCGGGTGGAGCAGCAGCGCCCGCAGCCGGTCGCGGTCGCTCAGCATCAGGGTGAGGCGTTTGTACGAGGGCACCCGGCGGGCGAAGCCGATGGTGAGGACGTCCGGGTCGAGCACGCCGTCGATCCAGCCCAGCTCGGCGGCCTGGGCGCCGCGCAGCCGCCAGGACGCGTGCAGCCGCTTGCGTACCTCGGTCACCAGCTGCTCGCGCAGGACGCGGCGCACGTCCCACAGATCGCCGTCGGGGATCTCGGATCCGGCGTCCCAGCGCGACGAGCCGCTCCCGGAGCCCGCGCTCGCGGCCCCCGCTGCCCCGGACGCCCCCGCCGCGCCCAGCCGGGCGACCTCGGGCGCGACCCAGGTCGGCGCGTGCACCCCGTTGGTGACGGAGGTGATCGGCACCTCCTCGGGGTCGAAGCCGGGCCAGAGCCCGGCGAACATCTCCCGGCTGACGGCGCCGTGCAGGGCGGAGACGCCGTTGGCCCGCTGGGCGAGCCGCAGTCCCATCACGGCCATGTTGAAGAGGTTCGGCCGGCCGCCCGGATAGGTCTCCAGGCCGAGGCCGAGGATCCGCTCCGCGTCCACGCCGGGCAGTTCGCCGTCGTCCCCGAAGTGGCGGGCGATCAGCTCGCGGTCGAACCGGTCGATCCCGGCGGGCACCGGGGTGTGGGTGGTGAAGACCGTGCCGGCCCGGACGACCTCCAGCGCGGCGTCGAAGCCGAGGCCGGTGCCGGCGAGTTCCCTGATGCGCTCCAGGCCGAGGAATCCGGCGTGGCCCTCGTTGGTGTGGAACACCTCGGGCGCGGGGTGGCCGGTGAGCCGGCAGTACGTGCGCACGGCCCGGACCCCGCCGATGCCGAGCAGCATCTCCTGGAGGAGGCGGTGCTCGCTGCCGCCGCCGTAGAGCCGGTCGGTGACATCGCGCTCGCCCGGACCGTTCTCCTCGACGTCCGAGTCGAGCATCAGCAGCGGCACGCGCCCGACGTGCGCCTGCCAGATACAGGCGCGCAGCGCCCGCCGGCCCGGCAGGGTGAGGACGACCTGGGCGGGTGTGCCGTCCTCCTCGCGCACCAGGGTGAGCGGCAGTTCGTTGGGGTCGAGGACCGGATACTGCTCCTGCTGCCAGCCGTCCCGGGACAGCGACTGGCGGAAGTAGCCGTGCCGGTAGAGCAGGCCGACACCGATGAGCGGTACGCCGAGGTCGCTGGCGGCCTTGAGATGGTCGCCGGCGAGGATGCCGAGGCCGCCGGAGTACTGCGGCAGGGCCGCGGTGACCCCGAACTCGGGCGAGAAGTAGCCGACGGCGGCGGGCAGCTCGGCGCCCTGGCCGTCGCGCGCCTGGTACCAGCGCTCGCCGCGCAGATAGGTGTCGAGATCGTCGGCGGCGGCGGTCAGTCTGTCCAGAAAGGGACGGTCCCCGGCCAGCTCGGCGAGGCGGGCGGCGGATACGGCCCCGAGCAGCCGTACGGGGTCGCCGTCGGCGGCTCGCCAGCCGGCGGGATCGACGGCTTCGAAGAGCTCACGGGTCTCGGTGTGCCAGGACCAGCGCAGATTACGGGCGAGGTCGCTGAGCGGTTGGAGTGGTTCGGGCAGGACGGGGCGGACGGTGAACCGACGGATTGCCTTCACGTGTTCCACCTTCGCAGGGGACGTACGAGCCGGAGGGGACGCGCCACGGGGTGCGGCCCCGCCGTCCCTCCGACGGTAGTCGCACCTCGCCCTCGGCAACCACGGCGCATCCGCGCACATGTCCCGGGGTTTCCGCGCCCCGGCGGGGCATCCGATAAAGCAACGGGTGTCTTTCTCCGCGCCCCGGCAATTAACAAAACACCGGATTGCTCACCCGAATGGAGGGGGAAGGCTCCTCCGGTACACACGGTCCACCCGCACGGCGCACCCGCACAGCCCTTACGCACGGCACACGAGCGCGTCTCCACACGATTCCGGGCGATTCCAGCGCTATTCGAGTGAACGCGGACAGGAGCGGCCATGCCCGCAGCCTCCCAGTCGTCTACCGAGCAGCTACAAAGAACATCAAAACCCCGTAAAGGTTCCCAACCCGCTCGACCTGCCATGCCTGTCAAGCCCGCACAGCCCTCAGGTGATCCAGTGAAACCGCTGATTGGTCGCATTCCCGTCCTGGACGTACGCCCGCTCGTCGACTGCGGCAGACGCCCCGCGAAGGCGGTGAGCGGTGAGTCCTTCCAGGTCACCGCGACCGTCTTCCGCGAGGGCCATGACGCCGTCGCGGCCAATGTCGTCCTGCTGGATCCAGGGGGCCACCCGGGCCCCTGGACCCCCATGCACGAGCTCGCCCCCGGCACGGACCGCTGGGGCGCCGAGGTCACCCCCACGGAGGAAGGCAGCTGGACCTACACCGTCGAAGCGTGGAGCGATCCCGTCGCCACCTGGCGCCACGCAGCCGGCATCAAGATCCCGGCGGACATCGACACCGCTCTCGTCCTCGCGGAGGGCGCCGAGCTGTACGAGCGGGCCGCCGCCGGCGTACCGAAGCGCGAAGGCCGGGAAGCCGTGCTGGCCGCCGTCGACGCCCTGCGGGACGAGTCGCTCCCCGCCACGTCCCGGCTCGCCGCCGCGCTCTCCCCCGAGGCCGACGCGGCCCTCGCCCGCCATCCGCTGCGCGAGCTGGTCAGCTCCTCGCGCCCGGCGCCGCTGCTGGTCGAGCGCCCGCGGGCGCTGTTCGGCTCCTGGTACGAGCTGTTCCCGCGCTCCGAGGGCGCGGTCGTCAGAGAGGGCGAGCCGCCGGTCAGCGGCACGTTCAGAACGGCCGCCGAGCGGCTGCCCGCGGTCGCCGCGATGGGCTTCGACGTCGTGTACCTGCCGCCGATCCACCCCATCGGCACCACGTACCGCAAGGGCCCCAACAACTCCCTCGATCCCGGTCCCGAGGATGTCGGCGTGCCCTGGGCGATCGGCTCCGCCGAGGGCGGCCATGACGCGGTCCACCCCGACCTGGGAACGATCGAGGACTTCGACCACTTCGTGGAGACGGCGCGCACACTGCGGATGGAGGTCGCGCTGGACTTCGCGCTCCAGTGCTCCCCCGACCACCCCTGGGTCGCCAAGCACCCCGACTGGTTCCACCACCGCGCGGACGGCTCCATCGCCTACGCCGAGAACCCGCCGAAGAAGTACCAGGACATCTACCCGATCGACTTCGACCGCGATCTGCGCGGCCTGGTCCGGGAGACCACGCGCGTGCTGCGCCACTGGATGACCCACGGTGTACGGATCTTCCGCGTCGACAATCCGCACACGAAGCCGGTGGTCTTCTGGGAGAAGGTCATCGCGAACATCAACCGCACCGATCCCGATGTGATCTTCCTGGCCGAGGCCTTCACCCGGCCCGCGATGATGCGCACCCTGGGCGCGGTCGGCTTCCAGCAGTCGTATACGTACTTCACCTGGCGCAACACCAAGCAGGAGCTCACCGACTACCTCATCGAGCTGTCCGGTGAGTCCGCCTCGTACATGCGGCCCAACTTCTTCGTGAACACTCCGGACATCCTGCACGCCTATCTCCAGGAGGGCGGCCGCCCGGCGTTCGAGGTGCGGGCCGTGCTGGCCGCGACGATGGTGCCGACATGGGGCGTGTACGCGGGATATGAACTCTGCGAGAACAGCCCTGCCAAGCCGGGCAGCGAGGAGTACCTTGACTCGGAGAAGTACCAGCTGAGGCCCCGGGACTGGGATGCGGCCGAGCGTGAGGGCCGCACCATCGCCCCGCTGATCACCACGCTCAACCGGATCAGACGGCGCCATCCCGCCCTGCAGCAGCTGCGCGACATCCACTTCCACCATGCCGACAACGACGCGGTCATCGCGTACAGCAAGCGGTCAGGCTCGAACATCGTTCTGGTGGTCGTGAACCTCGACCCTCACCACACCCAGGAGGCGACGGTCTCGTTGGACATGGAGCGGCTCGGCCTCGACCGGCACGAGACCGCCCCGGTGCGCGATGAGCTCACCGGCGAGACCTATCACTGGGGCAGAGCCAACTATGTGCGCCTAGAGCCGGGCGTCACGCCCGCGCACATCGTGGTGCTGCGACCGTCCCCGCCGATCGGAGGGTCACCCACAACATGATCGTCAATGAGCCCGTCCACGACACCTTCGAGGACACCCCGGCCAAGGACCGCGATCCCGACTGGTTCAAGCGAGCCGTCTTCTACGAGGTCCTGGTGCGTTCGTTCCAGGACAGCAATGGCGACGGCATCGGTGACCTCAAGGGCATCACCGCCAAACTGGACTATCTCCAGTGGCTCGGGGTCGACTGTCTCTGGCTGCCGCCGTTCTTCAAGTCGCCGCTGCGCGACGGTGGCTACGACGTGTCCGACTACACGGCGGTGCTCCCCGAATTCGGCGATCTCGCCGACTTCGTGGAGTTCGTCGACGCCGCGCACCAGCGCGGCATGCGCGTGATCATCGACTTTGTCATGAACCACACGAGCGATCAGCACGACTGGTTCCAGGAGTCCCGCAAGGACCCCGACGGGCCGTACGGCGACTACTACGTCTGGGCCGACGACGACAAGCAGTACCAGGACGCCCGGATCATCTTCGTCGACACGGAGACGTCCAACTGGACCTTCGACCCGGTGCGCAAGCAGTACTACTGGCACCGGTTCTTCTCCCACCAGCCGGATCTCAACTACGAGAACCCGGCGGTGCAGGAGGAGATCGTCTCCGCGCTGCGCTTCTGGCTGGACCTGGGCATCGACGGCTTCCGGCTGGACGCCGTGCCGTATCTGTACCAGCGTGAGAACACCAACTGCGAGAACCTCCCGGCCACCCACGAGTTCCTCAAGCGGGTCCGGAAGGAGATCGACGCCAACTACCCCGACACGGTGATCCTCGCCGAGGCCAACCAGTGGCCCGAGGATGTCGTCGACTACTTCGGGGACTACGCGGCCGGCGGCGACGAATGCCATATGGCGTTCCACTTCCCCGTCATGCCGCGGATCTTCATGGCCGTACGGCGCGAGTCCCGCTACCCGGTCTCGGAAATCCTGGCGAAGACCCCGGCGATCCCGACGGGCTGCCAGTGGGGCATCTTCCTGCGCAACCACGACGAGCTCACCCTCGAAATGGTCACGGACGAAGAGCGCGACTACATGTACGCGGAGTACGCCAAGGACCCGCGGATGCGCGCGAACATCGGCATCCGGCGCCGGCTCGCCCCGCTGCTGGACAACGACCGCAACCAGATCGAGCTGTTCACCGCTCTGCTGCTGTCGCTGCCGGGCTCGCCGATCCTCTATTACGGGGACGAGATCGGGATGGGCGACAACATCTGGCTCGGCGACCGGGACGCCGTGCGGACCCCGATGCAGTGGACCCCCGACCGGAACGCGGGATTCTCCTCCAGCGACCCCGGGCGGCTCTATCTGCCGACGATCATGGACCCGATCTACGGCTACCAGGTCACCAACGTGGAGGCGTCGATGGCGTCGCCGTCCTCGCTGCTGCACTGGACCCGCCGGATGATCGAGATCCGGAAGCAGAACCACGCCTTCGGGCTCGGCTCGTACACCGAGCTGCCGTCGTCGAACCCGGCGGTACTCGCCTTCCTGCGCGAGGCGCCCTCCCAAGAGGGGGACGGCGACGATCTGGTGCTCTGCGTGCACAATTTCTCACGCTTCGCACAGCCGACTGAGCTCGATCTGAAGGCCTTCAGCGGGCGTCATCCGGTGGAGCTGATCGGCGGGGTGCGCTTCCCCGCCATCGGGGAATGGCCCTACCTGCTGACGCTCGCGGGCCACGGCTTCTACTGGTTCCGGCTCAGGAAGGACATCGCGTCCTCGTGACACGGTGTTAACCCGTGGCCCCGTGCGGGGCGGTTTCCACCGCCCCGCACGGGGCACCCTCCCTCACATCCAGTTCGATCGAGTTTCGTACGGAATCAAGCCGTACGGATCATCCTCACCCGACACGTCCCGCACAGCCGGACAGCCATTGCCGCAATCCGGGACACTCTGCGCATCCTGTGGTGTGCCCGGGGAAAGGACGCGATGCCATGTCGAAGGCTGCATCCACCCGGACTACCCCGTTCCTCGCCGCCGCCTCGCCCGCCGCCTCGCCCGCCGTGTCACCCGCCGACGCGAGAGCGCTGGCCGGCTCGCTCGCGCCGCTGCTCCATGACTGGCTGCCCCGCCAGCGCTGGTTCGCGGGCAAGGGCCGGCAGATCACCGGTTTCGTGCCGGTGGCGGTCACCGAGCTGCTGCCCATGGAACCGGGGGGTCCGGGTCTGCTGCATCTGCTCGTACGGGTCGAGCAGCGGGGTGCCTCCGGGCCGCCGCCGTCGATCCCGTCTTCCACCCCCTCGGTGGCGCCGTCGGCCGGTGACTGCTACCAGCTGCTGCTCGGGGTGCGGAAGGCGCTGCCGCCGTATCTCGCGTCCGCGCTGATCGGCCATGCGACGCAGGGGCCGCTGACCGGCCGTACCGTCTACGAGGGACTGCACGATCCACGCCTCGCCGACCTTCTGCTGGAACGATTGCGCAACCCCGGCGCGCTGGGGCCGCTGCGGTTCGACCGGGCGGGCGCGATCCCGGCCGGGCTCACCGGCCGGCTCCTCGGCGCCGAGCAGTCGAACTCCTCCCTGGTCTACGGGGACGCCTACATTCTGAAGATCCTCCGCCGGGTCTTCCCCGGCCCGCATCCGGATCTGGAACTGCCGCTGGCCCTGGCGGCGGAAGGCTGCGACCGGGTGCCCGCGCCCGTGGGCTGGTTCGAGGCGGCCGACCCGTCGGGCAGCGGGGACTCCCTCACCCTCGGCGTGCTCCAGCCCTATCTGCGCGGCTCCCAGGACGGCTGGCAGCTGGCGCTGGCGGCGCTGGCGGGCGGCCGCGAGTTCACCACGGAGGCCCGCGCCCTGGGGCGGGCGACCGCCGAGGTGCACACCGCGCTCGCCGCCGCCCTGCCGACGGTGACCCTGGGCCGCCGGCAGACCGCGCAGCTGGCGAGCGGGATGTCCGAGCGCCTGGAGGCGGCGGCGCAGGCGGTGCCGACCCTGCGGCAGTACGTCCCCGGGCTGCGCACCGCCTTCGGCGCGCTCGCCAGGCTCGACGAGGCGGGGCGCGCCAGGCCGGCCCAGCGCGTCCACGGCGATCTGCACCTCGGGCAGGCCCTGCGGACTCCGGACGGCAGATGGTCGGTCATCGACTTCGAGGGCGAGCCGGCCAGGCCGCTGGCGGAGCGGCGCCGCCCTCAGCCACCGGTCCGCGATGTCGCGGGCATGCTCCGTTCCTTCGACTACGCGGCCCGCTCCCACGAGCCGTGGCGCCCGGACTGGGCGGCGCGCTGCCGGGCGGCGTACTGCGAGGGATATGCCCTGTCCTCCGGCATCGACCCGCGCGCGGAGCCCGAGCTGCTGCGGGCGTACGAGACGGACAAGGCGGTCTACGAGGTCCTGTACGAGGCGAGACACCGCCCCGACTGGCTGCCGGTCCCGATGGCGGCGATCCGCCGGCTGGCGGGCGACGCCTGACGGCGGGGCGGCCGCCGCGCCGGGGGCCGCGGGCGCCGGTCCCGTACCGCCCCTGACGTCCCACCGGCCGCATCCCCGCGGTCCCGCCCCCGGCGCCACACCGGTCCCCACCACCCCCGACCCCATCCCCGTCCCCGTCCGCATCCGCGTCCGTGTCCCCAACCGCGTCCCCCACCGCATCCGCATCCGACCGTCCCGTACCCAAGCCCGCCGAGGAGGCAGCTCCCGTGACCGCCCGCCCGCCGTCCGACAGCCCGTCCGAGCCAGAGCACCCCATCACCTCCCTCCCGGCCCCGGTCCCCGCCCCGGCCGCGGGAAAGCAGTCCGCGCGCCGCAAGCGCCCCCAGCCCGCCAAGGGCGGCGCCGCCCCCGCGTCTCCCACGGCCCCCAAGCCGCGCAAGGACGCGGGCGACCGCGGGGTGCGGGCCGCGCGGCCGCTGGACGACGGCGACCGGGAGCGGCTGCTCACCGGCTCGCACCACGATCCGCACGCACTGCTGGGCGCGCACCCGACGGAGGACGGAGTGCTCTTCCGCGCGCTGCGGCCGTACGCGCGCGCCGTGACCGTCGTCTCCAAGGAGATGCGGGCCGAGCTGAACGATGACGGGGACGGCCTCTTCTCCGGGGTCCTGCCGCTGCGCGCCGTGCCGGAGTACTCGCTGCTCGTCCGCTACGGCGACGACGACGCGGAGCCCGACGAGCTGGAGATCCAGGACCCGTACCGCTTCCTGCCCGCCCTCGGGGATCTCGATCTGCATCTGATCGGCGAGGGCCGGCACGAGGAGCTGTGGAAGGTCCTCGGCGCCCAGCCCATGATCCACCAGAACGTGACCGGCACCCGCTTCACCGTATGGGCGCCCAATGCCCGGGGGGTGCGGGTCACCGGCGACTTCACCTACTGGGACGGTACGAGCCTCCCGATGCGCTCGCTCGGCTCCACCGGCGTGTGGGAGCTGTTCGTGCCGGGGATCGGCGAGGGCGCGCTCTACAAATTCGACATCACCCGGCCCGACGGGTCGCACACGCTGCGCGCCGACCCGATGGCCCGGCGCACCGAGGTGCCGCCGGCGACCGCCTCCATCGTGACCGAGTCGCACCATGTGTGGCACGACGAGGAATGGATGGCGCACCGGGCCGACCGCCCCGTGCACGAGGCGCCGTTCTCCGTCTACGAGATCCATCTTGCCTCCTGGCGGCCCGGCCTGACGTATCGTCAGCTCGCTTCCCAGCTGCCCGCCTATGTCAAGGATCTGGGCTTCACCCATGTCGAGCTGATGCCGGTCGCGGAGCATCCCTTCGGCGGCTCCTGGGGCTATCAGGTCACCGGCTTCTACGCGCCGACATCCCGGATGGGCACCCCGGACGACTTCCGGTATCTCGTGGACGCCCTGCACCGCGCCGGCATCGGCGTACTCGTCGACTGGGTGCCCGCGCACTTCCCGAAGGACGACTGGGCGCTGGCGCAGTTCGACGGCCGTCCGCTGTACGAGCCCAGCGACCCGCAGCGGGCCGAGCACCCCGACTGGGGCACGCTGGAGTTCGACTACGGCCGCACGGAGGTCCGTAACTTCCTGGTCGCCAACGCCGTGTACTGGTGCGAGGAGTTCCATATCGACGGGCTGCGCGTCGACGCGGTCGCCTCGATGCTGTACCTCGACTACTCCCGCGAGGAAGGCCAGTGGTCTCCGAACGAGCGCGGCGGCCGCGAGAATCTGGACGCCGTCGCGTTCCTGCAGGAGATGAACGCCACCGTCTACCGCCGCTGCCCCGGTGTGGTGACCGTCGCCGAGGAGTCCACCGCCTGGAACGGCGTCACCCGCGCCACGCACGAAGTCGGCCCCGACGGCTTCGGCGGGCTGGGCTTCGGGCTGAAGTGGAACATGGGGTGGATGCACGACTCGCTGGACTATGTCGCCAAGGAGCCGGTCCACCGTAAGTACCACCACGGTGAGATGACCTTCTCCATGGTCTACGCGTACAGCGAGAACTACGTCCTGCCGATCTCGCACGACGAGGTCGTGCACGGCAAGCGCTCGCTGGTCTCCAAGATGCCCGGCGACTGGTGGCAGCAGCGCGCCAACGCACGTGCCTATCTCGGCTTCATGTGGGCGCATCCCGGCAAGCAACTGCTCTTCATGGGACAGGAGTTCGCCCAGGGAGCCGAGTGGTCGGAGAGTCACGGCCCGGACTGGTGGGTGCTCGACCCGTCGTACGGGGCGGAGGCGGATCACCGGGGCGTGCGGGATCTCGTCCGCGATCTCAACACGGTCTACGGCTCGACGCCCGCGCTCTGGCAGCGGGACACCGTGCCCGAGGGCTTCTCGTGGGTGGACGGCGACGCCGGTGAGGACAATGTCTTCGCGTTCCTGCGCTTCGACGCGGCGGGTTCCCCCCTGCTGGCGGTCTCCCACTTCTCGCCGGTGGTCCGCCATCAGTACCGCCTCGGTGTCCCCGAGGAGTTCGCGGCCTGGACCGAGGTCCTCAATACGGACGAGGCGCGCTACGGCGGCAGCGATGTGCTCAACACCGAGCCGCTGAAGCCCGAGTCGGTGGGCGCGCACGGCCGTCCCGCGAGCATCCAGCTGACGCTGCCGCCGCTGGCGACGGTCTGGCTGCGGCCTTCCTGACGTACCCTCATATATGTGCTGGCCCCGCCGGATCCGCTCCGGCGGGGCCACCGCGCTGTCACGGGGCTTCCGGCGCTTTCACGGCCCTTTCACCGTGCCGTGTTGAGCGCCGAGTCGGTGGGGTCCAACGACGCCAGCCGGGACGGGACCTCGGAGTCGCGTACGATCCCGAGCCGCTGGGTCGCCCGGGTCAGCGCGACGTACAGATCATTGGTGCCGCGCGGCGAGCCGTCGAGAATTCCCTCCGGGTCGACGACGATCACCGTGTCGAACTCGAGCCCCTTGGCCTGCCGGGCGTCGAGCAGGACCACCGGACGGGTCAGATCGGGCATGGCGCCCCAGGAGGCGTTGGGCAGTTCGGTCGCGAGGGCGGGCAGCAGCGCGGCCGGGGCGATCACCGCGAGCCGTCCTTCGCCCGGGTGCTCGGTCGCCAGCCCGGCGGCCGTACGGGCGAGAGCGGCCGGCTCCACCACCCGTACGAGCGGCCCGGTGCCCGTCGAGCGTACGGACTCCGGCGGCTCGAACAGCGGGTCCGCCATCCTGCGCACCTCGGCCGCGACCGCCATGATCTCGGTGGGCGTGCGGTAGTTGACGCCGAGCTTCGCCAGCTCCCAGCGCTCCCCGACGTACGGCTCCAGGATCTGCTGCCAGGAGTCGCAGCCCGCCGCGTCCCCGGTCTGGGCCGGGTCGCCGACCAGGGTCATGGAGCGGCTCGGGCAGCGGCGCATCAGCAGCCGCCAGGCCATGGCGGACAGCTCCTGGGCCTCGTCCACGACGATATGGCCGAAGGCCCAGGTGCGGTCGGCGGCGGCCCGCTCCGCGGCGCTGCGGGCATCGGTCTCCTCGTGCCGGTCGGCGAACCGTTCGGCGTCGATGATGTCGTGCGCGGCGAGGACCTCCGACTCCTGCTCGTCCTCGAACTCCTGCGTACGGGAGCCGTACGACAGCTCCAGTACGCCCTGTGCGTAGGCGATCCGCTCCTGCCGCTCCCGCGCGGCGGCGGCGCGGGCCTCGGTGTCGTCCTCACCGAGCAGTTCGGCCGCCTCGTCGAGCAGCGGCACATCGGCCGGGGTCCAGTCGGTCCTGGCGTCGGCGCCGGTCCGGGGCACCGGCCGCCGTACGGCGGCGGCGTCGCGCGCGCCGAGCCGCCCGGGCTCCTCCAGGAACCCGCCGACGAGCTGCTGCGGGGTGAGGCTCGGCCACAGCGTGTCGATGGCGGCCTGCACGTCGGGGCTGGTGGCGATCTCCTTGCCGAGCTGGGCGATGTCGGTGGCGTCGAGGAGGTTCGGCCCGCCGAGCGGGTCCGCGCCGATCCGGTCCGCGAGCTGCTCGGTGAGCGCGTCGATGACCCGGAAGGCGAAGGCCGGCCGGGCCTGGTTGTGCGGCAGCCCGGTGTCGCGGGCGCGCTGCCTCGCCTCGTACGCCGTAGCGCGGTCGAGCAACAGCGTGCCGTGGTCCTCGTGCGCGATCTCCAGCACGGGGTCGGGAAGGGTCTGCCGGTCGCGCAGCTCCGCGGCCAGCACCTGGGCCATCTCCGCCCGGCCCTTGATCTCGGCGGCGTGCGGGGTGTCCGTCCCGGTGGCCCGTACGCCGGGGAACAGTTCGGCGGTCGTCGCCAGCAGCACCCCGGTCTCACCGAGCGAGGGCAGCACCTCACCGATGTAGCCGAGGAAAGCGGGGTTGGGGCCGACGATCAGCACGGCGCGGCGGGCCAGCTGTTCCCGGTAGGCGTAGAGCAGATACGCCGCGCGGTGCAGCGCCACCGCGGTCTTCCCGGTGCCGGGACCACCCTCGACGACCAGGACCCCGCGGTGCGGTGCGCGGATGACGCGGTCCTGCTCGGCCTGGATGGTCTGCACGATGTCGCTCATCCGGCCGGTACGCGCGGAGTTCAGCGCGGAGAGCAGGACGGCGTCGCCGTCCGGGTCCTCGTACCCGGTGCGGGTGGTGTCGGTGAGATCCATGATCTCGTCATGCAGCGCGGTGACACGGCGCTCCTCGGTGGTGATGTGCCGGCGCCGGCGCAGCCCCATCGGGGAATATCCGGTGGCGAGATAAAAGGGCCGCGCCACCGGGGCCCGCCAGTCGATCAGCAGAGGAGTGCGTTCCGGATCGTCCCGCCGCATTCCGATACGCCCGATGTGATGGGTCGTGCCGTCGCCGGTTTCACCGGCCCCGAGGTCAATCCGGCCGAAACACAGCCCGGACTCCACGGCATTCAACGAGGACACCAGGCCGGACTGCTCAGCCACGCTGATATCACGCTCGACCCGAGCCTGCCGCACGGTGTTGACCTGCCCGATCGACGCCCGCACGGCATCCTCGGCCTGCTCCCGGAGAGCGTCGAGACGCCCATAGAGAAGGGAGACGAATTGCTGCTCGTTCTGCAATTCCTCGTTTGACAATTCAGCCCCTGTTCGATATGCTGCCTTCAGCGACCTGGTTTCATGTCTTCATTCACGTCAGACATGGAAACCCCCAATATACGCAGAGAAACACCCCGACCGCCAATTCGGATCGGGGTATTTTTGTGCCCACGTTCTCCGCGCGGCAGAGAGCTCGCGTCAGCCGGCCTCCCCCAGGTAGCTCAGGGCTTGGCGGAAGTCATCGAGGGCGGGCCCGAACTCGCCGACGGCGGTGTGGAAGGTCGATCGGTCCGTCAGGACCTGGGCCAGTACCGGGGCTCCGCATGCCGGGTGGTGCTGGTACAGCCGGCGGGCCAGGCCCACCCCGTCATCGAACAGGGAGCGTACGTGCGCCGCGAACAGATGGGTGCGGTGCTCCCAGTAGACAGCGGAGCGGACGGTGAGTACCCGGTGCAGCCGGACCAGTTCGGCCAGGTGTCGGTCCGGATCTTCGGCGGCTCGCGGAGCAAGGGCGTCCACTTCTTCGCGCAGAGTGATGCGGCTGTCGAAGTAGCGCCGCTTCGCATCGGGGGACCACTGCATGGGCGTCGCCCCCGAAGGCGGACGCGGCCCGCCGGCCGTCGGTCGCTCGCTGTCGGCGCCGGAGCAGGACAACAGAACCGCCCAGTAGGACGCCTGATAGCCGCTCCAGGACTTGCGCTCACCGGTGGCGGCCAGCTCCGTCAGCAAGGCGAGCGCCTCTTGCCGTACGGCGGCCGCCTGTTCTCCTCGGCCACAGGTGTCGAGCAGCTGCGCGTACCCGATCAGCGAGTAGAGGTGGCAGGACATCGGGCCGCGGTCGTTCGTGGCCTCGACCGCTTCCATGCTGACGAGCGTCTCGAACGCGGCGAGTGCTTCGCCGGACCGGCCGGCGTCATAGAGAGCGGCGATCCACTCAAGGAGTGACCAGGCGAGGCTCCCCTCGCCGGGCCCGTCCGGCAGGATCGCAGCGACCCACTCGGTCAGGGCATCAGCAGCCTCGGCATACCGGCCTTCCTCGGAGAGACCGGCAGCCCAGTCACGCAGCCCCTTGACCGCGGGGCCTCCGGACAGTTCGGCCTGCGCACGGCCGATGGAGAGCATCTCGGCGCGCATGGCGAGCCCTTCGGCGCGTCGACCCAGGGTGTACAGCTCTCTCTGGCACGTGTCGAGTGCCTCGTACAGAAGATCCGCACGGGCAGGTTCGGCCGGATCGATGGCCCGCGCCGCGGCCACCGCCTCCTCGCGCAGCGCGAGACAGGCCGGATGCCGTTGGCCGGAGCCGGAGTCGTAACTCAGGCGCTGCAGGGCCTTGGCCAGGCGGGGCAGGTAGGCGGCAGGACTGACCTGGGCGAGCACCCGGTAGGCGTCGACTTCCTCGCGTGGAGTGCGGCGTCCCGACGCGAGCAGTACATTCCGCGCCCGCATGATGTCGTCCTGATCGACTTTTCCCGAGTGATTCATGAGGGAGATTCTGGGTGTCTCGGAGAAGGCCGGACAAGCCTGGTGACCTGTGCCGTTCGTCCTACGAAAACAGCCTCTGACCTGTCATGATGGGTGTGTCGTCACTTCCCCCGGGGGATTGGTAACTGTGGCTCACGGAGCCTGCGGAGTGCGGTCAGGTGAGCCGGCTCATCGGCCTCCATCCCGCACGCACGGCAACGTGACGACCACCCACTCCGGCTCGCATGTCCTAGCTTGCCGAGATGGAATGGACGACGCTCGTAGCCACCGTTCTCGGTGCCACCGAGGCACTGCTGGTTTTGGGACCTGTGGCAGCGCTGCTCCACCGTCGGACCTGCTGGTACTTCCCGGCCTCGGCTACGACGGGCCGGGGGCGGGCTCTCAGCGAGGCCCTCACCACCGCACACCGCCTACTCGAACCTGTTCGCGGCCACCGATCACAGTGCGACCACCCCGCCTGCCAGTAAACCGCCCACGCCCACCGGCGCACCCTCAGTGCACGCAGGAAAACACAGGGTTACGATCCTCCTGTGTCAGACGAGAGCTATGAAGTGATTATGGTCGGGACCAGCCAGGGTGGCCGGTTCCTCCCCGTCGATCTGGCGAAGGCCGGCAAGAAGGTGGCGCTCGTCGAGCGCGACCACCTAGGTGGCGTCTGTGTGAACAGCGGGTGCACCCCGACCAAGACGATGGTCGCCAGCGCGCGCCTGGCCTACCAGGCACGGCGCGGCGCGGAGTACGGCGTCCGGACCGGTCCGGTGTCGGTCGACCTCGCCGCCGTGCGGGAACGCAAACGGGCGATGGTCGCGGGCGCGCGGGAGAACTACGCGAGCCGCCTGGCGCAGGACGGGCTCGACCTGATCGAAGGCGAGGCCCGTTTCACGGGGCCCAAGACGGTCGAGATCGCCCTGGGGGACGGCGGGACGCGGGAGATCAGCGCGCCGGTGATCGTCATCGACACGGGCGCCGGGCCCAGGCCGCTGGCAATCAGCGGCGCGCAGAACGTCCCTGTCCTGGACTCAACGTCGATCATGGAGCTGGGCGAGCTCCCTGAGCACCTGATCATTCTCGGCGGGGGCTACATCGGGCTGGAATTCGGGCAGATGTTCCGCAGGTTCGGCAGCGAGGTCACGATCGTCCAGACCGGCCCGCGCCTGCTGATGATGGAGGACGACGACATCTCCGACGAGGTCGCCGCCATCTTGCGCGAAGACGGGATCACGGTCCTGACGTCGGCGACGCCGGACCGGGTCGAGGACGCAGGCCGCGGGCGGGTGCGGCTGACCGTTCGCACGCCGGACGGCGAGCAGCAACTCGAGGGCTCCCACATGCTCGCGGCAATCGGCCGCGTCCCCAACACGGAGGCGCTCGCGCCGGCGGCGGCCGGCATCCGGCTGCGCGACAACGGCTTCATCGAGGTCGACGACTACCTGGAGACCTCCGTCCCCGGCGTCTACGCCATGGGAGACGTCAAAGGCGGCCCGGCCTTCACCCACCTCTCCTACGACGACTACCGGATCCTGCACGCCAACCTGCTCGGCCGCGAGAAGGTGAGCACGCTGGACAGGATCGTCCCGTACACCGTGTTCATCGACCCGCAACTCGGTCGCGTCGGCCTGACCGAGCGGCAGGCCAGGGAGCAGAACCGCGCGGTCCGCGTCGCGAAGCTGCCGATGAACGCCGTCATCCGGGCCCTGGAGACCGGGGAGACCCGCGGCTTCATGAAGGCCGTCATCGACGCGCACACCGGCCAGATCCTCGGCGCTGCCGTGCTCGGCGCGGAAGGCGGCGAGATCATGACGATCATCCAGGTCGCCATGCTGGGCAAACTCCCGTACACCGCCATGGCGAACGCCGTCTTCACGCACCCGTTGCTGGCCGAGGGCCTCAACAGCCTCTTCATGACGCTCGACGCCTAGCTCGGAGCGTGTCTCAGCAACCGGCAACCCGAGTCGATCGCGCACCGCGACCAGTCCTCATCCGGCACCAACCGCTCAACCAGATCCGTCATGCACGGTTCAACGAGCGATCAGTCCATAAGAAGCGATGTCTTAGCCCGCCAACCCGCGAACCCGTCGAGGAGCTCACAGCACCTCTGCCAGTTCCTGGAGCAGCTTGCGCTTGGGGCGTGCGCCGACCATCGATTTCACCGGTTCGCCCGCGCGGAACACCAGGAGCGTGGGCATCGCGAGTACGCCGTACCGCGCCGTGATCTCCGGGTTGGTATCCACGTCGAGCTGCACGATCTTGATCCGGCCGGCCTCCTCCGAGGCCAAGGCGCTCAGGACCGGTGCGAGCTGTCGGCACGGACCGCACCAGTCGGCGGTGAACTCCACCAGGACCGGCAGCCCGGAATTCAGTACCGCGTCGTCGAAGTCCGCGTCGGTGACCGCGTCGACGCCCTCTATTGTGATCATTTCTCTACGCCTCCATAGCTTTCGTCGCTCTCGTAACCGCCGTAATCCATCGCGCCCGTCAGCGTGCCCGTCAGCTCGCACCGCGGTTCAGAACCGCCCAGCCCGTCCGCGTCCACGCCGGCCGCCGGCCCGGTGCGCGCCTCTTCGGCCCGCGCGAGCTGCGCCCCGACCTGGGCGCGGACCGACTGGAGCTGGTCGATCAGACCGTCCAGCTCGGTGAGCTTGCGGCGATAGACGGCGAGCGAGGCAGGACAGGAGTCCCCCGCCGGATGCCCGGCGCGCAGGCACTCGACGAACGGCCGCGTCTCCTCGAGATCGAACCCGACGTCCTGAAGGGTCCTGATCTGCTGGAGGAGCCGCAGATCGTTCTCGTCGTACGTGCGATAGCCGTTCACCCCCCGCCGGGCGGGCAGGAGACCACGGGACTCGTAATAACGCAGAGTGCGGGTGGTCGTCCCGGCCCGCTCCGCCAGCTCGCCGATGCGCATGTCTCCGACCGTAATCCTTGACGCCGAGGTCAAGGCAAGCGCTCGTCCTCCGCCCTGACGGGCTCAGCCGGTGAACCGTTCGGGAAGTTAACGCGCCGCAGCCCATTGACGCCCCCTTCCCGCGCCACTACAAGACGTACTGAGAGCGCTCTCAATCCTTCCTCTGCACGCTTCGCACCGGAGGTCCTTCCTTGAGAACGAGCCGCATCAGACGTACGCCCCTCCTCACCGCGGTCCTCGCGATGACCGTCGCCCTGGCCGGCTTCATCGGCGTCACGGGCGCCGGCACCGCGCGCGGCGCCGTACCGCCCGCGCCCGGCTGGAACCTGCAGTGGAGCGACGACTTCAACGGCGCCGACCGCACCCCGCCGTCGTCCGCCAACTGGCAGACCGACACCGGCCACGGCTACCCCGGCGGACCCGGCAACTGGGGCACCGGCGAGATCCAGAACTACACCGCGAGCCCCGACAACCTGAGCCTCGACGGCAACGGCAATCTCCGCATCACCCCCCTCAGGGACGGCGGGGGCAACTGGACCTCGGCGCGGGTGGAGACCAAGCGCGCCGACTTCAAGGCTCCGACGGGCGGCACCCTCCGCATCGAGGGCCGTATCCAGATGCCGAACGTGACGGGAAGCGCCGCGCTCGGCTACTGGCCGGCCTTCTGGGCCCTCGGCTCGCCGTACCGCGGCAACTACTGGAACTGGCCGGGCACGGGCGAGTTCGACATCATGGAGAACGTCAACGGCATCAACTCGGTCTGGGGTGTGCTGCACTGCGGCGTGAACCCGGGCGGCCCCTGTAACGAGACCACCGGCATCGGCGCCAACCGCGCCTGCCCCGGGGCAAGTTGCCAGTCCGCCTTCCACACCTACCGGTTCGAGTGGGACCGCTCCGTCACCCCGAACGAGCTGCGCTGGTACGTGGACGACCAGCTCTTCCACACCGTGCGTCAGGACCGGGTCGACGCCGGCACGTGGGCCAATATGACCGACCACGCCGGGTACTTCATCCTGCTCAACGTGGCGATCGGCGGCGCGTTCCCCGACGCGCTGGGAGGCCCGACCCCGACCGCCGCGACCGTTCCCGGCCACCCCATGCTCGTCGACTACGTGGCCGTCTGGACCCGCGGCGGCGGCTCGACGCCGACGGACCCGCCGACGAACCCGCCCACCGACCCCCCGCCGTCGGGCTCCTCGCAGCTGTACGCACGGACCGGCGCCGGACTCGGCGACTCCGCGGGCTCGGCCGCGACAGCCACCGTGGCCTCGGCGGGCGGCGCCAACTACGACGGATCCCCGCACAGCCCGCAGGTGTTCACCTCCAGCGGGATCACCCGGACGTACAACGGCGGCTCGACGCAGTTCGACCTCTTCGTGGACTCGGGCACCACGGTCGGCAACGGCCAACAGGTCAGGGTGAGTTACGACCGTACGGGCGACGGAACCTGGGACCGGACGGAGACGTACGGGTACTTCGCGACCGACCCCGTCGCCGGCTATGAGCACTACACCCAGGCGAAGGGGCTGAACTCGGCCACCGGATCGCACGGCAATCTGGTCAACGGCAAGGTACGTATCGAGGTCTGGAACGCCATCGGCAACGGCGCCGGCACCCTCGGCATCGGCAACCAGTCGGTGGTCCGTATCCCGTTCAACTGACGCGCGGCCGTCGCTTCCCGCCGGGAACCCGTAGGGGGCCCGGCGGGATTCAGGACGCCGCCCGTCAGTCGGCGAAGCGCAGCACGTACCGCCGCTGCCAGGGCGTTTCCACGGCGTGGCGGTCATAGTGCCGCCGTACGAAGTCCACCGCCTCGCCGGCCGGCACTCCGTCCAGGACGGCGAGGCAGGCCAGCGCGGTGCCGGTTCGTCCACGGCCGCCGCCGCAGGCGAGCTCGACACGTTCCTCGTCGGCGCGAGCCCAGGCCTCACGAAGGATGCGCTGGGCGTCCGTACGGCTGCTGGGCAGCCGGAAGTCCGGCCAGCGCAGCCACTGGGCCTCCCAGGGGACCTCGGGTGGCTGCTTGCCGAGGAGATGGACGGCGTACGTGGGCACCTGACCGGCCGGAAGCGGCCGGCGCAGCCCTCGGCCTCGGACCAGGCGTCCGGAGGGAAGGCGCAGCACTCCCGGGTCGGTGGGCTTCCAGGTCTCGGTCACCCGCTCAGCCTAGGCGGTGTCCGGTCAGCGGTGTCCGGTCGGTCTTCGTGGGCCCGACCGGGGCGGGCACAGAATGTCGGGTCCGGCAGGGTGACTTCTTCCTAGTGTCGGTGACCGAAGGGAAGGAGGCCGGGGTGCTGGAGCGGCTGAACCAGGCCATGGAGCACATCGAGGGCCATCTCGACCAGCGGATCGAGGTGGCCGAGCTGGCACGGATCGCTCTGACATCGGAGTACCACCTGCGGCGGCTGTTCTCCGCGCTGGCCGGTATCCCGCTGTCGGAGTACATCCGGCGCAGGCGGCTGACCGTCGCGGGCGCCGAGGTGCTCGCCGGAGAGCGAACGCTCCTGGCGGTCGCGGTGCGCTACGGCTACGGATCGGGCGAGGCGTTCGCGCGCGCGTTCCGTGCCGTGCACGGCGTCGGTCCGGGTGAGGCCAGGCGGACCGGTGCGGCTCTGCACTCCCAGCCACGGATGTCCTTCCGTCTCATCGTCGAAGGGAGTGGCAGCATGCGATACCGGGTTGTGGAGAAGGAGGAGTTCCGGGTGGTGGGCAAGAAGGCTCGTGTCCCCCTCGTCCACGAGGGGATGAACCCGGCCATCGCCTCGTTCATCCGGGGCATCGGCCAGGAGACACTGCGGCAGATCGAGGAGCTGTCCGACGGGGAGCCGAAGGGGATCGTCTCGGCGAGCGACAAACTCGCCGACAGCCGGGCGGAGGGGACCGAACTCGACTACTACCACGGCGTGGTGACCCGTTCCGCCGCACCCGAGGGCATGGACACCCTCACCGTTCCGGCGGGCATGTGGGCCGTCTTCGAGAACTCGGGGCCGTTCCCGCAGGCGCTCCAGTATCTGTGGCGGGACGTGTTCACCCAGTGGTTCCCGTCGAACCCGTACCGCAGCAGGCCGGGCCCCGAGATCCTGCGCACCCGCCTGTCCCCGGACGCGGCACAGGCCGACGCGGAACTGTGGATCCCCGTGGAACGGACCGCGGTCTGAACGGACGGCATCGTCCAACCCGCGCGTTGCCGGTCAAGTAGCGTGTGGGGAAGGGTTGTTGAGGGACGGGCGCTGTACGATGCACGCGCGTGAATCGGGGTTCGTCGGGCCTTCCGTCGCTGTGTCGCGGGGCGGGCGGGACGAGCCGCTCGGCGGTGACGTGTATGCGTGACGAGGGATGAGGGCCATGAACGCGATACCCAGCCCCGGCCGGCACCCGCATGACGTCGAGTCGTGCGACTGCCATCCCTGCCAGCTCTTCCGCTACCAGCGGCAGTACGGGCCCGCGCCCGGACAGGCACCGCGCTCGGTTCCCGGCGGCGGCGCGGTGCCGCCGCCGCCTGCGGGACCGCCGCCCGGAGTCGCGCCGGGGTACGGGCCACCGCCCGGAGTCGCACCGGGGTACGGGCCGACTCCCCCCGGATACGGGCCGACTCCCCCGGGGTACGCGCCCGGGAGCGGTGCGCCGGCGGGAGGCGGGGCGAGTGAGCGGACGCTCGCCGCGGTGGCGCACTGGTCACCCCTGCTGGTGGCGTTCCTCGCCGTGCTGCTCTTCCCGCTGATGTGGCCGCTCTGCTGCCTTCCGCCTCTCATCCTGATGACGACGGCGAAGACCGAGCACCTGCGGGACCAGGCCCGTGAGGCTCTGAACTGGCAGCTCACCGTGCTGATCGCGGCGTTCGTCTGCTATCTCGTCACCCTGGCGGCGGGAGCCGTCGGGATGGTCCTGAGTCTGCTGCTGTTCGCGGGCTGTCTGATCCTGCAGGTCATGGCGGCCGACGCGGCCAGCCGGGGAGAGCGGCATCGCTATCCCGTGTGCATCCGGTTCGTGAACGCGACCCCCGCGGGGCGCTGACCGCTCCGGGTCCGCCGCCTCGTACGAGTGTCACCGTCACCGCCGCCCGGGGTCACCAGCGCGGGACGGCGGGGGTGACCCAGTCGGGGTGGGCGACGCGCATGGCGGCCGCGTCGTCGCGGTCACGCAGGGCGCCGTCGTCGTCGAGCCAGCGCCGGTGGAGTACAGCGAGCCGGTCGCGGTCGAGTTCGACGCCGAGCCCGGGGGCGTCCGGTACATCCAGGCAGCCGTCGGTGAAGGTGAGCCGCTCGGTGATGACGTCCTCGGTCTGCCAGGGGTAGTGGCTGTCGCAGGCGTAGTCGAGGTTGGGGACGGTCGCGGCGACATGGGTCATCGCGGCCAGGCTGATACCGAGGTGGGTGTTGGAGTGCATGGACAGGCCGACCCCGAAGGCCCGGCAGATGGCGGCGAGTTCGCGGGTGTTGCGCAGCCCGCCCCAGTAGTGGTGGTCGCTCAGCACCACCTGGACCGCGCCGCGCGTGAACGCCTCGCGGATCTCGGCGAAGGTGGTGACGCACATATTGGTGGCCAGCGGGACACCGGCGCGGGCGGCGACCTCTGCCATGCGCGGGGTGCCGCTGGTGGGGTCCTCCAGATACTCCAGGACCCCGCGCAGCTCGTCGGCCACCTTCAGCGACGTCCGCACGGTCCAGGCGCCGTTGGGGTCCAGGCGCAGCGGCTGTCCCGGGAAGCGCTCGGCCAGCGCCCGGACGGCGGCGATCTCCTCCGCCGGCTCGTACACCCCGCCCTTGAGCTTGAAGGAGGTGAAGCCATAGTCGCGGGCGAACCGTTCGGCCTGCGCGACGATCCCGGCCGGGTCCACGGCGGCGCCCCAGTCGTCGGGTTCGCCCGCGCCGTCCGGGTGCTCGGCCCAGCGGTAGAAGAGGTACGCGCTGTACTCCACCCGGTCGCGGATCCTGCCGCCCAGCAGCGCGTGGACGGGCAGCCCGATGGCCTTGCCCCAGGCGTCCAGACAGGCCACCTCGAAGCCGGAGACGACCGAGAGCCGCAGCTTGTCGGCGGTCTGCACGCCGCGCAGTCCGCCGACGTCGACGGAGTCGTCCACCCGGGCGGAGTCCACCGCGACCTGGCCGGCCAGCGTGACCAGCCCGTTCAGGTCGGTGACGCTGTGCCCGGGGAGCCGCTCGGCGAACGGCCGTGCCAGCTCCAGGTACTTCGTATCGCCGTAGGTCTCCCCGATCCCCGTTACCCCGCCGGCCGTGACCACCTCCACGATCAGCCGGGGCGTGTACGGCTGGTGCACGCCCTGGGTGTTGAGCAGCGGCGGGTCGGCGACGAGGATCGGGGTGAGCCGTACCTCGGTGATGGTCAGATCCGCCGTCGTCGCCGCGTCGGCCGTGAGAGCCGTCATGCCATCGTCTCCCTATGTAGATGATATCTACGTATGGAGCTGGAGGTTAGAGACGTGGACGAGGAGCGTCAATACCCGCGGCCGCGCGCGGCGCGCGCCGCCGATTACGATCTGAGGCATGTCCGACACCGGGGGCGTACGCGAAGTGAAGTCGGCGGCCCGCACCGCGGAGCTGCTGGAGCTCCTCGCGGCACGGGCCGACCGGCCCGCCCGGCTGCGGGAGCTCGCCGAGGAGCTCGGGGTGCCGCGCAGCAGCATGTACGCGCTGCTCCAGACCCTGATCGACCGCGGCTGGGTCCGCACCGACGACACCGGATCGCTCTACGGGATCGGCATACGGGCGCTGCTCACCGGCACCAGCTATCTGGACAGCGACCCGCGCGTCCAGGCCGCGCGCCCGTACCTCGACGAGGCGTCCGACGCGCTCGGCGAGACCATCCACCTCGCCCGGCTGGACGGTGGTGACGTCGTCTATCTCGCCACCCGCGAGTCGCACGAGTACCTGCGTACCTTCAGCCGCGTGGGCCGCCGGCTCCCGGCGCATGTGGGGGCGCTCGGCAAGGCCCTGCTCGCGGAGCGGGATCCCGAGGAACTGCCGCTGCCCGAAGGCCCGTTGGGGCAGCTCACCGCCAACACGCACACCGACCGCGGGTCGCTCGCCGCCGACCTCGCACAGGTACGGGAGCGGGGCTACGCGATCGACCGCGAGGAGGGCGTCGCCGGCATCACGGGCTTCGGCTTCGCACTGCGCTACGACACACCCGCCGCGGACGCGATCAGCTGCTCGGTGCCGACGGCGCGGCTCACCGAGGAGCACGAACGGCGGATCGTCGCCGTGATGCGAGAGATCAGGACGAAGGTCGAGGAGGTCGTGCCGCGGGCGGGCGGGCCGACCCCGCAGTGGCGCTAGGCCCTGTCCGGCGGATCTTCGCGGGCCCGCGAGCGAACGCGTGCGCGGGGATGGGTCATGGAAAACGGACCGGCCCGCACGGAAGCGCCCCCGTGCGGGCCGGTCCTCGCTGGGCCGGGGTAAGGGGGGGTCAGACCCCGGCCTGGGTCTTCTCTCCGTCGCGCGGCGCCGGCACCTCCTGCGGTGCGTCGGCGTCACCGCCGTGGCCGTCGTCCAGCAGGGTCTTCTCGTCGAACGGGATCTGGCCGGCCAGCACCTGGTCCACCCGCGCCTTGTCGATCTCCTTCGTCCAGGTACCAACCAGGACCGTGGCGACCGCGTTGCCCGCGAAGTTCGTCATGGCCCGCGCCTCGCTCATGAAGCGGTCGATGCCGACGATCAGGCCGACGCCGTCGACCAGCTCGGGCCGGTGCGACTGAAGCCCGCCGGCCAGCGTCGCCAGACCCGCGCCGGTGACACCCGCCGCGCCCTTGGACGCGATGATCATGAAGACGAGCAGCGAGATCTGCTCCCCGATGGAGAGCGGGTCGCCCATGCCCTCGGCGATGAAGAGGGAGGCCATCGTCAGATAGATGGCCGTGCCGTCCAGGTTGAAGGAGTAGCCGGTCGGCACGGTGATGCCGACGACGGGCTTGCTCACACCCAGGTGCTCCATCTTCGCGATGAGCCGGGGAAGCGCCGACTCGGAGGAGGAGGTGGAGAGGATCAGCAGGAACTCGCGGCCCAGGTACTTCAGCAGCGAGAGGATGTTGATGCCCGCGACCAGCCTCAGCAGCGCGCCGAGCATGACGAAGACGAACAGCGCGCAGGTGACATAGAAGCCGATCATGATGATCGCGAGCGACTTCAGGGCGTCGAGGCCCGTCTCACCGACCACGGCCGCCATGGCGCCGAAGGCACCCACCGGCGCGACCCACATGATCATGGCGAGGATGCGGAAGACCAGGCGCTGGATGTGCCCGATGCCCCGCAGCACCGGCTCACCCGCCGAGCCCATCGCCTGGAGCGCGAAGCCGGCCAGCAGCGCCACCAGCAGTGTCTGGAGCACCGAGCCCTCGGTGAAGGCCGACACCATCGTGTGCGGAATGATGCTCAGCAGGAAGTCGGGAAGGGATTCACTCGCGCCTTCCGCCTGGGCCGCTCCCGCGCCGCGGGTGGCGTCCGTGAGGTGGAGGCCCGAGCCGGGCTCCAGGATGTTGCCGACGACCAGGCCGATGGCCAGCGCGACGGTCGACATCACGATGAAGTAGCCGAGGGCGAGCCCGCCGACCGCTCCGACCTTCGCGGCCTTCCTGACCGACCCGACCCCCAGCACGATCGTGCAGAAGATCACGGGCGAGATCATCATCTTGATGAGGTTCACGAAGCCGGTACCGAGCGGCTTCAGCTCCACAGCGACACCGGGAGCCGCGAAGCCCACCAGAATGCCGAGCGCTACGGCTGCGATCACCGCGATGTACAGATAGTGGGTACGGTCCCGCCTTGCTGCGGCCACGGGTCCTCCTTGACTCGTCCCTGCAATGCCCCCGTCCCTGTCCCGAGGGGTCTCGGAGACTATCCACCACGCATGTGATGCCGGTCACCCTTGTGTTCATTTCGTTCATATGAATGCGGCGATGCAGACTTGCTTCATGCACCTGCCCCGTCCGCGCAGTCTCGCCGCCCAGCTCTTCGCCATGCAGGTCGTACTGGTCGCGGCCGTCGTGGCGGGGTGCTCGGTCTTCGCCTATGTCACAGGTCGTGCCCACACGGACGAGACCGCACGCAAGCAAGTTCTGGCCACCGCGCGGACGATGGCTGATTCGCCCTCTGTACGGGAAGCGATCCGTACGGCAGACCCGACGGCCACGCTCCAGCCGTACGCGGAACGGGTGCGGCGGGACACCGGCGTCGACTTCATCACAATCATGAACCCGCAGGGGATCCGCTGGACGCACCCCGATCCGGGGCAGATAGGGATGCCCTTCCTGGGCCGTACGGCTCCGGCGCTGCGCGGCGGTACGTTCACCGAGACGTACACCGGCACGCTCGGCCCGTCCGTGCGGGCCGTCACCCCGGTGCGGGACGGCGGCCGGGTCATCGGTCTGATCAGCGTCGGTATCACCGTGGACCGGATCTCCACCGAGGTGACCCAGCAGGTCAAGGTGCTGGCCCTGACGGCGGGGGCCGCGCTGGCGCTCGGCGGTCTGGGGACGTACGTCATCAACGCCCGGCTGCGCCGGCACACCCATGGCATGAACGCCGCCGAGCTGAGCCGGATGCACGACTACCACCAGGCCGCGCTGCACGCCGTACGCGAAGGGCTGCTGATGCTCGACGGGCGGCGCAGCATCGCGCTGATGAACGACGGCGGCCGGGAGCTGCTCGGTCTCGACGACTCCGCGGTGGGCCGTCCCGTCACCGAGCTGGGGCTGCCCGCGCCGCTCACCGACGCGCTGCTCGCCCCGGAGCCGCGCGTCGACGAGGTGCATATGACCGCCGATCGGATCGTGGTGGTCAACACCAGTCCGGTGGTCGGCGGTGAGCGGCGCGGTACGGTCATCACCCTGCGCGACCACACCGAACTCCAGGCGCTTTCCGGGGAGTTGGACTCCGAGCGTGGTTTCACCCAGGCTCTGCGCTCACAGGCTCATGAGGCGGCCAACCGGCTGCACACGGTGGTCTCGCTGATCGAGCTGGGGCGGGTGGAGCAGGCGGTGGAGTTCGCCACGGCGGAGCTGGAGCTGGCCCAGGCGCTCACGGACCGGGTGGTCGGGGCGGTCGGCGAGCCGGTCCTCGCGGCGCTGCTGCTGGGGAAGGCGGCGCAGGCCAACGAACGCGGGGTGGAGCTGGTGCTCGCCGAGGACAGCCGGATCGACGACGGTGTGCTGCCCCGGACGCTGCCGGCCCGCGATCTGGTGACCATCCTGGGCAATCTGATCGACAACGCCGTGGACGCGGCCCAGGGCGGCGAGGGCGCGCGGGTCACCGTGACCGCGCTCGTGGACGGCCGGGAACTGCTGCTCGGCGTGCGGGACACCGGGGCCGGGGTCGATCCCGGTGACATGGACGAGGTGTTCCGGCGCGGCTGGTCGACCAGGGGGCCAGGCCGGGGGCTCGGGCTGGCGCTCGTACGGCAGGCCGTGCACCGCGCGCACGGGACGGTGGAGCTGACGCGGGGCACGGAGGGCGGCGCGGTGTTCACCGTACGGCTGCCGCTGGGCGCGCGGAACGCCGCTGTGGTGGCGCCGCGCGAGGACGCGGACGGTGCCCGCAACGCCGACGGTGCCCGCAACGCCGACGGCGTCGAGGCGGCCCGGTGACCGCCACCGGCCCCCTGAGCCAGGCGATCCGGGTGCTGGTGGTCGAGGACGATCCGGTCGCGGCCGACGCCCATCAGCTGTACGTGGCCCGGGTGCCCGGCTTCGCCGTCGCGGGCGTCGCCCACTCGCGGGGGGAGGCGAGCCGGCTGCTGGAGCGTACGGACATCGATCTGATCCTGCTCGACCTCTACCTCCCCGACGGGCACGGGCTCCAGCTCCTGCGCAGTCTGCGCGCCGGCGGACACCAGGCGGATGTCATCGCCGTCACCTCGGCGCGCGATCTCGCCGTGGTGCGCGAAGGCGTGTCCCTCGGAGTCGTTCAGTACGTCCTCAAGCCCTTCACCTTCGCGACCCTGCGGGACCGGCTCGTCCGGTACGCGGAGTTCCGCGCGGCGGCCGGGGAGGCCAGTGGCCAGGACGAGGTGGACCGGGCTCTCGGCGCGCTCCGGTCGCCCCATCCGGCCTCGCTGCCCAAGGGGCTGAGCGCTCCGACGCTGGAGGCCGTGACCCGTACGCTGCGCGCGTCCGCCGACGGGCTCACCGCCGCCGAGGCCGGAATCAAGACCGGGATCTCCCGCATCACCGCGCGCCGCTATCTGGAACACCTGGTCTCCAACGGGCGCGCGGAACGCAGCCCGCAGTACGGGCAGATCGGGCGCCCGGAGCTGCAGTACCGCTGGATCTCCGCCACCCGCTGATCCGGGGACCGGCAACGACCGGGTCCTGCACGGGGATTGACCTTGGTAACGGCCCAGTCCTACGGTCGCCGGGCAGCCCTCACCGGCTCATGAGGAGGTCGTGCCCGTGCGCCCCACCGCTCCGCTGATCCTCGTCGCCGTACTCGCCGCCGGTTCACTCACCGCGTGCGGCGGCGGTTCAGGCAGTGATCCGGACACCATCAAGGTCGCCTACAACCGCTCCACGGACAACAAGATCCGCTTCAAGGACAACTACCTGGAGTCCGTGAAGAAGCAGTTCGAGAAGGCCCATCCGGGCAAGAAGGTCGAGCTCATCCCGATCCAGGCCCCGGACAACGACTACGCCACCAAGGCGCAGCAGATGATGCGCTCCCCGAAGACCGCCCCGGACCTGGTCTACGAGGACACCTTCCGCATCAATTCCGACATCAAGGCCGGCTATCTGCGCCCGCTGGACGAGTATCTGGCGACGTGGGACACCTGGGACCAGTTCGTCGACACGGCGAAGGCGGCGGCCAAGGCGGACGACGGCAAGACGTACGGCATCCCCGACGGCACCGACACCCGCGGCCTCTGGTTCAACAAGAAGATCTTCGCCCAGGCGGGCCTGCCCGCCGACTGGCAGCCCAAGAACTGGGCCGAGGTGCTGGACGCGGCCCGTACCGTCAAGGAGAAGGTCCCCGGTGTCATCCCGCTGAATGTCTACACCGGCAAGGGGCCCGGCGAGGCAGCGGTGATGCAGGGCTTCGAGATGCTGCTGTACGGCACCGGCGCGGACCCCCTCTACGACCCCTCCGCCAAGAAGTGGGTGGCGGGCAGCCAGGGTTTCCGGGACGCGCTGGGCTTCGTACGGACGGTGTACGCGGAGAAGCTCGGCCCCGATGTCTCCGACGCCCTCGACCCCAATATCGGCACCCGCGTCGCCACGGAGTTCTTCCCCGAGGGGAAGCTCGCCATCTCCCTGGACGGTTCCTGGATGGGCCAGAACTGGATCAACAAGGGCCCCAAGGAGTGGCCTGACTGGTCGACGGATCTCGCGCAGGCACCGATGCCCACACAGCACGGGCAGGCGCCCGGCAAGGTGTCGATGTCCGGCGGCTGGACGTGGGCGATCCCGCAGAAGTCCGCGAACCCGGACCTCGCCTGGGAATTCATCACCACGCAGCAGACGAAGGACAACGCTGTCGAGTGGGATGTGGTCGCCGCGCAGATCGCCGTACGCAAGGATGTCGCGGCCGATCCCCGCTATCTGAAGTCCATGCCGGGCATCGAGTTCTTCACCGGGCTGGTCGCGGCCACCCACTACCGCCCGGCGCTGCCGGTCTATCCGCAGGTGTCGACGGCGATCGGTGAGGCGATGGAGAAGGTCACCACGGGTGACGGGTCTCCGGCGGACGCGGCGAAGGACTACGACGACCAGCTGAACACCATCGTCGACGGTGCGGTCGTCAGCAAGTGAGCGCGCTGGATACGGCCGACGCCACGGGCACGCCAGGCCCGGCGCGGTCGGCCCGCCCGGCGAGGAAGGCTCCCGCCGGGCGGCAGCAGGGACGGCTGTGGCGGTGGGTGCCGCTCGCCCCCGCCACGATCCTGCTGCTGCTCTTCCTGGCAGGACCCATCGGCTACTGCGTCTGGATCGCGTTCACCAACACCCAGCTGACCGGCTCGTCGACCTCGGACTTCGTCGGCCTGGCGAACTTCCGCCGGGCCTTCGCCGACGAGAACTTCCGCAACGCCGTCTGGCTGACGCTCGTCTTCACCTTCATCTCGTCGATCGTCGGCCAGAACACCCTGGGGCTGGCCCTGGCGGGGCTGATGCGCACCGCCTCCCGGCCGGTCCGTACGCTCACCGGCTCCCTGGTGATCGCCGCCTGGGTGCTGCCGGAGATCGTCGCGGCGTTTCTGCTCTATGCCTTCTTCCGCCGTGAGGGGACGCTGAACGCGATCCTGGACTGGCTCCATCTGCCGTCCCAGAACTGGCTGTTCACCCTGCCGATCCTGGCGGTGTCGTTCGCCAACGTCTGGCGCGGCACGGCGTTCTCCATGCTGATCTACTCGGCCGCGCTGTCCGAGATCCCCCAGGAGATCACGGAGGCGGCGCAGGTCGACGGCGCGAGCGGGGTGCGGCGGCTCTGGCACATCACGCTGCCGATGATCCGCCGTTCCATCGGCACCAACCTGATGCTCAACACCCTCTCCACGCTCTCCGTCTTCGGCCTGATCTGGGCGATGACCCGAGGTGGTCCCGGCAACCGCAGCCAGACCCTGCCGGTGTTCATGTACGACCAGGCGTTCCTGAAGAGCCTGATCGGGTACGGCACGGCGGTCGCGCTGCTCCTGCTCCTCGTCGGCTCGCTCTTCTCCCTCGTCTATCTGCGGCTGATGAAGGTGGAGGTCTGATGACGCGCTCCCTCAGCCGCCGTACCCGCGGGCGCCTCGCCGCGGACGCCTCGCTGCTGCTGACCGCGGCGGCGTTCGCGGTGCCGCTGCTCTGGCTGGTGCTGGCGTCCGTCGACGCCGAGGCCGATCTGCGGGTACGGGCCCCCTCGTCGCTGACCACGGAGAACTTCGCCGGGGTCCTCACCGACGAGATCACCTTCACGCCGATGCTCAACAGCCTGCTGCTGTGCGGGAGTGCGACGCTGCTGACGGTGGTGTGCGCGGCACTGGCCGCGTATCCGCTCTCCCGCTATCGCTCGCGCTTCAACCGTCCGTATCTGCTGACGATCCTGTTCACGACGTGTCTGCCGATCACCGCGATCATGGTGCCGGTGTACGGGCTGTTCGTACAGGTCGATCTGGTCGACACGATGTACGGCACGTCGCTCTTCCTCGCCACCTCCCAACTGCCCTTCTCCATCTGGCTGATGAAGAACTTCATGGACGGGGTGCCAACGGTCCTGGAGGAGGCGGCCTGGACGGACGGGGCCTCGAACCTCCAGACCCTGACCCGGGTGGTGCTGCCGCTGATGGGGCCGGGGCTGACGGTGGTGACGATCTACACGTTCATCCAGCTCTGGGGCAATTTCTTCGTACCGTTCATGCTGCTGCTGACCCCGGACCAGCTGCCCGCGTCGGTCTCGATCTTCAACTTCTTCGGCAACTACGGATCGGTGATCTACGGTCAGCTGGCAGCGTTCTCGATCCTGTACTCGGCGCCGGTCCTGGTCCTGTACATCCTGATCTCACGCCGGCTGGGAGGCGGTTTCGCGCTGGGCGGCGCGGTGAAGGGCTGACGGGTGATGGTCCGGCGGAGCCTCCCCCGCCGGACTGTGCCCTAGAAGACCGATTCCGCCTCGTGCATCCGGTCCTCGGGGACCGTCTTGAGCTGGGTGACCGCCTCGGCCAGCGGGACCATCTCCACCGCTGTCCCCCGCAGCGCCGTCATCCGCCCGAACTCGCCCCGGTGCACCGCCTCCACCGCGTGCCAGCCGAACCGCGTCGCGAGCACCCGGTCGTAGGCCGTCGGGGTACCGCCGCGCTGGACATGGCCCAGGATGACCGGCCTGGCCTCCTTGCCGAGCCGCTGTTCCAGCTCCGCGGCGAGGCTGTTGCCGATGCCCTGGAAGCGCTCGTGGCCGAACTTGTCGATCTCGCCCTTGCCGTACTCCATCGAGCCCTGCGCCGGATGCGCGCCCTCCGCGACACAGATGACCGCGAACTTCTTGCCCCGGGAGAACCGCGCCTCGACCATCTTCACCAGGCTGTCGACCTCGAAGGGCCGCTCCGGCAGGCAGATGCCGTGCGCGCCGCCCGCCATGCCGGACTCCAGCGCGATCCAGCCCGCGTGCCGGCCCATGACCTCGACGACCATCACGCGCTGGTGCGACTCAGCGGTGGTCTTGAGCCGGTCGATGGCCTCCGTGGCGACCGTGACGGCGGTGTCGAACCCGAAGGTCCGGTCCGTGGAGTAGATGTCGTTGTCGATGGTCTTCGGTACGCCGACGACGGGCATCCCCGCGTCGGAGAGCAGCCGGGCCGCGGTGAGTGTGCCCTCGCCGCCGATCGGGATGAGCGCGTCGATGCCGTACCGGTGGGCCAACTCGGCGCAGTTCTCGGCGGCTTCGCGCAGCCGGCCGCGCTCCAGCCGGGCCGAGCCCAGGATGGTGCCGCCGCGCGCCAGGATGCCGCTGACGGCGTTGAGGTCGAGGGTGCGGTAGTGGCCGTCGAGCAGCCCCTTGAATCCGTCCTCGAATCCGATGACTTCATCTCCGTGCCCGGTTTTGGCCCGGTGCACGACCGAACGGATCACTGCGTTCAGGCCGGGACAGTCGCCGCCTGCGGTGAGAACTCCGATACGCATCGTGCTGTGTCTCCTGCTCGCTAGTGCTGTGCTTTTCTGGGGGGCGGGCCTCCGGCCCTCCAGCATGAGCCAGGTTCGATCCTCCCACGGTCGATCGGGGCCGTGCGCCTCCGACCGTCGCGCCGGCCGCGGACCCCGGTCAGGGGGCGTCCTGCCTGGTGTTTCCTCGCCTTTTGATCCACGGTCGCCTTAATCACCCGCGGAGGTATTGTCAAGAGGGCATTGTCACCCTAACGGGAATTTTTGTTCACTGAGCCGGGACATCCCATCGGGCGCGGGGGCACCCCGCTCTGCGCGGGGCGTCCCACGAGCATGGACGGGAGAGCACGCGTGACGCGCAGCGTGTACGTGACCGGGATCGACCGCGGAGACGGCCGGCAGGTCGTCGAGCTGGGAGTCATGGAGCTCCTGACCCGCCAGGTCGACCGGGTGGGGGTGTTCCGTCCGCTGGTGCACGACGGCCCCGACCGCCTCTTCGATCTGCTGCGTGCCCGCTACCGGCTGTCACAGGACGCGGCCACCGTCTACGGCCTGGACTACCACGAGGCGTCCGCGCTCCAAGCCGAGCAGGGCACCGACGAGCTGGTCTCCCGGCTGGTCGGCCGCTTCCACGAGGTGGCGCGGGAGTACGAGGTCGTTCTCGTCCTCGGCACGGACTTCGCGGCCACCCAGCTCCCCGACGAGCTGTCGCTCAACGCCCGGCTCGCCAACGAGTTCGGGGCGTCCGTCATAGCCGTGGTGGGCGGCAAGGGCCAGACGGCCGAGTCCGTACGGGCCGAGGCGCGCAACGCCCACCGCGCCTACCAGGTCCTGGGCTGCGATGTCCTGAGCGTGGTCGTCAACCGGGTCGCCGCCGAGGACCGCGAGGTGATCGCCGAGCGGCTCAAGGCCCGGCTCCCGGTCCCCTGCTACGTCCTCCCGGACGAGCCGGCGCTCGCGGCCCCGACCGTCGCCCAGATCACCCAGGCCCTGGGGGGCACGGTGCTGCTCGGGGACGACTCGGGCCTGGCCAGGGACGCGCTCGATTTCGTCTTCGGCGGCGCGATGCTGCCGAACTTCCTGTCCGCGCTGACCCCCGGCTGCATGGTGGTCACCCCGGGCGACCGCGCGGATCTGGTGGTGGGCGCCCTCGCCGCGCACTCGGCGGGCACCCCGCCCATCGCGGGCGTGGTGCTCACCCTCGACGAGCGGCCCGGCGATTCCATCCTGACCCTGGCCGCCCGGCTGGCGCCCGGCACCCCCGTCGTCTCGGTGCCGGGCAGCTCCTTTCCCACCGCGACCGAACTCTTCGGCCTGGAAGGGAAGTTGAGCGCGGCCACGCCACGCAAGGCGGAGACCGCGCTCGGGCTGTTCGAGCGCCATGTGGACACCGCCGATCTGCTGGCCCGGCTGTCGGTGGCCCGCAGCGGCCGGGTGACCCCGATGATGTTCGAGCACGAACTGCTGGAGCAGGCCCGCGCGCACCGCCGCCGTGTCGTCCTCCCGGAAGGCGCCGAGGAGCGCGTGCTGCGCGCCGCCGACGTCCTCGTACGCCGTGACGTCTGCGATCTCACCCTGCTCGGTGACACCGACGCCATCCGGAAGAAGGCCGCCGACCTCGGTATCGATCTGAGCACCACGCAGCTGATCGACCCGGCCACCTCCGAGCTGCGCCAGGAGTTCGCCGAGCGGTACGCGGGGCTGCGCGCCCACAAGGGCGTGACGGTGGAGCTGGCGTACGACGTCGTGGCGGACGTGAACTACTTCGGGACGCTGATGGTCCAGGAGGGCCTGGCGGACGGCATGGTGTCCGGCGCGGTGCACTCGACGGCCGCGACCATCCGCCCGGCCTTCGAGATCATCAAGACCAAGCCGGACGCCTCGATCGTCTCCTCGGTCTTCTTCATGTGCCTGGCGGACAAGGTACTGGTGTACGGCGACTGCGCGGTCAACCCGGATCCGGACGCGGAGCAGCTCGCGGACATCGCCGTCCAGGCGGCGGCCACCGCCGCCCGGTTCGGGGTCGAGCCGCGGATCGCGATGCTCTCGTACTCCACCGGCACCTCGGGCTCGGGAGCCGATGTCGACAAGGTGCGCGAGGCCACCAAGCTGGTGCGCGCCGCCCGTCCCGATCTGCGGATCGAGGGGCCGATCCAGTACGACGCGGCGGTCGAGCCGTCCGTGGCCGCGACCAAGCTGCCCGGCTCCGAGGTGGCGGGCCGGGCGACGGTGCTGATCTTCCCGGACCTGAACACCGGCAACAACACCTACAAGGCCGTGCAGCGCTCGGCCGGCGCCGTGGCCGTGGGCCCGGTGCTCCAGGGTCTGCGCAAGCCGGTGAACGACCTGTCGCGCGGCGCGCTCGTCCAGGACATCGTGAACACCGTCGCGATCACGGCGATCCAGGCGATCCAGGCGCAGGGCGGAACCGAATGACCGCCGCTTCCACCCCGGCGTCCACCATCCCGGCGTCCGCCACCCCGACAGAAGGCACCCGATCCGTGACCGCGCATGCCACCCGTGTCCTCGTCCTCAACTCCGGTTCCTCGTCGGTGAAGTACCAGCTGCTGGAGATGAAGGACCACTCCCGCCTCGCCGTCGGTCTGGTCGAGCGCATCGGTGAGCGGGACTCCCGGCTGGTGCACACCCCGCTGACGGCCGGCGCAGGAGGCAAGCGCGAGCGTACGGGGAAGATCGCCGACCATACGGAGGCCCTGCGGGCGGTCGCGGACGAGCTGGCGCGGGACGGGCTCGGACTCGACTCCCCCGAGCTGGCGGCGATCGGCCACCGGGTCGTGCACGGCGGGCTGAAGTTCAGCGAACCGACCGTCATCGACGACGGGGTGCTGGCGGAGATCGAGCGGCTGGTGCCGGTGGCGCCGCTGCACAACCCGGCGAATCTCACCGGTATCCGTACCGCCCGGGAGCTGCGTCCGGACCTGCCGCAGGTCGCCGTGTTCGACACCGCGTTCCACACGACGATGCCGGAGTACGCCGCCCGCTACGCCATCGACACCGAGACGGCCGACGCCCATCGCATCCGCCGCTACGGCTTCCACGGCACCTCGCACGCGTATGTCTCCCGGAAGACCGCCGCGTTGCTGGGCAAGGATCCCTCCGAGGTGAATGTGATCGTCCTGCATCTCGGCAACGGCGCCTCGGCCGCGGCCGTCGCGGGCGGCCGGTGTGTGGACACCTCGATGGGACTGACCCCCTTGGAGGGGCTGGTGATGGGTACCCGCTCCGGAGACATCGATCCGGCGGTCACGTTCCATCTCACGCGGGTCGCCGGGATGTCCGTGGACGAGATCGATGAACTTCTCAACAAGAAAAGCGGTCTGGCCGGCCTCTGCGGGGACAACGACATGCGGGAGATCCGCCGCCGGGTCGACGAGGGCGACGAGCGGGCACGGCTCGCCTTCGACATCTACATCCACCGGCTGAAGAAGTACATCGGCGCCTACAGCGCGGTGCTCGGCCGGGTGGACGCCGTGGTCTTCACGGCGGGTGTCGGTGAGAACGCCGCGGCGGTACGGGAAGCCGCCGTCGCAGGTCTGGGACCGATGGGCCTGGCGGTGGACGCCGATCGTAATGCCGTACGTTCCGATGAGCCGCGGATCATCTCGCCGGACGGTGCCAGGACCGTGGTGGCCGTGGTCCCGACCGACGAGGAACTGGAGATCGCCCAGCAGACCTTCGCACTCGTCGGCGAGGTTCGAACAGTCGACGCCTGAGCGGCCGCCCGCCCATTTGTACTTTCCACCAGACGGAATATTCCGCGTCGAAACAAACCGATAGGATCCGCCTCATGCGCCGTTCCAAAATCGTCTGCACACTGGGCCCCGCCGTCGACTCGTACGAGCAGCTGAAGTCGCTCATCGAGGCCGGTATGAATGTGGCCCGTCTGAACATGAGCCACGGGAGTCACCCGGAGCACGAGGAGCGGTACAACCGCGTCCGCAAGGCGGCGAAGGACACCGGCCGCGCGGTGGGTGTGCTCGTCGACCTCCAGGGCCCGAAGATCCGTCTGGAGACCTTCGCCGAGGGACCGGTCGAGCTGGTGCGCGGTGACGAGTTCACCATCACCACCGAGGACGTCGCCGGCGACAAGTCCATCTGCGGCACCACCTACAAGGGCCTGCCGGGCGATGTCTCCAAGGGCGACCAGATCCTGATCAACGACGGCAACGTCGAGCTGCGGGTCGTCGCGGTGGAGGGCCCGCAGGTCAAGTCCATCGTCATCGAGGGCGGGGTCATCTCCGACCACAAGGGCATCAACCTGCCCGGCGCGGCGGTCAATGTCCCCGCCCTGTCCGAGAAGGACATCGACGACCTGCGCTTCGGCCTGCGGATGGGCTGCGACATGGTCGCGCTCTCGTTCGTCAGGGACGCGCACGACGTGCTGGACGTCCACAAGATCATGGACGAGGAGGGCCGCCGCGTCCCCGTCATCGCCAAGGTGGAGAAGCCGCAGGCGGTGGACAACATGGAGGCCGTCGTCGCGGCGTTCGACAGTGTCATGGTCGCCCGCGGTGACCTGGCCGTCGAGTACCCGCTCGAAAAGGTCCCGATGGTGCAGAAGCGGCTCATCGAGCTGTGCCGCCGCAACGCCAAGCCGGTGATCGTGGCGACCCAGATGATGGAGTCCATGATCACCAACTCCCGTCCCACCCGCGCCGAGGCGTCCGACGTCGCGAACGCGATCCTGGACGGCGCGGACGCGGTCATGCTCTCCGCCGAGTCCTCGGTGGGCGCGTACCCGATCGAGACGGTCAAGACGATGTCGAAGATCGTGGTCGCCGCCGAGGAGGAGCTGCTCTCCAAGGGCCTCCAGCCGCTGGTGCCGGGCAAGAAGCCCCGTACGCAGGGCGGTTCCGTGGCCCGCGCGGCCTGTGAGATCGCGGACTTCCTGGGCGGCAAGGCGCTGGTCGCCTTCACCCAGTCCGGCGACACGGCCCGCCGCCTCTCCCGCTACCGCGCGGCCCAGCCGATCCTGGCCTTCACCACGGACGAGGCGACCCGCAACCAGCTCTCGCTGAGCTGGGGCGTGGAGTCCTTCATCGTCCGCTGGGTGGGCAGCACGGACGAGATGGTCGACCTGGTCGACGAGGAAGTACTGAAGCTCCAGCGCTTCAACGAGGGCGACGCCATGATCATCACGGCCGGCTCGCCTCCCGGCGTCCCCGGCACCACGAACATGGTGCGCGTCCACCACGTGGGCAGCGGCGACCGCGACTGACCCGTACGCCCCTGGCATGGCTGTGGCCCGCACCCCGGTGGGGGGTGCGGGCCACAGTTTTTCCCGCGGCTCCCGGGAGGTCTGTCAGTCCGTCATGTAGTTCTGGAGGCCGGGGACCGTGAGCGTGCCGCCGAACTGGCCCGCCTGGGTGACCTGGACGTCCGTGAAGAAGGCGAACGGGACGTTCAGCGGGGGCGGAGTCTGAGGGCTGAAGGTGATCGGGATGAGGCCGAAGAGGTTGCCCTTCAGCTCCTCCGTGTACATCGTCACCTCGCCGTCGCGGATCGTGGACGTGGAGCCTTCGCGGGCCTTCACATGGGCCGTCTTTCCCTGCGGGTAGACGACGGTCTGGTGCAGGTCCTTGATGTCCAGCGACGACGCGGTGAACTTCAGCGCCTTCTTGATCTTGCCGCTGCCGGTCTTCACCTCGACGATGCCGTGGTAGTCGAGACCGTTCAGCGTCAGCCGCGTGCTCTGCAGCTTCCACGGCTCGTCCGGCAGCAGCGGGATGCCCGGCTCCAGATCGGCCGCGGCGAGGGCCTCGGGGTCGGCGGTCGGGCAGGGGAAGGGTTCCTTCCCGTCCGCGCCGGCCGGTATCTCGTCGTCCTTGCGGGCGTCGAGACCCTTCGCGTCCTCGTCCAGCTCCTCGACCGTGGCGCCGGCCTGGTCCGCCGCTTCCTTGATGGCGTCCTTGATCCCGTCCACGGCCCCGTCGGCCGTGTCACCCACCGGATCGTCCGGCTTCGGCTCGGACGTGGGCTTCGACGTCCCTCCGGTGTCCGGCTTCCCGGTGGTGCTCGGCGCCGGGCTGCTCGTCGTCCCCTTGCCGGGAATGCCGAGGATGTCGCCCAGCGCGTCACCCAGACCCAGCGGATCCAGCGGGTTCTTGCTCTCGGTCGGCTCCGGAGCGGCGGGAGCCTTGGACTCCGGCTCCTTCGGCTGGTCCGGCCCGGAGGTCGAAGCCCCTGACGGCTTCGCGTCCGTACCGTCCCCGGCCGTACTGCTCGCGGACGGGCCGGGCGTCGCCGAGGACGAGGGCGACGGCGACCCGGACGGCTTCGCCGACTCGGAAGGAGAGGGCGACTCGGACGCGTCGGGCTCGTCGGAGCGGGTCACACACGGACCCGGCGCGAAGGGTATGTCCTTGTTGTCGTCGGCCAGCGCGAGCCTGGGGGTGAGCCCCATCCCTACGAAGACCGCCGTCGGCATCGCGGCCAGAGCCATCGCCTTGCCGGCGGGTATCTGCAGCTTGGTCAGGAGCGACTTCCTGGGGGCCGCGTGGCGCGGCCCTTTTCTCACCCGGGAATCATCGCCTCCGGCCGCGAACCGCTGCGTTTCTTCACCCCGCACTGTTCCTCCCGCCGTTGGCATGGGCAGTCATATCCGTCACGTTCGGGTCCTCCCCCTCGCGCGGACCGGGGAAGAGGGGGTCGTCGGCGCCCTCGGGCTCCGCAGACCGGTAGTGGGGGATGTCGTTCTCGGCGGCGTGCTCGGCCGGCTTGCCCGGTGCCCAGGAGAGGGAGAGCGCGCCACCGAACAGGGCGAGCAGGAAGCCCAGGAGAAAACCGCCGATGTTGGAGACCGGGATCGACACCAGCGCGAGCAGGATGGCGGCGACACCGGCGAAGACGCGGACGATGCTGTGGAACCACATCGTCAGCCCCAGCGTCACCAGCAGTACGCCGATGATGAGCGAACCCGCACCGGCCGTGGTGGACATGGCCAGCGTGAGGTTCCCGAGGTGCAGCTTCGCGTACGGGAAATAGGCGATCGGCAGTCCGCCGAGAAGAGTGAACAGGCCCGCCCAGAACGGCCGGGCGCCTCGCCAGGCCCGGAAACGAAGCCGCCAGTACGTGAATCCGCGGGAACCTGTGGACTCGGCGCTCATGGAAAACAGCTCCCTGGAAGCGGTATCGCGATGAAAGACAGGGGGCCGAGCGAGCCGAACAGTCCTGGGACCGTACGGCCCGCCCGGGAAAAGTGCTTAGTAGCACTCGTACTTGCTGGGGTCACCGACTTTGAGCCTCAGGTTGAGGTCAGGAAGCTTGAACGTGCCCGCGGTGGTCGCCCAGGCGGTCTGCTTCACGTCGGTCAGCGTGGCCGTCTCGGCCTGCTGGGCGAAACCGTACGGATTCGCCTTCGTCCCCGGCTGAATTCCCGGGGACTTGTTCGCGCCGGCCGCCACACCGATGTCGATGTTCTTGAACACCGCGTCGGCGTCGAGGGACTCGACATCCAGGTACAGGTTCTCGGCCTCGATGTCCCTCCCCTTGTTACCGGCGTTCAGCACCAGCGTGACGCTGGTGTTGAGCAGCGGCAGCGGGGTGACCACGGACTGGCACATGGCCGTGATCTCGGCCGTCTTGAACCCGGAGACAGCAACCGGGTGGATGGCCTTCTTGCCTTCGAGGTCGGTCCCCTCGGCGACTCCGCCGTACTGCACGAAGTCGTGACCGACCAGCTTGTCGGCCCGCACCTTGAAGCTCTGGCCCGACACGCTGAACGACGCGGCCAGCGCTCCCTGAGCGAGAGCGACACCTATCGCTGCCGTCGCGGCCACGCTCGGCACCATGACGACCGCGAACCGCTTCCATCTGGTCCCGCCACGAACTTGGGACTCCATGAATTTCCTCCTTCTCGGACGTACATCTCCGGATCGGGCCGGAGCCCGTCCTGGGATGGGAGAAGTGCTACGTCCTCGGGAAGGAGAGCGCCTGATCCGGAGGCGCGAGGTGCGTCCGAAATCACCGGCGATCACCCCCGAGCGACAACCACTGGCCACGCCATTTCGCGCAACCTCTGGACAGGCCCTGCCGGTGGGCAGGAACCCCCCTGTCCGGGCCGGCGGCGCTGCCGCCGGTCCGCTCGGTGGGGACCCAGGACCGACGGCGCGGCTGGCTGCCGTGCTGGTACGGAATTGGACCGAGCGTCGACGATCGTGGTGCATTACAGGCCGCGACACAAGGGGGTTCGTTACTGGCTAGTAACGACCCGATAACCAGCAGGCGACCCCAGGGTATCGAGCGGCCACACAGGGTGGGGCCAACGGGTGCGCCAGAAGCGGCGATTGCCCCTCATAGAGGGGCAGACCAAGAGGCTCGCTGTACTGCGAGTAACAGCGGCCACGTTTACCAAGTTTTGGCAAAGCGCGGCCGCTGTTATCGTTCTGTCGCCAAATCCGCCCTGCCGCGGCAGAGCTGTCAGCGCGTCAGCCGGCGCTCCGGCGTACGCCTCAGAAGAGCACCCTCGCCAGTGCCGAACGGGCCGCCGTCACCCGGGGATCATCCCCGCCGATGACCTCGAACAGCTCCAGCAGCCGCACCCGCGCCGCCTCCCGCTCGTCACCGAAGGTCCGGCGCACGGCCTCGACCAGCCGGCCGAAGGCGTCCTCCACATGTCCGCCGACCAGATCGAGGTCGGCCGCGGCGATCTGCGCCTGGACGTCGCCCGGCTGCTCCGCCGCGTCCTTGCGTACCTGCTGCTGGTCCATCCCCTCCACCCGCGCGAGCAGTTCGGCCTGGGCGAGACCCAGCTTGGCCTCGGTGTTGCCGGGGTCGTCGGAGAGGACATTGCGGTACGCCTGCGCGGCGCCGGCGAAGTCGTTGGCGTCCAGGGCGCGTACGGCGGCTTCCAGCAGGGCGTCGTACGGCCCCTCGGGCACCACGGCCTCCTGCTCGTCGCCGGGCTCCGCCTCCGCGCCGGCGTCGACCGCGATCCCGGTCAGCCCGAAGCGCTCCTCGCCGACCTGGATCAACTGGTCCAGGGTCTGGCGGATCTGGGCTTCCGGGGCCGCGCCCTGGAAGAGCGGCAGCGCCTGGCCGGCCACCACCGCGAAGACCGCGGGGATGCCCTGGATCCCGAACTGCTGCATCAGCATCTGGTTGGCGTCGACATCGATCTTGGCGAGGACGAACCGGCCGCTGTACTCCCGCGCCAGCCGTTCCAGTACCGGACTGAGCTGCTTGCACGGCTCGCACCACTCGGCCCAGAAGTCGATGACGACCGGGACCTCGGTGGAACGCTGGAGGACATCGCGCTCGAAGCCCGCCTCGTCGACGTCGATCACCAGGCTGGAAGGGGGGACGGCACCGGTGCCGCCCTGGCGGGCCGCTTCGGCGCGGGCCTGCTCCGCCTTCACCTTGGCCTCACCGGCCGCCTTCACCGCGGCGAGGTCGACGACGCCGCTCATAGACATGTTCCTAGGCTGCATGAGTACATCCTCCCCCTTCCGCGCACACTTCAGGAAAGCGGTACGCGCACCGCCGCGTCGCCACCGGCCGGTCACGGCTTTCGCTACGGGCCGTAGCGTAACTTCCCGGTCCTGAACACGTGTGAGATTTTCCCGGTGAACTGGCTCACAGCAGATTGGCTACTGGCCGGTATGGTCGCCGTCATGTGCAGCCGCCCCCGCCCCGCCGACGCGCGGACGTCCGAGGTGACGACGCCCGGGACCGCCGCGTCCCGGGCGGGCCGCCCCCGCAGCACCACGGCCGACTCCGCGATCCTGGAGGCGACCAGGGCCGCCCTGGTGGAGCTGGGCTGGGCCAAGCTGACGATGGGTGATGTGGCGAGCCGGGCGGGCGTCGCCAAGACCACCCTCTACCGGCGCTGGGCGTGCAAGAGCGAGTTGGTGGTGGACGCGGTCGCGGTCCTCTTCGACGCGCTGGAACTCCCCGACCGCGGCAGTCTGGCGGCCGATGTGGAGAACGTGGTGCTGCAGTTCGGGGCCCTGCTGGAACGGCCGGAGACCAGGACCGCGTTCATGGCGGTGGTCGCGGAGTCCACCCGGGACGAGGCGCTGCGGGCGCGGATCCGCGGCTCCATCGTGGACCGCCAGAAGAGGCTGGTGCTGCTGGGCCGGGAGCGGGCCCGGGCCCGTGGTGAACTCCCCCGCGAGCCGGACGGGGCGACGGCGGCCCGTACCACCGACCTGGTCTTCGATGTGATCGCCGGCGCGGTGGTCCACCGCGCCCTGGTCAGCGCGGAACCGGTCGACCAGGAGTGGGCGCGCTCCTTCACGGCCCTGCTGCTGGGCGGCCTGGCCGGCCAGCCGCCGGTGTCATCTCGCGAGTCGTCCGAGCAGTGACGAGGCCGCCGCGATACCCGCCACCGCAGCCGCCAACAGCACGCCGTAGTCGAGCAGCAGATGCGACGGCGTACCGAGCAACAGCCCGCGCAGGGCGTCGACCTGATAGCTCAGGGGATTGGCCTTGCTGACCGCCTGGAGCCAGCCGGGCATGATCGCCACCGGATAGAGGGCGTTCGAGGCGAAGAAGAGCGGCATCGTGATGGCCTGTCCGATCCCCATCAGCCGGTCGCGGGTCAGCACGATCCCCGCGATCGTCATCGACAGACAGGAGAAGAAGGCCGAGCCGAGGATCACCGCGACGGCCACCCCCAGCAGCCGCAGCGGGTTCCAGGTCAGGCCCACGCCGAGGGCCGCCGCGATGACGATCACCACGACCGCCTGGATCAGCGCCTTCACCCCGGAGGCGAAGGCCTTTCCGCTGATCAGGGCGGCTCTAGGGGTCGGGGTGACCAGCAGTTTGGTGAGGATGCCGGCGTCCCGCTCCCAGATGATCATGATGCCGTAGAAGATCGCGATGAACATCGCGGACTGGGCGATGATGCCGGGCGCGAGAAAGTCGATGTACGGGACACCGCCGGTCGGGATGGCCTTGATCCGGGTGAAGGTCTCACCGAAGATCAGCAGCCACAGGGCGGGCTGGACGGCCCGGGTGTACAGCTCGGTGCGGTCGTGGCGCAGCTTCTGCAACTCCACCACGCACATCGCGACGACCCTGACGGGCAGGACCCGCCAGCCGGTGCGGGGCCGCGGCGGGATCAGCAGCAGATCGAGCCGTCCCGGGCCCGTGGTTTCAGCCGACGCGGGTCGCGGTGCGGCGGGTGCTCCGGACATCGCGGAAGTCGCCTCCCTCCTCGTCGAGGCCGCTGCCGGCCACGTCCCGGAAGACGTCCTCCAGGGTCGGCACGGCGTCCTTCTCGGCCGACTCGCCCGAGGCGAGACGGCGCTCACGCAGCTCGGCCCGCAGCTCGTCGGGAGTGCCGAGCGCGTGAATGCGGCCGCGGTGCATCAGCGCGACCCGGTCGCAGTACTGGTCGGCCTCGTCCATGTAGTGCGTGGTCACCAGCACGGTCATGCCGGTGGCGATCCGTACGGCGTTGATGTGCTCCCACACGCTGGTACGGGCGATCGGGTCGAGGCCGATCGTCGGCTCGTCCAGCATCAGCAGCCGCGGCGCGCTGACCAGCGCCTGGGCGAGTTCGAGCCGGCGGATCATGCCGCCGGAGTACGTCTTGGCCATCCGGTCGGCCGCGTCGGTCAGGCCGACCGCCGACAGCGCCTGGGCTACGCGCTCGGACCGCTCGCGGCGGGTCACGTCGAAGACGCGGGCGAACAGGGTCACGTTCTCCCGGCCGGTCAGCGCGGCATCGGCGGACAACTGCTGCGGGACATACCCCAGCAGCCGGCGCACCGCCATCTTCTCCTTGGCCGCGTCATGTCCGAACACCCGCACCATGCCCGCGGGGACGGGCAGCAGCGTGGTGATGCAGCGGATCGCGGTGGTCTTGCCGGCGCCGTTCGGGCCGAGCAGTCCGAAGACCTCGCCCGCGTGGACCGAGAGGTCGAGCTGGTCGACGGCCTTGGTCTCACCGAACGCGTACTCCAGTCCGCGGCAGCTGACGGCGTCGGGCCCGTTCTCCCCCTCCTGTGTCACCGGTTCATCGGTCATGTCCCCTCCACTTCCTCGTGCAGGTTCTGGGCGAGCTTGCGCAGCGCCGGAAGCGCCGCGGCGAGGGCCGAGCGTTCCTCCTCCGTCAAACGTTCCACCTGCGCGTGCATCAGCGCGCTCCGGCGGGCTTCCCAGTCACGCAGCCGCGACTCGGCGGCCTGGGTGGGCAGCAGCAGCCCGGAGCGGCGGTCGTCCGGGTCGGTCTCACGGCGCAGATAGCCGGCCCGGCTGAGCTGGTTGACCAGCGTGGAGACCGAGTTGCCCGCGAGATACAGCTCCTTCGCGGCGGCCGACACCCTGATGCCGGGGCGGGCCGCGACCAGACGCAGGAGTTCGACCTGCGCGCCGCGCAGGGGCGGGGCGGTCAGACTCTGGCGCAGCCGCCGTCTGACCATCCGCTGGACACCGGCCAGCACGGCGGCGAGCGAGTCGGGGAACTCCTCTGTGGCCATACCATATTTTAGCTCTCACTCAGAGGTAAGTGCCACGGCTCGTCCTCCACCCCTCGCGGTCCACCCGTCCCAGTAAACAGCCGACGGCCGCCCCCCGCGCCGTGGACCGGCACCGGGAGCGGCCGCTCAGAGCCGCCCTAGAAGCCGGGCGGCTCCGTGTAGGTGCCCCACTCGTCCCGCAGGACGCCGCAGATCTCGCCGAGCGTCGCCTCCGCCCTGACCGCCTCCAGCATCGGGGCGATCATGTTGGAGCCGTCGCGGGCCGCGGCCAGCATGGCGTCCAGGGCCTTGCGCACCCGGGCGTCGTCGCGGGCGCCCTTGCGGTCACCGAGGACCTGGACCTGGTCCCGCTCGACCTCGTGGCTGACCCGCAGGATCTCCAGGTCGCCGGTGACCGAGCCGTGGTGGACGTTGACACCGACGACCCGCTTCTCGCCCTTCTCCAGGGAGCGCTGGTACTGGAAGGCGGACTCGGCGATCTCGCCGGTGAACCAGCCGTCCTCGATCCCGCGCAGAATGCCCGACGTGACGGGACCGATCGGGTGCTGTCCGTCCGGGTGGGCCCGCAGCCCGCGCTCCTTGATCTGCTCGAAGATCTTCTCGGCGTCGGCCTCGATCCGGTCGGTCAGCTGCTCGATGTACCAGGAGCCGCCGAGCGGGTCGGCCACATTGCCGACGCCGGTCTCCTCCATCAGCACCTGCTGGGTGCGCAGCGCGATCTCGGCGGCCTGTTCGCTCGGCAGCGCGAGGGTCTCGTCGAGCGCGTTGGTGTGCAGGGAGTTCGTACCGCCGAGGACGGCCGCCAGCGCCTCCACGGCGGTCCGTACGACGTTGTTGTACGGCTGCTGCGCGGTGAGCGAGACGCCCGCGGTCTGGGTGTGGAAGCGCAGCCACTGGGCCTTGTCGGTCCTGGCGCCGTACACCTCCTTCATCCAGCGCGCCCAGATCCGGCGGGCCGCGCGGAATTTGGCGATCTCCTCGAAGAAGTCGAGGTGGGCGTCGAAGAAGAAGGAGAGGCCGGACGCGAAGGTGTCCACGTCCAGCCCGCGGCTGAGCCCCAGCTCGACGTAGCCGAAGCCGTCCGCGAGGGTGTACGCCAGCTCCTGCGCGGCCGTCGCGCCCGCCTCGCGGATGTGGTAGCCGGAGACCGAGAGAGGCTTGTACGCGGGGATGGAGCGCGCGCAGTGCTCCATCAGGTCGCCGATCAGACGCAGATGCGGCTCGGGCTGGAAGAGCCACTCCTTCTGCGCGATGTACTCCTTGAAGATGTCGGTCTGGAGCGTGCCGTTGAGGACGGCCGGGTCGACGCCCTGGCGCTCCGCCGCGACGAGGTACATACAGAAGACCGGGACCGCCGGACCGCTGATCGTCATCGAGGTGGTGACCTCGCCGAGCGGGATGTCCCCGAAGAGGATCTCCATGTCGGCGGCCGAGTCGATGGCGACGCCGCAGTGGCCGACCTCGCCGAGCGCGCGCGGGTCGTCGGAGTCGCGGCCCATGAGCGTCGGCATGTCGAAGGCGACGGAGAGCCCGCCACCGCCGTTGGCCAGGATCGTCTTGTAGCGCTCGTTGGTCTGCTGGGCGTTGCCGAAGCCGGCGAACTGGCGGATGGTCCAGGTCCTGCCGCGGTAGCCGGTGGGGTGGAGTCCGCGGGTGAAGGGGTACTCGCCGGGCCAGCCGATCCGCTCGAAGCCCTCATAGGTGTCGCCGGGCCGGGGCCCGTAGACCGGCTCCACCGGGTCACCGGAGAGCGTCGTGAAGTCCGCGTCGCGCTTGCGGGCCTTGTCGTAACGGGCCTGCCAGCGCCGGCGGCCTTCCTCGATGGCCGCCGCGCCGTTCGCGTGAGCGTCCGTACCGTCCCTGCCTACACCGTCCATACCCTCGAATTTACTAGGACGTCCAAGTAAATGTCGATGGCGAACCGCCCACACATCGTGCGGGCGGGGCGTCGGGGCGGTTGCTACACCTTGACGGTGGCCTGGTCGCGGCCGGAGACGAGCGGCTGGACCTCACGGGTGATCTTCGGCTCGACGAAGAAGGACGCGACGGGGATACAGCCGGCGGCCAGCACCCAGAGCAGCTTGCCGAACGGCCACTTCGCCTTGGAGCCCAGGTCGAAGGCGAAGATCACATAGACAATGAACAGCACGCCGTGGATCTGCGAGATCAGCATCGTGTCGCCGGTATCGAACCCGTACTTCAGGATGATCGCCACGGTGAACACCAGCAGCCATACGGCGGTGACGTAGGCCATCACCCGGTAGCGGGTCAGCACATTCGACTTCATGGCGTCGAGCCTAACCGGGCACGACGAGCGATCTTCCGGCGCCCTCCCGCCGTGCAGTCGTCCCGCCGCCCAGTCATCGGACTACTCGTCGAAGTCCTGGGCCGCGACGCGCAGCGGGCGCAGCATCGCGAAGATCTCCGCGCACTCCTCGGCGTCGTACGCCCCGAGCCCGAAGTCCATCTCCATCAGATCGCGGCTGGCCGCCTCCACCGCCTTGCGGCCCTTCTCCGTGATGGAGGCGAGGGTGCCGCGGCCGTCGTTGGGATTGGGCCGCTTGTCGACCAGACCGGATCGCACCAGCCGGTCCACGGTGTTGGTGACCGACGTCGGGTGGACCATCAGCCGCTCGCCGATCTTGGACATCGGCAGCTCGCCCGCCTTGGAGAAGCTGAGCAGCACGAGCGCCTCGTACCGGGCGAAGGTCAGCCCGTACGGCTTGACGACCGCGTCGACCTCGGCGAGCAGGATCTGGTGCGCGCGCATGATCGAGGTGATCGCGCCCATCGAGGGAACGGGGCCCCAGCGCCGCTGCCAGAGTTCGTCGGCGCGGGCGATGGGGTCGAAGGGGAGGCTGAGCGGCTTCGGCACGGGCCCGACCTTACCCACTGGTCACATGCTGGTCAGCCCCGTCTCGAACTTCGGTCCGATCAGCCCGGCCGGACCGCCGTCGCGGCCGGGCACCGACGGTCCGCCGGGGCGCACCCGACAGGCTCTCAGGCGGAGAGGTGGCGCTCCACCGTCTCGACCTTGGAGGTGAGGCCGTCCGTGACGCCGGGCCGGATGTCGGCCTTGAGGACGAGCGAGACGCGCGGGGCGCGGGCCTCGACGGCGGCGACGGCGCGCTTGACCACGTCCATCACCTCGTCCCACTCCCCCTCGATCGAGGTGAACATGGCGTCCGTACGGTTCGGCAGCCCGGACTCGCGGACCACCCGTACGGCCTCGGCGACGTACTCACCGACGTCCTCGCCCACACCCAGCGGGCTCACGGAGAAGGCGACGATCATGCGCTCACCGTACCTTCGCGGGAGCGCGGGAGGCGATGACCGCGTCGTCGGCGGCGCACCTGAGCTTGCGCTCGGCGAAGAAGCCGCCGGCCGGCAGGACGGAGAGGACGAAGTAGAGGGCGGCCGTCCCGAAGGACCACTTGGTGCGGTTCCAGGCGTCCAGCCAGAAGATCACGTACAGCACGAAGAGCAGGCCGTGGACCGCGCCCATTACGGGAACCGCGTTGAACTCCGTCGTTCGCTTGAGCACCGAGCAGACGAGAAGCAGCAGGAAGGACACGGCCTCCGGTGCGGAGACCAGGCGGAGGCGATGGAGGGAGGAGGCGGTCTTGATGTCCACGAGGCAGGCACCTTCGTCATCGGGGGCAAGGTGATCTTGTGAATCCACGCACAAGCGTCGGCTCATTGTGGCAGCCCGACTTTGCCCGACCGTTATCAGGGTCCGTTCAGGGGTGATAAAGGGCGAGAGGCCCTGTGCGCGGGTGGCATGGCCCGTTACCTTCGACCCGTGGCTCAGTTTCGACTCCAAGGCAGCAAGGTGCTCGCCGTCGATATGACCGGCGATGCCGTCAAAGCGAAGAACGGCTCGATGGTCGCGTACGACGGCCAGATGGCCTTCAAGAAGATGTCCGGCGGCGGTGAGGGCGTGCGCGGGATGGTGACCCGCCGCCTCACCGGCGAACAGATGACCGTGATGGAGGTGAAGGGCCAGGGCACCTGCTACTTCGCCGACCGGGCGAGCGAGATCAACCTCGTCTCGCTGCACGGCGACAAGCTCTACGTGGAGGCGAGCAATCTGCTCTGCGCGGACGCGGGGCTGCGGACCGGCACGTCCTTCACCGGGCTGCGCGGCGGAGCGTCCGGCAACGGCTTGTTCACGACGACCGTCGAGGGCATGGGCCAGGCCGCGATCATGTCGGACGGCCAGGCGGTGATCCTGCGGGTGACCCCGCAGTACCCGCTCTTCGTCGACCCCGGCGCGTACATCGCCCACCAGGGCAACCTGCAGCAGCACTTCCAGTCCGGGGTCACGTTCCGGACGTTCATCGGTGAGGGCTCGGGCGAGGCCTTCCAGATCCGCTTCGAGGGCGACGGGCTCGTCTACGTACAGCCGAGTGAGCGGAACACGATCGGTGGTGACGTCTGATGCCGTTCCGTGAGATCAACTCGAAGATGGTCGAGGCGACGGTGGCCCCCGGCCAGAAGATGTTCAGCCAGCGCGGCGCGATGCTCGCGTACCGGGGCGAGGTCAGCTTCACCCCGAACATCCAGGGCGGCCAGGGCGGCCTGATGTCGATGATCGGCCGGCGGGTGGCCAACGAGGCGACCCCGCTGATGACGGTCGAGGGCAGCGGCACGGTGATGTTCGGTCACGGCGGCCACCACATCCAGGTCATCGGCCTCGCCGGCGACACCCTGTATGTCGAGGCCGACCGGCTGCTGGCCTTCGACGGGACGCTCCAGCAGGGGACGATGTTCATGGGCTCGCAGGGCGGGGTCATGGGCATGGTGCGCGGCCAGGTGACGGGCCAGGGCCTGTTCACCACGACGCTCAAGGGCCATGGCGCGGTCGCGGTGATGGCCCACGGTGGGGTGATCGAGGTGCCCATCACCCCGGGCCGGCCCGTCCATGTGGACCCGCAGGCGTATGTGGCGCACCACGGCGACGTACGGAACAAGCTCTCCACGGCGCTCGGCTGGCGCGACATGGTGGGGCGCGGCTCGGGCGAGGCCTTCCAGCTGGAGCTGAGCGGCAGTGGCGCGGTCTATGTCCAGGCGTCGGAGGAGAAGCTGTGAGCGCGCCCGTGATTTTCGACCCGATGACGCTGCCGAGCGACGACAACGTCAACGCGTACACCTTCTGTGTGGAGCTGAAGGGGAGCCAGTGGTTCCTGCAGAAGGGGAAGATGATCGCCTACTACGGGCGGATCGACTTCAACGGGATCGGGCACGGCCGGTTCGATCGGCTGGTGCGCACCAGCTTCCATTCGCCACTGCACGCCAGTGACTGGGTGGTGGCGGAGGGCAGCGGCAAGATGCTGCTCGCCGACCGGGCCTTCGACGTCAACTCGTTCGATCTCGACCAGGGAAATCTGACGATCCGTTCGGGGAACCTGCTGGCCTATCAGCCCACGCTGGCGCTGAAGCAGTCGATCGTGCCGGGCTTTCTGACCCTGATCGGTACGGGGAAGTTCGTGGCGGCGTCCAACGGGCCGGTGGTGTTCATGGAGCCGCCGATCCGGGTGGATCCGCAGGCGCTGGTGGGCTGGTCGGACTGCCCCTCCCCCTGCCATCACTACGACCACGGCTATATGACGGGCGTGATGGGCGGCGTACGGGCGCTGACCGGCATCGGCGGAACCTCGGGCGAGGAGCACCAGTTCGAGTTCGTCGGGGCCGGCACCGTACTGCTCCAGTCGACCGAGCTGCTGATGGCGGAGCTGGCGACAGGGGCCACACCCCAGCAGCCCGGGGTGCCGGGCCACGGCGCCCCTGCCCCCGGGCAGCATGGGCAGCACGGGCAGCAGGGGGCCGCGCCCCGGCTGCCGGGTCAGCTCGGGGATCTCCAGCGTCGCTTCGGCCTGTGAACGGTAGTCTGCGGAGTGTGAGGTCGAACGCCTGCGCCCCCGTGGGTGAGCGGGTGCGCGGCATCACAGCCGCAGACTTCGTCCAGAATTCAACTTCTTAGGTAGAATCCACATATGGAGAGCGAGACGGCCACCCGCTGGCTGACCGACGCGGAGCAGTGCGCCTGGCGCACCCACCTGGATGTCAACAAGCTGCTGACGCATCAGCTGGAAAAGGACCTGCAGCCGTTCGGCCTGACCATGAACGACTACGAGATCCTGGTGAATCTCTCGGAGTCGGCGGACCGGCGCATGCGGATGAGCGACCTCGCGGCCACCACGCTCCAGTCCAAGAGCCGGCTCTCGCACCAGATCACCCGGATGGAAGCCGCGGGCCTGGTCCGCAGGGAGCACTGCGAGTCCGACCGCCGGGGGCTGTACGCGGTCCTCACGGACGAGGGCATGGAAACGATGCGGAAGGTCGCGCCGCACCATGTCGCGTCCGTACGCAAGCACTTCATCGACCTGCTCTCCCCCGAGGCACTCGCAGACCTGCGCACCTCCCTCACCCCGGTGGCGGAGCAACTGCGCGGCCGACGCGGCAGGCTCTGACGGCCGACGGCGCGGGTCAGGCCCCGTCCGGCCTAGGCCCAATGCTGGTGACTTTAGGTTGTTGTTGGCTGGGTGATGGTGATCATTGCTGGGGCTGGTGGTGGCCAGTTGCGGTGTGTGGCGCGTTTGAGGGGCCAGTTGGACATCTTGCGTTTGATCACGCGGGGGCAGGTCCGGTGGCGTCGTGTGGGCAGCAGGCGTTCGGCGATCTCAGCCAGGGTGCGGGTCAGCGCCCGTGCGAGTCTGCCGGGGGGAAAACGCCGCTTGGGCGGGGACCTGGCGGCGCACGATCCGCAGGGACCGGGTGAAGGACATGCGATCGGGGTCGAGACCGTGGTCGAGGGCGGCCTGGTGCATCAGCTGCCGGATGGCGTGATGAACGAGGAGGAAGCCGTAGATCTCCTGTTCCACGCCCCACGGATACTTCGAACGCAGGAGGAGTTTCGGGCCGCGCTGGTGGGTTTTGATCTCGTCCAGTGTGGTCTCGATCTCCCAGCGCTGGGAGTAGAGCGCGGCCAGTTCCCGGGCGGGTGCCTGTTCAGGGTCGAGCAGGGTGGTCAGGAGGCGGTAGACAGTGGTGTCGCCGGTGCCGGTGAGGGTGTACTCGATCACCCGGACCACCACCGGATCGCGGCGGCTCCTGCGGTCCCGTTCGGCGTGGACCGTGCTGAGGTAGGAGCCGTCGGCCAGGATTTGCACGACGGGCAGGGCCGCGCTCTTGCGCATCCGCCACAGCAGGTCCGCGCCGGTCGCCCGGGCGGCCTGCCACAGCTCGAACCCGTAAAAGCCCCGGTCGGCCAGCAGCAGCATCCCCGCCCGGAGTTCGGTGAACAGCTGCCGGGAAAGCACCTGTTCGCCGGCCGACAGCGGGCCGATGGCCGCGCCGAACACCGCGTGGGTGCCACACTCGGCCAGGGCCACCACTCTGGCCTGCGGGAACGCGCCGGCCCCGCGCCCGGACCCCGGGCGGCCGAAGAAGCCGTCATTGGCCACGGTGTCCGCCAGATCCAGCGTCGTGCCGTCCACCGCCACCACACGCCACCGCCGATACCAGGCACCAGCCGTCCCGGGCACGGCCACCGGCCGGCACACCCGCCCGAACAGCACCTTCAACGGCTCAGGACCCAACCGCCGACGCGCCCGCCCGATCGCGGCGGTCGTCGGCACACGCCACGACCGCCGCTCTGCCATTTGGCTTGTTGTACTGGAGCGCTGGCGCCAATCCCGATTGTGATCCCGTAGCTCCAGCGTCGTACGCCTGAGCCGCAGGGCTCATGTGAGCATTTTGATTTACCCAATGGATATCACCGTCGCAATTGTGCACCAAGATCGGCGTAGCCCCCGCCAGCACATAGTACGTGTGCTACACGGCCCCTCTCTATCTGAGTATTCGCAGATCAGCAGCGGTTTCGGGTTCCACTGGTGTCCGTGGTTGTGCGGGGGAAGCCGTAGGTGTTGCCGTCGCTACTGCCGTCAAGGGCTCGGGCCGCGCGGTCGCGTTGCCGCTGGCGTGGTGTCACCCCCGGGGACTTCACTGCCATGCTCCAGGCTCGGCACGGACGAGGGCGCGGACGGTGTGCTCATACAGTTCGTGGCCGCTCTGGGCGCAGTGTCCGGCGATCCAACAGGTCAGTTCGTCCGGGGTGTGCAGTGTGCCGGATGTGGCACCGCAGTTGCGTTCCTCGCCGGTGACGCAGACCGCCGCGAAGGCCGGCAGAGCCAGGGGGTCGGGGACGGTGGTCACGTGGTACTCGCGGAATCGGTAGCGCCCCCGTGCGGAGTCGCGGACCGGTGCGTCGGTGTCCGCAGAGTCAGGCACCCTCGTCCACCTCTTCCTCTTCCGGGTCCGGGAGGCGCTGTCCGCGCGAGTCTGCTACTCGGAGCGCGTCCGCCAGGGCCTCGGTCAACCGGCAGGCCAGCCAACGATATTCAGTGGCCGACAAAGTCGGTGCTCCGGGAGCCGTGGCTTCTCGGGCGTACTCCAACACCTCCTGGCCCATGCTGAGCTGCACCGTCTCGATGCTGTCGGCGAGGGTAGAGAGGTAGCCCCGACCATCGGTGCTCAGGTAGCAGGGCTTCCCCTCCGGGCTGGTCCACCGCAGTAAGCGGGGACCTCCCCCACCCGACGCGGCGTCGTACAACTCTCTGCGACGCATGCGGTCGGCTTCACTCCTGGGCTGACTCACTGGGCACCCCCGGCCTGGGTCACTGTCGGTGGACACACCGACCGTGGGCACTGACTAATCGTCACTCCAGATAGAAGCCATGACAGTTCGCGACTCTTGGTTCACGAACTGCCACGCTGCGTGGCAGCTATCCGATAACGCCCAGGTAGTCGGCGATTTCGCGCATCTCCGTCGTGAGCGTGCGCTTGCGCTTGCGCTTGCCGAGGATCTCCTGCATGGTCTCGGCGGCCCCGTTCTGGTGCCGCAGCCACTGCGGGGCGGCTTCCCTGGCGCGGGTCAACTCGTCCATGGCGGCGGACAGGTCGCCGGTCCGCGTGTGGGCGCGCGCCACATCGAGGGTGAAGCGGTTCCCGTCGTTGGTGCTGGGCCCTGCCCAGGCGCTTCCACGCCTTGGGCGACAACTCCTCCTGCTCGCCCGCCTTGCGCACCACCGCGCGGGCGTCGCCGATGACCAGGGAGTCTTCAAGTGCCTTGACGGCGACGGTGACCGGCCCGAAGACGGACCAGTGCCGGGAGACGTTGCGATGCGCCGTCCAGACCGCGGTTGCCGCGACCCTGGCGGCATGACGATACGCCTTCGCCTCGTCGGGACGGTTGTTCCTCTCGGCTGCGGCGGCGGCCTCCATCGCCAGGCCGCCCCACACCGCGTAGTGGTCCGGCTCGGCCCCGGTGATCTTCGGCTCCACCGCGTCCATGCTCCGGGCGGCGACCTGTTCCGCCTCATCCAAGCGGCCCTGCCTCACCAGCAGCCAGCACATGCAGCCGACACCTGAGCCCGCCGCAAGCATGTCTCCGGCCTGACGGGCATCCATGATGGCGCCGCGCACAGCGGCGTACGCGATGTCGTACTGGCGTACCTGGGTGAGGTAGGCGCCGGCCAGACGCAGCGCCTAGGCGCGAGCCAGCAGGGCCTGCCGGTGCTCGTCCCCGCTGTCGTAGTAGGCGACAGCTCGTGCGGCATCACGCAACAGGACCGGCAGTTGAGCCGCGACGCTCTTGTAGCTGTCGGAGAAGTACAACACCCGTGCGTCTTGCAGCGTCCGCCGGAAGGTGCGCAGGTTCGGTTCCTCGCCCACGGCTTCGGCGTCCTGGTCCACGAGTCCGACGGCCGGGGTGAGGGCGGCGCGGAGCTGGATCAGGTTGACGCGGTTCGGCTCCTCGGTCTGCCCGACGGGCTCCGGGGCATCGGACGCCATCAAGGCGGCCGTGGTCACCCTAAGCGCGCGGGCGAGCGTGTGCAAGGTCTCCATGCGAAGAGGTGCCGCCCTGCTCGGCCTTGCGTACCGTGCCCGGCGATACGCCTGCGGCATGGGCCAGTTCCTCCTGGCTCATCCCCGCCCGACGCCGGTACCTGCGAACGTTGTCAGCCAGCTCCGTAATCATCAACTCACCACCTCCCACTCCACGGTACGCCCGGCCGGCACATCACCCGGGGGCGATCCGGCAGACACCCACCCACAGGGGTGCCCCAGCACCTGGCGCGCCGGAACTCCGGCAGAATCGGGGCCTGAGCGGGAGGGAGTCCCTCGTCGGTCGGGCAGCTTCGCCGTGCCAGGGTTCCCCGGGGGCCGCCAAGGCTCACACCGTGACGCGTGCGCTCGGCCTTGTCGGCCCCCGGGGGTTCCTGGTACGCCTCCGGTGACCGGGCGGCGAGGAACCCCCTCCCGCGACCCACGACCACTCACCACGACGAAGCCGCACCCGACACACAGCCCCCTGCCCCTCGGAGGGAGGGCCGGGGTCTGGGGCGGAGCCCCGGAAGTGGTTCGCTGTGCTGGCTGTTGCGCGCCCGGACCGGCGGGGTCGTCGGCGAGCGGGGCGGAGACAGGAGCGGGCGGCGGCCCCGCAGGGCCTGGAACAGGGCGTCGACCTCGTCGTGATCAAGGAGCTCCTCGGCCACGCCCACATCGGCGTCACCGCCGGCGTCTACGCCCACGTCCGACTCCGCCTCCAACGCCAGGCCATCGACACCCTCAGCCCCACTGGCGACGCCCCCGACGACCCACCCGCCACAGCCGTCGTCCGCTGACGTTGCCGTCACCGTTGCCGTCAAAACTCCCAGAAGCCCCGTCGGAATGAAATCCGGCGGGGCTTCTGGCGGACCATATTAATGATCTGAATCTGGCAATCCGAGTCCGTCGCGGTGAGTCCTCGCAAGGGCACTCTCTTCGATGCCGATTTTCCCTTCACCGGCAATACGAAGGAGAGCGGTTCTCATGGATGCGTAATCAACATGCGGCGGCACGTCGATTGCCCACAAAGACCCGGTTGCATCGATCTCCCAGGAACAATCAAAGGCGCGGAGCATGGTGTCGACTTCCCCTCCCGCGCCGTCACCTTTGATGATGATGCGGACCGCCGAATGGCCGGACTCAGAAACGAACTCCTCGAACACGAACTCCCTGCGCTCGTGATCAGCCCTGACCCGCACGATATCCCCGAAGGCAACACCCTTCACGTAGAAGGGGGTGTTCCGAACCTGAACCTCCATCTTCACGGAAGTCTTCCCAGTCCAGAGCCGCTCCGCAGACGCACGCGCCCACTGGGCTGTCTCTTCAGGGAGGTCGAAGGCTACCTTGTACAGCCTCTCAGGCTTATCGTCCGACGTCGACTTTCTGGCGCTAGTCATCGAGGAATTCTCTGAGCTCATCGTCCCACTCCTCCAGAGGCTTGGTGGATTTATCCCTGTTGCATCGACGGCAGGCCACAGCGCCATTATGGTCGCCACCATGTCCGCCACTGGCCTTCGGCACTACGTGGTCGATCTGGGCATCGTCGGGTTTTCCCTTGATGGCGTTTCCATCAGCATCTACCGATCCGCGCCGTTTCACCGTCTGCCCACAGTAGTCACACTTGTACTCGCCGCCATTCTTCGCGGCGTTAGCGTCGTAGACCTTCTGCCTCTCGGCATCAGTGAAATCCAAACTACCTCTGTTGCAGTTATGAACAAGAACCGGCGTCGCACCGGCCAGCACATAGTACGTGTGGATTTCGCGGACCGTCAGGTCGTGCGTGCGCTGGCGCTTCTCGAAGGGGCGGGTGGTCTGGAGGGTGACGGTGTCGCCCTTCGGGGTGCGGAGCTTCATGCCCGGCTTGAGGTCGCCGGCTTCGATCCACCTGTTCTCCGACACCACCCAGAAGGGGTGGGTCGTCGTGGAGACCAGCGCCGAGGTTGTCGTGGCCGTCGTCGAGACGGTGAGGTCGACGAACTTCTTGTCGTCCTCGGTCACGATCGTGCCGACGACCTCGCTGACGGTGGTCTTGCCCGTCTCGGAGTCGGTCACGGTGACCTTGTCACCGAGCTGGACGTCCTCGATCTTCTTGCTCGTCCCGTCGGCGAGCAGCACCTTCGTGCCCGGCAGGAAGCTGTGCGCCGCCCCGGTCAAGCACCCGGGACCGTCGTCGCCTCCGCCCTTCTTGAGGGCCGCCGCGGCCTTCTTTCTCGCTCCGGCCAGCGCGTCCCGGGCCTTGGCCAGTCCGTCCTTCGCCTTGGAGACCGCCTTTCCCGCCTTGAAGTAGTCCCTGGCGCCGCCGATGAGATCGCCCACTAGACCGACCACGCGTTTGGCGAGTTTGGCGCCCTTCGCCCAGTTCCACGGGGCGCCGTACTTGGCGAGGATCTTGCCCGCGAGTCCGCCGGCGAAGCTGCCCGCGATGTTGAGCACCGTCTCGCCGCACGCGCCCATGTCGCCGCTGGAGATGCAGTCCAGGGCCGCGTCGATGCCCAGGATGTCCCGGACGATCTTGACCAGGGCCTTGCCTGCCGACTTGATGCGCTGGCTGGCGGCGGCCTGCTGGCCCTGGGCCGCGGCGACGACGTCGGCGGCCTCGTCCGCGTTCTGCTCCGCCTCACCGGCCGGTGCCGGCTTGCCGGGGTAGTAGGGGTTTCCGCCCCGGCACTCGATCAGACCCTGCAGGCACTCCGGCACGATCATGCCGCTCGGGTCAGCATGCGTGACGGGGCTGTTGTTGGCGTAGGCGTAGCCGTTGATCTGCTGGGGCTGGGTGTAGTCGATCAGCGGGTCGACGGAGATGAACTTGCCGATGGACTCGTCGTACTCCCGCGCCCCGAGATGCGTCAGCCCGGTCGACGCGTCGATCGTGCCGCCGACATACCCCTTCTCGCCGGGCCAGGTGCCGCTCGCCGTGCCGCGCTCGACTCCGTACGGGTCGAAGCGGCGCTGGGAGACCGCGCCGGTCGCGGCGTCGATGGCGAGTTCGCCGGTGCCGTGGTGGTCGGAGGCGAGGAAGGAGAGCTTGCCGTTGTCGCTGCGGACAGCGATCGTCTGGCCGGCGAACCCGTAGTAGCGGGTGGCCTCCTTCTTGGTGCCGTCGGCGGAGAGCTTCAGTTCCATGCCCGGCAGGTACACGGTCGTACCGGACGGGTCCTTGCGCTGGAGCCGGTTGCCGTCACCGTCGTACAGATAGGTGGTTTCGGCGCCGCCGGCTTCCTCGGCCCTGGCGAGACTGCCCTGGTCGGTCCACTCCAGCGTCTGGGCGTCGCCGCCGAGGACGCGCTTCGTGGTGTTGCCCGCGTCGTCGTACTCATACGTCGACTGCCGGTCACCGGTCGGGGTCTCCTGCACGACCTTGGTGAGCTGGTGCGGGCCGTCGCCGGCCGCGCCTGCTCCGCCGTAGAAGAAGGTACGGCTGACGTCCTTCGCCGCGTCGAGCCCGGTGTCGTGGACGGTGTCCGTGGTCCGGTTGCCGATGGCGTCGGTGGTGTACGACTTCCAGTACGGGGCCGGGCCGCCGAGCGGCGTGGTCCCGGCGTCCGTGTCACAGACCGTCGGACCGGCGCCGTTGAGCGGGACCGAAGAGCCGATGGTGCCGCGGCGCGACGCGTCTGCCGTGGTGGACGACGGGGTCCATGCCTCGCTCAGCCGCTGCCGGCTGTCGTAGTCGAAGCACTGGACGTCCGGCGAGGCGCTGTTCGCCGTGTCCGAGATGGACAGGACGTTCCCCGCCTGGTCGTAGGAGTAGTGGGACTCCTTCACCGGCGGGGTCGTGCCGTCGATGTCGACGACCGAGCGGACCAGCCGGTCCGTCCCCGTCTCGTAGTCGAATGACTGTCGGACCTTCTTGCCACCGTCGGAGAGCTGGAGCTGGAGGAGGTGGCTGTTGTTGGAGTAGGTGGTGTCGGTGACGTACGGCGTCGAGCCCGACATCGTCGTCGGCCGCTGGAGATCGTCGTACCCGTAGATCAGCACCTCGGCGGGCAGGCCGCCCACGGCGGGCGAACCCGAGGACTGCGTGGTGCCGTCACGGTTGTAGGCGGCGGTGAACAGGTAGGTGCCGGCGAGGTCGCCCTGCGACGCGGGCACCGTGTAGGCGGTCTTGAGCGGACGGTCGAACTCGTCGTTGGTCTGGATGGCCGTCGCGAAGTACTCGGTCGGAGAGATGTAGCTGAGCGTCGCGTACGCGTGGCCGAGCCAGCCGGCCTTGTCGTACCGGTTCTCCGAGACCTTCGTACCGGTGTCGGGGTCACCCAGCCAGGTCGAGGTGACCCGGCCCAGCTTGTCGTAGACCGTGGAACTCTTCTTGTCGCGGCCGTCCTTTGCCCAGACCGGCCGGTCGAGCGCGTCGAACCCGGTGCTCGACGTCCCGGCGTCCGGGTCGACGCTCAAGGTCTTCCGGCCGAGCTGGTCGTACTCGTAACGCCAGGTGTTCTCCTGGGCGTCGGTGACCGTCTGGAGCTGCCCCCGGGGCGTGTAGGTGTACTTGGTGACGTCGTAGCCGGAGACGGCGTTCGGCGAAGGGCCGCGGTAGTGCCAGATCTCCGAGGTGTTGCCGACGGCGTCGGTGATCGTGGTCGTCGGCACCCCGCCGGTCGGCGGATCGACCGTGGTCCGCTCCCCGTCGTACGTGGTGGTGGTACGCCACTGCTCGGCACCGGCGACGGCCATGATCTGCGCCGTGGGCCGCCCCAGACCGTCGTACTGGAGGAGGCTCTGCGCGCCGACCTCGCCGTTGTGGACGATCAGCAGCTCGTCGGAGGCCGCCCCCGCCGCGTTGTAGGTGGAGTTGGTCTTCTTGATCTTTCCGGTGCCGTCGTAGAACGAATCGGCGACCAAACGGGTGCCCTTCGGCCCCTCGGTCTGAAGCTGGCGCGGCCGGAGCAGACCGTCGTAGAGCTGGTACTCCGCCCCGTACGAACCGTCGGTCTCGATCTTCTCCGTCTTGATCGCGACGACCTTGTCCCGGCGGACGTTGTACGTGTACTTGATGCTCGGCGTCTGCGCCTTCGCCCGGTCCGGGAGCCAGACCGAGACGAGCCGGCCGAGGCCGTCGTAGGCCAGGTCGGTGCGCCTGCCGTTCGGGTCGGTCTGGCCGGCCGACATGCCCCAGGCGGGGACATAGTCCGTGGTGGTGGCGTGGCCGAGCGCGTTGGTGTTCTTCGTCCGGGAGATCAGGCCGTTGACGTCGGTGTATATCGTCCTGGTCTCCGCCAGGGACGCGTCCTTCTGCGACAGCGGACGGCCGTAGACGTCATACGTGGTGGTACCGGTGACCTGGTAGGTACCGGTGGTGCCGTTGTGCGAGGTCAGGCGCTCCGTCGTGGTCGCGTCGCCCGTGGTCGGCGCGACCCCGAAGGCCTGGTTGTCGTACGAGGTGCGCTCGTCCGCGTGCACCTGCGTACGGCGGTCCGGGGTCGCGGAACACCGGACGCCGACGACCTCGCTCCGCGAGGGGAGGGAGAGCATGTTCGCCGCAGTGTTGTCGGCGTACCAGGTACGGGCGCAGGTGTCGTCGTCCGGGGTGGCTATGTCGGCCTGGTCGTCGACCTGGGTGACCCGGCCGGTGCCGTTCGCCGTCTCGTACGCCATGGTCGAGCGGGACTCGCGCCACTCCCCGTTGGACAGGAGGGAGAAGCCGCGCTCCGTCTCCGGTCTGACGATCACCGAACGGGTGGTGCCCCAACTCCGGGTCTGGGTCGCCGTGTAGTGCTTCCAGGGCGTGCTGATGGTCTTGGCGACGAGCTTGGCACCGTCATAGGTGGCCGCCTCCAACTGGTGGCCCGTGAACTCCTCGGCGTCGGTGTACTCGGCGCCGGTGGAGTCCTTCACCTTCACGTCACGGGTGGTGCCGGACGAGGTCTTGTCCCCGTCCATGCCCTGGAGGTAGGTGTAGTCGACCCGCGAGGTCTGGGCGTCGGCGTCACCGCTGGTGACCTTGACCTTGCCGTACCCCTGCCAGCCGCCCCACGTGAGGTACTTGTCGTCCGTGATGCCGTCCGGTTTCGCCTTACGCCAGGCCGCGTCGCCCTGGTAGTCGTAGCGGGTGACGAGCTTGTCGCCGCCTCCCGTACGGTCCGTCTCGACGATCTCCGCCACGACGTACTTGTGGAACCAGTCGGTGAGCGGCTCGATGGTGCCGGGCGGCGCCCACTTGACCGGGTAGCAGCGCTTGACCGACGCGCCCGGCGCGGGCAGCGCGCTCTTGACACAGTCGGTCGGCGCGTAGTTGATGTCCAACTGGGCGCCGGTCTCGCTCAGTACGGCCGCAAGCCGGAACCGGTGGAACGGCGCGATGTTGTCGCCGATCGCGTCGACACGGTTGGCGAGCTGCTCGCCGTGCAGCTCCAAAGAGGGGAGTTTGACGGCGGTGCCGACCCGTCCCTCCTGGTCGATCTGCGACAGCCAGAGCGTCTTGGAGTCGTCACCGTTGTCGGTGAAGATATGGGTGAAGGTCCACGCGTCGACCTCCTGGTAGGCGGTGGCGTCCTTGCGTATCTGGGTGACGATGCCCGTCAGCCGCTTCGTCGTCCAAAAGCTCTGGCCGACCGTGCACTTGGTGGCCGCCTTGCACTCCTGGTCGACGGGGGTGTCGGGCCAGCGAGCGGCGTTGGCCGTGGTGCGTTTGCTCTCCGCGCAGTCGAAGTCGGGGGTGGGAAGGCAGCGTTCCACGGTGTCGAACACGACGCGCGCCGGCGCCTTGGCCGCATAGACCTGGGTGTCGCGCTGGCCGTAGTCGATCCGCTTGAGGTAGCCGGCGCGGTGGTACGCGGTGCCGTTGACGTCCGTCTTGCCGTTGAGGGCGTAGTAGTTCGTCTCGGGCGTGTAGAAGTAGGACATCACGTTGCCGTGGGTGTCCTTGACGTAGTCGAGGCTCCACCGCCAGGCCTGCTTGCAGTGGGCGCTGGTGAAGGTGGCGTTGTAGCAGGGCTCGCCCGAGTCGTCGCCGAAGACGGGGACCGTCCAGGTGGAGTCGGTCGTCTCCTTGCCGTCGGTCCAGCCAGGAAGGCGGTTCAGTCCGAAGGAGTACTCCGTGCCGTCCGACGTGGTGACGCGCCAGTGCTCGCCGTCGTTGTCCCCGTTGGTCGCGCCGGTCAGCTTCTCGACCTTGGCACCGTCGTCGGAGGCGAAGCGCCACTTCCCGGTCTCGTCGTCCTTGACCAACTCGCTCGAAGCGCCGTTGAGCATGATCGTGGCGTTGTCGAACGCCCAGCACTGCTCGGCGGAGCCGGAGTGGCCGTCGTCGGAACACGGCTTGTACCGGCGCTCGATGTAACCGGGGTCGTACGAGAAGCCCTCACCGATCCAGGAGCCCTGGTTGTTGGTGGCCGAGGTGCGGCCGTCGGCGGACTGCGAGGAGTAGCCGAGCCCGACGCTGGGCGTCAGACCGCCCGGCGTGGGAGCCGTGCGCAGCGGATAGTTCCAACTGAAGCCGCCGGAGGAGCTGGCGACGTTCCAGCTCGCCGACGGGGAGAGCGGGGTGGCCTTGTACGAGCCCTGGGAGGAGGACGTACCGGCGACGAGCGCCACGAGCGGGGCGCTCGCTGCTGCGGCGTCCGGCCGGCCAGAGTCCGCCGACCGGCCGGACGCCGCTGCCGGGGCGGCGAGGACCTCGGCGGAGACCGTGCGGTCCTCGCCGTTGTTCACCGTCGGCAGGGTCTTCGGAAGGCCCGGGCACGCCGCGCTGCCAGGTGTCGCGACGGCGGCGCAAGCCGGGAGCTGGACCAGGCGGAGGCGGGCGCCGTAGTCGCCGCCGTACCCCTCAGCGAAGGCCGCGTAGCCGACGTCCAGCCGGACCGTGGCGGCCCCGGCCCGGTCGTCGGCGCGTTCCACCCGCAGGAGCGCTCCCGCTCCCAGGGCGGAGGCCCTACGCGGGTCGAGCACATCGACCTGGACCTCGGCGGGTGCGGTCCGCGCGTCCGGGGCGGCCTGCGCGGCCTCGGCGGCCGGAGACTTCCCGGCTTTCGCGGACTTCCCGTTCTTCGGGGGCTTGGGCGGCTTCGGCGTCACCGCCGAGACCGCGACCGGCAGCCCGCCGACCCTCACCTCGGCTGGGGCGCCGGCGCGCGCGACGGGCACCGTGACGCTGCCTCCGCGCGGCCAGGTGCTTCCGCCGAGCCGCTCGACGGCGGCCTTCCGCGCCGGGTCGGCGGGGCGTGCCTTGATCTTGGCGCCGGTGCCCTTCACCGGGTCGCCGAAGTCCTGGAGCCGGGGTCCGCCCCGGCTCCCGCTTCCGGCGTTCTCGACCGGTACGGCCTGCACCGTACTGGCGGTCAGGGCGATGATCACGCCCAGGGCGGTCGCCGAGAGCAACCGTCCGGGCATGCGCCGGCTCAACAGCCGGCCACGGAATGGCATCACGTGTCTCCACACGTCGACAAGGAATGGTTCGGAGGACAAGCGGGGGTGCCGGCCCCGGTGAGGGGCCGGCACACCCGTGGTGCGGACTACAGGTCAGGGAGGGCCATCGGGCTGGCCAGCCGCTGGATCGCGGTCATGTCGGCCGCTCCGCTGTAGACACGGACCTCGTCGATCGCGCCGGCGAAGTACTCGCTTCCGCCGCCGAGGGCCGAACGGCCCACCTGGAGGCCGCCGGTGGCGCCCCACAGGGTGTCGTCGGCGCCGTGCGCGACGCTTGCGAGCATGCCGTTGACGTAGAGCCGCAGCTCGTTGGCGAAGGCGTCGTAGACCACGGCCAGGTGCTGTCCGGCCACGTCGGTGTCCGGGAGTTCCTGGTCGTCGTGGAAGACGGTCTGCGCCGCGGTGGCCGAATCGGTTCCGGCGACGGCCAGTTCCCACATCGACGGGGTCTCGGCGTCCGGTCCCGGCCGGTAGCGGACGACGACACGGTTCGCGGACCCGCCGGGCAGCGAGAGCACCGTCTGCGCCTTCTCCGGGTCCAGCGTGGTGAGCTGGGTGCGCGCCGTCACCGTGAAGCTCATTGCACCGGTGACCGGTGCGGTGGCGGTGGACGCGTAGTCCCCGTCACCGTCGAGCAGCAGGTGGCCGGCCCCGACCATGGGGAACGGGTCGGGCGACAGCGGATCGGTGGGCGCAAGCTGGATCCTCGCGTCGCCCACGAGGGTGAGGGGCTGGCCGCCGCCGGTCTCCGCGGAGGCCCGGGCGGACTCCGCGTCGAGCTGCCAGTAGCCCTTGCGGCTCGGCTTGACGGTCATCAGCTCGGCGACCTGTTCCGCGGGCAGTACCCGGTCGAAGGCCCGGACCTCGGCGAGGTCGCCGGTGAAGTTCTCGCGGTACCCGCTCTTGGCCGTGGTGCGGCCGATCTGGAGCGGACCGTACGACTTCCACACCGAGCGGCGCTGGGCGACGCCCTTCATGTCCTTATTGATGTACAGGCTCAGTTCGGACCTGGCCGCGTCGTACACGCCCGTCAGCAGGACCCACTGGTCCTTGACGACCGAGATGCCGGTGGACACGGCCTTCCACTCGCCGAGCGAGTCGACGTCGTTCACCGGCACGGAGAAAGCCCAGGTGCCGGCCGTGTGGTCGTAGCCCAGCGTGAAACCTGGCTCGCCGGTGCCGTCCTGGCTGATGACCGCCATGTCACGGTCGAGAGCGGTCGGACGGACCCAGGCGCTGACGCTGAAGCTCTCCGAGGAGTCGAGCACGCTGTCGTTGACGTCGGCGAATGCCTGGGCGGAGCCGTCGAAGCGGGCCGCCCCGTCCACCTTTCCTCCGGGGCCCTCGACACCGAAGACGACGCCGCTGCCGACGTCCGCGGAGAAGGCGCCCGTCTCGTCGTGGGCCTCGGTGCTGCCCGGCACGTCGGCGAGGTTCCACTGGCCGGCGACGGGTGCGCCCTCCGTCACCAAGAACTCGTAGTGCTCCTTGGTGCCGGGGTTCTCGGCCTTGTCGACGGCGATGACATCCACCCAGTGCCGGCCGGCGCGGGTCGGCATCCAGGTCACCGTGGCGGAGTCGCCGGGCTTGGCGGCGCTGACGGTGGTGACCGGGGAGGCCGTGCCGTCGAACGCGTACCGATACTTCACGACGTCGGTGTCGGGCACCGAGTCGTTCGGGTTGGGCGAGAAGGTGAACGAGCCGCTGGTACCGACGCCATGGTGGTAGACGGAGTCGGACGGGTACTCCTTGGAGAGCACGATCGGCTTGCCGGGGTACGTCTTGTCGTACATGAACTCGCAGCGGACGGTGTCGCCGTCGTAGCTCCACGGTCCGTAGCCGTCCCCGTCGTACGCGCGCGCACTCCAGTAGATGACGGTGTCCTGCGGGATCGTCGACTTCACGGTGTGGGTGAACTGGGTGCCGGATGTCGGTGCGAGCCATGAACTGGTGAGCTGCGTGTAGGACTTCGCCGTGTTGGTGGCCGGGTCCGTCCACTCCACCTTGAACTCGACCTTGACCTTGTCGGTCTGGCCGTTGGCGTGGTCGGGGTCGCTCGCCACGGCCTGGAGCTGGGGCGGGACCTCGGCGTACGGACGGCCGGTGCCCGTCGCGCAGGTTCCGCCCGGGTTCTGGGACAGCGCGGTTATCTTGCGCGGCAGGTTGTTATAGCTGACCGAGAGGTACGCGTTGCCGCAGATCCGCTTCCACTCGGGAAAGCGGCCCTCGTCGGAGGCGCGCAGCCCCAGCGTCATCGACGACCAGCCCTCGTTCGCCGCGGTCTTCACCTCGGAGGTGAGTTCCCCCGTGGCGCCGGACTCGAAGTGCAGATTCGCCTGGCTGGAGCAGCTTGTCGGCGAGATGGCTTTGTCTACGGTGCCGATGTGCTTGGACCAGTCGTCAAAGGTGTTCGACCAGTTGCTGGAGGACGTGATGCTGTGGTTCTTGCCGCCGACGCGGTACAGCCGGATCGGCTCGGCGGTCGGTGAGGCGCTGTAGATGTGGGCGACCCGGGCGGAGAACGTCGCGCCGAGGATCTGCTTCCCCTTGTAGAACGACATCGGCATCGTGAACAGCAGACGCCGTACCCCGACGCCGTTGCAGGAGACCGGGTTGTAGTCCGTCGGGCACTTGCCGACACCGGCGCTGTCGGAGTACTTCCAGTCCTGCTCGCCCGGCATGCCGGACATCACGCCGGTCCAGGCCGTACGGGAGGTGGTGCGCTGGATCGGGTCGATGACCACCGGGAAGACGGTGTCCTTCGACGTCAGCAGCTTCTGGTCGGGCATGAGCGACAGGGTGTCCTCGCCGACCTCCAGCTCCAGGGGAATGGTCCTGCCGCCGCCCCCGGGACCGGTGAGGGCGGCCTCGGGCGTGACATCCGGGGCCGGAGAGGCGTCGGCCGCGGCCCGGGACAGCGCCTTGGAGACGGCCTTGACGCCCTGCGGCCTGGCGGCGGCCTCCTGGACGGCGGCCGAGTCCCACATGACGGGCTTGCCGGCCTCGAAGACCGTGCCGCCGACGGCGGCGTCCTCGGCCTTGAGCGCGCCCGAGGCATCCTCCGTCACCTTCAGCCCGTCGGTCTCCAGCCCCAGGTCGAGCTTGGCGAGCCGCGGATCGGCGGCTGCCTCGGGGGTATTGACGATGAGGAGGTGGCCGAATCCGTCGGCCTCGGCCCGTACCGCCAGGTCGACTCCGGGGAGCGCGTCGCGGTAGGTGGCGGTCCCGCCGTCGAGGACCGGCTCCGACAGCGTGCCGTACGGCCAGGTCAGCGCGAGCCTGCGCCCCGCCTGCCGCATGGTGACGAAGGGCTTGCCCGCCTCGCCGTCGGAGAAGGACACGGAGACGGCGGCCGCCTTCGGCGCCACGGTGCCGTCGCTCCGCCGGACCAGGGTCCTGTCGATGTCGACCCAGCGGCCGCCCTGGAAGGTGCGGATCGGGTCGGTGTACTCGCGGGCCGTGAAGGTGCCGTCGGGCTCGGCGTAGATCTCTCGGCGGGCGGTGCGCAGCCCGAGGACCTCGACCTGCTCGCCGCTCTTCCTGGCCGCGGTGAGCGCCTCCTGTTCCGTGCGTACCGGCTCGCCGGAGGCGACCGTCGAACGTGCGGGCTGTCCGGCGTCGTCGGAGTGGTCGGGCAGTGCGGTGAAGCCGCCGGCCAGCACGGCCGTCGCCACCATCGCGGTGATTGCGCCGCGCGGCACGGGGCCGCGCCGCAGGCGTCTGAGCACGCGTCCGTTCTCTCTCTCGTTCATCAGCGCACCACCGCTCCAAAGGCGATGTCGCCCGCGGGGATGCCGCCCTCGCCGGGCCTGAGCGTCGTGGTGGGGGCGCCGCCCGACGCCACGTTCCAGGGGAACGCGTGGACGGCGTGGCCCTCGGCGGGGCCGTAGGGGGCGCCCACGTACAGCGAGACAGGGGTCGCCGCGAGGCTCATTCCGGTGAGTTGGCGGGGCGCGGGGGTGCCCGGGATGCCGGAGCCCGGCTCGATCCAGGCGTCGGACGCGCCGGCGGCTCCGACGAGCGGGAAGAGGTGCACCCCGCCCTTCTCCGGGTGTTCCTCCGAGGTCTCCTCGCCGGGCACACCGACGGCAAGCCGGGTCGTGGTGGCCGAGGCCACCGTGTTCGGTGAGGTGTTGACCGCCGCAAGACGCTGGCCGAAGAAGTCACCGGCCTCGGCCTGCTCGTCAACGCCTTCGGTGTTCTGGTCGATCCACGCGGTCTCGGTGACGGTTCCCGACGCCGGGACACGGAAGACCTGGACGGCCCCCGCGTCGACGGTGGTCGAGAGGTCCTCGCCGGGAACGCCGACCGCGAGGAGCGACTCCGTGGTCGTCGTGGCGCCCGCGGGGCGGTACGGCACCATGGCCAGCGATGTGCCGAAGCCGTCGCCGACCTCCTCGCCGCCGGTAACGGCCTCCTGGTCCTGGCCGAGGCCGGCCTGCGGCTTCGGGCTGCCGGAGACGAGCGTGTGGCTGAAGACGCCCACACCGCCCGCGAACGTCCGGTCGCCGAGCGCCTCACCGGGTGAACCGACGGCGAAGTGCGTGGGGGTGGCCGCGAGTGACGCGCCGTACCGGTCGTCGGTCTCGACCACTCCGGGTACGTCACCGCCCGTCGTGGTGTCCTGGTGGACGCCGGTGACGGTCTGCGCGGTGCCGTGGACGTAGTGGAAACTGCCCGCGTCCTCGACCGTGCCGATGGACTCGCCCGGGGTTCCGATGAGCAGGTAGGGCACGCCCGCCGAGGTCTTGCCCCCGGCCAGTGCGTACCCGGCCCAGTCCCCGGCCTCGGCCGAGCCGCCGAGGGTTCCGGTCGCGCCCTGGACATGCTCCGTGGGCACCGGCCCGGTGTTGATGCCTCCCGGGGCGCCGTAGACGATGTCGACCAGGCCGGCGTCGGCGGCGGTCTCGACATCCTCGTACGGCACTCCGACGGCAAGGTCGGCGCACCCGTCGTTGTTGGCGTCGTAGATGGCCAGGGCGAAGCCGAACTGGTCGTCGTCCTCGGCGGCGCCGGGCACCCCGGGCGACTCCTGCGAGACTTCCGCCGTGCCCTTGCCGTCGCCGTAGACGATACGGACCAGACCAGCCCGCTTCTTGTCGCCGACACTCGCCTCGGGGTCGGCGATCGCCGTATCCCGGACGCCGTCCCCGTTGAAGTCGGAGTCCGTGCCCGCGCACGCGGCAGCCGCCGCCGCGAACGCGGTCGAGGGTGCTCCGGGCGCCACGCAGAACGCGAAGGCGGTCAGCACGACGGCACTCGCGCCCCACGCCATTCGTCTTCGCGGCGCACCTGGCGGTACACGCGTAGATGTCCTCACTGAGATGTTCCCTCCACTTTTATTTCTTGTTCTTGTGTCGTCCGGCGCTGTCGGCGCGCGCACGTCCCGCACGCGGTGGCCGGCCAGGCTTGCGCGCGCCGGATTTCCGGCTTCGGTACGGATCGGGCGGGGGTACGGCGGGACGACGCGGGCAAGCTCGTGCTGGGCGGCCGTCAGCACCGTCGGCGCCGCACCTCGGCGCCACGCGGTCGGCCATTCGTCGCCGCTGGCGTCACATGCCCGGACGGGGCGTCATCGACGGGAGCCGGGACACTGTCCCGTCCGCACCGCGCCCATGGCCGCACCCGCCGCGTCGTTCACACCGTTCGCGCCCACAGCGCTCCCGGGACCGGCCACAGCCGAGCCCCGTACACCGTCACGCTCCCGCCGGACGCGCCACCCGCGCCATGCGCGCTGTCCGCGCCGTCGGCGGGCGGCGGTCTGTCCCCGCCCGGGGCCGTCGGCACCCCTCCGCCTACTTCGATAACGTGGGCCGATCGGTCCGGCTCCGCACCTGAACATCTCTGTCTCCCACGACCTCCGCCGCCCCTCCCCAGGGAATTGCAAGATCGTCAGTCAATGCGTTCACCCGGACGCCATCAAGCTAGACAAGACCGACATGTCATAACTCGTTGGATGATGCGAAGGGCGCAGGTTGTTCCTGTGCCGACTCATCGATGCAAGTCGCCACGCGACCCAGCGCACCCCCTGCGCCCTCCGCCGGGGGAGCATGGGCCGACTCTGTATGTGGACCTCACCCGGGACGAGTGGAGTGCGCTGCGCGAGAAGACCACGCTGCCGCTGTCCGCCGAGGAGGTGGAGCGGCTGCGGGGGCTCGGGGACGTGATCGACCTCAACGAGGTATGGGACGTCTGCCTGCCGCGGTCGCGGCTACTGAACCTCTACGTACAGGCCACCGCCGAGCTGCGCGGGGCGCTGAACACCTTCCTCGGGGACGCGAGGAACGGGCACGGCGCGCAGCGCGGTATGCCGTTCGTCATAGGGGTCGCCGGGAGCGTCGCCGTCGGAAAGTCGACCGTGGCCCGGGACTCCACGATCGTGCGGGCTCATCAGCATGCGGCCGGGGCCCGCAAAGAGGGGCACCGGCTGAACCGGACGGCCACGCGATCGGCTGGTCCCGCGGCGGACTGACGACGAAGATCCACCCCGCCGCCGTACCACTGCCCGCCGCTGGTCTTCATACTCACCGCCGGGCAGGCCGGAGACGCGCCCGCCTTCACGGATGTCATGGCCCGCCTGCGCGTTCCCCGACCGCGAGGACAGCACCGCACCAGGCCGGACGTGGTCCTGGCCGACAAGGCGTACACCTCCCGCGCGATCCGCGAGCACCTGCGCGAGCGCGGGAGCCGTGCGGTCATCCCCGTCCCGGCCGACCAGCGTGGTCCGCCGGTGATCCAAACGAAACGGTCTAGCCCGCGTCGTCGGGCGCCGGGGGTAGTCGTAGTTCGAACAGGGCGCCGCCGGCTGGGGCGCGGGTGACCGTGAGCGTGCCGCCGTGGCGCTCGGCCACGTCGCGGGCGATGGCCAGCCCCAGCCCCGCGCCGCCGTCGTCACGGCTGCGGGCGTCGTCGAGCCGTACGAACCGCTCGAAGATCCGCTCACGCTCCGCGTCCGGCACCCCCGAGCCGTCGTCGGCGACCGCGAGCACCAGCCGGCCGCCCTCCCGGCGTACGGACGCGGCGACCGATGTCTTGGCGTGCCGTTGGGCGTTGTCGAGCAGATTGCCCAGCACCCGGGCCAACTGGCCGCGTGAACCGGTCACTTCGAGACCCTGAGCCACTTCCAGCGAGACCGGGACACGGTCGGCGGTCCGCTGGGAGACCTCCTCGCGGGCCAGCGCGCCCAGATCGACCCGCGCCCGCCCCGCCCGCTGCCCCGCGTCCAGCCGGGCCAGTAGCAGCAGATCGGCGGCAAGCTGCTGGAGCCGTACGGTGTCCTGGACCGCGCCGGGGACATCCAGCAACTCGGGGTGCGCGTCGCCCACTTCGAGCTGGGTACGCAGCGAGGCGATCGGGCTCCGGAGCTCGTGCGAGGCGTCCGCGACAAAGCGGCGCTGCCGTTCGACGGCGGCCTCCAGGGCGGTGAGCGTCTCATTGGTCGTACGGGCCAGCCGGGCCACCTCGTCGTACGTGGCGGGCTCAGGCACCCGCCTGGAGAGGTCCTCGGAGGCGGTGATGGCCGCCATTTCCCGCCGGATGCCCTCCACGGGCCGCAGCGCCCGCCGGGTCACCAGCCAGGTCACTCCCCCGACGACCAGCAGCAGGACGGGCAGGCCCACCAGCATCGCCACGGCGGCCGTGCCGACCGCGCTCTGCCGGGCCGCCAGCGACGCGCCCGCGTGGACGAGAACCGTCTCGCCCGAGCCGTCGGTCACCTCGATCGTGGCGAAGCGGTACTCGCCGGCCGTACCGTCCACCGTCGCGCTTCCCGAGCTGTACGAGATGTCGCCGATCTCGCCGATCGCGGGATCGTCGTCGTCATCGCCGCCCCGGCCGCGGCCGCCGTGGTCGTCGCCGCTGTCGTCACCGCTGTCGTCGTCGCTGTCCTCACCACCGGCCAGGCCGGTCCCCTGCGGGGAGGCGCTCTTCGCGGGTGTCACCGCGGACAGTCCGGTTCCGCTGATCCGCTCCAGGTCCTCACTGACCGTGAGCAGACTGCCGCTCTCGTCGGCCACCTGTACGGGGTGGTCCGGGTCGTCGGGCAGTTCGAGACCGGCGTAGGAGGTCCGGCCCGGGACCTGGGAGGCGATGTCCAGGGCGACCTTGCGCGCCAGGGAATCGGCCTCCCGGTCCGCCTGGCCGGTGAGGTTCGAGTGGAGCGAGATGAGCACGGCGATCCCGGCGGCCACCAGCGCCACCGCCACGACGGCCGTCGCACCGAGCGACGCCTTGGCCCGTACGGACGCCAGCCGGCGTCTCAGGGCGCCTACGGGCCGCTCGGGGGCCACGGGGCTCACGGGGGTTATGGGGTTCATGACGCGACCAGCCGGTATCCGGCGCCGCGCACCGTCTGGATGGACGCGGCGCCGATCTTGCGCCGCAGCGCGCTGATGTAGACCTCGATGATGTTGGGGTCACCGTCGTAGGCGAAGTCCCAGACGTGCTCCAGGATCTCCGGCTTGCCGACCACCTCGCCGGAACGCACCGCCAGCTGCTCCAGGACGGCGAACTCCTTGGCGGTGAGCGCCACTTCGGTCTCGTCCCGGAAGACGCGACGGGCCGCCGTGTCGACGCTGAGTCCGCCGATACGCAGCACGGGCGAGGCGCCGGCCGATCCCCGGCGGCGCAGCAGCGCCTTGACCCGGGCGACGAGCACGACGTACGAGAACGGCTTGGTCAGATAGTCGTCCGCGCCGGTGTCGAGCCCTTCCGCCTCGTCGTACTCGCCGTCCTTGGCGGTGAGCATCAGGATCGGCACGTCGTTGCCGGCGGCGCGCAGGGCGGAGCAGACGCGGTAGCCGTTCATGCCGGGCAGCATGATGTCGAGCACGACCAGGTCGTACACGCCCTCACCCGCGCGGTGCAGCCCTTCCAGGCCGTCGTGGACGACATCCACGGCGAAGCCCTCGGCCGTCAGCCCCTTGGCCAGCGACACGGCGAGCCGCTTTTCGTCCTCCACGATCAACAAGCGCATGGCCCCAGCTTCCCAAACGGAACCTGAAGATCTCTTCAGGTGGCTTCAGGCTGCCTTCAGCTTCCCTCAGCGACATTGAAGTCGTTCGATACGGACCGACTCGGGGAGGACCCCTCATGAAGCGCAATCTCGTCATCGCAGCCATCACCGCGGCGGCACTGATCGGCGGCGGGACGTACACGGCGGTCGCCATGGGCGACGACGACCGGAGCGGTACGGGAACGGCGACGGCGCCCCTGCCGGTGTCGCGGGTGACGGCCTCGGACGACGCGACGGCCGGCACCGGGACCGACGACACGGCCGACGGCGTGGTGGCGACCCGTACCGGCCTCACCGCGAGCGACGCGGCCGCCGCGGCCCTCAAGAAGTACCCCGGCGCCGTGGCCTCGGTCGAGCGGGACGACGACGGCAGCGACCGCACCAGCCGCTGGGAGGTCGAACTCCTCGGCACCGACAACCGGTGGCACGAGCTGAAGGTCGACGCGGTCACCGGCGCCGTGCGCACCGACGGCCGCCACGACGATGACGACGACCGCGACGACCGGGCCGCGCTGCGCGGCGCGAAGGTCGACGCCCGGCAGGCGGCGGCCGCCGCGCTCGCCTCCGTACCGGGAACGGTGACCTCGGTCGACCTCGACGACGACCACAAGAGCCGCTGGGAGGTGGACGTGCGCGGCAAGGACGGCCGTACGCACGAGCTGAACGTCCACGCGCAGACGGCCAAGACCACGGCGGACCGCGACGACGACGGCCGCGGCCACGACCGCGACGACGACCACGGCCAGGACGACTGACCGCCGGCCCCGCCCGCCCGGCGGTCCCGGGACCAAATGCCCCGGGACCGCCGGCGAGTGAGCCGAAGGGGCGCGCCGGTGTCGAAAGGGAGAGCGCGCGGAGGTTCGCGAGGTACGAGCGAATCGAGCACGGTCGACCGTCGACACCGGCATAAAGCGCCCCGGAGGCGAACCGAGCCCCAAAAAAGAGGTGCGCGCGCGGCGGTGCGAGAACGTGCTCCTCCGCGCGAGATCGCTTGAACCTCACCTCACCCCCGGGCGGCCCTGGGCGCACCCTCCGTGATGCCCGCGATCAGTTCGTCCGCCGCCGTGTACGGGTCCAGTTCGCCCGCGACGATGCGTTCCGCCAGCGCGTCCAGGCGGCGGTCGCCGTGCAGGTCGTCGATGCGTTCGCGGAGCGCGGTGACCGCGATGGTCTCCACCTCGCGGGCCGCGCGGCGGGCTCGGCGCAAAGCCAGGACGCCGTGTTCCTCCATCCAGGCCCGGTGCTTCTCCAGGGCCTCCACGACCTCGTCGATGCCCTCGCCCCGCGCGGCGACGGTCTTGACGATGGGCGGGCGCCAGTCGCCGGCGCCCCGGGACTCGCCGAGGCCGAGCATGTGGTTCAGCTCACGGGCCGTCGCGTCCGCGCCGTCCCGGTCCGCCTTGTTGACCACGTACACGTCGCCGATCTCCAGGATTCCGGCCTTGGCCGCCTGGATGCCGTCGCCCATGCCGGGGGCCAGCAGCACCACCGAGGTGTCGGCCTGGGAGGCGATCTCCACCTCCGACTGGCCGACCCCCACGGTCTCGACCACGATCACGTCGCAGCCCGCTGCGTCCAGGACCCGGATCGCCTGCGGGGCCGCCCACGCGAGCCCGCCGAGATGGCCGCGGGTCGCCATGGAGCGGATGTAGACGCCGGGGTCGGAGGCGTGCTCGGACATCCGGACGCGGTCGCCGAGCAGCGCTCCTCCGGAGAAGGGCGACGAGGGGTCGACGGCCAGCACCGCGACCCGCTTGCCCGCCCGCCGGTACGCGGAGACCAGCGCGGAGGTCGATGTCGACTTGCCGACACCGGGCGAGCCGGTGAGCCCGATGACGTACGCGTTGCCCGCGAGCGGCGCCAGCGCCGCCATCACCTCGCGCAGTTGCGGGGACGCCCCCTCGACCAGTGAGATCAGCCGGGCCACGGCGCGCGGCCGGCCCTCCCGTGCCTGAGCCACCAGCTCGGGGACGTCCTGCATCACAGCTCCGTTCCTTCGAAACGTACGACGACTACTTGGCCACGCCGGCCACGCGCACGATCAGCGCGTCACCCTGGCCACCGCCACCGCAGAGCGCCGCCGCGCCGACCCCGCCGCCGCGCCGCTTCAGTTCCAGCGCGAGGTGCAGCACCAGCCGGGCGCCGGACATACCGATCGGGTGACCGAGGGCGATGGCGCCGCCGTTCACATTCACCTTTTCCGGGGACACCCCGAGGTCCTTCATCGACTGCACCGCCACCGCGGCGAAGGCCTCGTTGATCTCGATGAGGTCGAGGTCCCCGACGGCCAGGCCCTCCTTCTTCAGGGCGTGCTGGATCGCGTTCGACGGCTGGGACTGGAGGGAGTTGTCCGGGCCCGCCACATTGCCGTGCGCGCCGATCTCCGCGATCCAGTCGAGGCCCAGCTCCAGCGCCTTGGCCTTGCTCATCACCACGACCGCCGCCGCACCGTCGGAGATCTGCGAGGCGGTGCCCGCCGTGATCGTGCCGTCCTTGGCGAACGCGGGACGCAGCTTGCCCAGGGACTCCACGGTCGTCTCGGGGCGGATGCCCTCGTCCTGCGAGAAGACCACCGGGTCGCCCTTGCGCTGCGGGATCTCGACCGGGGCGATCTCCGCCTCGAAGATCCCGTTCTTCTGGGCGGCCGCGGCCCGCTGGTGGGAGAGCGCGCCGAACTCGTCCTGCTCGGGACGGGCGATGTTCAGCCGGGTGTTGTGCTTCTCCGTCGAGGCGCCCATGGCGATGTCCTCGAAGGAGTCGGTCAGCCCGTCGTAGGCCATCGCGTCGAGCATCTCGACCGCGCCGTACTTGTAGCCCTCACGGGACTTGGGGAGCAGGTGCGGGGCGTTGGTCATGGACTCCTGGCCGCCCGCGACCACCACGTCGAACTCGCCCGCGCGGATCAGCTGGTCGGCGAGCGCGATGGCGTCGAGGCCGGAGAGACAGACCTTGTTGATGGTGAGCGCGGGGACATTCATCGGAATGCCGCCCTTGACCGCGGCCTGGCGGGCCGGGATCTGCCCGGTCCCGGCCTGCAGTACCTGGCCCATGATCACGTACTGCACCTGGTCGCCGCTGATACCGGCGCGGTCCAGCGCGGCCTTGATGGCGAAGCCGCCCAGCTCCGCACCGGAGAAGGACTTCAGCGAGCCCAGAAGCCGCCCCATGGGGGTACGGGCGCCCGCGACGATCACGGAAGTGGTGGTGTTCGTATCCGACATGAGACGCGATCCCCTTTTTGCGTACAGCGTGAGGAGTGAACGAGGGTTTACTTTCAATGTACTGAGCGGTACGGCTCCGGGTCACCGGGCGGCGCGTGTGATCGCGCGCACGTTGCGTAACCACCGTGATGGCGCTGCACTGGGTCCATGCTGACGCGAATCGATCACATCGGAATCGCCTGTTTCGATCTCGACGCCACCGTCGAGTTCTACCGGGCCACCTACGGCTTCGAGGTGTTCCACACCGAGGTCAACGAGGAGCAGGGCGTCCGCGAGGCCATGCTCAAGATCAACGAGACATCCGACGGCGGAGCTTCGTATCTCCAGCTCCTGGAACCCACCCGCGAGGATTCCGCCGTGGGCAAGTGGCTGGCCAAGAACGGCGAGGGTGTCCACCACATCGCGTTCGGGACCGCGGACGTCGACGGCGACGCCCAGGCCGTCCGTGACAAGGGCGTTCGTGTGCTGTACGACGAGCCGCGCATCGGCTCCATGGGCTCCCGGATCACCTTCCTCCACCCCAAGGACTGCCACGGCGTACTGACAGAACTGGTCACCTCAGCCCGAGAGCACTGACCTTAAGGATTCCCGGCCCGGTACAGTGGACCGCTCCGGGCCGGGGCCGGGTCGGGGCCGCGCCCCTGCCGTATATCTGTCACCATTCCCCGGGGGGCCGTTCGCCGCGAACGGTGCTCGATTGGGCAGTTGCGACCAGGGGACGGATGGGACCGCGCAGTGCGGGGCTACGAACGCCAGGAGAGCCACCGAGCTGACGACGACCACCTCTCGCGGTTCGAAGCCGAGATGGACCGGCTGAAGACCGCGCGAGAGAAGGCCGTCCAGCACGCCGAGGACCTCGGTTACCAGGTCGAGGTCTTGCGCGCCAAGCTCCATGAGGCGCGCCGCAGTCTGGCGACCCGTCCCTCCTACGACAACGCCGATCTCGGCTATCAGGCCGAGCAGCACCTCCGTAACGCGCAGATGCAGGCCGAGCAGATGCGCTCGGACGCCGAGCGCGAGCTGCGCGACGCCCGCGCCCAGACCCAGCGCATCCTTCAGGAGCACGCCGAGCACCAGGCCAGGCTGCAGGCCGAACTGCACGCCGAGGCCGTGCAGCGCCGGCAGCGGCTCGACCAGGAGCTGGCCGAGCGCCGCCAGACCGTCGAATCGCATGTCAACGAGAACGTCGCCTGGGCCGAGCAGCTGCGCGCCAGGACGGAGTCCCAGGCGCGCCGGCTGCTGGACGAGTCACGCGCCGAGGCCGAGCAGTCCCTCGCCGCCGCCCGCGCGGAGGCCACCCGGGTCACCGAGGAGGCGCGCAGGCGGCTCGGCTCGGAGGCCGAGGCGGCCCGTTCCGAGGCCGAGGCGATCCTGCTGCGGGCCCGCAGGGACGCGGAGCGCCTGCTGAACGCCGCCTCAGGGCAGGCGCAGGAGGCCAACCGTCACGCCGAGCAGCTGCGTACGTCCACGACTGCGGAGACCGACCAGGCACGCCAGCAGGCCGCGGAGCTGAGCCGGGCCGCCGAGCAGCGGGCCCAGGAGGCGGAGCAGCGGCTGCGCGCGGCGCGCGCCGAGGCCGAGAAGGTCGTCACGGAGGCCAAGGAGGCCGCGGCCAAGCGGCTGGCCGGCGCCGAGTCGCAGAACGAGCAGCGCACCCGCACCGCCAAGTCGGAGATCGCCCGGCTGGTCGGCGAGGCCACGAAGGAGGCCGAGGCCACCAAGAGCGAGGCGGAGCAGGCGCTCGCCGACGCCCGCGCCGAGGCCGAGAAGCTGGTCGCGGAGGCCGCCGAGAAGGCCCGTACGGTCGCTGCCGAGGACACCGCGGCCCAGCTGGCCAAGGCGGCCCGTACCGCCGAGGAAGTGCTGACCAAGGCGTCCGACGACGCCAAGGCAACCACCCGGTCCGCGAGCGAGGAGGCCGAGCGGATCCGCCGCGAGGCCGAGGCCGAGGCGGACCGGCTGCGCGGCGAGGCCGAGGAGCAGGCCGACCAGCTCAAGGGCGCGGCCAAGGACGACACCAAGGAATATCGCGCCAAGACGGTCGAGCTGCAGGAAGAGGCGCGCAGGCTGCGCGGCGAGGCCGAGCAGCTGCGGTCCGAGGCCGTCGCCGAGGGCGAGCGGATCCGCGGCGAGGCCCGCAGGGAGGCCGTCCAGCAGATCGAGGAGGCGGCCAGGTCCGCCGAGGAACTGCTGACGAAGGCCAAGGCGGACGCCGACGAGCTGCGCTCGGGTGCGACCACCGAGAGCGAGCGGGTACGCACCGAGGCCATCGAGCGCGCCACCACGCTGCGCCGGCAGGCCGAGGAGACCCTGGAGCGGGCCCGCGGCGAGGCCGAGCGGCTGCGCGCCGAGGGCGAGGAGCAGGGCGAGGCCACCAAGGCCGCCGCCGAGCAGGCCGCGACCGAGCTGCGCGAGGAGACCGAGCGCGGCGTCGAGTCCCGCAAGGCCGAGGCCGCGGGCGAACTGACCCGGCTGCACACGGAGGCGGAGCAGCGGCTCTCCTCCGCCGAGGAGGCGCTCACCGACGCCCGCGCCGAGGCCGAGCGGATCCGGCGGGAGGCCGCCGAGGAGGCCGAGCGGCTGCGTACCGAAGCGGCCGAGCGCATCCGTACGCTCCAGGCGCAGGCCGAGCAGGAGGCCGAGCGGCTCCGTACCGAGGCCGCGGCCGACGCGGCGGAGTCCCGCGCCGAGGCGGAGACCGCCGCGGTACGGCTGCGTACCGAAGCCGCCACGGAGGCCGAGCGGCTCAAGACCGAGGCGCAGGAGAGCGCCGACCGGGTCAGGGCCGAGGCCGCGGCCGCCGCCGAGCGGGTCGGCACGGAGGCCGCCGAGGCGCTGGCCGCCGCGCAGGAGGAGGCCATCCGGCGCCGCCGTGAGGCCGAGGAGACCCTGGCGGCCGCCCGTACCGAAGCGGACCAGGAGCGCGAGCGGGCCCGCGAACAGAGCGAGGAGCTGCTCGCCTCGGCCCGCAAGCGGGTCGAGGAGGCGCAGACCGAGGCGCACCGGCTGGTCGAGGAGGCCGACCGCCGTGCCACGGAGATGGTGTCGGCCGCCGAGCAGACCGCCCAGCAGGTACGGGACTCCGTCTCCGGGCTCCAGGACCAGGCCGAGCAGGAGATCGCCGGGCTGCGCTCCGCCGCCGAGCACGCCGCGGACCGGACCAGGACCGAGGCGCAGGAGGAGGCGGACCGGGTCCGCGCCGACGCGTACGCCGAGCGGGAGCGCGCCACCGAGGACGCCAACCGCGTCCGCGCCAGGGCCCAGGAGGAGTCGGCGGCCGCCCAGGTGCTCGCCGAGCGCACCGTCGGTGAGGCGATCACCGAGGCGGAGCGGATGCGCTCCGACACCGCGGAGTACGCGCAGCGGGTACGTACCGAGGCGTCGGACTCGCTCGCCACGGCCGAGCAGGACGCCTCCCGGGCCCGCGCAGAGGCCCGCGAGGACGCCAACCGTATCCGTGGCGACGCCGCGGCCCAGGCCGACCGGCTCATCGGCGAGGCCACCAGCGAGTCCGAGCGGATGCGCGCCGACGCCGCCGAGATGGTGGGCTCCGCGCGGCAGGCCGCCGAGCGGATGCGCGCCGAGGCCGAGAAGCTCAAGACGGACACCGAGGTCACCGCGGAACGGCTCAGGAACGAAGCCCAGGAGGAGACGGACTGGCTCCTGGACGAGGCGCGCAAGGACGCGGCCAAGCGCCGCGCCGACGCCGCGGAACAGGCCGACCAGCTGATCAACAAGGCACAGGAGGAGGCGCTGCGCGCCGCCACCGAGGCCGAGACGCAGGCCGACGCGATGGTCGGCGCGGCACGCAACGAGGCGGGCCGCATCACCGCGGACGCGACGGTCGAGGGCAACTCCCTGGTGGAGAAGGCCCGTACGGACGCGGACGAGCTGCTCGTCGGCGCCCGCCGTGACGCGACGGCCGTACGGGACCGGGCCGAGGAGCTGCGCGTCCGCATCGAGGGCGAGATCGAGCAGCTCCACGAGCGGGCCCGCCGGGAGACGTCCGAGCAGCTGAAGACCGCCGGCGAGCGCGTCGACAATCTGATCAAGGCCGCCAACGAACAGCGGACAGAGGCGGAGGCGAAGGCGAAGGCGCTGATCGCCGACGCCAACTCGGAGGCGAGCAAGGTCCGGATCGCCGCGGTCAAGAAGGCCGAGGGACTGCTCAAGGAAGCCGAGCAGAAGAAGGCCGGACTGATCAGAGAGGCCGAAGAGCTGCGCGCCGACGCCTCGCGGGAGGCGAAGCAGATGGTCGAGGACGGCAAGCGCGAACTCGATGTCCTGGTCCGCAGACGTGAGGACATTCAGGCCGAGATCTCCCGTGTCCAGGACGTGCTGGAGGCACTGGAGTCGTTCGAGGCACCGGCAGTACCGACGAAGGACAACCCCGTCAAGGCGGGTGCCACGGCGGGGACCGGCCGTTCGAGTGGCAAGACTTCCGAGAGCTAGCCACCCAAAAGACTGGACATTCTCCAGATCAAACCGCCATCCGCTCGATGACACGCCGCTTAGGCCCCTAGGATTCCCCCTATCACCTCACCGGTCTCATTCGACAGGAACCCCATGAGCGACACTTCCTCCCCATTCGGCTTCGAGCTCGTGCGGCGTGGTTACGACCGCGGTCAGGTGGACGACCGCATTACCAAGCTCGTCGCCGACCGAGACAGCGCCCTGGCACGCATCACCGCTCTGGAAAAGCGCATCGAGGAACTCCACCTCGAGACGCAGAACGCCCAGGCCCAGGTCACCGACGCCGAGCCGTCGTACGCCGGCCTCGGCGCGCGCGTCGAGAAGATCCTCCGCCTCGCCGAGGAGGAGGCGAAGGACCTGCGCGAGGAGGCCCGTCGCGCGGCCGAGCAGCACCGCGAGCTCGCCGAGTCGGCGGCCCAGCAGGTCCGCAACGACGCCGAGGCGTTCGCCTCGGAGCGCAAGTCCAAGGCCGAGGACGAGGGCGTCCGGATCGTCGAGAAGGCGAAGGGTGACGCCTCCACTCTGCGCACGGAGGCGCAGAAGGACGCGCAGTCCAAGCGCGAGGAGGCCGACGCGCTCTTCGAGGAGACCCGCGCCAAGGCCGCCCAGGCCGCCGCGGACTTCGAGACGAACCTCGCCAAGCGGCGTGAGCAGTCGGAGCGCGACCTCGCCTCGCGTCAGGCGAAGGCCGAGAAGCGTCTGGCCGAGATCGAGCACCGCGCCGAGCAGCTGCGCCTGGAGGCCGAGAAGCTGCGTACGGACGCGGAGCGCCGGGCCCGTCAGACGGTCGAGACGGCCCAGCGCCAGGCCGAGGACATCGTGGCCGACGCGAACGCCAAGGCCGACCGGATCCGCAGCGAATCGGAGCGCGAGCTGGCGGCGCTCACCAACCGCCGCGACTCGATCAACGCCCAGCTGACCAACGTCCGCGAGATGCTGGCCACGCTGACCGGTGCCGCGGTGGCCGCCGCCGGCTCCCCGGCCGACGACGAGCCGATCTCCCGTGGGGTGCCGGCCCAGCAGACCCGCTGAGCAAGGCAGGATCGGCCGATAGAACGAAGGTCGGGTAGGTAACGATCGGGCAAGCCCCTCGCCACAGCGGTGGCGAGGGGCTTTGCGCCGCTCTAGGTTGGCCGCATGATCGAGGTTGTGGGGCTCACCAAACACTTCGGCCGCAAGGTCGCGGTCGACCAGCTGTCCTTTCAGGTGAGACCGGGTGTGGTGACAGGCTTCCTGGGCCCCAACGGGGCGGGCAAGTCGACCACGATGCGCATGATGCTCGGCCTGGACAACCCGACCAGCGGGTCGGTCAGTATCGACGGCAAGCAGTACCGTGAGCTCTCGGAACCGCTCAAGCACATCGGGGCGCTGCTGGAGGCCAAGGCCATGCACGGCGGCCGCACCGCCTACAACAATCTCCTCTGTCTGGCGCAGAGCAACCGCATCCCGGCGAGCCGGGTGTCCGAGGTGCTCGACATGGTCGGACTGACGGCGGTCGCGAAGAAGAAGTCGAAGGGCTTCTCCCTCGGTATGGGGCAGCGGCTGGGAATCGCCTCGGCCCTGCTCGGTGATCCCGAGATCCTGATGTTCGACGAGCCGGTCAATGGTCTGGATCCCGAGGGAATTCACTGGATCCGCAATCTGATGAAGCATCTCGCACAAGAAGGCCGCACGATCTTCGTATCCAGTCATCTGATGAGCGAAATGGCCCTGACCGCCGATCACTTGATCGTGATCGGCCAGGGAAGGCTGCTGGCGAACACCTCGATGGCGGACTTCATCCATGAGAACTCCCGCAGTTACGCGCGGCTGCGCTCGCCACAGCAGGAGCGGCTGAAGGACGTCCTGCACGAGGCCGGTTTCACCGCGGCCGAGACGGACGGCGGCGTACTGGAAATCGACGGGGCCTCCACCGAGGAGCTCGGTGAACTGGCCGCGCGACACCAGATCGTGCTGCACGAGCTGAGCTCCCAGCGGGCGTCGCTCGAAGAGGCCTTCATGCAGATGACGGCGGGGTCGGTCGAATACCACGCCCACTCCGGCGGCGGCGAGGGGCAGCCCCCGGGCCCGCGCTGGGGTCAGGACCCCGGAGGACAGCCCGTCGGGCTCGGCGCGCACCAGGACCACCAGGGCAAGGGAGCCTGACACCATGGCATCGGTACCAGCGGTCCTCCAGTCCGAGTGGACCAAGATCCGTACGGTCTCCTCCACGACCTGGACGCTGATCAGCGCCCTGATCGTGACCGTGGCCCTCGGCGCGGCGCTCTCCGCGCTGCTGAACTCGACGTTCGGCGACCTTCCGCGGGACCAGCAGTCCACCTTCGACCCGACGTACACCAGCTTCTCCGGGATGATCCTCGGCCAGCTGGCGATGGTGGTCTTCGGGGTGCTGGTGGTCGGCTCGGAGTACAGCTCGGGCATGATCCGTACCTCGCTGGCCGCCGTGCCGCAGCGCGCCACCTTCCTCTTCAGCAAGATCCTGGTGGCCGGGGTGCTGGCGCTGATCGTCGGGATCGTGACCGGTTTCCTGGCCTTCTTCCTCGGCCAGGCGCTGCTGGGCGACCACGGCACGAGCATCGGTGAGCCGAATGTGCTGCGCGCGGTCATCGGCAGCGGTCTCTACATGGCGCTGATCGCCGTCTTCTCGATGGGCGTCGCGGCGATGCTGCGCAGCTCGATGCTGTCGCTGGGCATCCTGATGCCGTTCTTCTTCCTGGTCTCGCAGATCCTTTCGGCGGTCCCGGTCGCCAAGGACGTCGCGCACTACTTCCCCGACCAGGCCGGCTCGAAGATCCTTCAGGTCGTCCCCGACGCGATGAACTCGAACCCGGCGCCGTACGGGCCGTGGGGCGGGCTGGGAATCCTCGTTCTCTGGGTGGTGGCGGCGCTCGTGGGCGGATACGCCGTACTGAAAAAGCGCGACGCGTAGCGAATCCCCCGGCGACGCTCCGCCGGAACGACGTGGCCGGAACCGTCAACGCCCGGATACGCTCCTAACTCTTACGGGGGCCTTCGGCCCGGAGCGGCCACTGCCCCGACGACCTGACCTGTCGATGGGGCTGGAGAATGATCGAGGCAGTCGGCCTGACGAAGCGCTACGGCGCCAAGACGGCCGTGTACAACCTTTCCTTCCAGGTACGGCCCGGATATGTCACCGGGTTCCTGGGCCCCAACGGTTCCGGCAAGTCGACGACGATGCGGATGATCCTCGGACTCGATCAGCCGACCTCGGGCCGGGTGACGGTCGGCGGGCATCACTTCCGGCAGCTGCCCAACGCGCCGCGCCAGGTCGGCGCGCTCCTCGACGCCAAGGCGGTGCACGGCGGCCGCAGCGCCCGCAACCATCTGCTCTCGCTGGCCCAGCTCTCCGGAATCCCGGCCGCCAGGGTCGACGAGGTGCTCGGTGTCGTCGGCCTGCAGGACGTCGCCCGTAAGCGCTCGAAGGGCTTCTCGCTCGGTATGGGCCAGCGGCTCGGTATCGCGGCGGCGCTGCTCGGCGACCCGCAGGTGCTGCTCTTCGACGAGCCGGTCAACGGCCTCGACCCCGAGGGCATCCTCTGGGTCCGCAATCTGATGAAGCAGCTGGCCGGCGAGGGCCGTACGGTCTTCGTCTCCTCGCATCTGATGAGTGAGATGGCTCTCACCGCCGACCAGCTGATCGTGATCGGCCGGGGTCAGCTGCTCGCCGACATGAGTGTCACGGACTTCATCTCGGCCAACTCCGCGGACTTCGCCCGGGTGCGCACGCCGGGGACGGAACCGGAGCAGCGGGAGAAGCTGATGTCCTCGCTCACCGAGGCGGGCGGCCAGGTGATGTCCGAGCCGGACGGCGCTCTGCGGATCACGGGGCTGCCGCTGGCGCGGATCAGCGATCTGGCGCACGAGGCGGATGTACGGCTCTGGGAGCTCTCGCCGCACCAGGCGTCGCTGGAGGAGGCGTACATGCGGATGACGCAGGGCGCCGTGGACTACCGCTCGACGGCCGACGCGCTGGCCGGGTTCCAGCCGCCGCAGCTGCCCGGCTACGGGCCGCAGGGCTACGGGCAGGGAGAGCAGGGGTACGTGGCGCCCGTCGCCCCGGAGGTGCCGCAGCAGGGCTGGTACGCCCCGCCGCCGCCCGGGGAGAACCCGTACGCGAACGCGGCGCCGGCTCCCGAGGCGGCCGCTTCCCCGGACGTTTCCCCGGCCGCTCCCGCAGCCGCTCCTGTGGCGGCTCCCGCAGCCGCTCCTGTGGCGGCTCCCGCAGTCGCTCCTGTGGCGGCGGCGTCGGCATCCGCCGCGGACCTGACGAAGCACGACAGCAGCGAGGACACCCGATGACGACCCCGTACCAGCAGGCCCCGCCCGCCCCGCAGTGGCAGGGCGGGCCCGTGGGCGGCTACACCTCGCCGATCCCGGTCCGCCGGGCCACGCTCGGCGACGCCCTGGCCTCCGAGTGGACCAAGCTCCGTTCGGTGCGCTCCACGATGTGGACGCTCGGCATCATGATCGCGCTGATGCTGGGCATCGGGCTGCTCGTGGCGGTGACCATCGTCGCCGCGGACGCGGCCACCGATGACGAGTCCGCGCTCGCACTCGGCTTCTTCGGCGTGCTGCTCGGCTCGATCTGTGTGATGACGCTGGGGGTGATGACGATCGCCTCGGAGTACGGCACGGGGATGATCCGTACGACCCTGACCGCGTGCCCCAGCCGGGCCCGGGTGCTGACGGCCAAGTCGCTGGTCTTCTTCCTGCTGGTCTTCGTGATCACGACGGTGACCACGGCGATCGTCGGCGCGCTGCAGACCGCGATCCTGGACGCCGCCTCGCCCACCGGTTCCGAGTGGCTCAAGGCGACGGTCGGCGTCGGCCTCTATCTGGCCACGCTCGGCCTGCTGTCGCTGGCGGTCGGCACGCTGATCCGGCACTCGGCGGGTGCGATCACGATCATGATCGGTGTGGTCCTGCTGCCGCTGGTGCTGGCGATGTTCATGTTCTCGCAGTCGCTCGACGGCCTGCGGACGGCCCTGTTCGAGTACTCGATCCCGAACCAGCTCGGGGTGTTCTACAACAACACCGTCAGCGCCACGGGCACTTCGGGCCCTTCCGGCTGGGATCCGCTGTGGATCCTGGCGGGCGTGACGGCGGTCGTGATGTTCGGCGCCTTCTTCGCGCTCGACAAGCGCGACGTGTGAGCCGCTGAGGTGTGAGCCGCTGAGCCCACGCGTCGGTACGTCGCCAGTGCTTCGCCCGTACCTCGTCAGTACGTGTCGTCAATACGTGTCGTCAGTACTTCGGCGCGTTACGGGACCGCTGCACCCGCGTGGTGCGGCGGTCCTTCGCGTTCCAGCAGGCCTGGTGCCAGTGACGCCGGTCCTCCACGCCGCCGAACTCCGGCCAGGCGACCACATGCGCGACGCCGGAGGGAATCTCCTGGTCGCATCCCGGGCAGCGGTACCGCTTGCCCGCGGCGCTCGCCCCGGCCACATGACGGACCGACCACTCCTCGCCCTGCCAGGACTCCGACCGCTGGAAGCCGCCGTACCGGTCCCCCGCCTCGCCCTCACCGGCTCGCTCGATCGGTTTCTCGCCGCCTCGGGGGCGGTTGCGGCGCGGGGACACAGGACACCTCACGGGGCCGACAGCACGGTTCTCCTCCAGCCTACGGCCCGTACCACCGGGTAGATGTCCCGGACGGCACAGGACCGCCACCCCCACAGATGGTACTTACCGGACAATCGCAAGAACTTCACGGATGACCGTGCCTTTGGCACGTGTCAGACGTTGTTGCCAGTAGGGGGAGCCGCGTCGGCCGCAAGGAGGCAGAAGGCGATGCGTATTGGAGCTTTTGTACTGGCGGCGCAGTTCCCGGGCCAGGGACAGGGTGAAGCGCTGCACAGAGCGGTGCGCACCACCGAGCTGGCCGAGGAATCCGGACTGGATTCGGTCTGGCTGGCCGAGCACCACTTCGTGCCGTACGGCGTGTGCCCGTCGGCCGTGACCCTGGCCGGGCTGCTCCTCGGCCGTACCCGACACATCCGGGTGGGTACGGCGGTCAGCGTGTTGCCGAACGTACATCCGGTGGCCCTCGGCGAGCAGGCCGCGCTGCTCCATCTCGTCTCCGGCGGGCGGTTCTCGCTCGGTGTGGGCCGGGGCGGCCCCTGGGTCGATCTGGAGGTGTTCGGCACGGGTCTGAGCGCGTACGAGCAGCACTTCCCCGAGTCGCTGGAGCTGCTGCTGCGCTGGCTGCGCGAGCCCCGGGTGTCGGCCTCGGGGGAACGCTTCAATTTCCGCGAAGTCCCCGTCGTACCACGGCCGGACGAGCTGATCACCTCCCAGGCGGAGGCCGGCGGCGGGGGCGGCGGCGGGCCCGAGGTGGTGGTGGCGTGCACCTCGCCGAAGAGCGTGAAACTCGCCGCCGAGAACGGCCTGCCGATGCTGCTGGGGATGCACTGCGGCGACGAGGAGAAGGCGGAGATGGTCGCCCTGTGGCGGGATCACGCGCGTACCGCGGGCCGGACGGCGACGGAGATCGCGACCGCCGGGCATGTGTCGGCCGGGGTCGCCCAGATCGCGGACGGCCGGGCCGAGGCGACGGAGAGCCTCGTCAAGGCGATGCCCGGCTGGCTGCGGCAGGGGCTCGGCGCCCATGTGACGGTCGACGGCAGGCCCCGGTCGATGCGCGACCCGGTGGCGTACACGGAACTGCTGTGCGGACTGCATCCGGTGGGTCCGCCCCGGCTGGCCGCGGACCGGCTCGCGGCCACCTCGGAACGTACCGGCATCACACGCTTCGCGCTGCTCGTCGAGGGCTCCGGTGATCTGGCGGCGACGGAGGAGAACGTACGACGGCTGGGGACCGAGGTCCTGCCGCTGCTGCACTGACCGCCGGCCGGGCGAACGACGGCCGTGCGAGCGTCGGTTGCGCGACCGTCAGTGGTGCGTCAGTACCGTCAGTGGTGCGTCAGTGGTGCGACCGCCGGGTGCCCGACCGTCGTTCGAGCGGTACGGGCCGCTGCCGCTCCGGCACCCCTTGGCACCTCCCCCCGCGGTGCGGAGCGGCAGCAAGCGACGTCAGCAGTCCCGCAGTTCCGGGGACTGGTTGAGCAGCTGGGCCCTTACCGAGGTGAAGCGGGCCAGCCGCTCATCGACCGAGGTGTCCAGCGGGAACACCGCCACACGGTGGCAGTTCTGGAATGCGATACGCACTCCGAAGTGCCGCTGCAGTGCGCCGCGTATGGCATCACTCGCCAGCGCGCGCAGCAGCTGGCCTCGAGCCTGCTCGTCCGGCGGGGGCGTCTGATTGTCGGCGAACTGTCCGCCGTCCACCTTCAGCTGGACCACCAGCGAGCTGATCATCTCCCATGCGAAGGGCAGGGAGGTCCGGACGCAGTCGACGAAAGCCGCTTCGTCGACCTCGCCTCGCTCGGCCTGATCCAACAGAGCCGGTGAGACGTCGAGCGACATGGGTTCTCCTCTCGCGACCCCGGGAATCGGGGCCTTTCGGGCAGGGAAGGAGGCGACGACGACGCAGCGTGCACGACCGGCGACCTCCTGCATCCACGTTAGGCGCGTGACCCGGCCCGCACCAGGCGAATGGGAACACAACCGGCCAATAACGAAGGGGGCTTCCGGGGCGAATCGCGCCCGGCACCGCCGGTCGAGTAGCGTTGCCGACCATGCGTCTCGTCATTGCCCGCTGCTCCGTGGACTACGCGGGCCGGCTCACCGCCCACCTGCCCTCCGCTCCCCGCCTCATCCTGGTCAAGGCCGACGGCAGCGTGTCGATCCACGCCGACGACCGGGCGTACAAACCGCTGAACTGGATGTCGCCGCCGTGCACGCTCAAAGAGGGCGTGGACGAGGAGGCCGGCGTATGGACCGTCGTGAACAAAGCGGGCGAGAAACTGATCATCACGATGGAGGAAGTCCTCCACGATTCCTCGCATGAGCTCGGCGTCGACCCGGGCCTCATCAAGGACGGCGTGGAAGCGCACCTCCAGGAACTCCTCGCGGACCGTATCGACACACTCGGCGCGGGCTACAGCCTGATCCGCCGCGAGTACCCCACGGCCATCGGCCCGGTGGACATCCTGTGCCGGGACGCGGACGGCGCGACGGTGGCGGTGGAGATCAAGCGGCGCGGCGAGATCGACGGCGTCGAGCAGCTCACCCGCTACCTCGAACTCCTCAACCGCGACCCCCATCTGGCCCCGGTCAAGGGCCTGTTCGCGGCCCAGGAGATCAAGCCGCAGGCCCGAGTCCTGGCAACGGACCGCGGCATCGGCTGCGTGGTCCTCGACTACAACGGCCTACGCGGCATCGAGGACGACAAGCTCCGCCTGTTCTGACGTACACACACGCGGGGGCCGCCCAAGGGCGGCCCCCGCGCCATGAGCACGGTGCGTAGACTCCCCGACTCATGAAGGTGCTGATCTCAGTTGACATGGAGGGCATCTCGGGGATCGTGCATCCCACCGAGACGAATCCGGATCGCTACGACTACGAGCGCGGCCGGGCGTTGATGACGGCTGATGCGAACGCCGTGATCGCCGGCGTCCTGGACGCCGAACCCACTGCGGTGGTTCTGGTCGCCGACGCACACGGGCCTTTCCGTAACCTGCTGCCGGAGGAACTTGACCGACGGGCACACCTGGTTCGTGGCAAGCCGCGACCGCTGGGCATGCTCGGCGGGCTCGACGAACACACCGACGCTGTCCTGTTGGTCGGCTACCACGCCCGCGCCGGTCGCGGGCCGGCTGTGCTGGCGCACACCATGAGCGACAATGTCCTCGACGTGCGCGTGGCCGGGCGTTCCATGGGTGAGATCGGGCTCAACGCAGCTATGGCTGGGCATGTGGGCGTGCCGGTGGTGCTGCTCAGTGGTGACGACATCGCCTGCGCCGAACTGAGTGATCTGGTCCCCTCCGCGGTCACGGTCGCGGTCAAACAAGCCCTCGGTCAGGCTGCCGCCGTCGTCCTGCACCCCGAAGAAGCGCGGGATCGCCTGCGCCGGGCGGCGGCCGAAGCCATGTCGCGGCGTGCAGGGGTTTCGCCGCTGACCCTTGCCGGACCGCTTGATGTCGAGGTCGACCTCTACGGCACGTACATGGTTGAGCTGGCGACACTTGTGCCGGGCGTCTCACGCGCTGAGGGCGGCCGTACGGTCACCTTCACCGCCACCGACTTCGCCGAGGCCTACCGACTGGTCCTGCTGCTCGTCCAGCTCGCCGCCATCAAACCCGGCTAGGTCCTGTCCGGTCGATCTTCGTGGATCGGCCCGCGAAGATCGACCGGACAGGGCCTAGCGCTGGGTTCGCCGTGTTGGTGGTCGTGGCGGTCGGATGTGTGGTGGCGGCCGATCCGACCGGTGAGGCTGAGGCGTGCGGGCGTCAGCGGAGGTGGATGCGGTCGCCGGCCGGCGGACTGCTGGTGCGGGTCAACTCCCGTTGCCGCCATGCTCCGGGCGGGTCTCCGTGATGGCGCCGGAAGGCTGCGGCGAACGCGTAGGGCGAGCCGTAGCCGATCACGTCCGCGATTTTCGCCAGGCTCAGCTCGCCATTGCACAGGTAGTCGCGGGCCAGGGCCATTCGCCAGTCCGTCAGGTATTGCATCGGTGTCTGGCCGAGCGCGTCCCGGAAGGTCCGTGCGAAGGCCGCCCGGGACAGTCCGCTGATCTCGGCGAGCTCGGGGACCGACCACGGGTGCCCGGCATCCTCGTGCATGGCTTGCAACGCCGCGTTCAGCCGGGGATCCGCCGACGCCCGGTACCAGCGAGGTGCGGTGGCGCTCTGACGGAAACTGGTTCGGATGGCAAGCACCAGAAGTACGTCGAGGAGCCGGTCCAGCACAGTGGGCTGACCCGGCTCAGGGGAAGCCAGCTCGTGGGACAGCAGGCCAATCACGTCGCGCAGGGGATCACCGACGGCCGCCGAAAGTGGCAGCACCTGAGGCAGCGCATCGAGCAGGCCGCTGCCGATGTCCCCCGAAAACCGGTAGGCGCCGCACAGGAACACCGTGGCCCGCGGGTCGTCCGAGCATCCGTCGCGCCGGTGACGCTCCCGGAACTCCTCCGGTTCGAGGCAGTCGGCACCGGGTTCATGGCCGATGTAGTGGTCGGGGCCCCCGCGGACAAGTGTCACGTCGCCCGGCGAGAGCTCCATCGGGCTCTGAGAGTCGTCGTCGAACCACAGCCACCCCCGCCCCCGTACGACAGCGTGCACCGCGAGCTGGATCGAGCCCCCCAGCCGCAATCCCCAGGGGGGCGTGGCCACCGTTCGAGCGAAAACAGCGCCCGAGGCCCGCGCTCTCACCAGGTGGTCGTCCAGCAGATCCATGCGCCAAGTATTAAGCCAGACAATCACGGCGGTCAATTACATGAGCGTTTGAAACAAAGGAACGAGAGAATCACGCATTGATTCGCTCGATAGCTGCTCTCACCATGGAGTCATGACTGATTCACAGCAGACGACACTTGTACTCGGCGGTACCGGACGAACCGGCTCGCTGGTGGCGCGGAAACTCATCGAGCGGGGTCTGCGTGCGCGTACTGCCTCGCGCCACGGCGCCGACGTGCTGTTCGACTGGGACGACCCGGCTACGCATGCCCGTGCCCTGGACGGTGTCGACCGCGTCTACCTCGTCACGCCCGTCATGCGGGTCAAGTACGCCGGCCTGGTCTCCGACTTCCTCGATCGTGCCGCAGGAGCCGGGGTGCGGCACGTGACGTACCTCAGCGCCTACGGCAGCGACCAGGCGCCACCGGAGGTCGACATCCGGGCCGTCGAGCTCGACCTCGCGGGCCGAGGAGCCTTCACCCACTCCATCCTGCGTCCCGCATGGGTCATGCAGAACTTCAGTGACGAACACGTGCCGGTCATCGAAGGTGCCATCACCGTACCGACCCGCGGCGGCGCGGAAGCCTTCGTCGATGCCGAGGACATCGCGGCGGTCGCGGTGGAGACGCTGGTCGCCCCCGACGCCCACGCCGGCGCGCAGTACGCGCCGGCCGGCCCTCGGTCGCTCACGGTCAGCGAGGTCGCCGACATCATCGCCGACGTGATCGGCGGACCCGTCACCCACAACGACATCGACGCTGACGCATGGATCGGCGGTGCGATCGCAGGCGGCTTCGTACCCGCCGACTACGCCGTGATGCTCCGCTGGCTGACGGGGACCATCATCTCCGGCAACGGTTCCCGGCCGAATGACGACGTTGAGAAGGTCACGGGCAGGCCGCCGGTCACCTTCCAGGACTTCGCCCGGCGGAACGCACGCGCGTGGACCCTCCAGGCAGCCAAGTGACCACGCCCATCGATGACTTCGACGACTTCGCGGCGCTGGATCCCTTCTTCCGAATCATCGAGGAAGGACTGGCGGGCTTCGTTGACGGACAGCACTTCTTCGATCTCCTGGCGGAGGACGTCATCTTCGACTACGTGATCTCCGTTCCCGGATACCCGCGACGGGTTGAGGGACGCCGGGCCGTGGCCGAGCTGTACCGCGGCTACGGCAGCACCATGGTCCTGCGCAGCGCGGACGAACTGGCCGTTCACCGGGATCATGAGGCGTCGGTGATCGTGCTTGAGTACGCGGTGCACGGGCAGGCAGTGAGAACCGGGCGGACCTACGACAACCGCTTCGTCTCTGTGATCACAATCAAGGACCGAAAAGTCACGCACTGGCGGGACTACCTGGACCCCGTCGCAGTCTTCAACGCGCTCGGATGGCCCGCCCAGTAACGGCCGACAAGCGACGGCAGCCATGCGGCCAACGTGGCCACGCGGTCAGTGAAACGCCGGCGGCGCCAGTGGCGCGAGGCGCGAGAGCGCCCGCCCTCGAAGAGGGGGCGGGCGCTCTCGATGTGGTGCCTTTCATGGGGCGGCTACTGCTCGGTGAACTCGCCGTCCATGACACCGCGGACGAACGCGTTGAACTCGTCCGTGGTGAAGACCAGCGCGGGGCCGTGTGAGTTCTTGCTGTCACGCAGTGCGCGACGGCCATCCGGCATCACGGCGACTTCCGCGCAGTTGCCGTTGTTCCCGGAGTACGAGGACTTCACCCACTCAAGCCCCACTGCTGAAGCAGATTCGATGTAAGGCTTCATCCTTCTATTCCATTCCCTTTATGGCGGCCATGATGAGCTCCCGTGACCTGCTGACGTTCGCGGCGGCCATGTTGAGCCGTCGAAACAGCATCGTGTATGTCTCTACGTCGGCCACCTCCTCGTAGTACAACGTGCTGGTCGGTGACTCGGTGTAAATGATGTCGGTCTCTGCCGAGGTCGGAAAACTCATGATGACGAACGGCCCGAACAGGCACACGTTCATCGGATCTTCCCGTGGCAACACCTGGAACTGGATGTTCGCCTCTCGACTGGCCTCAAGCAGGGCTTCGAGCTGTGCTCTCATCACCTTGGAGCCGCCGACACGGTGGAGCAGGGCGCCTTCCGTCACGATCACCCGCAGCTGAAGCGGATTTTCGCGGGTCAGGATCTTTCGACGTTCACGTCGTACGTTGATCTGTGCTTCAGCCTGTTCCGGAGTGGCATCCGGCGCTTGGAGTTGGATCAGCGCTTTCGTGTACTCCGGAGTTTGGAGCAAGCCCGGGACCAAATTGGTCTCGACGTTGTACAGCTCTGCGGCGTCCCACTCGACGGCGACGTATGCAGCGTAGGCAGAATCAACAGCGTTGGCGTAGCGCGACCACCAGCCTTTTTGTTTGGCCTCACGTGCGAGAAGTTCGATATCGCTGCGCTCGGCGGGGTTCGTCATGCCGTACGCATCCATCAGGGCACGAAGATCCGGCAGCCGAACACCGGACTGGGCGTTCTCGATGCGCCCGATCTTCGATTCAGCCGACCCAAGCACCTTCGAAGCGTCAGCATGCGTCAGCCCGGCGTCCGTTCGCAGGTCGCGAAGCCGCCTTGCCAGCCTTCGCTGACGGATCGTCGGATTGCTGTTGGTGGGCACTTGCGCGCCGCCTCCTTTGCATCTTCTTGCAGGTCAAGTGTGCCGTCCGCCGACTGTGAGAGCAACAGTCCTTCGCCACTCCCCAAAGTGGGGACTTGACACTTTCCAAGGGGCAAGAATGACTGTCCGAAGGACTGAACAGGCGCGCTATCGGCATTATCGACCCGGCGCGAGAGCGGCTCGAGTTGAAGCGCGAATTATCCAAAAGGTGGGGACTCCCCGAAGTGGGGGACGCCTTGAAGTCGGCAGTCTCCGAGTTGGTTGCCACGCGCGGCGAAAGGCAGTCGCGTCACCGTCACATATCGCCTGGACGGTCAACGTCTTTGGGTTGAGGTACGCGACTGGGTGACCGGTACCCCGCGGGCGGTCAGTCCCGCTTCAAGGGAGCGCGACGACGCCGCGATCGGCCGAGCTCCACGGGGACAAGGTCTACGGCGTCGAGTCCTCCAGCGGGCGGGGTCGGCACCGCTGGACCTTTGGGCGGACGGTGTCGCTGGCCGGCCGGATGTCGCCGCCCGCACCGCCGTGAGCGAGTTCCGTTGTCAGGTGAGTGGGGTCGCCTCGGCCTGCCGCGCAGTCAGGGCCGAGGTCCGGTCCTGACTCACCACGTCACTTCTCCTGCATCCAGGCGAGCGTGATCTGGCTCTCGCTGAATCGCCAGCCGGGCGATGTCCGCACCGCGGTGCAGGCCACGCGCAGACCGCTTGTCCGATGGGGCGCTTCGCCGTCGCGGTAGAAGTACGTGAGCTGGTTCGCGGTGGCCTTCGCGCGGTCACCGTCAACGTGCACCAGCACGTCCCCGTGCACGTGTTGGGTGTGCTCACCCTCGACCTGGCTTCGCTTCAGGTGGGCGGTCACCTCATCGAGGCCGTGCAGCTCGCCCCGCGGCGAGCGCACCACGACGTCGTCGTGATAGACGGTGCCGGCGTCTTCGTGGCGGCACTCGTCCAGCAGGTTGGCCAGGCGGGCGAACAGGTCGGCGATCTCGGCTCGGTCGGCGGTCCGGGCGGCGGCAGCAGCGGGCACGACGGCTCCTTTGATGGTTGCTCCACCCAGCTGGCCGTGCACGCCCGCCGGCTGGTGTCCGACGGCTTCACCGCTGCCGGGGCCCGCGGGTATCACTACCGCATCCTGGCGGCACTGCACGAGTTCGGGCCCGCCAGCCAGGCGGAGCTCGGCCGCCGGGGCCGTATCGACCGCAGCGACGTCGTGGCGGCCATCAACGAACTGGTCGAGCAGGGCTTCGTCGACCGGACGCCGGACCCGGACCACGGACGGCGCAACAAGGTGACCCTCACCGGGGGCGGTGTCCGGCAACTGCGGCGCATGGACGGGGTGCTCGATCAGGTACAGGACGACCTGCTCAAACCGCTGTCAGCCGAGGACCGACAGACCCTGACCCGCCTGCTCACCCGAGTTCTCGCCCAGCACGAACCGGAATGACCACCGCTCTCGCCCGACCCTGGATGGGCTCCGAGACAGCTTGCTGACGGGCCACCCGGATCCAGAAGGCCGCCCGCGGGCGGCCCCGGAGAGACAGCGCTTAGGCGGGTCCGGTTAGAGGAATGTGTCGTCGGGCTCCGGGGTGGGTTCGGTGATGCTGGGGGATGTGCCGCTTGCTGTGGTGGCGGGTTCCGACGGGGATGTCGGGTCGCCGGTGGGTGTCTGGGACGGCGAGGTCGAGGGGGTGCCCGACGGGCTCGACGACGGGGTGCCCGGCGGCTTGGTGGAAGGGGTCGTCGGCGGCTTGGTCGGGGGCTTCGGCGGCTTGCCCGGGGTCGACGGATTGCCGGTCGGGGACGAACTGCTGCCGGTGGAGCCGCCCGGCGTCGACGCCGTACCCGAAGGCGCTCCGCTGCCCGTCGGTGCGGACGTACCGGGGACGCCCGCCTCCGACTGGCCGCCGCCGGGGCGGTGGGTCGAGCCGTCGGTGGGCTGCTCGGCGGGCAGGCCCTCGTCGCTGTCGTCCGGGTCGGTCTGTTCCGTCTGGACCCTGTCCGTCGGCGTGTTGTCGTTGCCCGAGGTCGCGCCCAGCGTCACCACCGTGCCCAGTACGGCCGCGAGGACCGCGCCCGCGCCGGCCGCGACCAGATTGCGGCGGGCGCCGCCGGCCGCCGGGCGGCGACCGTGCGCCGCGGGCCTGGGCCTGGAGCCAGGACCGGCAGCGGAACCCGAACCCGAGCCGGAGCCCGAGCCCAAGCCCGAACCCGCGCCGGCGCTCGGGCCGGGGCCGAGGGCCGGGACGTCGCGCCGGGCGGCCAGCGCCTTGCTCTCGACCGGGGCCGGCAGCGCCGGCAGTCCGGGCAGCGCCGGTGCGCCGCCGTGCGGCGACGTCTGCTCCTCGTACCGCGCGAGCGTCATCTCCTCGCCCACGGGCGCGCGTCCGGCCGACAGCGCCTTCTCGCGGTCCGTGACCAGGGCCAGCGCCCTGCGTCCCGCGACCGTGCCGCTCTTGTCGGCGACGGCCCCGCGCATCCCGATCGAGGCCTCCAGTTCGGCCCGGGCCCGGTCCAGATTTCCGACGCAGAGCGCGAGCACGCCCAACTCATGGTGGAAGTACGCCTCTTCGGCGACCTCCCCGGCGAGCCTGGCGGCCTCCGAGCCGGCCCGCAGGGCCCGCTCCCAGGCGCCCCAGTGCAGCCCCGCCAGGAAGGCGGGCGCGGCGCTCCGGGCCAGCAGGACGGCGGCGCTCGGGTGCCCCGACTCCTGGCCGGGTACCAGCGGCCCCATCGACGCGAGGACGGCGTCCGCCTCGGCGGCGGCGCGCTCGGGCGTGACCGAGGGGTGGCCGGCCCACCAGGCGTAGTGCTGGGCGGCGGTGTGCGCGTGGGCCACGGCGTCGTCGCCGTACCCCTTCTCCTCCAGCTGGGCGGCGACTCCGGCGGCGAGCCGGTAGCGCCCGCCGACCGGGGTGAGCAGCGCGCAGCTCATCAGCTCGCCGAGCGCGGCGTCCGCGTGCGTGTCGCCCACCAGGGCCGGCAGATGGGCCTGGTGCGGGACTTCGCCGCCGAGGGCGACGGCGAACCGCAGGGTGGCGCGGGCGGCCTCGCTCAGCCGGGAGGCGAGCAGCGCCGCGGGCGCCGCGCCCTCACCGAGGCTGGGCAGGGGTACGTCGTACCCGTCGCGCGTGTCGAACAGCGCGTTCACAGCAGCCTGGTCGAAGGGCTCGAACTCGTCGAAGGCCTCCGGGCCGCGGCGCGGCCGGTCGCGCTGGCGCAGCAGCGCCGCAGCCTGGACGAAGCGCAGCGGCAGTCCCTCGGACTCGAACCAGAGGTCGCCCGCCCAGTTCGCCTCCTCGTCGGTGAGCGGCCGTTCGACGGCGCGCTCCAGCAGTTCCAGCGAGGCGCCGCGGCCCAGGCCGCCGAGCAGGACCTCGTCCAGGGGCGCGTCCGCCGAGGGCTCGTCGACGTCGGGTGTCACGGCGAGCAGGTAGGCGCACTCGGGTGTGGCGGCCAGCAGTTCGTCCAGCGGTTCGCCGCCGAACTCCAGGTCGTCCAGGACGACGACCGCGCCGATGTCACGGACCAGTTCGAGCAGTCCGGCGCGGTCGGGCCGGTGGAGCGCGGACCGGTGGACGGCCGCGTGCAGCTCGTACAGCAGCTCGGTGACGGTGCGGCGATAGCCGGAGAGCCGTACGACTCCGTCGGGCGCGAGAGCGGCGCAGTCCATCGCGACGGCTTCGAGCAGTGCGGTGCGTCCTGAGCCGGCGGGTCCGGTGAGGCGTACGGAGCGGCCGCGGCCCAGCAGCCGTATCAGCTCGGCGCGTTCCTCCCGCCGCTGCAGCAGCGGCAGCGGCGGCGCCGCCGGTCCCGGCGGTACCGGCGGCCGGCCGGCGCGCTGCAGATCGGCCCGTTCCTTGGCATCGCGCCGGGCGGGGGCGGCGGGCTGTCTCCCCGGCGGGCAGAGCTCGATCTCACTGCCGTCGACGGGATTTACGGTCAGCAGGAAGTCGCCCGAGATCAGCTGGACCGTGCGGACAGGCACCGGCGTGGCGGAGCTGGCGCCCTTGAGATGTCCCAGGGAAGAGGTGATCGGGGGCGGGCTCGCGGGAGCGAGCGCCGGTGTCATCGCGGCGGTGATCGCCGGCGTGATCGCGACACGCGGCGGACGCTGCGAGTCCGCGCTCCCGCCGACGTGTTCGCCGTCGTGCCCGTACTCTTCCGGTCCCCGGCTCATCGGGTCCATGGTGAAAGCCCCCAGATCGTGGCGTGCCGTTGCCCCCCGGCCCTCGCACGCCCATCCAGTCCGGTGCCTGCTCTATGGGTCCGTCAATCGGCAGACGGCCGAACCCTAGACCTCCGCAGGGTATCCGCGAACAGGCGGGGTGCCACCCCGTCCAAGACGTCACGGTCTCGTGATGATTGTGCGATGTGGCCGGGTCAGACCCGAGGGAGCGACTCTGCGGCGATTCCGCCCTCGATGGCGAGAATGCGGTGCAATCGGGTGGCCACCAGCAGTCTCTGCATCTGTGGCGGGACGCCACGCAGCACAAGTCTGCGGCCACAGCGCCCCGCACGTCGGTGGGCTCCCATGATGACGCCGAGTCCCGTGGCGTCCCAGGAGTCCAGATCGGTCAGGTCGAGCACGAGATCGCCGGCTCCGTCGTCGACGGCCGAGTGCAGGACCGTACGGGCGTCCGCCGCGCTGCGGACGTCGAGGCGGCCCTCGACGACCAGCTCGGCGTGGTCGCCCCTGATGTGCATATGCGCTCCCCGAGAGTGCTTCTGTGCTCCGTTGTCTGTTCTGTCTTCCAACAACTGACTGCCGTGCGGCCGAAGAAGTTGCCGTCCGTATGCGAACCGATACCGAATTCACCCTGTGGGGGCGGTACCGGGACGGCCTGCGCGGTTCAGTGCTTGTAGAACCCCTGCCCGCTCTTGCGGCCGATGTCACCCGCGTCCACCATCCGGCGCATCAGCTCCGGCGGTGCGAACTTCTCGTCCTGCGACTCGGTGTAGATGTTGCCGGTCGCATGGAGAAGGATGTCGACGCCCGTCAGATCGGCGGTGGCCAAGGGGCCCATGGCGTGGCCGAACCCCAGCTTGCAGGCGGTGTCGATGTCCTCCGCGGACGCGACGCCCGACTCGTAGAGCTTGGCGGCCTCGACGACGAGCGCGGAGATCAGTCGTGTGGTGACGAAGCCTGCCACATCGCGGTTGACGACGATGCAGGTTTTGCCCACGGATTCGGCGAACTCCCGTGCGGTGGCGAGAGTTTCGTCGCTCGTCTTGTAGCCGCGGACCAGCTCGCAGAGGCGCATCATCGGCACCGGTGAGAAGAAGTGCGTACCGACGACACGCTCCGGGCGCTCGGTGATCGCCGCGATCTTGGTGATCGGGATGGCCGAGGTGTTGGAGGCGAGGACGGCGTCGTCCCGTACGAGCTTGTCGAGCGTACGGAAGATCTCGTGCTTGACGTCGAGCTGCTCGAAGACGGCCTCGACGACGATGTCCGCGTCGGCGACGGCGTCGAGGTCGGTGGTGGTGGTGATCCGGGCGAGCGCCGCGTCGGCGTCCGCCTCTTCGAGCTTGCCCTTGGTGACGAACTTGCCGAAGGAGGCCCGGATGCCGTCGATTCCCCGGGCCAGGGCCGCGTCGGTGACATCACGCAGTACGACGTCCCAGCCCGCCTGGGCCGAGACCTGCGCGATACCCGACCCCATGAGTCCGGCCCCGATGACGGCGAGCTTCCTGGCCACGACGCACCCCACGATTCCTCTTCGGCCTTAACATCCTGTTTACCTTTGCGTGCTCTGCCGGAGGTTAGCGTCCGCGGACGGCCGTGTGGCGGTGAAGAGATGCGCGTCACGTCTCACATGACGGACATCACACCGGCGGGGTCCATCAGGCGCCGCGTACCGCGTACTTGAGCACCGTTTCCCCCCGGATCTCTTCCATGTCGTCCATGGGGCCCCACCGCCCCCGCCCGGCACCGCGCCGAGTCTTCGGGCGCCACGCCTGCCACCAGGCGGGCGCGGCCTAGGCTGGCCGTATGGTCAATCTGACGCGTATCTACACCCGTACCGGCGACAAGGGCACGACGGCGCTCGGCGACATGAGCCGTACCGCCAAGACCGATCTGCGGATCTCCGCCTACGCCGACGCCAACGAGGCCAATGCCGCCATCGGTACGGCCATCGCCCTGGGGCAGCTTTCCGAGGAGGTCGTGAAGGTCCTCGTCCGCGTCCAGAACGACCTGTTCGACGTGGGCGCCGACCTGGCCACGCCGGTGGTGGAGAACCCGGAGTACCCGCCGCTGCGGGTCGAGCAGCCGTACATCGACAAGCTGGAGGCGGACTGCGACCGGTTCCTGGAGGAGCTGGAGAAGCTGCGCAGCTTCATCCTGCCCGGTGGTACGCCGGGGGCGGCGCTGCTGCACCAGGCCTGCACGGTGGTACGGCGTGCCGAGCGCTCGACCTGGTCGGCGTTCGAGGTCCACGGCGAGCTGATGAACCCGCTGACGGCGACGTATCTGAACCGTCTCTCCGACCTCCTGTTCATTCTCGCGCGGGTGGCGAACAAGGAGGTCGGAGACGTGCTGTGGGTGCCGGGCGGCGAGCGCTGAGCCGTGTTGGGCGGCGGGAGCCCGCAACGATCCGCCGGACCCGGCCTAGGCCGGGTCAGCGCTCCACGCGCGCCGGGGCCTTCTTCGGCCAGATCGCGTACGTCAGGGCGATCAGGCCGTGGATCCCGGCGGCCCGCACCGCGATGAGCTGCCAGTCGGTCAGCGGTCCGGTCCTGCTCGCGTCGCCCACGTACCAGATCGCGATCTGGAGCAGGCCGGCCGCGACCGCGGCGGCCAGGACCGTACGCAGCCACAGCGTGCCCTCGTGCTTCGCGCGGGCCAGGCCGAAGCGCGGCGGCTTCACCGGTGGCGGGCCGCCGGCGAAGCGGTGGGCGGCATGGCCGTCGATCCAGCTGATCGTGTAGTGGCCGTAGGCGACGGTGTAGCCGAGGTAGAGCGCGGCCAGGCCGTGTTTCCAGTCCGGCTCCGCGCCGTTCTTGAGGTCGATGGCCGTGGCGACCAGCAGGACGACCTCCAGCAGGGGCTCCAGCAGCAGGACGGCGGCGCCCGCGCGCGGCATCCCGGCCGGATAGCGCAGCGCCAGCCCGCCGGCCAGCAGAACCCAGAAGCCGGCCTCGCAGACGACGATCAGCGTGACGATCACGGCACTTCTCCCTCCGGTCCCCTCCAGCCTCCTGTCCTGAAGCCCCGCACACGTCGTCGTCAGTGACGAACCGTCACTGCATCCTTCGATGTACTCGCCTCTCCCCCGGTACGTGGAGGACGGTGCGTGGCGGGCCGTGTTTGATGGAGGGGTGACCGCTTCCCTCCGTCCGCACCGTGACGACGTACTGATCGCCGCGGCCGGCCTGCTCGGCGGCCTCGTCCTCTGGACACTCGGTGTGCACACCCAGGTGGGCGGACCACTGCCCGGTGCGTGGGCGCTGATACCGATGACCGTCCTGGCGGGGCTTGAACTGCTGCGCAGGACCGCGCCCCAGACCGCCCTGGTCCTCGGCACGCTCGGCCTGATCGCCGATCAGTTCACGGGCACCAGTCTCGCGACGGTGCTGATGTTCACGGACATCGTGTACGCGGCCGTGCTGTACGGGACGCCCGCCGCCGCCCGCCGTATCCCCTGGACCACCGCGCTGGTCACGGTCGCGGTGACGATCGGGTTCGCCGCGTGGTTCCGCTCGGCGGACGCCCTGCTGATCGGCGTGGTCACCGCGCTGATCAGCTTCGCCCCCGCCACCACCGGGGTACTGGTGCGCAACCACCGGGACGCCGCGGAGGCGGCCCGGCTGCGGGCCGAGCAGACCGCGCTGCTGGCCGAGATCGACCGGACCCAGGCGGTGACCGCGGAGCGCGCCAGGATGGCCCGTGAGCTGCATGACATGGTCGCCAACCATCTCTCGGCCATCGCGATCCACTCGACCGCCGCGCTCTCGCTGGACGACGCGCGGACCACGCGCGAGGCGCTCACCGTCATCCGGGAGAACAGCGTCGACGGGCTGGCCGAGATGCGCCGGCTGATCGGGCTGCTGCGGGACAGCGGGGACGACACGGAGCCCGCCGCCGCGCCGACGCTGGCCGCGCTCGACACGCTGCTGGAACAGGCCGGGACGAACGGCGCGTCCAGTGGGCTCACCTTCACCCTGGACGACAGGCGCGGCGCGGGGCCGAAGCTGCCCACGCCGGTCGAGCTGGCCGCGTACCGCATCGTCCAGGAGTCGCTGACCAATGCCCTCAAGCACGCGGCGCCCGGCCCGGTCGCCGTCGAACTGGACTGTTCGGAGGAGGCGTTGACCGTACGGATCGGGAGTCCTTTCGGCGACCGGTCAGGACCGCGCGCGCCGGGGTCCGGCGCCGGTCTGGTCGGGATGCGGGAGCGGGCCGCGCTGCTCGACGGCGTGTTCGAGGCCGGTCCCGCCGGCACCGGTGACGGCGGCACGATCTGGCAGGTACGGGCAGAACTGCCCGTCGGGGAAGGGCGGGGGACGGTATGACGATCCGGGTTCTGGTCGCCGAGGACCAGGCGTCGGTGCGCGCGGGGCTGGTGCTCATCCTGCGCAGCGCGCGGGACATCGAGGTCGTCGGGGAGGCCGCGGACGGCGCGGAGGCGGTCGTCCTGGCCCGGGAACTGCGGCCCGATCTGGTGCTGATGGATGTGCAGATGCCCCGGCTCGACGGGGTGTCGGCGACCCGGCAGGTGGTCGCGGAGGGGCTCGCGGAGGTGCTGGTGCTGACGACGTTCGATCTGGACGAGTACGTCTTCGGGGCGCTGCGGGCCGGGGCGGCGGGCTTTCTGCTCAAGAACGCCGAGGCCGGGGATCTGCTCACGGCGGTACGGACGGTGGCGCGCGGCGAGGGTCTGATCGCCCCGGCCGTCACCCGCCGGCTGATCGCCGAATTCGCGGCGCCGAAGCCCGTACGAGCCGTGAACGCGCCCGTTCCCGCGGCGCTGGACGCGCTCACGCGCCGGGAGCGTGAAGTGCTCTCCTGCCTGGGTGAAGGGCTGTCGAACGCCGAGATCGCGGTCCGGCTCGGGATGGCAGAGGCGACGGTGAAAACGCATGTCAGCAGGGTTCTCGGCAAGCTGGGGCTGCGCAGCCGGCTGCAAGCCGCCGTCCTCGCTCAGGAGTTGGGTATCTGACCGGTGCGCACCCGCCCGGCGCCCCAACCGGCCCGCCTTTGGTCTGGACCTATTGACGAGTGGTCCAGACCTTCCTACTCTCACCGCACACGCTGCGGTGAGCCGTCGCAGGGTGAGCAGTGCACGGACCACCCCCGGATTGTCCGGTACTCACCTGAGGAGCACGCTTGAACACCCAACCCATCCTCCGCAGACCCCGATTCAGATCCAGAACCGTCGCGGGCCTTACCGCGCTGCTGCTTCCGCTGGCAGCCATGGTGGGACTGGCCAGCCCCGCGGAGGCCGCCACCTCGGCGACCGCCACCTACAGCAAGGCCTCCGACTGGGGCACGGGCTTCGAGGGCAAGTGGACGGTGAAGAACACCGGCACCACGAGCATCGCCTCCTGGACCGTGGAGTGGGACTTCCCCTCCGGCACGGCCGTCACCTCCGGCTGGGACGCCGACATCACCGGCGCGGCCAACCACTGGACCGCCAAGAACAAGACCTGGAACGGCACCCTCGCCCCCGGCGCCTCGGTCAGCTTCGGCTTCAACGGCACCGGTACGGGATCCCCGTCCGGCTGCAAGCTGAACGGCGCGTCGTGCGACGGCGGACCCAGCGTCCCCGGCGACAACCCGCCCTCCGCCCCCGGCACCCCGACCGCCAGCGAGATCACCAACACCTCGGCGAAGCTGAGCTGGACCGCGGCGACGGACGACAAGGGCATCAAGAACTACGACGTCCTGCGGGACGGCGCGAAGATCGCCACGGTCACCGGTACGACGTACACCAACACCGGTCTGACCGCGGGCACCGACTACTCGTACACCGTCCAGGCGCGTGACACGGCCGACCAGACGGGGCCGGTCAGCGGTTCCCGCGCGGTCCGCACCACCGGCGGTGGCGGCGGTGAACCTCCCACGGGCGGCAAGGTCAAGCTCGGTTACTTCACCGAGTGGGGCGTCTACGACCGGAACTACCACGTCAAGAACCTGGTGACGTCCGGTTCCGCGTCCAAGATCACGCACATCAACTACTCGTTCGGCAATGTCACCGGCGGCAAGTGCGTCATGGGTGACAGCTACGCGGCGACCGACAAGGCGTACACCGCCGACCAGGCCGTCGACGGCGTCGCCGACACCTGGGACCAGCCGCTGCGCGGCAACTTCAACCAGCTGCGCAAGCTCAAGGCGAAGAACCCGAACATCAAGGTCCTCTGGTCCTTCGGCGGCTGGACCTGGTCCGGCGGCTTCCCGGACGCCGTGAAGAACCCGACGGCCTTCGCGCAGTCCTGCTACGACCTGGTGGAGGACCCCCGCTGGGCCGATGTCTTCGACGGCATCGACCTGGACTGGGAGTACCCGAACGCCTGTGGTCTGTCCTGTGACACCAGCGGCGCCGCGTCCTTCAAGAACATGATGCAGGCCATGCGCGCCAAGTTCGGCGCGAGCAACCTGGTCACCGCGGCCGTCACGGCGGACGCGTCGGCCGGCGGCAAGATCGACAAGGTCGACTACGCGGGAGCAGCCCAGTACATGGACTGGTTCAACGTGATGACCTACGACTTCTTCGGCGCCTTCGCCGCGCAGGGCCCGACGGCTCCGCACTCCCCGCTCACCTCGTACCCGGGCATCCCGCAGGCGGGCTTCAACTCCGCCGAGGCGATAGCCAAGTTCAAGGCGCAGGGCGTGCCGGCCAAGAAGCTGCTGCTCGGCATCGGCTTCTACGGGCGCGGCTGGACCGGCGTGACCCAGGCCGCCCCGGGCGGCACCGCGACCGGCGCCGCGCCGGGCACGTACGAGGCGGGCATCGAGGACTACAAGGTCCTCAAGAACACCTGCCCGCCCACCGGCACCATCGCCGGCACCTCGTACGCCAAGTGCGGCACCAACTGGTGGAGCTACGACACCCCGGCCACCATCACGTCCAAGATGGCCTGGGCGAACCAGCAGGGCCTGGGAGGCGCGTTCTTCTGGGACTTCACCGGTGACACCGCCAACGGCGAGCTGGTGACCGCGATCAACAACGGGCTCGGATAGCCGTCAGCGCTCAGAGATGACAGAGATGAAGGGGGCGGCGCCCGAGCGCCGCCCCCTTCATCACGTCCCGGAGAGACCGGGGTCAGGCCACATTCACACGCTGTCCGGGCGGCGCCGCTTCGAGCCAGGCGAGAAAGCCGGTGAGCGCGTCGTCGCTCATGGCCAGCTCGAGGCGGACCCCGCGGTGCAGACAGCCGAGGACGACCGCGTCGGAGAGCAGCGCCAGCTCCTCCTCGCCGTGGGGCGCCCGGCGGGCCAGCACCTCGATCGCGGAGCGCTCCAGGGTGCGGCGCGGCCGCGGGGCGTAGGAGAAGACCCGGAACCAGTTGATCCGGTCCCCGTTGTAGCGGGCGACGCCGTACACCCAGCCCTTGCCGGAGAGATCGGTCTCCTCCGGCACGTTCCAGCGCAGACTGCAGTCGAAGGTCCCGCCCGAGCGCTGAATCAGCCGCCGGCGCAGACCGAAGACGAAAAGCCCCACCGCAACCAGCACGACGACCAGTCCGCATACGAGCAGAGCGAGGACCATCAACACCGACCTCCTCGCCTCATCCAGTACCGGACCAAGAACCGCACCTGCACCTGCATCGCCTCAGCCGCGACCCGGTCCGGAGAGTCCGGAACGGGCCGCGGCTGAGGTTGAATCCATTGCGAAAGCAGCGCTTAACGCACCGCCACCGCTCGCAGCCGGACGTCGGCGCGCCGCTCGGCGGCGTCGTCGTCGCCCGACTTGGCGCGCTCCAGCGCATGCTCCGCGCGCTGGGTGTCGATCTCATCCGCGAGCTCGGCGATCTCCGCCAGCAGCGAAAGCTTGTTGTCGGCGAAGGAGATGAAGCCGCCGTGCACAGCGGCGACGACCGTTCCACCTTCACTCGTACGGATGGTCACAGGGCCCGACTCCAGCACACCGAGAAGCGGCTGGTGACCGGGCATGACGCCGATGTCGCCGGACGCGGTGCGCGCGACGACCAGGGTGGCCTCGCCGGACCAGACACTGCGGTCCGCGGCGACCAGCTCGACATGCAGCTCAGCAGCCATGGGTGGCTCCTCGGGTCACCACCCGGCTGTTCGGCCGGGTGTTGGGCTTAATTCTATGGGGTGGCGATGAGAGCGTCGGAGGGGGGCGGGACGAACCCGCCCCCCTCCGTGAACCGAACGGTTCAGGAGACGCCGAGCTCCTTGGCGTTGGCCTTGAGGTCCTCAATGCCACCGCACATGAAGAACGCCTGCTCGGGGAAGTGGTCGTACTCACCGTCGCAGATCGAGTTGAACGCGGTGATCGACTCGTCGAGCGGTACGTCCGAACCCTCCACGCCGGTGAACTGCTTGGCGACGTGGGTGTTCTGCGACAGGAAGCGCTCGACGCGACGGGCACGGTGGACAACGAGCTTGTCCTCCTCGCCCAGCTCGTCGATACCGAGGATCGCGATGATGTCCTGGAGGTCCTTGTACTTCTGCAGGATTCCCTTGACACGGGTCGCCGTGTCGTAGTGGTCCTGCGCGATGTAGCGCGGGTCCAGGATCCGGGACGTGGAGTCCAGCGGGTCCACGGCCGGGTAGATGCCCTTCTCGGAGATCGGACGGGAGAGCACCGTCGTCGCGTCGAGGTGGGCGAAGGTGGTGGCCGGAGCCGGGTCGGTCAGGTCGTCCGCGGGGACGTAGATCGCCTGCATCGAGGTGATCGAGTGACCGCGGGTCGAGGTGATGCGCTCCTGCAGGAGACCCATCTCGTCCGCCAGGTTCGGCTGGTAACCCACCGCGGACGGCATACGGCCGAGCAGGGTGGACACCTCGGAACCGGCCTGGGTGTACCGGAAGATGTTGTCGATGAAGAAGAGCACGTCCTGCTTCTGCACATCGCGGAAGTACTCCGCCATGGTCAGACCGGCCAGCGCGACGCGCAGACGGGTGCCCGGGGGCTCGTCCATCTGACCGAAGACAAGCGCCGTCTTGTCGATGACGCCGGACTCGGCCATCTCCTCGATGAGGTCGTTGCCCTCACGGGTACGCTCACCGACGCCCGCGAACACCGACACACCGTCGTGGTTGTTGGCGACGCGGTAGATCATTTCCTGGATCAGCACGGTCTTGCCGACACCGGCACCACCGAACAGACCGATCTTGCCGCCCTTGACGTACGGGGTCAGCAGGTCGATGACCTTGACGCCGGTCTCGAACATCTCGGTCTTGGACTCGAGCTGGTCGAAGGCCGGGGCCTTGCGGTGGATCGGCCAGCGCTCGGTGATCTCCGACTCGGCCTCGGGCTTGTTCAGGATCTCACCGAGGGTGTTGAACACCTTGCCCTTGGTGATATCGCCGACCGGCACCGTGATGCCGTTGCCCGTGTCGGTCACCGGGGCCTGGCGGACCAGACCGTCGGTGGGCTGCATCGAGATGGCGCGGACCACACCGTCACCCAGGTGCTGGGCGACCTCCAGGGTCAGCTTCTTGATCTTGCCGTCCTCGGCCGGGTCGGCCACCTCGACGGTCAGTGCGTTGTAGATGTCCGGCATCGCGTCGACGGGGAACTCCACGTCGACAACCGGGCCGATGACCCGCGCGACACGGCCAGTGGCCACGCCGGCAGGAGCGGTCGGCTCAACAGTGGTGGTCATTATTTGTCACTCCCCGCGGTCGCGTCGGCCAGGGCGCTGGCGCCACCGACGATCTCGCTGATTTCCTGGGTGATTTCGGCCTGGCGGGCCGCGTTGGCAAGCCGGGAGAGCGTCTTGATGAGCTCTCCGGCGTTGTCGGTCGCCGACTTCATCGCGCGGCGGGTGGCAGCGTGCTTGGAAGCAGCGGCCTGGAGCAGCGCGTTGTAGATACGGCTCTCGACGTAGCGCGGCAGCAGAGCGTCGAGGACGTCCTCCGCCGACGGCTCGAAGTCGAACAGCGGAAGGATCTCGCCCTTCGTACCGGACTCTTCAGCCGCCTGCTCGAGGCTGAGGGGCAGCAGCCGGTTCTGCACCGGCGTCTGCGTCAGCATCGAGACGAACTCGGTGAAGACGATGTGGAGCTCGTCCACGCCGCCCTCGGCCGTGTCCTGCTGGACGGCCGCGATCAGGGGCGCCGCGACCTCCTTGGCGTCCGCGTACGTCGGGTTGTCGGTGAAGCCGCTCCACGAGTCCGTGACCTTGCGCTCACGGAAGCCGTAGTAGGCGACACCCTTGCGGCCGACGATGTACGTGTCGACCTCCTTGCCCGCAGCGCGGAGCCGCCCGGAGAGCTGCTCCGCCGCCTTGATGGCGTTCGAGGAGTAGCCGCCGGCCAGACCGCGGTCGCTCGTGATGAGCAGGACCGCGGCGCGTACCGGTGACTCCACCTCGGTGGTCAGCGGGTGCTTGGTCGTCGATCCCGTCGCCACCGCGGTGACCGCGCGGGTCAGCTCGGTCGCGTACGGCGTGGAGGCCGCCACCTGGCGCTGCGCCTTGACGATGCGCGAGGCGGCGATCATCTCCATCGCCTTGGTGATCTTCTTGGTCGCGGTGACGGATTTGATGCGACGCTTGTAGACCCGGAGCTGGGCTCCCATGAGTCAGGTCCCTTCCGTCGTCACTTGGAGACGTTGGCGGCCGGCGCGTCGTCGCCCAGGAGCTTGCCGTCCGAGGTCTCGAACTGCCGCTTGAAGGCGGTGATGGCGTCCGCGACGGACTGCAGCGTGTCGTCGGACATCTTGCCGCCCTCGGCGATGCTGCTGAGCAGTTCCTTGCGCTCGCGGCGCAGGTACTCCAGCAGCTCGGTCTCGAAGCGACGGATGTCGTTGACCGGTACGTCGTCCATCTTGCCGGTGGTGCCGGCCCAGACGGAGACGACCTGCTCCTCCACCGGATACGGCGAGTACTGCGGCTGCTTCAGCAGCTCGACCATGCGCTTACCGCGCTCCAGGGACGCCTTGGAGGCCGCGTCCAGGTCGGAGCCGAAGGACGCGAACGCCTCCAGCTCGCGGTACTGGGCGAGGTCCACACGCAGTCGGCCGGAGACCTGCTTCATGGCCTTGTGCTGGGCGGAGCCACCGACTCGGGAGACCGAGATACCGACGTTCAGCGCGGGCCGCTGGCCGGCGTTGAACAGGTCGGACTCCAGGAAGCACTGTCCGTCGGTGATGGAGATGACGTTGGTCGGGATGAACGCCGACACGTCGTTGGCCTTCGTCTCGACGATCGGGAGACCCGTCATCGAACCGGCGCCCATCGCGTCGGAGAGCTTGGCGCAACGCTCCAGCAGACGCGAGTGCAGGTAGAAGACGTCGCCCGGGTAGGCCTCACGGCCCGGCGGACGGCGCAGCAGCAGGGACACGGCGCGGTAGGCGTCGGCCTGCTTCGAAAGGTCGTCGAAGATGATCAGGACGTGCTTGCCCTGGTACATCCAGTGCTGGCCGATGGCCGAGCCGGTGTACGGCGCCAGGTACTTGAAGCCGGCCGGGTCGGACGCGGGGGCGGCCACGATCGTCGTGTACTCGAGCGCGCCGGCCTCCTCCAGGGCACCGCGCACGGACGCGATGGTGGAGCCCTTCTGGCCGATGGCGACGTAGATGCAGCGGACCTGCTTCTTCGTGTCGCCCGAGCGCCAGTTGTCGCGCTGGTTGATGATCGTGTCAACGGCCAGCGCGGTCTTGCCGGTCTGCCGGTCACCGATGATCAGCTGACGCTGGCCACGGCCGATCGGCACCATGGCGTCGACAGCCTTGTAGCCGGTCTGCATCGGCTCGTGGACCGACTTACGGACCATGACGCCCGGGGCCTGCAGCTCCAGGGCGCGGCGTCCTTCGGTCTCGATCTCGCCGAGTCCGTCGATCGGGGTGCCGAGCGGGTCGACGACGCGACCCAGGTAGCCCTCGCCGACAGCGACGGAGAGGACCTCGCCGGTACGGGTGACCGACTGTCCCTCCTCGATACCGCTGAACTCACCGAGGATGATCGAACCGATCTCGCGCTCCTCGAGGTTGAGGGCGAGACCGAGGGTGCCGTCCTCGAACTTCAGCAGCTCGTTCGCCATGGCCGAGGGGAGACCCTCGACCTTGGCGATGCCATCTCCGGCCACGCTGACCGTACCGACCTCCTCGCGCGAGGCCGCGTCCGGCTTGTACGACTGGACAAAGTTCTCCAGCGCGTCCCGGATCTCCTCCGGCCGGATCGTGAGCTCCGCCATCTGGGTTCCCTGCTCTCCTTGTTGGGCCCGAAGTTTCTTTGGGGGTCTGCGTATCTCGGGGTCTGGGGGCGACCCCCAGGAATCTTCTGCAATCTCTGCACGGCCCAACCGGGCCGCTCGTCTTGCTCTGTTCTGTTGCCGGCGGTCAGCCGGCGAGCCGCCGTGCCGCGTCTTCGAGACGTTCCGCGACGGTGCCGTTGATGACCTCGTCGCCGACCCGCACCGAGATCCCGCCGAGGACCTCGGGGTCCACGTCCAGATTCAGGTGCATGGGGTGGCCGTACAGCTTCGCCAGAGCGGCGCCGAGGCGCTGCTTCTGTCCGTCCGTGAGGGGCACCGCCGAGGTGACGACAGCGACCATGCGGTCCCTGCGCGCCGCGGCGAGCCGGGACAGGGTCTGGAGACCCGCTTCCAGGCTACGTCCCCGGGGCTGTGTCACAAGACGCACTACCAGGCGTTCCGTGGCCGGATTGGCCCGGCCGCCCAGCAGGCTGTGCAGCAGCGTGGTCTTGGCGGAGACCGTCGCCGACCGGTCGGTCAGCGCGGCACGCAGCTCGGTGCTGGACTCGACGATCCGGCCGAACCGGAACAGCTCGTCCTCCACGTCGTCGAGCGCGCCGGACCGCTCCGCGGCGGTGAGCTCGGCGGTGGCCGCCAGCTCCTCCACCGAGTCGACCAGGTCACGCGGCTGCGACCAGCGGGAACGCACCATGCCGGAGATCAGGTCGACGGCCGGGCCGCCCACCTGGCCGTTCAGCAGCCGCGCCGCCAGCTCGGCCTTGGCCTCGCCGGCCTGGGCCGGGTCGGTCAGGACCCGGCGCAGCGACACCTCGCGGTGGAGCAGCGCGGTAACGGCGGCCAGCTCGTCGGCGAGCTTCTCGGCGTCGACCGACGTGTTGTCGGTCAGCGCGTCGAGGCGCTCACGGGCGGCGGCCAGTGCCTCGCGGCTCGCACCGTTCATCGCGTGGCCTCGGCCTTCGCAGCGCCGTCCTCAAGCTCGTCGAGGAAGCGGTCGATGGTGCGGCTCTGCCGGGCGTGGTCCTCAAGGGATTCACCGACGAGCTTGCCTGCCAGTTCGGTGGCGAGCTTGCCCACGTCCTGGCGCAGCGCGCTGGCCGCGGCCTTGCGGTCGGCCTCGATCTGGGTGTGACCGGCGGCGATGATCTCTTCGCGCTGCCGCTGGCCTTCCGCTTTCATCTCCTGGATGATCACGGTGCCCTGCTCGGTCGCCTCCTGGCGGAGACGGGCGGCCTCGTGCCGGGCCTCGGCGAGCTGCGCCTTGTACTGCTCAAGGACGCTCTGGGCCTCGGTCTTGGCGGCGTCGGCCTTCTCGATACCGCCCTCGATGGCCTCGCGTCGCTCGTCCAGAACCTTGTTGATGTTCGGGAGAAGCTTCTTGGCAAGGAAGCCGAAGACGATGACGAAGGCGAGCAGGCCGATGACGAGCTCGGGAATCGGCGGAATGAGAGGACTCTGCAACTCCTCAGCCGCGATAGTGAGCAACGGGCTCATATCAGTGCCTTTCGTCTAGTGGGCTGGTCGTGAATCAGATCCCGTAGACGAACGGCATGACCAGGCCGATGAGGGCGAGCGCCTCACAGAAGGCGAAGCCAAGGATCTGGTTGGTACGGATCAGACCGGCAGCCTCGGGCTGACGGGCGAGGGCCTGGGTGCCGTTACCGAAGATGATGCCGACGCCGACGCCGGGACCAATGGCGGCCAGGCCGTAGCCGATGGAGCCGAGCGAACCGGATACGGCGGCAAGAGTCTGGGACATGCCAGTTCTTCCTTCTCTTTCACGGACCGGTGGGGGTTGGCCACCGGACGTCTGGGGGTCTGAGGGGGAGGGCGATCAGTGGTTCTCGGCGAGCGCGCCCTGGATGTAGGTGCAGGTCAGGAGCACGAATACGTACGCCTGAAGCGCCTGGATGAAGAGCTCGAAGGCGGTCATCACGAGAACCATCACGAACGAGACGCCGGCGTACGCGATCCCGATGCCGTTCAGCAGGTACCAGCTGGCGATCGTGAAGAGCAGCAGCAGCGTGTGGCCCGCGAACATGTTCGCGAAGAGTCGCACCGCGTGCGTGAACGGCCGGACCAGCAGGTTCGAGAAGAACTCGATGACCATGGCCAGCGGCAGAACCGGGCCGAGCGACTTGTCGTAGCCGGTGAAGTTCTTGAAGGCGCCGACGAAGCCGTGCCGCTTGAAGGTCAGCGACACCCACAGGACGTAGACGATCGCCGCCAGCGCCGCCGGATAGGCGATGATCGCCGTCACCGGGAACTGAGCGACCGGGACGATCGACCAGAGGTTCATGATCCAGACGAAGAAGAACAGCGAGACGACCAGCGGTACGTACTTCTCGCCCTCCTTCTTGCCGATGACCTCGTAGACGACGCCTCGGCGTACGAAGTCGTAGCCGGCCTCGGCCACCATCTGAAGCTTGCCCGGGACAACCTTCGGCTTACGGAAAGCGGCCCAGAAGAAGCCGACGATGACGATCGAGCCGAGCAGCGCCAGCAGCATCGTTTTGTTGAAGTACAAGCTGCTGTCCGCGTTGCCGACAATCGGCTCGAACAGGAACGAGTGCAGGCCGGGTGCCGGGAAGCCACATCCTTCGAAGATGTGGCAATCGGTCTCGAAGGCGAGCACCTGCGTCGGGTCAGCACTCACCGCGGGCTCCTTCAGCATGGCGCATAGGTACGGCAACCTCGTTGTGTCGGCGCGGCGCGCAGCCGCGGTTCGGCACTGGACTGGTGTGACGGATGTGAGGACGGCGGTCGGGCGTTGAGCCTCGCGTGAGAACAGGCGTCAGCTCGGATGCCCGCGCCCGCAATGCCGCAGTTGGCACCGGACGATAGCAGGATCTCGAACGAGTACTTATCCCGGCCCTACTCCTCACGTCGACGACCCCGTCTTCTCGGCCGCGTTGGCCTTCGAGGACTCGGGTTCGACGTAAAGAATCTTGGCCTTCATGTGCGCACGGGCCTGAGCTGCGACCCAGACGAGGGTCGCCACAACGAGCGTGAGGGCAAAGGCCTTCGGGTTGAACAGCGTGGTGTTCTTGAAAGCGGCCACGAAGATGAAGAGCAGCAACAGCTGGGCCGTGTAGAGCATCAGGCCCATCGCCTGGAACAAGTGCGGCAGTGACTTCGCCACCCACTGGAGCACCACGAGCCCGATCCCCATGAAGAGGATGACCACCAGCGCACCGACAGCGGCGCCCAGAGCTCCCTTCCCGCCCGCGAGCACACCACCGGTCACCGCGGCGATGACGCCGACGGCAGCAGTGGGTACGGCGGTGTGAAGGAGGTTCCGGACGTCGTTGGACGGCATGGCGGCAGCTCCGCTGACTGGGTGGGGCAGATGGTGTCGTCATGGACGAGCGTATGCCCGGTCCGAGAGAAGGTTTCTCGGGCCAACGGACCGTCGCACTACGGTCCTTCGGCTCTGTCGCCGGGTCTCGTGAACAGTATCACAAACTATTTGATGAGGTCTTTACCAAGGGCGTGTGCTGACTGTCACACATGAGAGTTACTTCGCGCGTGTGTGCAGGACGCCACAGCATCTTGTCTGGTATTGGGCCTCGATGAGAGAAATGGCCGAACGGTCAGTGCCGCGAACCGGCCTTCCGTCGGTCGGGAAGACGCGAACGAGCGCCCAGGGCGGTCGCCCCGTTGACGCCGGCGGGAACAGGCGTGCGCTCCTCGATCATCTCCTGGGGTGCGCGGGCGAGTCCGGGCGTGGGCTCCTCGTACGTCTCCTCCTGCCGCCGGCGGCGCCGGTAGCGCGGCGGCACAACGGCCTGTGCCCAGAGCGGAGCCCGCGGCGTGAAGCGCGGCAGCAGCAGAAGCACCAGGCCCACCGCGCTCAGCGCGACGACGGTCAGCACGATCCACATCGACGTCGAGTGCACCGAGTAGCCGACGACACCGAACGCGATCAGCGCCGACCAGAAGTACATGATCAGGACGGACCTGCTGTGCGAGTGCCCGATCTCCAGCAGCCGGTGATGGAGGTGGCCCCGGTCGGCGGCGAACGGCGACTGGCCGTTCCAGGTACGGCGCACGACCGCGAGCACCAGGTCGGCGAACGGGATCGCGATGATCGTCAGCGGCAGCAGCAGCGGGATGAAGACCGGCAGCGCCGCGTGCGTGGCCTCGCGGGTGGAGCCCTCGAAGACAGCCAGGACGTCCAGGTCGACCTGACCGGTCACCGAGATCGCGCCCGCCGCGAGCACCAGACCGATCAGCATCGATCCCGAGTCGCCCATGAAGATCCGGGCGGGATGCATGTTGTGCGGCAGGAACCCGACGCACATGCCCATCAGGATGGCGGCGAAGAGCGTCGCGGGAGCGGCCGCCTCCAGGCCGTACCCGTACCAGAGCCGGTACGTGTACAGGAAGAAGGCCGCGGCGGCGATGCAGACCATGCCCGCCGCAAGGCCGTCGAGACCGTCCACGAAGTTGACCGCGTTGATGGTGATCACGACCAGGGCGACGGTCAGCAGGGTGCCCTGTCCCGAGGTCAGCGAGACCATGCCGATACCGGGCACCGGGATCCACAGGATCGTCAGACCCTGCATCACCATCACACCGGCGGCGATCATCTGCGCGCCGAGCTTGATCAGGGCGTCGATCTCGAACTTGTCGTCCAGGACACCGATCAGCCAGATCAGGGCGGCGCCGGAGAGCAGCGCGCGCGGCTCGTTGGACAACTCGAAGACCCCGTTGAGGTTCTGCAGGTTGTCCGCCACGAGCAGTCCGGCGCACAGGCCGAAGAACATGGCGATGCCGCCGAGTCTCGGCGTCGGTTCGCGGTGAACGTCACGCGCACGGATCTCCGGCATCGCGCCGGTCGCGATGGCGAACTTCCGCACCGGGCCGGTCAGCAGATAAGTCACCGCAGCCGTCACACAGAGCGTCAGCAGGTAATCACGCACGGGCTGCCCCACAGGAATCGCTGGCCATCTCAGCCCCACACACTAGCCCGCGTCGGACCCACCGTTGGATACCGAGTCGCCATATGAGCCAGGACGGGGAAATGAGAGAGATAGTCGCACGGCTTCCCGCCGGCAGTCATTTCATTCAGGAAACGGTTCCATACGGCGGAAACCGCCGCACGAGTTCCCTTACATCCGCGCGGGCTCCACGCGCCTCCTCCGCGTCCTCGCGCAGCGCCGAGGCGAAGAGGGCCGCGATCCGCGCCATTTCGGCCTCTCGCATGCCCTGAGTGGTCGTGGCGGCGGTGCCCAGCCGGATCCCGCGCCCCTCCGTGTACGGCAGCGCGCAGGTGTCCAGCACGATGCCCGCGGCCGCGAGCCGGCCACGGGCCGCTCTGCCGTCCACACCCAGTGGTGCCGGATCGGCCGTAATCAGATGGGTGTCGGTACCGTCCGTGGTGATCCGGAGACCCTCCGCGGCCAAAGCGTCCGCGAGCACCCGTGCGTTGGCGACGACCTGATGGGCGTACGCCGTGAACCCGGGGGTCGCCGCCTCGCCGAAGCCGACAGCTTTGGCGGCAATGGCGTTCATCTGCGCCCCGCCCTGCGTGAACGGGAACACCGCGCGGTCGACCCGCTCCGCGTACTCCGCGCCGCAGAGGATCATCCCGCCGCGGGGACCGCGCAGCACCTTGTGTGTCGTCGCACACACGATGTCGGCGTACGGCACCGGATTGGGCGCCGCTCCCCCGGCAACCAGCCCGATCGGGTGCGCGGCGTCGGCGATCAGATACGCGCCGACACCATCGGCGATCACCCGGAACGCCTCGTAGTCGATGTGCCGGGGGTACGAGATCGAGCCGCAGACGATGGCCTTCGGGCGGTGCGCCCGCGCCAGCCGCCGCACCTGCGCGTAGTCGATGCGGCCGGTCCCGGCGTCGACGCCGTACCCGACGAAGTCGAACCAGCGGCCGGAGAAGTTGACCGGTGCGCCGTGGGTGAGATGACCGCCGTACGGCAGCCCCATCGCGAGCACCGTGTCCCCGGGCCTCAGCAGCGCGGCGTACGCGGCCAGCACGGCGGAGGAGCCGGAGTGCGGCTGTACGTTGGCGTGCTCGGCGCCGAAGAGCGTCTGCGCCCGCCCGACGGCGATCCGCTCCGCGGCGTCGACCAGCTCGCAGCCGCCGTGGTGGCGGGCGCCGGGGTAGCCCTCGGCGTACTTGTTGGCGAGCGGGGAGCCGAGGGCGGCGAGGACGGCGGGCGAGGTGAAGTTCTCGGCGGCGATGAGCTGGAGGCTGTCGCTCTGCCGGTGGGCCTCGCCGAGGACCACTTCGGCCATCTCGGGATCCTGCCGGAGCAGCGCGTCCGGGTCGGCCCAGGGGGTGCTGGCGGATGGCGCGGTGACGACGACCGGCATGGCGGGCTCCCACCTCGGAGGGGGTGCGTGCTTTCCAATGTAGGCGGGTGCGGTTGCCGGTGCGCGGCGCGGGTGGTGCGGGTGCGGGTGCCGATGCGCGGCGCGGGTGGTGCGGGTGCGAGGCCGGTCGTCGTGGGTGCGGGGGGCGCGGGCTCCGGAGGTGTGTGTCCGGACTGCATGATTTACGGCGCCGTGCGGCTCGTTTGTCGGGTGCGGCTTGTGTGCGCCGACAAATCACGCTTTACGTCCGGACACACACCTCCTGCGCCCCCACCCCCCTCCCGCCGGTGGCCCACCAACCCGCTCGGCCCCGCCTGGGGAAAGTGGGGACACGCGCGCCCATGGCACAAGGGCCGCTGCCTCCGTATAACGACCGCCCGTCTCCACGACCGCCGGCGAGTGAGCCGAAGGGGCGCGCCGCTGTCGAAAGGGAGAGCGCGCGGAGGTTCGCGAGGTACGAGCGAATCGAGCACGGTCGACCGTCGACAGTGGCATAAGGCGCCCCGGAGGCGAACCGAGCCCTTAAAGAAGGGGCGGGCAGGCGGGGACTCCTGTCAGGGCGGTGACCACTGGGTCCAAGGCTTGGTTGATCTCGTCGCCGATGGAGCGGAAGAACGTGATCGGCGCGCCGTACGGGTCGTAGACCTCGTCCGCCTCCGCCGTCGGGGCCAGCAGCCACCCGCGTAGAGCCGCGGCCGCGCGTACCAGTGCGCGGGCGCGTTCGACCACGCCCTCGTCGAGGGGGTCGGGGAGTGTCGCCGGGTCTATGGCCCGTACGAGCCGGGTGAACTCCTTGAGCGTGAAGGTGCGCAGCCCCGCGGAGTGGCCCATGGAGATGACCTGGGCCCGGTGGTCGCGGGTCGCGGTGAGGACCAGGTCGGCGCGGATGACGTGTTCGTCGAGCAGTTCACGGCCGACGAAGCCGGACGCGTCGGCGCCGAAGTCGGCGAGCACGGCCTCGGCGTTGGCCTCCATGGCCGCGCCCTCGTGTCCCCAGGTGCCGGCGCTCTCCACGATCAGGCCGCCGGTGAGCCGTTCGCCGAGGCGGACGCTCAGGGCATGCCTGGTCAGCCGCTCGGTGATGGGCGAGCGGCAGACATTGCCGGTACTGACGTGGAGGATGCGGAAGGTGTTGCCGGTGTATGCGGTCTCCGCTATGCCACGCCCCTCAGGGGCGGTCAATTGGCCACCTCGAGGTCGGGTACCACCTTGCGGAGCTCCTCCGCGTCGAGGGCGCCGGCCCGCAGCAGCACCGGGACCTTGCCGGTGACGTCGACGATCGAGGAGGGGACGTTGCCGGGTGTCGGGCCGCCGTCGAGGTAGACGGAGACGGAGTCCCCGAGCATCTCCTGGGCGGCGTCGCAGTCCTCGGGGGCCGGGTGTCCCGTGAGATTGGCGCTGGATACGGCCATCGGGCCGACCTCGGTGAGCAGCTCGATGGCGACGGGGTGCAGCGGCATCCGGATGGCCACGGTGCCCCGGGTGTCGCCCAGGTCCCACTGGAGGGACGGCTGGTGCCTGGCGACCAGGGTGAGGGCGCCGGGCCAGAACGCGTCGACCAGTTCCCAGGCCTGTTCGGAGAAGTCGGTGACCAGGCCGTGCAGGGTGTTCGGGGAGCCGATCAGGACAGGGGTGGGCATATTGCGCCCGCGGCCCTTGGCCTCCAGCAGATCGGCGACGGCCTCGGATCCGAAGGCGTCCGCACCGATCCCGTACACGGTGTCGGTGGGCAGCACGACCAGCTCACCGCGGCGTACCGCCGACGCGGCCTCACGCAGACCCGTCGCACGATCCGTCGCGTCGTTGCAGTCGTATCGCCGAGCCATTTAACGGGCCTCCTCGTGCACGTACACGGTCTGGATGATCAAGGCGGAAGGGATGGCGGGGACGGTCACGGCATGGCCTTGCGGGCCGTCGCGAAGCGGGGGCGCTTGTTCAGGTCGGGGTGGTCGGCGGCGTCGGCCCAGCCGGACTCCTCGCTGAAGATCCACGGGACCTGTCCGCCCTGGGTGTCCGCGTGCTCGACGACGACGAGGCCGCCGGGGCGCAGCAGCCGGTGGGCGGTGCGTTCGATGCCGCGGATCGTGTCGAGGCCGTCCTCGCCGGAGAAGAGGGCCATCTCCGGATCGTGGTCGCGGGCCTCGGGGGCGACGTACTCCCACTCGGTCAGCGGGATGTACGGCGGGTTGGAGATGACCAGGTCGACCTGGCCGTCGAGCTCGGGAAGGGCCGTGAGGGCGTCTCCCTGGTGCACGGTGACCCTGGACCCGTCGGCGTTCTTCCGCGTCCAGGTGAGGGCGTCCTCGGACAGCTCGACGGCGTGCACGCGCGAGCGGGGCACCTCCTGCGCCATGGCGAGCGCGATGGCGCCCGAGCCGGAGCACAGGTCGACGATGAGCGGTTCGACGACGTCCATCGCCCGTACGGCGTCTATGGCCCAGCCGACGACCGACTCGGTCTCCGGGCGCGGTACGAAGACCCCGGGCCCGACCTGGAGCTCCAGATACCGGAAGAAGGCACGTCCGGTGATGTGCTGGAGCGGCTCCCTGGCCTCGCGGCGGGCCACGGCTTCCCAGTAGCGGGCGTCGAAGTCCGTGTCCTTGACGTTGTGCAGCTCTCCCCGCTTGACGCTGTGCACGTAAGCGGCGAGCTCCTCAGCGTCGAAGCGCGGTGAGGGCACACCCGCGTCGGCCAGCCGCTGGGTGGCCTGGGCCACCTCGGCGAGCAGCAGGCTGCGGGGGCCGGGCCCGCGGCGGAGCCGCTGAGGGTCGCTGGGCCCCCCAGAATGTGGCTGCACGCTGGTTCCTCCGGACTGCGGTTGTGGTTACTGGGCGGCGGCGAGCTTCGCGGCGGAATCCGCGTCGACGCACGCCTGGATGACGGCGTCCAGCTCTCCGTCGAGGACCTGGTCCAAGTTGTACGCCTTGAAACCGACGCGGTGGTCCGAGATCCGGTTTTCCGGGAAGTTGTAGGTCCGGATCTTCTCGGACCTGTCGACGGTACGGACCTGGCTGCGCCGGACGTCGGCGGCCTCCTTCTCCGCCTCCTCCTGGGCGGCCGCGAGCAGCCGCGAGCGCAGGATACGCATGGCCTGCTCCTTGTTCTGGAGCTGGCTCTTCTCGTTCTGGCAGGAGGCGACGACACCGGTCGGCAGATGGGTGATGCGGACGGCGGAGTCGGTCGTGTTGACGGACTGGCCGCCGGGGCCCGAGGAGCGGTAGACGTCGATACGCAGATCGTTGGCGTGGATCTCGACGTCGACCTCTTCGGCCTCGGGCGTCACCAGGACTCCGGCGGCCGAGGTGTGGATGCGGCCCTGGGACTCGGTGGAGGGCACGCGCTGCACGCGGTGCACCCCGCCCTCGTACTTCATCCGGGCCCAGACGCCCTGTCCCGGCTCGGTGGCCCCGTTGCCGCCCTTGGTCTTCACCGCGACCTGGACGTCCTTGTAGCCGCCGAGCTCGGACTCGGTGGCGTCGATGATCTCGGTCTTCCAGCCGACGCGCTCGGCGTACCGCAGGTACATGCGCAGCAGGTCACCGGCGAAGAGCGCGGACTCGTCGCCGCCCGCGCCCGCCTTGACCTCAAGGATGACGTCCTTGTCGTCGCTGGGGTCGCGCGGTACGAGCAGCAGGCGGAGCTTCTCGGTGAGCTCTTCGCGCTGCTTCTCCAGAACCTTGACCTCGGCGACGAAGTCGGGATCGTCGGCCGCGAACTCGCGGGCCGTCCCGATGTCGTCGCCGGTCTGCTTCCAGGAGCGGTACGTACCGACGATCGGCGTCAGCTCGGCATATCGCTTGTTGAGCTTGCGCGCGTTCGCCTGGTCCGCGTGGACCGACGGGTCGGCGAGCTTCTTCTCCAGATCGGCGTGCTCGCCGATCAGTTCCTCGACCGCCTCGAACATCGGTGGCTCCTGGGTTCGTACGAAGGTGCTTCGGGACGCCAAAGCGCCGGTCTCGACGTCCCGGAGCGGGACACCGAGAACCGGCGCGGACTGCTCGCTACTTCTTGGCGGCGGCCTTGCCGAAGCGGGCCTCGAAGCGGGCCACGCGGCCACCGGTGTCGAGGATCTTCTGCTTGCCCGTGTAGAACGGGTGGCACTCGGAGCACAGGTCGGCACGGATGCTGCCGCTCTCGATGGTGCTCCGGGTGGTGAACGACGCACCGCAGGTGCAGCTGACCTGGGTCTCGACGTACGCGGGGTGGATGTCGCGCTTCAAGGTGGCTCCTAGTTTCGGGAGGGCACCGGGTCGTCAGCGCGGATTGCGCGTACGTGAACCGGGGCCGACGTACCAGTCTGCCAGGACCGGCCGTATCTCCCAAAACCGGGGGGCGGGCGGAAGTATTCCGGGGGCGCGTGGGTAGCTAACCGCCCTTGATCACGCCCTGTGCGTCGCCCTTGTCGCCCGCGGAGTCCTTGGTGGCGGAGGCGGGGATCGGCTTGTCGTGCCTGAGGGCCGTCCAGACCTGCTGGGAGCCCTTCTGGAGGGGCAGGACGCGGTTCGGGTCGGCGGGGTCGTAGCGCACCGGGAGCGTGATCGTCCTGACGTCGCCGGTGCCGAGGTCCTTGAGGCCGCCGGCGAAGCCGATCAGTTCGTTGACCGTGTCGAGCTGGGAGTCGGGGGTGATCGCGCGGGTGGCGGTGTCGGCGACGTCGTACAGCTTCTTGGGGCTGCTGAAGACGCCGATGTCCTTGACCTGGTTGATCAGCGCCTTGATGAAGGCCTGCTGGAGCTGGATCCGGCCGAGGTCGCTGCCGTCGCCGATGCTCTTGCGGGTCCTGACGAGGCCGAGGGCCTGCTCACCGTCGAGGGTGTGGGTACCGGGCGCCAGCTTCAGATGGCTCTTGGCGTCGTTGATGGGCCGGGTGGTGGTGATCTTGACGCCGCCGAGCTCGTCGATGAGCTTCTTGAAGCCGGTGAAGTCGACCTCGATGAAGTGGTCCATGCGGATGCCGGACATCTTCTCGACGGTCTTCACCGCGCAGGCGGGCCCGCCGAGCTCGTACGCCGAATTGAACATGGCGAGCTGCGCGCCGGGGACGGCCTTGCCCTTGGAATCGGTGCATTCGGGGCGTTCGACCAGGGTGTCGCGCGGTATGGAGACGACGCTGGCCTTCTTATGGCCCTTGTAGACATGGACGATCATGGCCGTGTCCGAGCGGGCGCCGCTGATGCGCCGGCCGTACTCGCGGTTCGCGCCGGAGCGGGAGTCCGAGCCGAGCACCAGGATGTCCTGGGAACCGTTGTCGATATTGACGGGGCGGTCCCTGCCCAGCTGGGCGTTGATGTCGATGCCCCGGAGATTGCCGTCGAGCTTGAGATACGCGAAGCCGATTCCGGACCCCCCGACGGCGACCAGGGCCGCCGCCGACCAGGCGACGACGGTCGTGGCCGTACGCCGGCGCTTGCCGCCGCGTATTCGGGTGCCGCTCCGCTCGGTCATGGTCTCCCTCTGTCCGTGGCTCCGGTCCCGCCCCCAGGGGTGGTGATCAGGCGCGTGGTGGGTCACTCGAACGGACGGTGGAGCACCCCAGAAGGGTTTCACAACGCGCTGTGTTCCGCGCGGGGGCGGGGCAGGGGCGGGACGGGCGCGGACAACGGAAAACCGCCCCGTCGCCAAGGCGGCGGGGCGGTTTTCCGTGCGGCGTCAGGGCTGGTCAGTCGTTGTTGCCGTTGCCCGGCCCGGGCGTCGTCTTCTGGATCTGGAGCAGGAACTCCGCGTTCGACTTCGTCTGCTTCATCTTGTCCAGGAGCAGCTCGATCGCCTGCTGCTGGTCGAGCGCGTGCAGCACCCGGCGCAGCTTCCAGACGACGGCGAGCTCGTCGCTGCCGAGCAGGATCTCTTCCTTACGGGTGCTGGACGCGTCCACGTCCACCGCCGGGAAGATGCGCTTGTCCGAGAGCTTCCTGTCGAGCTTGAGCTCCATGTTGCCGGTGCCCTTGAACTCCTCGAAGATCACCTCGTCCATGCGCGAGCCGGTCTCGACCAGCGCGGTGGCCAGGATGGTCAGCGAGCCGCCGTCCTCGATGTTGCGCGCCGCACCGAAGAAGCGCTTCGGCGGGTAGAGCGCGGTCGAGTCGACACCACCGGACAGGATGCGTCCCGAGGCGGGCGCGGCGAGGTTGTACGCACGGCCCAGACGGGTGATGGAGTCCAGCAGGACGACCACGTCGTGACCCAGCTCGACGAGACGCTTGGCGCGCTCGATGGCCAGCTCGGCGACGGTGGTGTGGTCCTCGGCCGGACGGTCGAAGGTCGAGGAGATGACCTCGCCCTTGACCGACCGCTGCATGTCGGTGACCTCTTCGGGCCGCTCGTCGACAAGGACGACCATCAGGTGGCACTCGGGGCTGTTGACCGTGATCGCGTTGGCGATGGCCTGCAGGATCATGGTCTTACCGGTCTTCGGCGGGGCCACGATCAGACCGCGCTGGCCCTTGCCGATCGGTGCGACGAGGTCGACGATCCGCGTCGTCAGCACACCCGGGTCGGTCTCCAGACGGAGCCGGTCCTGCGGGTAGAGCGGGGTCAGCTTCTGGAACTCCGGGCGGCCGCGGCCGGTTTCGGGCGCCATGCCGTTGACGGAGTCGAGGCGGACCAGCGCGTTGAACTTCTCGCGGCGCTCGCCTTCCTTGGGCTGGCGCACCGCGCCGGTGGTGTGGTCACCCTTGCGCAGGCCGTTCTTACGGACCTGGGCGAGCGAGACGTACACGTCGTTGGGACCGGGCAGGTAGCCGGAGGTCCTGATGAACGCGTAGTTGTCGAGGATGTCGAGGATGCCCGCGACGGGGATCAGCACGTCGTCGTCGGCGACCGTCGGCTCGCCGGGGCCGAACTCGTCGCGCCCGCGGCGGCCTCGGCGGTCGCGGTAGCGTCCGCGCCGGCCGCGCCGGCCGCCCGCCTCGTCGTCGAAGTCGTCCTGCGGGCCGTTGTTCTGGGGGATGCTCTGGCTGCTGCTGCCGCCGCGGTTGTCGCGCTGCTGGCGCTGGCCGCCGCTCTGCTGCTGGCCGCCCTGGCCGCCCTGCTGCTCGTCGCTCTTGCCGCGACGGTCGCGCTGCCGGTCACGGCGGTCGCCGCGGTCACGGTCGCCGCGCTCGCCCCGCTGGCCGCGGTCCTGGCGGTCGCCGCGCCGGCCGTCGGTGTCGGTCTGGGCGGAGCCCGCGCCGGACGCGGACACGGCGGCCTCGGCCTTGGCGTCGGGCTGGGCCTCGACCTTGACGTCGGCCTGGGCCTCGGTCCTGGTCTCCGCCTTGGTGTCGGGGCTGCCCGCCTGCGCGGTGGCCCTGCGACGGCGACGCTCGCCCGCGGGCTGGTCGTCGCTGGCCGGCTGACCGGGGATGTCGATCTGCTGGGCCACGGCCTTCTCGGCCTTGTCGGTCTTCTCCGCGGCGGCCGTGTCACCCGTACGGGCCTTGGAGGTCGCGCGGCGCTTCGGCTTGGTCTCGGCGTCGGTGCTGCCGGCCTCGGCGCTCTTGGGCGCGGACGAGGCTCCGGCCTGCGTCTCCTTGATGACCTCGATCAGCTGGCTCTTGCGCATCCGCGCGGTGCCCCTGATGCCGAGGCCGGACGCGACCTGCTGCAGTTCGGCCAGGACCATGCCGTCAAGGCCGGTGCCGGAGCGGCGGCGCCGTGCGGTGGTGCCGGAGGCAGCACCTGCGGCGGGCGCGGTGGCGTCGACACTGTTGTCGGCAGTCACGCCCATCAGATCGGTGGTGTCGCTCACGAAGGGTCCTTCCCTGGAGCGGACGTCGGCCTTCTGGCTCGGCGACCGGTTGTGCTGTCCGACTGCGGTCCCATCTTGTGGACCGTGCCGGGGCGGTGGTCCCGCCGGGTATGGCGGAGAAACATGCGTACGTGCAATGGGTCCGGCCCGAGGTCCCCCTGCTCGGCCCACCGCTGGGAAAAACGGGGGGTGTCGTGCCGGTTTCCGGTGCGTGCTCAAAACTGCTCAGGCAGGCTGCTCAGGCAGTTGGGGAGGCTCCCGGAAGAAGGGTGGTCCCGAATCGGGACACGAAGCACCGCGCCACAAAGACGTCGGTTGCAGACTTGAGGTTAACACTACCGGCTCCAACAAACATTCCCCCTCTCACTCACCGGCAATCTCCTGTCACGACGAGCCGAGCGGCAGAACACTCGCACCCGCGCCGTCGAGGGAGAGCCGGTAGGCAGCCCATCCCTCCCCCACCAGCCGTGCGACCTTGTCGGCCGCACCGTCCTCGACCAGCGCGAGCACCGTGGGGCCCGCGCCGGAGATGACCGCGGGGACACCGTCCGCGCGCAGTCGGTTGACCAGGGCGAGGCTCTGCGGCATCGCCGGGGACCGGTACTCCTGGTGGATCCGGTCCTCGGTGGCCGGCAGCAGCAGCTCGGGGCGCCTGGTCAGCGCCTCGACGAGCAGGGCCGCACGGCCGGCGTTGACCGCCGCGTCCACATGGGGGACGGTGCGCGGCAGCAGGCCGCGGGCCGTTTCCGTGAGGACCGGTTCGCCGGGGACGAAAACCACCGGAACGATGGAATCGACGGGGTCCATCCTGATCGCGCGCGCCGCTCCGCCGTCCATCCAGGCCAGCGTGAAGCCGCCGAGCAGACAGGCGGCGACATTGTCGGGGTGGCCCTCGATCTCGGTGGCCAGTTCCAGCACGGCCGCGTCGTCGAGCCTGGCGTCCCCGCCTATGGTCACCGCGCGGGCGGCGACGATCCCGGCGCAGATGGCCGCCGAGGAGGAGCCCAGACCGCGGCCGTGCGGGATGCGGTTGGCGCAGACGACCTCCAGGCCGCGCGGCTGTCCGCCGAGCAGGTCGAAGGCCGTGCGCAGGGAGCGTACGAGCAGATGGTTCTCGTCGCGGGGAAGCGTGTCGGAGCCCTCACCCGCGATGTCGACGTGGAGGCCGGAGTCGGCCACGCGGACGACCACGTCGTCGTAGAGCCCCAGCGACAGGCCGAAGGCATCGAAGCCCGGGCCGAGATTGGCGCTGGTGGCGGGGGTGCGCACCCGTACGGCGGCGGCGCGGAACGCGGGACCGGCCATCGCTCTGACGACTCTCCTTGTGACGGCGAGATGTGCTGACTGCGAGATGTTCGGGGAGGTGGCGAACACCCGGGGGGCCACGGGGGCGACAACACCGCGGCATGTGCGGCGGGGCGGGTGAGGTACAGCCTATCGAAGGAAGGTTCTGTGGCGACATAGGGCGCACAGGAGGCGCACGATGCGTGTCGCATGCCTTGCTGTGCGCCTATGTCGGCCTTGCCGTGCTTCGCCCCGTGATGCCCGGGGCCGGGGGCCCGGTCCCGGGCCCGTGCGGGGCCCGGGACGGGTACGTCAGTTCAGGCCGAGACGCTCCGCGGCCTGGACCGCGTCGACGGGGACGGTGACCGGCTGGGGCGCTCCCGCGACCGCCCAGTCCGGGTCCTTGAGTCCGTTGCCGGTGACCGTGCAGACGATGCGCTGGCCGGGGTCGACCTTGCCCTCCTCGGCGGCCTTGAGCAGGCCGGCCACGGAGGCGGCCGAGGCGGGCTCGACGAAGACGCCCTCCTGGGAGGCCAACAGGCGGTAGGCGGAGAGGATCTGCCGGTCCGTCACCTCGTCGATGAAGCCGCCGGACTCGTCACGGGCCGCCAGCGCGAACTGCCAGGACGCCGGGTTGCCGATCCGGATCGCGGTGGCAACGGTGTGCGGGTCCTTGACGACCTCGCCGCGCACGATGGGCGCGGAGCCGGAAGCCTGGAAGCCCCACATGCGCGGGGTGCCGGCCGCCGGGCCGTCGGCGGCGTACTCGGTGTACCCCTTCCAGTACGCCGTGATGTTGCCGGCGTTCCCGACCGGCAGCACATGGATGTCCGGGGCGTCGCCCAGCGCGTCCACGATCTCGAAGGCGGCGGTCTTCTGGCCCTCGATCCTGACCGGATTGACGGAATTGACCAGCGCCACCGGGTAGTTGTCGGCCAGCGAGCGGGCCAGCGTCAGGCAGTCGTCGAAGTTGCCCTCGACCTGGAGGATGCGCGCGCCGTGGACCAGGGCCTGGCCCATCTTGCCGAGCGCGATCTTGCCCTGGGGCACCAGTACGGCGCAGACCATCCCGGCCCGTACCGCGTAGGCGGCCGCCGAGGCGGAGGTGTTGCCGGTGGAGGCGCAGATGACCGCCTGGGCGCCCTCCTCCTTGGCCCGGCTGATGGCCATGGTCATGCCGCGGTCCTTGAAGGAGCCGGTCGGGTTGGCGCCCTCGACCTTGAGATGCACCTCACAGCCCGTTCGCTCGGACAGCACCTGCGCGGGTACGAGCGGCGTACCGCCCTCGCGGAGCGTGACGACCGGCGTCGTGTCCGTCACCGGGAGGCGGTCCCGGTACTCCTCGATAATGCCGCGCCACTGGTGGGTGCCATTGCTGGTCATGGGTTCCCTTACTCCCCTTCAACACGCATGATGCTGGCGACACCGCGGACGGTGTCGAGCTTGCGCAGCGCTTCGACGGTCCCGGAGAGGGCGGAGTCGAGCGCGCGGTGGGTGACGACGACAAGGGAGGCCTCGCCGTCCTTTCCCTTCTGGCGGACCGTGTCGATGGACACGCCGTGCTCGGCGAAGACCGTCGCGACCTGGGCGAGCACACCCGGCTTGTCGGCCACGTCGAGGCTGATGTGATAGCGCGTCACGACCTCGCCCATGGGGCTCACGGGCAGTTGGGTGTACGCGGACTCACCGGGCCCCGTGGCCTCGTTGAGCCGGTTGCGGCAGACGGCGACCAGGTCGCCGAGGACGGCGGAGGCGGTCGGCGCGCCGCCCGCGCCGGGACCGTAGAACATCAGCTGTCCGGCCGCCTCGGCCTCGACGAAGACCGCGTTGTATGCCTCCCGCACGGAGGCGAGCGGATGGCTGAGCGGAATCATCGCCGGGTGGACGCGCGCGGTGACGGACCGGCCGTCGGCGGCGCGCTCGCAGATGGCGAGGAGCTTGACGGTGCAGCCCATGCGCTGGGCGGAGGCGAGGTCGGCGGAGGTGACCTCCGTGATGCCCTCGCGGTGTACGTCGTCGAGGCGTACGCGCGTGTGGAAGGCGATCCCGGCGAGGATGGCGGCCTTGGCGGCGGCGTCGAAGCCCTCGACGTCGGCGGTCGGGTCGGCCTCCGCGTACCCGAGGGCGGTGGCCTCGTCGAGCGCCTCGGAGTAGCCGGCTCCCGCGCTGTCCATCCGGTCGAGGATGAAGTTGGTCGTGCCGTTGACGATGCCGAGGACGCGGTTGACCTTGTCGCCGGCGAGGGACTCGCGCAGCGGCCGGATCAGCGGGATGGCGCCGGCGACCGCGGCCTCGAAGTAGAGGTCCCTGCCGTGCTGGGCAGCCGCCTCGTAGAGGGTCGCGCCGTCCTCGGCGAGCAGCGCCTTGTTGGCGGAGACCACGGAGGCGCCGTGCTCGAAGGCGGCGGTGATGAGGGCGCGGGCGGGCTCGATCCCGCCGATGACCTCGACGACCACGTCGATGTCGCCGCGTTTGACGAGGGCGGTGGCGTCGGTGGTGACCAGGGCGGGGTCGATGCCCGCACGCACCCGGGAAGGGCGCCGGACGGCGACCCCGGCCAGTTCCACCGGGGCGCCGATCCGTGCGGCAAGGTCGTCGGCGTGCGTCGTCATGATGCGCGCCACCTCTGAGCCGACCACACCACAGCCCAGCAGCGCCACCTTCAGCGGACGCGTACGCATCATCCGACCTACGCCTTTCATAGACCACAGCCCTTGAAGCCTGAGTGCCAACCAGTCTCACTCACCGGACGGGAGTTTCTTCCCTTCGTCCAGAATTCGAGACATGTATTTCACTGACCGACATCGAGACGCAGCAGATCTTCCTCCGTCTCGCGCCGGACGATGACGCGCGCCTCGCCGTCCCTGACCGCCACGACGGGCGGCCGGAGCGCGTGGTTGTAGTTGCTCGCCATCGAGCGGCAGTACGCGCCGGTGGCGGGGACGGCGATCAGGTCGCCGGGCGCCAGGTCGGCGGGCAGGAACGCGTCGCGTACGACGATGTCGCCGCTCTCGCAGTGCTTGCCGACGACGCGCGACAGCATCGGCTCGGCGTCGGAGCGGCGCGAGACGAGCGCCACGCTGTACTCGGCGTCGTACAGGGCCGTACGGATGTTGTCGGACATGCCGCCATCCACACTGACATACGTGCGCAGCCCTTCCAGCGGCTTGATGGTGCCGACCTCGTACAGGGTGAAGGCTGTGGGACCGACGATCGCGCGGCCCGGCTCGACGGAGATCCGGGGGGTGCTGAGTCCCGCCGCCTCACACTCACGGGTGACGATGTCGCTGAGCGCCTTGGCGATGTCGTGCGGCTCGCTCGGGTCGTCCTCGGAGGTGTACGCGATACCGAGGCCGCCGCCGAGGTCGATCTCGGGCAGCTCGACGCCGTGCTCGTCGCGGACCTCGGCGAGCAGCTGCACGACGCGGCGGGCGGAGACCTCGAAGCCGGCCATGTCGAAGATCTGCGAGCCGATGTGCGAGTGGATGCCGATCAGCTCGATCCCGTCGAGCCCGAGGGCCCTTCTGACGGCCTCGGCGGCCTGGCCGCCGGCGAGCGCGATCCCGAACTTCTGGTCTTCGTGCGCCGTGGCGATGAATTCATGCGTATGGGCCTCGACGCCGACCGTGACCCGGATCTGGACGCGCTGGCGCTTGCCGAGGCTCCGCGCGATATGCGCGACCTGCACGATCTCCTGGAAGGAGTCGAGGACGATACGGCCGACCCCGACGGACACGGCCCGCTCGATCTCCTGGGCGGACTTGTTGTTCCCGTGGAAGGCGATGCGCTCGGCGGGCATTCCGGCGGCCAGCGCGGTGGCCAGTTCGCCCCCGGAGCACACATCGAGGTTCAGGCCCTCTTCGTGCAGCCAGCGGACGACGGCCCGGGAGAGAAACGCCTTGCCCGCGTAGAACACGTCCGCGTCCTTGCCGAAGGCATCGGACCAGGCGCGGCAGCGGGCGCGGAAGTCGGTCTCGTCGAGGAAGTACGCCGGGGTGCCGAACTCCTCGGCCAGCCGGGTCACTTCGATCCCCCCGACGGTCGCCACACCCTCCTCGTTCCGGCGGACCGTACGCGACCAGACCTTCTCGTCCAGCGCGTTGAGATCGGCGGCCGGGGCGGTGTAGTGCCCCTCGGTGATGACATCCGCGTGGCGGGGGCCTGCGGGGTGTGCGGAACGGCTCATCTCGTGGCTCTCTTGGCTTTCTCAGAGGTGTTCGGGGGCATCGATGCCGAGCAGGGACAGGCCACCGGCCAGCACAGCCCCGGCGGCTTCGGCGAGCGCGAGCCGGGAGCTGTGGGCGGCCGAGGGTTTCTCGTCGCCGAGCGGCAGCGGGCGGCTGGTCTCCTGGAAGCGCAGGAACGCCTCCGCGGTGTGTTCGAGATGGCGGGCGAGCCGGTCGGGCGCGCGCAGCCGGGCGGCGGCTTCCAGGACGGCGGGGTGGTCGCCGAGGGCGGTGAGGAGGGCCGGTGCCTCGTCCGGGTCGGCGGATTCCGCGTATCCCGGGGTGATGTCCAGTTGTACGGCGTTGCGCGCGAGGGCGCGCGTGCGGGCGTACGCGTAGCGCACGCGGAACAGGGGATTGCTCTCGCGCTGTACGAGCAGCTCCGCGCCGAGCCGCGGCCGGTCGTGGGCGGCGGGCCGCAGCAGCCCCCAGCGGGCGGCGTCGGGGCCGAGCCGGGCGAAGGGGTCGTCGGCGGCCGGTGCGGGCACGACCCGCAGTTCCTCCGCGGCGCCCGGTACGACCGCTGCCTCGGCGCCCTGCGAACGGAGCAGCCCGACGACCGTGCGGGTCCAGAGCGCGGCCCGCGGTTCTTCGGCGGGCGCGAGCGCCACGGCCGTGCCGGCGAGTGCGTCGCCGTGTCCGTATCGGGGGCCTGCGCGCAGCACCGTACGGACCAGTCCGGCGCGGCTGTCGCGGCCCAGGGTGAAGTTCAGGAAGCCCGGTCCTGTGATCTCGATCCGGACGATGGACCGGCCGACGGACCGGCCGATGCCCTCGCCGATGTCTTGGGCCGGGCCGCCGCTCGGTCCGGAGCTCAGGATGCGGGCGCGCAGGATCTCGGCGATCTCGCGGGGCGGGCGTCCCGCGGGGCCCGCCAGCCGCAGCGCGACATTGGTGGCGTAGTCCCCGCTGCCGCCGGGGCGGGGCCGCTCGACCGTGACCCGCTCGGGCACGGGCCCCGGCAGGACATCGTCCTCGACCGCGCGGCACACGGCGTGCAGCACGGTTCGGGAGAGTTCTGCGGGGGTCACGGGACCAGCGTATGGGAGGAGGGGGGCCTCTTCGCGAACCGGTTTCGCGATGCGGTCAGCCCCGTGTGCTCCTCGCCCGCCCGGCGCCGTACCTGCCGTCCACGGACGGCGGGCCCTCCGCTCTGAGCCGCCGGACCAGCCGGATCAGCTCCGCGGGCTCGAAGGGCTTGGCGAGAAAGGCGTCCACTCCCGCGCCGAGGCCGGAATCCACTTCGTACTGCGTACAGGCGCTGATGATCGCGACCGGCAGACCGCTGGTGCGCGGGTCGGCGCGCAGCCGCGCGGCGGTACGCAGCCCGTCCAGGCGGGGCATGACCACATCGAGAGTGACGACATCGGGCCGGACCTCGTGCACCACGTCCAGGCACTCGGCACCATCGGCCGCGGTCACGACCTCGAAGCCCTCAAGCTCGAGATTGACCCTGATCAGCTGCCTGATGACCCTGTTGTCGTCGACAACGAGCACCCGGCCGGACTCGCCCGACACCATTCGAGAGTAGGTCCGATCCCGGGGCCGCGTCCGGCTTTTGGCCACTTCCGCGCGGTGCGGGCGACGTGTTCCGCGCGGCGCGGGCGACGCGGGCGCGGTGCCCGGGCGGGCAGGGCGGAACGGGGTCACACACCTGCCCGCATGATGGACACTCTCGGCATGGAGCAGAGCGAAGTCGTCCTCAGGGCCATCGGCATTCTCACGCAGTCCGCGGAGTGGATCCGCACCGCCAACCGGGGCGTGGACGCGAGAGTTGACGACGAGTCGGACGGGGAGCCGGCGGACAGGGACTCCGGGGAAGGGCAGATCGGCTCGTTGCTCGCCGAGGTCTTTCCCTCGTTCGAGGTGTCCCAGGACGCCACCCCGCTCGAAGCGGCGCACGCGGTGACCGAGGCGGCGCTGCCCGCCATCATGCAGCTGATCGGCGCCTTCACCTTCGTCTTCTCCGAACTCGCCGACGCCCATGACACCGGCCGTACGGACGTCACCTCGGCGGACGTCCTGCGCGAACTGGCCCTGCGCATGTCCCGCCCGAACGACGTCACGTAGGTCCGGTCCTGTCCGGCGGATCCTCGCGGATCCTCGCGGATCAGCCCGCGGTCTCCGGCTGGACGGCGGCGAGGTAGGCGCGGATGGCGTCGCGGTTTCGGGCCAGGCAGTCGATGCGCTGCTGGATCCGTACGGCCTCGCCGCGCAGCAGCGCCGCGGTCTCCGGGGTCAGGCATTCCGGGTGGAGATGGATCTCGTCCGGCTTGTTCAGGAAGGGCAGGATGGTGCGGATGATCTCGGTGGTGAGGCCGGAGTCGAGAAGTCCGCGGATCTGCTGGACGCGATGGAGCGCCGATTCGTCGTAGCGGCGGTAGCCGTTGTCGGCCCGCCCGGGGTGCAGCAGGTCCTGCTCCTCGTAGTAGCGCAGCATCCGGGTGGGAACGCCGGTGCGCCGGGACAGTTCACCGATCTTCATGGCGCTGCGCTCCTCGGGGGCCTGCTGGCGGGTCGTACGACCGCGCTTGCCTTCACATTGATGTGAAGGTTTCACCATGGTCGCATGTCTGCCACACCGACCGGGAAACTGCCGTTGTGGGGCCTGTTGGCCCTGTTCACGGCCGCGTTCACCGCCGTGATGACCGAGTTGCTCCCCGCCGGCCTGCTGCCGCCGATGGGCCGGAGCCTGCAGGTGTCCGAAGGCCGGGTCGGATTCCTCGTAACCGGCTACGCGGCCGCTTCCTTTCTCGCCGCGATCCCCCTCACCGCGGCGCTGCGTGGCCTGCGCCGCCGCCCGGTGCTCATCGGCGCGCTCGCCGGCTTCGCGCTCTGCAACGCCGTCACCGCCTTCTCCTCCTCCTACCCGCTCACCTTCGGGGCCCGGCTGCTGGCCGGCGTCATGGGCGGCACGATGTGGGCGATGCTCGCCGGCTACGCCGCCCGGATGGTCCCGGCCGAACGCCGGGGCCGTGCCATCGCCGTCGTCCTGGCCGGCATCACCGTCGCACTCTCCCTCGGTATCCCCGCCGGCACCGCCCTGGCCGCGCTCCTCGGCTGGCGCGCCGCCTTCGCCACGGTGGCCGTCCTGGCCGTGGTCCTGGTGGCCTGGGTGAGATGGCAGGTCCCCGACTTCCCCGGCGAACCGGCCGCCGACCGCGTTCCGCTGCGCCGTATCGCTACCCTGCCCGGCATCCCTGCGGTGCTGGCCATCACTCTGCTCCTGCTGCTGGGTCACCAGGCCGTGTATACGTACATGGCGCCGTTCTCCGCACGCTCGGGCTTCGGCCGCACCGGGCTGGTCCTGCTCGTCTTCGGCGTCGCCACGGTCGCCGGGATCTGGATCGTCGGCGCCCTGATCGACCGCCGTCCACGGCCGACCCTCCTCGGCGCTCTCGCCCTGATCACGGCCGCGATGCTCGCCCTCGGCCTGTTCGGGGACAGCCCCGTGGTGCTGCTGACGGCGGTCGCCGCGTGGGGTGTCGCCTTCGGCGGAGCGCCTACGCTGCTCCAGACCGCGCTGGTGCGTATCTCGGGCCCCGCCGACGCGGATGTGGCGACCTCCATGCAGACCACCGTCTACAACGGCGGTATCGCCGCCGGATCTCTGGCCGGCGGTGTCGTCCTGGAGAGCTCAGGGGGCGGGGCGGGCGCCCTGCCCTGGACGGCCCTGCCGCTGATCGCCGTCGCCCTGGTGACCGTGGCGGCGGCTCGCCGCCACGCGTTCCCGGCGCACTGACCGGCCATCTCTCCTAGCGGGTGCGCGTCAGGCGGTCCGCGGCGTCAGGCCGTCCCCGGCGTCAGGCGGTCCGCAGCCGCTCGGCGACGGCTCCGCGCAGGCGCGCGGCCAGGTCGGGGGCCTGCTCCCGCGCGGCCAGCACCCCGTTCTCGGTCATCAGCGCGTGGTACTGCTGCTGCTCGTAGGGCACCCCGGGCGGCAGCCCCGCGATATGCCAGTGCAGATGCGCGTTGCCCTGCTGGCTCCCCAGTGACAGCAGATATGTCCGCTCGGGCTTCAGCGTGTCCTCCACCGCCAGCGCCACCGTCCGTACGACCAGCATCAGTCGCCTGTACGCGGCCTCGTCCAGCTCCCGGACCGCGTGCTCGATATGTGCTTTCGGCGCGACCAGGACTCTGCCGGGCAGCGTGGGCCACCGGTCGAGGAAGGCCACATGCTCCTCGTCCTCATGGACCGTCTCGTGCCGGTACGCGGGATCCCCCGCGAGGAACGCGCAGACGAAGCACGGTCCGCTGCGCACCCGCGCCTCGTACGACGGAAGATCCATGGGCTGCCGGTCCATCGGCATGCTGACTCCTCATCAGTGCTGGAGCGCCCGGACCACGTCCTGGCCGATGCGCTCGACCGCCGAGAGGTCAAGACGGTAGTGGACGAAGCGGCCGCTCCGTTCGGTCCCGACCAGGCCGAGGTCGCGCAGGGCCCGCAGATGGCGCGAGACCTGTGGCGGGGTCATCGACAGCCTCGCCGCCAGGTCCAGGGTGGTCATCGGCTCCCGGGCGATCAGCCGGCACAGCCGTACCCGGTGCGGATCGGTCAGCGCCAGCATCCGGCTGCGGGCGAGCGTGACGCCCACCTCGGGGGCGTCCACCGGGTAGTGCAGTACGGGCGGCAGACCCGGTTCGTTCTTGACGACGAGGTGCGGTGAGTTGTAGCGGGTGGGGACGAGGATGACCGGAGTGCGCGCCGGAGTGATCACCGAGTGGTGCAGTTTGTCGAAGACGACGCGCGGCGGTCCGGCGAGGCGGGAGGAGTCGGGGCTGAGGGAGGCGAGGGCCTCCGCGAGGTCTTCGGTGCCGCCGGGACCTCGCCCGGCACCCGGACCGCGCCCTCTGCCCGTCGCCAGCCGTCGCCGCACCGCGAGCGCGGAGCGGGTGAGCTCGGGCTCGGTCCCCGCCCAGGCGTCCGCGAAGAACTCCGAGCGGCACAGGTCGAGGAAGCCGAGCAGGTCGGCGCGGCAGCCCTCGGGGTCGCGCAGCAGCTGCGCGGCGAGTTCCTGCCGCCCGGCCGACAGCGCGGCGGCGGCGTGTTCGAGTGCGGCCCGCTGCTCGGCGGAGCGCAGCAGCCGGGAGAAGTCGAAGCGGGTGTAGCCGTTCACGCAGGCGAAGGCGGTCAGCTCGGCGAAGCGGCCGGTGGGCAGTTCCGCGAGGGTACGGAGCTGCTCGCCGAGGCCGGGGCCGAGGCGGCCGGTACCGGGCGGATCAGGCGGACCGGCGGTGTCCGGCGCGTGGCCCGTACGAGCCCTGTCCGTACCCGCCGCGCCCGTACCCGCAGCGCCCGTACCCGTCATGGCCCTGCCCGCCGCGCCCGTACCCGTCGTGGGGCCGCCGGCCGTCCTCGTACCGTCGAGCCCCGGGTAGAAACCGCGCCAGCGCAGCGCGGACCACAGCGGTGAGAACCGCCGCAGCCCGGCGCGGAGTTCCGCGGACGCGCCCGCGGTGACCGTACGCCCCCAGTCCCGCAGCTCCGGGTGGTGGCCGGACTCGGTCAGCGCGTGCAGACAGGCGGAGAGCTCCGCGAGCGGGGACACCGCCACCGTGAAGGAGCCGGGCCCGGCCCCCTCCAGGACGATGACGACCGACATACGGGAAGTTTACGTACCGGCCGGACGTGCGGGCCCCGGCCCGTACGCACCGGTCCCGCCGCCCGCTCAGGGCCCCGGGAGACCGGCCGAACCCTCCCGTCAGGCACCTTGCCCGGCGCCCTCGAACTCCGCACGCGCCGCCGCCAGGAACTCCGGGTCTGCGACCAGGTCGCTCACCACCCGCGCCAGCCCGGTCGCGGCAATCGCCGTGCGGTCATGGGCGTGCGCCGTGACCGCGGCCTCCCGCATCGCCTCCGAGTGACTCGGCGTCCCCGTCGCGGCGATCTGGACGTACGGGTGAATGACCGGCAGCAGCTGCGAGAGATTGCCGATGTCGGAGGAGCCCGCCGGGGTCGCCGGGTCGCCCGGCACGATGTCCAGGCCCAGCGCACGTACGGTCTCCCCGAAGCGCTCGGCCAGCACCGTGTTGTTGCGCCGGTCCGCGTACATCGGGCCGGTCTCGGACACCTCGGCCTCGGTCTCGGTGGCCATGGCCACCCCGTGCGCGGCCCGGTGGACCCGGGCGACCAGCGCCTCGGCGGACGACGCCGTGCGGTCCCGCACATACAGATCAACCGCGGCATGGGCCGGGACCACATTCGGGGCCTCCCCACCGTCCGTGACGATCCCGTGGATCCGGGCGGTCGGCGGCATGAACTGACGCATGGCGTCGAGAGCGTTCAGGAAGAGCTGCGCGGCGGCGAGCGCGCTCCGCCCCTCCCACGGCGACTTGGCCGCGTGGGCGCTGACGCCGGAGAAGGCGACCCGGAGATGTGCCGCGGCCAGGCCGTGCCGGGTGGTCAGCGAACGGTCCGCCGGATGGAACATCACGGCCGCGTCCACCCCCTCGAAGACCCCCGCGTCGGCCAGCCGGATCTTGCCCGCGCCCCCCATCTCCTCGCCCGGCGTGCCGATCACGGCGATGGTGCCGGGATGATCGGGCAGTGCCCGTACGGCGGCTATCGCGGCGGCCACGCCGCCCGCCGCGATCAGGTTGTGACCGCAGCCGTGCCCGATGCCGGGCAGCGCGTCGTACTCGGCGAGCACGGCGACGTACGGTCCTGGCGCGCTCCCCTCATGGACCGCGACGAAGGCGGTGCCGACGCCGCCGACCGGCGCTTTCACCGTGAAGCCGGCCTCGGCCAGCCAACCGGTCAGCACCTCCTGGGCGTGGACCTCTTCGAACTTCAGCTCGGGCCTGGCGTGGATCGCGCGGCTGACGCTCTCCATGCGCGGCCGCAGAGCGGAGATTTCGGCGGCAAGGGACTGCGGCGTGGGGGCGGCAGCGGACAAGGGGACTCCCATGGTGCGAGGCGGTGCTGACGTACGACTCGCTCGGCGCTCCCGGCGCGCTCGAACACCGGCCGTGGACGAGCGGCGTACGCGGGGACTGTCCGTACAGGGGACTGTCCATACGGAGGACTGTCCGTACGGGGGACTGTCCGTACGGGGGACTGTCCGTACGCCGGGGCTTCTGGTACGCCGAGACTCTTCGTACGTCGAGACTGCGGCCGCGGCCGTCTCCCCGGACCCCGATTACCGCGGCCCAGGTAACCCTGGTCAGACTCCTCTTAGCTGCTCGTAGGGTCGCCGCACCGCAGACCGCCTCCGGCTCGGCCGTACCGCCCACCCCCAGGGCGCCGGCCGGCCGCCGGCCGTTCCCGCGCCACCCCGACAGGTCGACGGCACCGTTCGACCCACCCACAGCAGTCGCACCGCAGAAGGAGGGCCCATGGCAGCCGTGGACACCACAGCCGTCGACCCCGCACCACCCAGGCTCATGAGATTCCTCAGCGCGATCGAGCGCACCGGAAACCGCCTCCCGCACCCCTTCTGGCTCTTCTGGATCCTCTTCGCGATCACGGCTGTGGCGAGCTGGGCGATGGCCGCGGGCGGGCTCGGTGTCGCCGACCCGGCCACGGGCAAGCGGGTCGCCGTGCAGACGGTGCTCTCCGTGGAGGGCTCGCGCGAGTTCCTCTCGATGATCGAGGAGAACTTCGTCACCTTCGGTCCGCTCGGGACCGTCACGATCGTGATGCTGGGCGTGGCCGTCGCCGAGCGTGCGGGCTTCTTCGAGACGCTGGCCCGCAAGTCGCTCGCCCGGGTGCCCGCCGGGTACGTGGTGCTGGCCGTGGCCCTCGCCGGTGCGCTGTCGAAGTTCCTCTCGGACTCCGCGTACATCATCCTGATCCCGCTCGGCGCCATCGCCTTCCAGACGGTGGGCCGCTCACCGGTCCTCGGCATGATCGTGGCCTTCGTCTCCATCAACGCGGCCGGTGACGCGAACCCGCTGATCGCACCCGGTGACGCGGCTTTCGCGGCGATGGCGACCGAGGCCGCGCAGACGGTCTCGCCCGACACCGTCGTCCGCGCGACCGACAACATGTACTTCACGACCGTGTCGGCCGTCGTGCTCGCCTTCGTCATCACTTTCGTGGTCGAACGGGTGCTGGCACGGCGCGAGAACACGCTGATGCCGGACGACCCCGACGTGCTGACGGACGGGGCGCGCCCCGCGCCGGGCCCCCGCGAGATCCGCGCGCTGAAGCTGACGGGCTGGGCCGCCCTGGCCTACTGGGCGCTGATCGCCCTCGCCACCCTGCCCCGGCACTCGCCGCTCCGAGCGGCGGACGGCGCCGTCATCGAGTCCCCGCTCTTCGACAACATCGCGATCTTCCTCGCGCTCTTCTTCCTGGTCATCGGTGTGGTGTACGGCAGGCTCACCCGCGCCATCGCCTCCAACCACGATGTGCCGGCCTTCATGGCGGACGGGCTGCGTTCCATCGCGCCGCTGCTGGTGATCTTCTTCGCGGTCTCGCAGTTCGTGGCGCTCTTCAAGTGGACGAACATCGGGACGTACGTCGCGGTGAGGGGCGCCGACGCCATCCGCGAGATGGGCGCGCCGACCCTGATCCTCTTCGCGGCCCTCATCGCCGCCGTCGCCTGTATGAACCTGCTGATCACCAGCGGTCAGGCGCTGTGGGCCCTGGTCGCTCCGGTCCTGGTCCCGATGCTGATGCTGCTGCACATCAATCCGGCGACGACGATGGCGCTCTACCGGATAGCCGACTCCTGCACGAACTCGATCACTCCCATGAGCACCACCTTCATGCTGACGGTCGGCTTCATCCAGACCCGCAAGAAGAACGCGGGCATCGGCACACTCGTCTCCTGCACCCTGCCGGTCGCCCTGGCGATGCTGGTCGCCTGGACGGTGCTCTTCTTCGCCTGGTGGCTGCTCGGCATCCCGCTGGGCCCGGGAGCTCCGGTGCGCTGATCCCCCACCACTGCCCGATGTCGTCAGAAATCCTGTCGTTCAGGCCAACTTCCGCTACAGGAAAAGGTGTTGTGACTACCCTCGGTGCTTGACACACTCACTGCGGCCCGGCGGGAAGGACACCCCGCCGACAACAGGGTCACTCTGCTTCTCCTTGGGGGGGAATCACCGATGAAACTCAGCGCGCCCAGACGCGCCCTCGCTCGCGTGACGGTCGTACTGTCGCTGGCACTGACGCTGGCGACCGGCACGACCGTCCTCGCGAGCACCGCCGCGCAGGCCCGGACACCCGTCGAGACGGGATCGCTCAGCTTCAGCGGCGACGCCGACGACTACATCAGTGGCGGCCGGTCCTACTCCTACGACACCGCGTCGCAGGACCGCCTCACGGCGTCCGGCAACGCCGACAACAGGGTCATCTCCGTCTCGGTCGACGGGGCCAACGGTGACTGGTGGTACCTCGACCTCGCGGCGCCGGCCGGCCAGACCCTGACGCCGGGCGAATACACCGGCGCCACCCGGTACCCGTTCAACGAGGCGGCCGAGCCCGGTCTCTCCCTCGACGGGAACGGACGCGGCTGCAACACGCTGACCGGCTCCTTCACCATCTCGAATGTGGCGTTCGGGCCGAGTGGATACGTACAGACCCTGGACGCCACGTACGAGCAGCACTGCGAGGGGGGCTCCGCCGCCCTGCGCGGCGAGGTCCACATCAACAACCCCGCCCCGCCCGCGGAGCTCGACCTCGGCCTCGTCGTCGCGCTCGACGGCACGGCCTCCACCCTGAACGGCAAGGCCACCCTGCACGGCACGGTGAGCTGCAACGCGCCGGTCGAGGTGACCCTGTCGGGCCATGTGACGCAGGTGAAGAACCGCGTCCTCATCAACGGCACGTACTCCACCTCGGTGGACTGCGAGCCGGGCACCCCGGCGGCCTGGACGGCCAAGTCGACCCCCACCGGAACGACTCCGTTCCAGAAGGGCAAAGTCGAGGTCGAGGCCCAGGCCTCCGCGCTGGACCCGAACTACGGCGTAACCGTGACCGCCGCCGAGACCGTGGTCGTCCGCCTCATCAAGGGCTGACCCTCCACCGACCCACCCGGCCCCGTCCGCACCCGAAAGGGCCCGCGGCCGGGGCCGGCCTCTCTCTGTCCGGCCTGAGGGATACCTGAGGGATAAAGGCCTGTTCCGCAGGTGCCGATCCATGTACGTGGTCGGCGTCACAGCAGCGTGAGCCGCTGGGCGGACAGGACAGAGTGTGAAACACATCCCGCCCACCGAGGCAGCCGCCGCCGATACGGGAGCGGGCGCCGTATCGAGCCCGCCGGGGCCCGCTGCCCGGTCGTCAGCTTCTGCTCGCGCGTCGTCGGTCTCCCGGTCGCCGTGCCTCCGGCTGCCGTTCCGGCCGGCCGGGGACGTCCGCGGGCGTGCCGCGCTTCTCGCGGCGGCGCTCACCGTGGTGGCGTTCTGCGCCGGTGACGCCGCCGCCCGGACCTTCCCCTTCGGGCCGGGCTCACGCAGCGTGAACGACCTCGGCAACGAGTACGTACCGCTCCACGCCTATCTGTGGGATCTGCTGCACGGACGGGGCGACGGAGGGCTGTTCATCAACTGGCGGTCCGGCTTCGGCGCGAGCCTGCTGCCGGACCTCGGCACGTATCTGACCAGCCCGTTCGCCCCGCTCGTCGCACTGTTCCCGCGCGAGGAGATCGATCTCGCGGTCTATGTGATCACCGTACTGAAGATGGCGACGGCCGGGGCCGCCATGGCCTGTCTGCTGCTCACCCTCAGGACCGGCCGCTGGTGGATCGCGGGCATCCTGGGCGCCTCGTACGCCCTGTGCGGCTGGTCCGTCCTCGAAGCGTCGTACAACCCCATGTGGGTGGACGGTCTCATCGCTCTGCCGCTGCTGTGTCTCGTCGGCGGCTGGGCGATGTCCGGCCGGCACCGTGTCCTCGGCCCGGTCGTGGTCGCGGTGGTCTGGGCCGCCAACTTCTACACCGCGTACATGGCCACCATCGGCGCCGCTCTGGTGCTGCTCGCCCGGCTGCTGCTGGACGGGCCTCTCGCGCCGCACGGGCCCGTCACGCCGAACGGGCCCGTCACATTCCGGGAGCGGCTCCTCGTACTGCGGCGTGCCGCCGTGAGTGCGGCGATCGGTATCGGTCTCGCCGCACCCGTCGTGGTCGTCGTCTACTTCGGCACCCGGCACGCGTATCCCGGCGCGGTCCGGGAGTTCACGCCCGAGCCCTGGGCGGACGTGTTCGCCGGCGTGCTTCCCGGCGCGTGGAGTTTCGGCACCCCCGCCTCGTACGTCGATACCGCGGCGCTGCTGCTCGCCCTCACGCTGCCGTTCAACCGCGCCGTCCCCCGGCGGGAGCGCGGGGTGTGGAGCCTGCTGGTCGTCGCCGTGGCCCTGTCGATGCAGTGGGGCCCCACGCATCTGGCCTGGCATGCCTTCGCGACCCCCAACGGCAGCCCGTACCGCCAGACGTTCGTGCTCTGCGGGCTGCTGGTGATCGCCGCCTGGACGTCCATGGCGCGGGGCGCGCCCGGCCGGCGCGCGCTGCTCGCCGCCGGTGCGCTGCTCGCCCTGCTCACCGCGGTCGCCTGGCAAAGCCGGCTGATCAGCGTCCTCACGATCCCGCTCCTGCTGGCGGGCCTCGCGGCGACGGCGCTGGCCCTGACGCTGCTGCGTACCCGACTCACGGGCCGCCGCAGCGGCGGCCGTTGGGCGCTGTTCCTCACGGCCGCGCTCCTCGTCGGCACGCAGTTCGTCCAGTCCGCCGCCACGACGGCGTACGGCGACGCGGCGAGGATCGCCCGTCTCGACGACTACGGGCCCTGGGGACAGCGCCAAGCGCGGCAGGCGGAGACGATCGCCGAGGCGGACGGCTGGCCCCGGTACCGCACCGATCCGGGCCGTGAGCAGACGGTCGGCAACGATCCGATGCTGGTCGGCGGCCAGGGCGCGCAGTACTACAGCAGCGTCACCTCCGACGTCCTGAGCAGGACCCTCACCGCGCTCGGTGGCGGCTACACCTCGGGCGGCCGGTCCGTCCAGAGCCTCGACAACGCCGTCACGGACGCCATCTTCTCCGTCGGTGTACGGCTGCATTCCCCGCCCGATCCGTACCAGGAGAAGGACCGGGCGAAGGACCGGGAGAAGGACCGGTCCCGGGACCAGGACCGGGACGCCAGCACGGACCTGCGCGGGCCGACGGTGTCCCGCCAGGACGTCCCGCCCCTGGTGACCGTACGGAGCACGGGTACCGCGCCCGCCTTCGGCCCGTCCGCCTACCGCAATCAGGAGAAGCTGCTCGGCGCGGAGGTGTACACCGTGCCCCGTATCTTCGTGCGCGCCGGCGACGGAGCACCGGCACCGCGCAGGGACGAGGCCGCTTCCGGCTACCGGATCCCCGGCCCGCCGACGAAGCGGTCGGCTGAGCCCGCGTACGTACTGACCGCCTCCTGCCCGGCGGGCAGCGAGGTCCACCTCTGGGCGCCGACGTTCCGGGGTACCGCGACGCTCTCCGGAAGCTCCCTCACCCAGCGCTTCCACGGCGACTCCGCCCGCAGACGGGCCGCGATGCAGCCGCTGGGCGCGGCGCCGGCGTCCGGTCGTGTCGCCGTGGACGTGACATCCGAACAGGGCGGCGTCATCCCGGACGGCGCGATCGGCTGCCTCGACCCCGTACGGCTGCGTACGGCTGTTGACCGGCTCACCTCCACCGGCGCCACCGAGGTGACGGTCTCCGGCAGCACCGTACGGGCCGAACTGCCGCCCGGAAGCGCGGGCGTCGCCGTGCTCGCCGTACCGCGGATCGCCGGGTGGCGTTGCGCGGCGGGCGACGGCGAGGCGCGCCCCGCCGGGGAGTACCTCGGCCTCGTCGCGGTCCCGCTCACCGCCTCGACGACCGCCGTCACCTGCACCTTCCACCCGCCCGGCCTGTGGCTGGGCCTCACGCTGGGGGCCGCCACGCTGCTGGCCCTGATCCTGCTCCACGCGCTCCCGGGCCTCCGCGCCCGCCGCACCGCCCACCGTCTTCGCAGAAGGAGAGAAACATGCTGATCTCGATCGTCGTTCCTTGCTACAACGAAGAGGAGGTCATCAGGCAGTTCCATGAGCGCGTCGATCGTGAGCTCCTGAGTGTCCGTCACGACATCGAGTTCGTGTACGTGGACGACGGGAGCAGCGACGCGACGCTGAGCCTGCTGACGCGGCTGGCGGACGAGGATCCCCGCGCCCGCTACGTCTCCTTCAGCCGTAACTTCGGCAAGGAGGCGGCCATGCTCGCCGGTCTCCGCCACGCCTCGGGCGACACCGTGGTCATCATGGACGCGGATCTGCAGCACCCGCCGGAGCTGATACCGCGGATGGTGGACCTGCACGAACACGGCTTCGACCAGGTGATCACCCGGCGCACCCGGAAGGGCGACCGGGTGACCCGTACCCTCACCGCGCGGGCGTACTACTGGTTCATCAACCGGCTGGTCGACGTCGAACTGGTCGACGGGGCTGGCGACTTCCGGCTGCTCTCCCGCCGGGCGGTGGACGCCGTGCTGGAACTGACCGAGTACAACCGCTTCTCCAAGGGCCTGTTCGCCTGGGTGGGATTCCCCAGCACGACCTTCGACTACGAGAACGCCGTACGCGAGCGGGGCAGCAGCACCTGGACGTTCGGCAAGCTCCTCAACTACGGACTCGACGGCCTGCTCTCCTTCAACAACAAGCCCCTGCGCGCCGCGCTCTATCTGGGCCTGACGCTCCTGACGATCGCCGCGGTGTACACGCTGTGGTCCGTCGGGGACGTACTCCTGAACGGCGTCGAGGCACCGGGCTACGTCACCCTCATCGTGATCGTCACCGCCCTCGCCGGCGTGCAGATGGTCATGGTCGGCGTGATCGGCGAATACGTCGGGCGCGTCTACTACGAGGTGAAGGACCGCCCTCACTTCCTGGTCAAGGCCACCAACACCGGCGCCCCGGCCGAACGCCGCCGCCCGCTCGCGGTCGGCGCCGGCAACCCGCCCGGCAGTCTGGCCGGCTGATGTCCGGACACCTCATCAGATTCGGACTGACGGGTGTGGTCAACACGGCCGTCTACTACGGCCTCTATCTGCTGTTCCTGCTCTCCCTGCCCTACCAGGCGGCGCATGTGCTGGCCTTCGCGCTCAGCGTGGTCGGCTCGTTCTTCCTGCATTCCTGGTTCACCTACCGCACCCGCCCGACCTGGCGGAAGTTCTTCGCCTTCCCCCTGACGACGGCCGCCAACTTCCTGATCACCACCGGCGGCATCCACCTGCTCGTGAACGTCCTCCACACGGACCGCCGCACAGCCCCGCTCCTCGCGGCGGCCTGCGCCATCCCGATCACCTTCGCCCTGACCCGAGCAATCATGCTCCCCCCAACCACCCCCGCCGCCGGGTCCGCCCGTGGCGGTGTGTTGTGGGGGTCAGATGGCGGTGGCGCCGCCGTCGACGGCGAGGGTGGAGCCGGTGACGTAGCTGGAGCGGGGGGAGGCCAGGAACAGGATGGCCTCGGCGATCTCGGTGGGGGTAGCGGTACGGCGCAGGGGGAGGGCCTCGCCGAGTTCGGCGACGCCGTCGCCCCACTCGGCCAGGACGCCTTCGGTGACGGTCGGACCGGGGGCGACGCTGTTGACGCGGACGCCGCCGGGGCTGAACTCGGCCGCCCAGGTGCGGGTGAACGAGGCGAGCGCGGCTTTGGTGGCGCTGTAGCCGGAGGCTCCGGGCACGCCCATGGAGGCGGCCATGGTGGTGACGTTGACGATGCTGCCGGCGCCCTTGGCGAGCATCGCCGGCGCCAGGGCGGCGGTGAGGAAGAACGCGCCGCGCACATTGGTGTCGAACATCTGTTGGAACCCGGCGACACTCTGCTCCACGGTCGCGGCGACCGGGAACGCCGCCGCGTTATTGACCAGGATGTCGACCGGTCCTGCCTGTTCGGCCAGGGCACCGACCGATTCCAGGTCGCCCAGGTCCGCGGCGACGAAACGGACCGAGCCGGGGCCGTCCCCGATGTCCCCGATGTCGGCGACGGCGGTGGCGCCGCGTTCGGCATTCCGGCCGGAGATGACGACCGTCGCGCCCTCGCGGGCGAACAGCCGGGCGGCTTCCAGACCGATTCCGGCCGTGCCGCCGGTGATGAGCGCGATCTGATCCTTCAGTTCCATCGGATTACTTCCCTCGGCTAGTTCGAGGCTCCGCTTCGTCAGCGACTGCGGGTCGCTGACCTGCGTCTTGCCTGGCCATGGGCGATAATCGCCTCATTTTTTAGAGCGTCGGCGTCCTCGCGCAGCTCACCGCGGGCCCGCATGGCGTTCAGTCCGTCGCGGATGGCCCGCTCCCACTGGCTGTAGCCGGCCACGATCTCGGCGCGGGCCTGCGGATCGTGGTCGGACAGCTCCACGGACAGGGATCCGATGGGACAGCCGCCCCTGCAGTTGCCCGCGCGCTGGAGGTCGACGATGGCATCCCGCCACGCCTCCAGCGCCTCGAAACTGTCCAGTCGGCTCAGCAGCGGCCGCTGGAAGGCGAGAATGGACTCCGTCTGGTAGGTGATGACGGCCCGGACGAGAGACTGCTTCCCGCCGAAGTAGTGGTACAGCTGCGAGGGACTGCTGATCCCGGTGGCCTTCAGCACGTCGTCCGTGCTGGTGCCCGCGACGCCGCGCTCGAACATCAGCTTCGCCGCGGCCGCCACAATGCGGTCACGGGTGGCCTGCCCCTTCGGCGTAAGACGCCGCGCCACGATCCCGGTTTTCACCCCATTACCGTACCAACTTTCCGGAGTCAACACTCCCTACGGTCCGCAGGCGCCGACCCCGATCCGGAAGAGCCACTGACCCGACGTCAGGGGGGACACGCGGGCTGCAGTCAGACCTTAATGACGGTGACAAGTCCGCCGCACAGTGCGGCGAGGTCCTCAGGGTCTGAGGTGAGCGCGGTGACAGGCCCGGGGGATGCGAGGGCGGTGGCGCAGAGCATGGCATCGATGGCGTACTTGTGCCCGTGCAATTCAGCGTCGGCCAGCAGGGCGGCAGCATGACGGGCGATGGGCTCAGTGACCGGCTCGACGACGATGCGCGACAGGATCCATTCGAGGGCGGGACGTTTGATCCTGGGGTGGATCACTTCCACGAGGGTGGCCGCGCTGACGATGACCCGCATATCGTCGGCTCTCGCCAGGGCGAGCCAGCCGGTCACTTCGCGGTCGCGCAGTACAGCCTTGGCCAGTCCCTCGCTGTCGAGAACCAGCGTGCCGCCCGGTGCGGCGGGCGAGCGCGTCACGCAGCGCTCACCGCGTCGGCCTGCTGCTGTTCGCGGGCACGGTGCAGTTGGTCGCGCTTGGCCTGGATCTCTTCCTCGGTGACCGGTCCGTGTTCAGCCTCGGCGACTGAGATGAGCTCGTTCAGATTGTCCCGCTCGATCTGGCGGGCCACGGCCGCGGCGACGTACGCGGACAGGCCGGACGGACCACTACGCGCGCGGGCGGCTTCAGCGATGTCGCGTGGCATCGTGATCGAATACTTCCCAGTAGGGTCACTCATGCTCCTTATCCTACCTGCGATCCTCCCGACGTGGAGTGGGAACGTCCCTCGGCGACCCGGAGGGCCGGGGAATCGTGTTGCTGCGCCGCACCTCAGCCCCCGGATCGGTCTGCCTCTGCATCCGGCGAACAGTCATCTCTTCGCTCGGCGATGCCCATCTGACTGAACGCCAGGACAAGGGATGGGAAACCGAAACAGCCTCGGACGTCCGGGTGCGTTTCGGTACGAACAAGAAAGGGCCTGACCGGCATTTCTGCTGGTCAGACCCTCTATCCGGAAGTGCCCCCGGCAGGATTCGAACCTGCGCACCCGGCTCCGGAGGCCGATGCTCTATCCCCTGAGCTACGGGGGCGTATCGCTGTGTTGCTTGGCGACGAAAGAAACCTTACCAGCTTCGGCGGGGTGGCCGTGAACAGGTATTTCCGGCTGCCGCTTCGCGTTGCGGCGGGGGTGGCGGGGGTTCTCGGGCGCGGGGGAAGGCCAGGACCGTGAGGGCGCGGCGGGGGGTGTTGTGCGTCGGGGGGAGGTCGAGTGTGGCGAGGGTCCTGCCGATGTGTTTGGCCACGGCCGCCTCGGGGACCGCGAGTTGGCGGGCTACCGCCGCGGTGGGCTCGTTCGGGGCGTGGGTGCCGTCCGGTCGGCGTCTGCCCCGCCGTGACTCAGGCCGATGCTCGCTTTCCGGACGCGGACTTCTTCGCGGCGGCCGTGTCCGTCTTTTTGGCCGCGCGCTTGCCCGTACCGGTCTTGGCGTCGTCCTTCGACGCCGACGTCTTCTTCGCCGCGCCTTTCTTCCCGGTGCCCTTCGTCCCGGTGGTGCTCGCCGTCGCAGCCTTCTCCGCCGGCTTCTTTGCGGCGGCCTTCTTCGCCGGCTTCTCCGTCGGCTTGAGGTGCGTGACCTCAGCGACCTCCCCGCCCTCGCCGCCCTCGCCCCGCGCCTCCTTCGCCGCGCGGACGCTGTTCTCCAGCGCCGCCATCAGGTCGAGGACCTTGCCGCCGCCCGCCGCCGGCTCGCGCTCCGGTACCGGTTCGCCCTCCGCCTTGGCGGCGATCAGTTCCTCGACCGCCTCGCGGTAGTCGTCGTGCAGCGAGTCGATGTCGACCGAGCCGAGGGTGTCCATCAAGGCGTCCGCCATGTCGAGTTCGGCGTCCCGTACGGTGACCTCGGTATCGGGCGCGACCCCCTCGGGGGCGCGGATCTCGTCCGGCCAGAGCAGGCCGTGCATGGCGATGACGTCGCCGACCACCCGCAGCATGCCGAGCCGCTCCCGCCCCCGCAGCGCGAACTTGGCGACGGCGACCTTCTCGCTGCGCTTCAGCGCCTCGCGCAGCAGGACGTACGGCTTGGCTGCCGGCACGCCGCTCGCGGAGAGGTAGTACGCCGTATCCATCTGGAGCGGATCGATCGTGGTCGCCGGGACGAACGCCACGATCTCGATCGTCTTCGCGGTGGGCAGCGGCAGTGCGGCCAGGTCGGCGTCGGTGATCGGGATGATGGACCCGTCGGCTTCCTCGTACCCCTTGCCGATCTCCGCCGACGACACCTCCTGCTCGTCCAGCTCGCAGACCTTGCGGTAGCGGATGCGGCCGCCGTCCGCGATATGGAACTGGCGGAAGGAGATCGAGTGGTTCTCGGTGGCGTTCACCAGCTTGATCGGGATGCTGACCAGCCCGAAGGAGATCGCGCCGTTCCATATGGATCGCACGTTTCATCCCTTTCGTACGAGATTCATGGGATTGTCATCGTATGACGCCGATCACAGAGGTGGAGGGGCGGCGCCTGGCGCTCAGCAATCTGGACAAGGTCCTGTACGCCGCCACTGGCACCACCAAGGGCGAGGTCCTGCACTATTACGCCCGTACGGCGGGCCCTCTGCTGGCCCATCTCGCCGACCGCCCCGTCTCCTTCCTGCGCTATCCGGACGGGCCTGACGGCCAGCGGTTCTTCACCAAGAACCCGCCGCCGGGCACCCCGTCCTGGGTACGGATCGCCGACGTACCCAGCACCACCGCGGGGACCAGCCGGCAGGTGGTGGTGGAGGATCTGCCGACGCTGATGTGGGCGGCGAATCTGGTGGTGGAGTTCCATACGCCGCAGTGGTGCGCGGACGAGCCGGGTTGCGCCGACCGGCTGGTGTTCGACCTGGATCCGGGGGCGCCCGCCACCGCCGTGGAGTGCTGCGAGGTGGCGCTCTGGCTGCGTGAGCGGCTGAGCGCGGACGGGCTGGAGGCGTACGCGAAGACCTCCGGCTCGAAGGGGCTGCATCTGCTCGTACCGCTGGAGCGGGCGCCCTCGGCGGAGGTCTCGGCGTACGCGAAAGGCCTGGCCGTCGAGGCCGAGACGGCGCTGCCGCGGCTGGTGGTGCACCGGATGCGCCGGTCGCTGCGGCCCGGGAAGGTCTTCGTCGACCACAGCCAGAACGCGGCGGCGAAGACGACCGCGACGCCCTACACCCTGCGGGCCAGGGCGGAGCCGACCGTCTCCACACCCCTGACCTGGGAAGAGGTCGAGGGCTGTACGGCTGCCGAGCAGCTGGTCTTCGGCGTGAACGACATCGCGGGGCGGCTGGAGCGGTACGGGGACCTCCTCGGCCCGCTCACCGACCCGGACCAGGCCGGGCGGCTCCCGTGACCGCCCCTGCCCGGGTTCTGAGATCTGCTCCGGATCTGCCACCTGACCCGGCCCCACTCCCGGATCCGACCTCGGCCCCACCCCGGACCCGCCCGGGCCGCGCGACTGTCAGAGGCGTGCGGCACACTCTCCCCAGGGCGCGTGTCTCGCGGAAGGAATCCCACGCATGATCATCTTCGGTACCAAGGGCTATCTCTACCAACTGGCGATACTGACGCTGGTCTGCGGCCGCTGCGGCAACCCGTCGGCGCACACGCTCAGGAAGCGCGTCAGCAAGTTCACGCTGTTCTTCGTGCCGCTGTTCCCGTTCTCCACGAAGTACGCGACCCAGTGCACGTTCTGCGGCGCCGAGCAGCAGCTGAGCAAGGAGCAGGCGGACCAGCTGCTGGCCCAGAGCAGCGGGCAGGGCGGCATACAGGGGTACGGGCAGGCCGGCGGCCAGGGGTACGGCCAGGGCGGCGGACAGCCGGAGCAGCAGAACCCGTACCAGCGCTGAGCCACCCCCGCCTCCCCGAGCACCACACTCTCCGCGTCCACACCGACCGGCGGCGCCGTAAAAGCGACTAAAGGAACTTTTCTCACCATAGGGTGCTGGAACGACCGATCGTTCCAGGAGCACCTTGTCCCCTCGTCGCACCGCAGTCGGAACAGTGCTGGCAGCCACCGCCGCCGCGCTGTCCTTCTCGCTGTCCGCGTGCGGCAGCGAGAGCGGGCTCAAGAGCGCGGGCCCCACCACGGCCGCTGTCGGGCCGGTGCGCCTCTGGCCCGGCCTCCCCGCGATCTCCGCGCCGCCCCTCGGCTTCGGGGAGAGCGACAAGGAACGCGTCCCGGGCGTCCGGGTCACCCACAACAGCACCCGCGGCCTGGATCCCGTCACCGTCGTCAGGGCGGAGGTCGCCGCCCACCCGAAGGACGCCACCGGCGCCGGTGGGCTCCCCGAGCAGACCGTCACGCGGCTCGCGGACTGTGACAGGCGATCGGCGACGCAGGGCGAGAAGCGGCCGGGGAGCCGGGCGGGGACACGACCGGAAAGGCAGCCGCAAGCACCCGCCTCGTGCCCGGTCCTGAAGGCGTACCACCACGATCTGACCGGTGACGGCCGGGACGAGCTGATCGTGGGCGTCACATTGCCCCGCCAGCAGCTGGCCGTGCGCTGCTATCAGGCCGAGAACGGCGGGCTGACCCGCATCATGTCCACCTCCGACCAGGTCGTCGCCGTCGAGCTGGCGGGCGAGGATCTGATTCTGCGGGTGGTCTCGGCGGGCATCCCGGGATACGAGTACCGGACGGCCTGGTCCTGGGACGCCCGGCAGGGGACAATGCTCCCCGCCCAGGACGAGATCGTCCCCGCCCGGATGTACACCCCGCCCGCGCCGGAAGCCTCCGGCGCCCCCTCCCCCGCCCCACCACAGGACCCACCAAGCACACAGGACAGACAGACCCCACAGGGCACACAGCCGCCACCAACACCTCGCGCCTCATCGTCGGCAGGCACCCCATGAGACCCCGCGCGCCCGCCTGGACCGCCACCCTCACCTGGAAGTCGGCCGTCTTCATCACCGTGATGTGCTGCGCCCTCGCCGCCCTGCTCGGCGCCCTCGTGCATGTCTCGGTGACCCGCCAGACCGTCGACTCGGCCCGCCAGAAGGCGCTGTCCCGGCTCGCCACCGTGACCCGGGCGTACGAGGCGGGCCAGCCGCTCCCCCGGTTCGCCGGGCTGGACGCGCCGGGTCTGCCCGAGCCGCTGCGCGCGCTCGCCACGAGCGGCCGGCGCGGCACGATGGTGGCCGACTTCAAAGGCCGGCCCACCATGTGGGCGGCCGGACCCGCCGGAAATACGGCGCTCGCGGCCCGCGTCGACTACACCCTCAGCCAGAGCACCATCACCAACCTGGACCGGTCGATCCTGGGCTCCTCCGTGCTCGCCATCGGCGCCACCCTCCTCGTCGGCGCGTTCGCCGTCACCCGGGTCACCCGCCGACTGCACCTGACCGCGCAGGTGGCGCGGCGGATCAGCGCCGGCGATCTCGACGCCCGCGTCAACGACCCCCGTACGAAGGACCCTTCACGCCCCGAGGACGAAGTGGCCACGGTCTCCGGCGCGCTCGACACCATGGCCTCCACGCTCCAGGACAAGCTGCTGAGCGAACAGCGCTTCACCGCCGATGTGGCCCATGAGCTGCGCACCCCGCTGACCGGACTCTCCGCGGCCGCCGAACTGCTGCCCGAGGGCCGGCCGACCGAGCTGGTGCGGGACCGGGTACGGGCAATGCGGGCACTGACCGAAGACCTGCTGGAGATCTCGCGCCTCGACGCCCGTACGGAGCAGGTCGATCTGGCCGTCCACGCACTGGCGCCGCTGGCGGCGGGGGTGGTGCGGGCGTCGGGCACACCGGCGGAGGTACGGGTCGTCAGGGACGCCTCCGTCGAGACCGACCGGCGACGGCTGGAGCGGGTGCTCGGCAATCTCGTCGCCAACGCCCACAAGCACGGACGGCCGCCGGTGGTCCTGACCGTGGAGGGCCCGGCCGTGACCGTACGCGATCATGGCGCGGGTTATCCGGCGTATCTGCTGGAGCACGGGCCACAACGGTTCCGTACGGAAGGCGGCGGCAAGGGGCACGGACTCGGACTGACCATCGCCGTCGGCCAGTCCGCGGTGATCGGGGCCGAGCTGGTGTTCAGCAACGCGCCGGACGGCGGGGCACTCGCGCGGCTGACCCTCCCGCGGCTTGACCCATCCGCGGCTTGACGCTTCCTGAGCACGGACGTCGGGCTACGTGAGTTCGACATGAGTTCGACATGCCTTATGTCTTTACATAAGCGGACATGAGGCAGGCTGCCTTGCTACGTTGCGGAACATGACCGCAACGACGGCGGGCGCTCCCCCGCCCGGGCAACGCCTCCCCAAGCGCCGCGGTGTCGAACTCTCGCTCCTCGTCTGCGCCGTCCTCATCTCCGTCTTCGGTTACATCAGCGTCGGGCTCGGCGCGGACGGCGCCGTACCGCAGGACGCGGCCGCGTACGGCGCCGGTCTGGGCATGCTCGCCCTCCTCGCGCATATCGCGGTCCGTCTCCGCGCCCCGTACGCGGATCCGCTGCTGCTCCCCATCGCGGTCCTCCTCAACGGCCTCGGCCTGGTGCTGATCTACCGGCTCGACCTGGAGACCCCGGACGCCCGGGGCGCGCCCACCCAGCTGATCTGGTCCACGCTCGGTGTCGCGCTCTTCACCGGCGTCGTCGTGTTCCTGCGCGACCATCGCGTCTTACAGCGGTACGCCTATCTCTCGGTCGCCACCGCGCTGGTGCTGCTGATCGTGCCGATCTTCTTCCCCGCCGTGAACGGCGCCAAGATCTGGATCAGGTTCGCCGGATTTTCCTTCCAGCCGGGCGAGTTCGCCAAGATCCTGCTCGCCGTCTTCTTCGCCGCGTACCTCGCCGCCAACCGCAACGCCCTCGCCTTCACCGGCCGCACCCTCTGGAAGCTCCAGCTGCCCACCGGCCGGGTCCTCGGCCCGATCGTCGCCATCTGGCTGTTCAGCGTCATCGTCCTCGTCCTCGAACGGGATCTGGGCACCTCGCTGCTCTTCTTCGGGCTCTTCGTGATCCTGCTGTACGTGGCGACCGGGCGCACCGGCTGGATCGCCGTCGGACTGCTGCTCGCCGCGGTCGGCGCCTTCGCGGTCGGCTCCCTCGAACCTCATGTCCACAGCCGGGTTCAGGACTGGCTCGCCCCCTTCGCGTCCATCGACGAGGGCCGCGGCCCGGGCCAGCTCGCCCAGTCGCTCTTCGCGTTCGCCGCCGGCGGGCTGTTCGGGACCGGCCTCGGCCGCGGCCGGTCCATCCTGATCGGCTTCGCCGCCAAGTCGGACTTCATCCTCGCCACCGCGGGCGAGGAACTGGGCCTGGTCGGTCTCACCGCCATCTTCCTGCTGTACACGCTGCTCGTGGCCCGCGGTTACCGCGCCGGCGTCGCCCTGCGCGACCCCTTCGGACAGCTGCTCGCCATCGGACTCGCCTCGATCCTCGCCTTCCAGGTCTTCGTCATCGCGGGCGGCGTGATGGGGCTGATCCCGCTCACCGGTATGGCGATGCCCTTCCTCGCGCAGGGCGGTTCGTCCGTCGTCACCAACTGGATCATCGTGGCGCTGCTCATCAGGCTCAGCGACTCGGCCCGCAGTCCGCATCCGGAGACCGTGGAGACCGGAGTCATCGCCCCGAACGGGCAGGACGGGTGGGGCCGGCAAAACGGGTGGGGCGGACAGGACGGGCGGAACGAACAGGACGGGGCCATCAGACCGCAGGACGGCGCCATCAGGCCGACCGGGGAGGACGACCGGTGATCCGGTACATCCGACGGGCCGCCGCCCTCTGTCTGCTGCTGCTCCTCGCGCTGCTGGTCAACGCGGTCAGGATCCAGGTGTTCGAGGCCCACTCACTCGACAACAATCCCGCCAACCGCCGTGACACCGTGGCCCGTTACGCGCAGCCGCGCGGCAATATCCTTGTCGACGGCCAAGCGGTCACCGGCTCGAAGGACACCAGGCAGCAGCTGCGCTACGAACGCACCTACCGGCACGGTCCGCTGTACGCACCCGTCACCGGTTACGCCTCCCAGACCTATGGCACGACGCTGATCGAGAACGCCGAGGACGACATCCTCTCCGGTACGGACCCGAGGCTGGCCCCTCTTCCCTTCTGGAACGACGTCACCCGCAGCCGGCAGCCCGGCGGCCGGGTCGCCACCACCATCAAGGCGTCGATGCAGCGCGCCGCGTACGACGGACTCGCCGGCAGACGGGGCGCGGTCGCGGCGATCGAGCCCACCACCGGCAAGATTCTGGCGCTGGTCAGCAGTCCGTCGTACGACCCCGAGCAGCTGTCGGGCACCGGCCAGGACGTCACCGACGCCTGGACCCGGCTGAACGGCGAGGCCGCGCAGCCGATGCTCAACCGGGCCATCCGGCAGACCTATCCGCCGGGCTCCGCCTTCAAGATCGTGACGGCGGCGGCCGCGCTGGACTCCCGTACGGTCACCGATGTCGACGCCCCGACCGGCATCCCCGAGCCGTATGTCCTGCCGGGCACGCGGACCACGCTTCCCAATGAGGCGGGCGGGTGCGACGGGGCGTCGCTGGCGTACGCCATCACCTGGTCCTGCAACACGGTGCTGGCCGGACTCGGGGTGGAGGTCGGGCTGAACGGGATGCTGGACATGGCGAAGAGGTTCGGCTTCAACGACAGCGGGCTCAGGATCCCGTCCGGGGTCGCCGCGTCCCACTTCGACACCCGCATGAGCGACGATCAGCTGGCGCTCTCCTCGATCGGGCAGTTCGACACGACAGCGACTCCGCTCCAGATGGCGATGGTCGCGTCGGCGGTCGCGGGCGGCGGGGACCTCAGATACCCCTATCTGGTGGACCGGACCCTGGCCTCGGACGGCGATGTCGTGTCCCGTACCGGCGACCGGACCTATCGGCGGGTGATGAACCCGGCCACGGCGCAGCAGGTCAGGCAGTTGATGATCGACGTCGTCACGGACGGTACGGGCACGAACGCGGCGATCGACGGGGCGACGGTCGGCGGAAAGACGGGGACGGCGCAGCACGGGGTGGGCAACTCCGGTACGCCGTACGCCTGGTTCATCGCGTGGGCGCAGGCGGACAACACGTTCAGGCCGGCGGTGGCGGTGGCGGTGGTGGTCGAGGACGCGGCGGCCGACCGGGCGGACATCAGCGGGGGCGGTGACGCGGCGCCGATCGCGCGGGCGGTGATGGAGGAGGCGCTGAGAAAGTAGCGGGGCGCGGCGAAGGGCGCCAGGGGACGATCGGGGCGACCGGGGAAGGCGGGGCGGGGGCGCGATGGCGGATGTGGAGAGGGTGGCGGAGGCGCTGGCGCGGATCGAACGGCTCGATCCGGAGCTGTGCGCCTTCATCGAGGTGTGGGGCGACGAAGCGCTGGAGCGGGCACGGACGGTGGACGCGGGACTGCCGCTCGCGGGGGTGCCGTTCGCGGTGAAGGGGCCGACCGGTATCCGGTCGTACGCGGCGGGACTGCTGATCGCGGCGGGTGCGGTGCCGGTCGGCTCGACGGCGGTGCCGGGGCCCGACACGTACTGGCAGACCTGGGGGCAGGGCACACACGGCCGTACGGTCAACCCCTACCGCGCGGACCGCACCCCCGGCGGGTCCTCCGCGGGGTCGGCGGTGGCGGTCGCGGCGGGCATGGTGCCGCTGGCGACAGGCAGCGACGGCGCCGGTTCCGTCCGCATCCCGGCGGCGTGGTGCGGGGTGTTCGGCCTGAAGACGACGAACGGGCTGCTGCCGTCGCCGGACCGTACGGGCCTGGCGTCGGCGGGAGTGCTGGCCCGCTCGGCGGCACAGGCGCAGGCGTATCTGCGGTGGGTGCTCGACCCGGGCGGGGTGGCGTCACAGGCGCTCCCGGTGCGGCTTCCCGTACCCGCTGTCTTCTCCCCCGACCTGGGCTTCGCCCGGCCGGACCCGGAGGTGGCGACGGTCGTACGGGCCGCCGTGGAGCGGCTGGTGACGGCCGGGGTCATACGGCTGGAGCCGCCGCGGCGGCCGTTCGCCCTGCTCGACCCGCGCAAGGCATGGCTTGCGGTGCGCGGCGGCGGTGCGGCGGGGACGGCGGGGGTACGGGCCGGGGAGGTGCGGGCGGAGAACGACCGCAGGCTCGACGGCCTGTTCGCCCGTACGTCACTGCTGATCACCCCGGTGACCCCGAACCGGCCGCATGGGCACGAGGGTCCGGGCGAGCTGTACTCCACCGCACTGACCTGGGCCTTCAACCTGAGCGGTCACCCAGCGGCAAGCATCCCGGCGGGCTTCACCCCGGACGGCTGCCCGGTGGGCCTGCAGTTGGTGGCGGAGCGAGGAGCGGATGCCTCGCTGCTTGAGATCGCCCAAGCGGCGGAAACGCACGCGGCTGCGGTGCGGGGGTAGGCGGGGGGTTGTTGTCTGCGGGTCAGGACCGAGGGGTATTCGGGGCGGGCCGGGTCGTTTGATGTCGGGTGGGGCCGCCCCTTTCTGTTTGAGTGTCGCGGCTCCGGGCCGGGCATCAAGAGCGCTCCTCCGTCGCGTCGGCTACGCCGATTCCGCTGCGCTCCACCCTTGACCCCCGCCCCTCCACCGCAAGTGACTCTTTGAGGGGGGCGGCCGGGGGGAGGGTTCCCCGGCGGGCTTGGTTCTGGGCCCGGGCCCTTTGCGGACCTCGGGTCGGTGGGTGGTCTGCGCGTCAGTGGAATGGGGCGGCCCGGCACCGGCTCAGCGGCAAACCCTCATCAGCTGTCCGAGGCACAAGCAGGTGTCTGAGCTGGGGTTGTTGTCTGCGGGTCAGAAGCTGGTATTCGGGGTGGGTCGGGTTGTGTGGTTCGGGTGGGGCCGCCCCTTTCTGTGTGAGTGTCGCGGCTCCGGGCCGGGCATCAAGGGCGCTCCTTCGTCGCGTCGGCTGCGCCGATTCCGCTGCGCTCCACCCTTGACCCCCGTCCCTCCACCGCAAGTGACTCTTTGAGGGGGGCGGCCGGGGGGAGGGTTCCCCGGCGGGCTTGGTTCTGGGCCCGGGCCCTTTGCCGACCTCGGGTCGGTGGGTCGTCTGCGCGGCAGTGGAATGGGGCGGCCCGGCACCGGCTCAGCGGCAAACCCTCATCAGCTGTCCGAGGCACAAGCAGGTGTCTGAGCTTGGTGGGTGGCGGGGTGGGTGTGACGTATGAGACGAAAGTGGGCCGGTAGAGGGCTCCGATGTGCTCGGGAACCCGCTTAACGCACCCCCTGACACAGCACCGTCCTCCGAGGACCCCAACCAGCCGGGCAAATAGGTACATATCAGGGCGTCGAGCGCCTCTCGTACCCGCTTCTGGGGTGTCATGCGGTCACGGAGCTCAGACACCAGCTTGCGCCTCGGCCACGGACGATGGTCAGTCGCCGAGCCGAACCGGGCCGCCCCATTCCACTGCCGCGCGGACCACCCACCGACCTGGCGGCCGGGAACGGACCCCAGGGAACAGCGGATCTTCCCGGGAACCCTCCCCCCGGCCGCCCCCCACTGCCTTCACTTGCGGTGGAGGGACGGGGGTCAAGGGTGGAGCGGAGCGGAATCGGCGCAGCCGACGCGAAGCGCCCTTGACGCCCGGCCCGGAGCCGCGACACTCAAACAGAAAGGGGCGGCCCTCCGGTGCTCAACGCGACCTGGTCCACCCCGGGTACCCCCCGGTCCTAACCCGCAGACGACAACCCCAGCTCAGACACCAGCTTGCGCCTCAGACAGCTGATAAGGGTTTGCCGCTGAGCCGGTGCCGGGCCGCCCCATTCCACTGCCGCGCAATCCACCCACCGACCCGAAGACGGCAAAGCGCCCGGGCCCAGAACCAAGCCCCCCGGGAACCCCTCCCCCCGGCCGCCCCCCACTGCCTTCACTTGCGGTGGAGGGGCGGGGGTCAAGGGTGGAGCGCAGCGGAATCGGCGCAGCCGACGCGACGCAGGAGCGCCCTTGACGCCCGGCCCGCAACCGCGACACTCACACAGAAAGGGGCGGCCCCACCCGACACCACACAACCCGGCCCACCCCGAATACCCCTCGGCCCTCACCCGCAGACGACAACTCCAGCCCCCACACGCCACTAGACGCCGAGTCAACAAGTCCCACCCAAGGCATTGACGTCCCTGCTGACGAGCAGTCTCATAAGAGGTGACCCGCCGGTAACCCCTACCGGGCCCGGGCCCGTGCCCGGTGACCCAGCCATGAGGTGCGCTCAGCCATGACGACAGTGACCGAACGCGACGTGCAGATACTCCGCGACGCCCTCGGCCCCCTCCGGGATCGCGAGCAGGTCGCCGAGCGGCTGCTCGAATCCTCCGCCAAGCACTCCTTCGACCCCGACAAGGAACTCGACTGGGAGGCACCGGCCGAGGACGGCAAGTGGTTCTGGCCACCGGAGCTGGTGTCCCTCTACGACACTCCGCTCTGGCGGAAGATGTCCGAGGAGCAGCGGATGGACCTGGCCAGGCACGAGGCCGCGTCACTCGCCTCGCTCGGCATCTGGTTCGAGATCATCCTGATGCAGCTGCTGGTCAGGCACATCTACGACAAGCCCGTGACCAGCAACCACGTCCGCTACGCCCTCACCGAGATCGCGGACGAGTGCCGGCACTCGATGATGTTCGCGAAAATGATCCAGAAGGGCGGCGCCCCCGCCTACCCCGTCCCCCGGCGCTACCACAACATCGCGCGCGTCCTGAAGACCGTCTCCACAACCCCGGGGTCCTTCGCCGCCACCCTCCTCGGCGAGGAGATCCTCGACTGGATGCAGCGGCTGACCTTCCCCGACGAGCGCGTCCAGAGCCTCGTCCGTGGCGTGACCCGTATCCATGTCATCGAAGAGGCACGCCATGTCCGCTACGCCCGCGAGGAGTTGCGGCGCCAGATGGTGACCGCCCCGCGCTGGGAGCAGGAGTTCACCCGGCTCAGCTGCGGCCAGGCGGCCCGGGTCTTCTCGGTCTGCTTCATCAACCCGCAGGTGTACGAGAACGTCGGTCTCGACCGCGCGGAGGCCGTCGCGCAGGTCAGGGCGAGCGGCCACCGCCGCGAGGTGATGCAGTCGGGTGCCAAGCGGCTCACGGATTTCCTCGACGACATCGGCGTACTGCGCGGACCGGGCCGCAAGCTCTGGAAGTCATCCGGTCTCCTTGCCTGACCGGCTCCCGTCCGGCCGCTCGCCGGTGCGGTGCGCTGCGGTTACGCTGCCGATATGACCGCGCCCGTAACGCCCGCGTACCGACGGCTCAGCGTCGAGGAGCGCCGTACTCAACTCCTCGACGCCGCCCTCACGCTCTTCGCGCACCGGGCGCCCGAGGATGTCTCCCTCGACGACGTCGCGACGGCCGCCGGCGTGTCCAGGCCGCTCGTCTACCGCTATTTCACCGGCGGTAAGCAGCAGTTGTACGAGGCCGCGCTGCGCTCCGCCGCCGATGAGCTGGAGCTGTGCTTCACCGAGCCGCCGGTGGGACCGCCCACCGAGCGGCTGAAGCGCGTCCTCGACCGCTACCTCGCCTTCGTCGACCAGCACGACGCCGGGTTCAGCGCGCTGCTCCAGGGCGGCAGCGTCTGCGAGACGTCCCGGACGACCGCCATCGTCGACGAGGTACGGCGGGTCGCGGCCGAGCAGATCCTGCTGCATCTCGGGACGGACCGTCCCGGCGCGCGGCTGCGGATGATGGTGCGCACCTGGATAGCGGCCGTCGAGTCGGCGTCGCTGATATGGCTGGACGAAGGCAAGCAGCCGACCGCCGGTGAGCTGCGCGACTGGCTGGTCGACCATCTCATCGCCCTGCTGGCCGCGACGTCGGCCACGGACGAGGAGACCTCCGCGGCCATCAGCGGGCTGGCGGCACACGAGAATCCGGACGGGCCTGTCGGAACGCTGGCCCGCCGGCTGATCCCCGTGGTGAACGAGGCGGCGCATCTCCGCTAGTGCCGCGCGTCGGGTGTTCTCGGACCCGGCCGCCCGCGCCGCACCGGAGCGACGGCCTGCCGGGTCTGAGCGAGACTGGGGGTGTGAGAAGCGAAGAAACTCCTTTTGTCGGCGGGCCGATGGACGGGCGCGTACTGCCCGTCCTGACCGGGCCGACCGGGCATCCGCCCAAGTGGTACGAGATCCCGGTGCCGGCCGCGGACGGCGGGCCGCCCACCATCCACACGTACCGGCGCGCGCCGGCCGGCTACACCAAGCGGCTCGGACTCCAGCGCGGCTGGATGTACGAGTACGTCTCCGAGGGCCGCGAACCCCGCACCCTGAAGTGGCCCTGGTCGAAGCCGGGCGGCTCCACACGATAAGTCCCGGACAGGGCCTAAACGCCACGCCGGGCGGCGGCCGCATCGGCCCGCCCGGGGTGACGCTGTTGCGCTGAACCGCCTACTCGTGAGCTAGTCACACCATTTGTCCTCTCGTCATCACCTAGGACTGGATACTCCATCCCGCAACCGGAGGTGATGACGTGTCAGGAAGACGTGTGCGCGCGGCCTGTACGGCGGCGCTGGCGACCGCGACGGTCTTCGCGGCGGTGCCCCTCGCGTCGCACGCCGCCGCGGAGCCCGGCGCCGATCCGGTACCCAGCGCGTCCGCGTCCGGCGCCCCGCCCCCCGCCGCGCCGACACCCAGCGCATCCGCGTCACCGACGCCCGGCGCGGCGGCGGACGGCGCCGTACCCACGAACACCGCCGCCGCACCGGACCCCTCCGCGCCCGCCCCCTCTGCGTCGGCCCCCTCCGCACCGGCCACCTCAGCACCCGCCTCCGCACCCGCCTCCGCACCCGCACCCGCACCCGAACCCGCCCCCGTCGCCGCGCCCGGGGCGATGGCCGCGCCCGGCACCGTATCCGGGATGCTCACCCAGCTCCAGCGGCTGTACCGGGAGGCCGAGGAGGCCAGCGAGGCGTACAACGCCACCGAGACGGAGCTGACCCGGCTGCGCGACGAGACCACCAGACTGGGCGCCGGCCTCACCCGGGCCCGAACCGCCCTCGCCCGCAGCCGCGTCGACGTCGGCCGGCTGGCGCGCGAGCAGTACCAGGGAAGGTCGGAACTCTCCGGCTTTCTCCGGCTGCTGCTCGCCCGCGACCCGCAGCACGCCATGGACGAAGGCCATCTGATGGAGCGCGCGGCGCGCGGCAGGGCGGCCACCATGGCCCGGCTGACAGGCGGCGAGAAGCGCGCCGACGCCCTGGCGTCGGCCTCCCGCAAGGCCCTCGACAAGCAGCAGATCCTCGCCACGAGGCAGCAGAGGCAGCGCGACATGGTCAGGGCCCGGCTCCAGGAGGTCGAGCGGCTGCTCGCCTCCCTCAGCAGCGGGCAGATCGCCGCCGTGACCGCCCTGGAGAAGGCCGGTACGGACAAGGCCCAGCGCGATCTGATCAGTTCGGGCGCGCTCGGCCCCGAGGCGGCCCCGCAGGGGGGCGGGCGCAGGGCGCCCTCGGCGAGGGGTGGCGAGGCGGTGGAGTACGCCGTCGAGCAGATCGGCAAGCCGTACGAGTGGGGCGCCGAGGGGCCGGGGTCCTTCGACTGCTCGGGGCTGACCTCACAGGCCTGGGCGCGCGCCGGTCTGGCCATCCCGCGCACCAGCCAGGAGCAGTGGCGTGAGCTCCCCAGGGTCTCGCTCGATGAACTGCGCCCCGGCGACCTGGTGATCTACTTCCCGACGGCCACGCATGTGGCGATCTACCTGGGCGACGGGATGGTGATCCAGGCACCGCGCCCCGGCAGCCACGTCAAGGTCTCACCGCTCGCGGCGAACCCGCTGCTGGGCGCCGTACGGCCGGACCCGGCGGCCGGCTCGCTGGCCCCGGCGTCGTACCGGCCACCGGAGCTGCCGCCGGGCGCCATGGACGGCACGGACACCGGCTACAGCGAGGAGAACGCTCCGTAGAACGGCCCTGGCACCTAGGACACCGAAGGCCGGGGGCGGCGCCGGATCAAAAACAAGCCCCGCCCCCGGGCCGGTCGTCCGTCAGAGCGCGCCCGAGACCTCCGCCAGGTACGCGTTCGTCTTCTCGGGCTCGTAGAAGAAGTTCTCGAAGTCGGCCGGGTTGTTGAAGCCGTTCGCGAACCGGTCGGCGACCGGCGGGAACTGGCCCGCCGCGCCGATCAGATTGAGGACATGCTCCGGGGGAACGCCCAGCATGGCGTTGGTCCACTTGGTCACATGCTGCGCGGTGTCCCAGTAGCGGTCGAACGCCGACTGCATCCACGCCTCGTCGAACGGCCGGTCGCCGCGCGCCACGATCGAGTCGAGGTACGAGGCGGCGCACTTGGACGCCGAGTTGGAGCCCTGTCCGGTGATCGGGTCGTTGGCGACGACGACATCGGCGACACCGAGGACCAGGCCGCCGCCGGGCAGCCGCCCGATCGGATTGCGGACGGTCGGCGCGTACCGCCCCGACAGCGTGCCGTTGGCGTCCGTCAGCTCGACCTTCGTGGCGCGCGCGTACTCCCAGGGCGTGAACCGCTCCATCAGCTCCAGGGTGAGCGAGAGATGCTCGGCGGGGTCCTTGACGCCCTGGAAGACATCGAGCGGACCGCCGGGAACGCCCTCCCAGAAGAGGATGTCCGCGCGGCCGGAGGTGGTGAGGGTCGGCATCACGAACAGCTCGCCGACGCCCGGCACCAGATTGCAGCGGACCGCCTCGTGGTCCGGGTGCTCGGGGCGCGGGCCCATGCCGTGGACGTACGAGACGGCGAGCGCGCGCTGCGGGGCGTCGTACGGAGAGCGGGAGGCATCGCGGCCGAACATCTGGACCAGTTCGCCCTTGCCCGCGGAGACCATGATCAGGTCGTACGCACGGGAGAAGTAGTCCAGGTCGGAGACGGCCGCGCCGTGGATCACCAGCTGGCCGCCACGCTGTGCGAACGTCTCCATCCAGCCGGCCATCTTGAGCCGCTGGTCGACGGATTGCGCGTAACCGTCGAGCGTGCCGACCCAGTCGATGGGGCGGGACGAGTCGGGGGCCGAGACCGAGACGCCGACGCCCTCGATCTTCGGTGCCTGTGACTCCCAGAAGCCCAGCTGGAGATCACGCTCGTGCTGGAGCGCGGTGTGGAACATGCACTGCGTGGACATGACCCGGCCGGCCCGGATCTCCTCCGCCGTACGGTTGGACATGAGGGTGATCTCGTACCCCTGCGACTGGAGTCCGAGGGCGAGTTGCAGTCCTGACTGACCGGCTCCGACGATGAGTATCTTCCGCATGGCGGGTTCTCCGTTTGCGTACGTGGTGCGACGTGGTGCGCGCGTGGCGGACGGCTGACGTCGGCCGACGCTACTCGGGGGAGGCGTCGAGTGCGTGACGCACCAGGGTGAGCAGCGACTTGACGACCGTCATCCGGTCGCGCGCGTCCATGATCAGGACGGGGACGTGCGGCGGGATCGTCAGCGCGTCCCGCACATCCTCCGTCTCGAACGCCGCTGAGCCGTCGAAGTGGTTGACGGCGACGACGTACGGCAGTCCGGAGCTCTCGAAGTAGTCGAGCGCGGGGAAGCAGTCGGGCAGCCGCCGGGTGTCGGCCAGCACGACGGCGCCTATCGCGCCGCGGACCAGGTCGTCCCACATGAACCAGAAACGCTGCTGACCGGGTGTGCCGAAGACGTACAGCACGAGGTCGTCGTCGAGGGTGAGCCGGCCGTAGTCCATCGCCACGGTCGTGGTGAGCTTGTCGGGCGTCTGGCTGAGATCGTCGATCTCCGCACTGGCCTGCGTCATCAGCGCTTCGGTCTGCAGCGGGGGGATCTCGGAGACCGCCCCGACGAAGGTCGTCTTGCCGACCCCGAAGCCGCCCGCGACCACGATCTTGGTGGCGATCGGCGCGCGGGTACGGTCCAGCTGCCAGGCCTGGACGGCCTCTTCGGGTTCGGCGGTGACCGGCGGGCCGGTCCTACCGGTGACCCCGGTGAAACCGGAGACGCCAGTGACGTCAGAGACGGCGGAGTCCACTGAGCACCCTTTCCAGCAGCGCGTGGTCGGGCTGGCCGGTGCCGTGCCCGGTCCCGTACACACGGATCTTTCCCTGGTCGGCAAGGTCGCTGAGCAGCACGCGGACCACGCCCAGCGGCATCTTGAGCAGCGCCGAGATCTCGGCGACGGTACGCATGCGCCGGCACAGCTCGACGATGGCCCGCATCTCCGGCATGACGCGCGAGGAGGCCCCGCCGTCCGTCAGTTCCATGCGCTCGTCGGGCGCTTCCAGCGCGGCGACGAACGTCTCGACGAGCAGGACGTGTCCGGAGCGGGTACGGCCGCCGGTGAGCGAGTACGGGCGGACCCGGGCCGGCCGGCGGTCGGAGCCGCGTTTGGGCAGTCTGCGGGTGGGGTCTGCGGGAGGCGTCATCGGGCGCTCTCCATCGATTTACGCAGTTCGTCGCGGAGTTCAGGGGTCAGTACATGTCCGGCGCGGCCGACGAACAGCGCCATGTGGTACGCGACCACACTCATATCGCAGTCGGGTGTGGCGTGCACCCCGAGCAGCGAGCCGTCGCTGATGGCCATGACGAAGACGCTGCCTTCCTCCATGGCGATCATGGTCTGCTTGATCCCGCCGCCGTCCATCAGCTTCGCCGCCCCGACGGTCAGGCTGCCGATGCCCGACACGATGGTGGCCAGGTCGGCGCTGGAGCCTCTGGGGCCCTCCTTGCGGACGGTGGTGGTGGCCGCCGCCTCGGCGTTCTGCCCCGGGTCCGAGGAGAGCAGCAGGAGTCCGTCGGACGAGACGACCGCGACCGAGTGCACTCCTGGCACCTCCTCGACAAGGTTGCTCAACAGCCAGTGCAGGTTACGGGCTTCGCTACTGAGTCCGAATGTGCCGGTCGCAGTCAACTGCGTGCCTCCTCGACTGTCTCCCCCGTCGAATCGGTATGTTCTTCGGTCTGCTCTGTGGGCTCTATCTGCTCGGTGAGCTCGGCCTCGACATCGCGTCGACCTTCCTTCGCCCCCTGGTGGAAGCCGCCGAGCCTGCGGCGCAGCGCGTCCGCGTCGAAACTGCCACTGCTCCTGGTGGGCGCGGCAGCGGGCGCGACGATCCTGGGGGTGCGCTTGGGGAGTCCCTTGTCCGTGATGCGCTCAGGGCCGGCGGCGGGGGACTCGTCCGCGTCGGGTGCCGCCTCGGGTGCCACCTCGGTGGCCGGGGACGCGGCGGGCTGCTGCCGGGGCAGCCGCATCGTGAAGGTGTCCTGATCGGGGCCGGTGGTCTCCGGCTCGCCGTCGGGGACGCGCTCGTGGCTGTCAGGGCCGATGGCGTACGGGCCGGGCCGCTGCGCGGTCTCGGGTACGGCGACAGCCTGCGTCGGCTCGGGCTCCGGGGCGGTCTCCGGCTCCGTGACGGACTCCGCCTCCGTTACGGACTCCGCCTCCGCGACGGGCTCCGATTCCGGGGCGGGCTCCGATTCCGGGGCGGGCTCGGGTTGCGGCTCCACCGTCTGGGGCTCCGCCGTCCGCGCCTCGGCCGCTTCCGCCTTGCGGATCGCGGCCTCCGCCGCGGCCACCAGCGGATCGGCCGCCGAACGGCCCGGCAGGGCATTGGAGTTGGCCTCCGCGGCGGACCCCGGCAGGTTGAGCACGGGGGCCGCCCCCGCCGTACGCGCCTGGTGCGGTGAGGCGGCCGGCGGCGAGGACGGAAGCAGCGCCTGCGGCAGTACGACGACCGCGGCCACCCCGCCCTGCTCGTGCTTGCGCAGCTCGACCTGTACGCCATGGCGGGCCGCGAGCAGCGCGGTCACACGCAGCCCGAGCCCGTCGCCCTCGGCGTCGGCTCCGTACGCCCGCTGCGGCTCGTGGCCGCCGCGGTCCGCACGGGCTTCGCCGTCTTCGTGGTCGTCGTGCTCCGCCGGCTCGGCGAGCCGGGCGTTGAGCTCGGCGATCCGGTCCTCGGACATCCCGATGCCCTGGTCCTCCACCGAGAGCATCACCTCGCCGCTCTCCAGCAGCCAGCCGGAGAGCTGGACCTCGGCGTCCGGCGGGGAGAAGGCCGTGGCGTTCTCCAGCAGTTCGGCGACGAGATGGCTGAGGTCGTCCGCGGCGAAGCCGGCCACCTGCGCGTGCGGCGGCAGGGACTGGATGGTGACCCGCTCGTACCGCTCGATCTCGCTGACGGCCGCGCGCAGGACATCCACGAGCGGGACCGGGCCGGTGGAGCCGTGGCCGTGGTCGTGGCCCGCGAGCACCAGCAGGTTCTCGCTGTGCCGGCGCATGACCGTGGCCAGGTGGTCGAGCTTGAAGAGCGTGGCGAGCTGCTCCGGGTCCTGCTCGCGCTCCTCAAGGCCCTCGATGACGCCGAGCTGGCGCTCCACGAGTCCCAGCGTGCGCAGCGAGAGGTTCACGAAGGTGTGGTGGACGGTGTGGCGCAGCTGCTGGAGCTGGGCGGCGAGGTCGGCCGTACGCTCCTGGAGTTCGGCGCGCTGGGCGACGACCTTCTCGCGCGCGCCGATCAGGTCGGTGCGGTCGCTGTCGAGCTTCCCGGTGCGGCTGGAGAGGTCGAGCAGCTTGCCGTGCAGGGTGTTCAGGGACCGTACGACCTGGGCGAACTCGTCGTTGCGGCCGGTGAAGCGGACCGGCTCCTCGGTCCCGGGCGAGGCCGCGAGCCGGGCCGCGCCGATCCGTACGACGGCGAGCGGCCTGGTGAGCGTGCGGGCGACGGCGGTGGACACCCCGACGGCGATCAGCAGACAGCCGCCGAGCAGCGCGATGCTCAGTTCCAGCGCGGTGACATCGTCGTCACGGAGCTGCTCGAGACGCGCCAGCTGGCTGGAGCCGAGGCCCGACTCGACGCCACGCATCTGGTCGATCCTGGCGGAGAGCGAGGACTCGACCTTCTCCTGGTCGGCGTCGCGGTCGGCGTCGGAGAGTTCGGGCTGGTCGGTGAGCCGGGTCAGATACCCCTCGGCGGTCTTGACGTCGGGCCCGGTGACGGTGGTCGTGAGGGAGTCGCGCGCCTCGGTGCCCGCGGTCTGGTCGAAGTCGGCCAGCGCGGCGAGTTCACGGACGCGCGACTGCTGTGCGTCGGCGCTGAGATCGTCGCGGAGCTGGTCGTTCTTCTTGCTGTCCGCGTCGGCCGGGGGCTCTACGAGGAGTCCGGTGATCGGGTCGAACTGCGGGGTGGTCTCGGCGGCGGCCGGCACGGCGAGCGCCGCCAGCAGCAGTCCGCGCGTGGCGGAGGCCTGCTCGACGGCGCGGCCGAGGGCGGCGGGCGCCCGGGTGCCGTTGGCGGCTTCCGGCGGGGTCCGCTCCGCCAGCTCGTCCGCGAGGGCCTGGAGCTTGGCGATGACCTCGGAGTACGCGCGGTACGCCTCCAGCGCCGAACCCTTGCCGGTGAGGGCGGTGCGGCGGATGGAGGGGACGGTGGAGAGGTCCCGCAGCAGGCCGGGGGAGGCGGAGGCGACGGCGCGCATCTCGTCGATCTGCCGGTCGACGCGGGTGCTGCGGGTACCGGAGATCCGGTGCTCGCCCTTGCCCTTGGCGGCGCCGCCGGTGGTGGAGCCGGCGTCCTGGCCGGACTGCTCGTCGCGGCCGGCCGCGATGTAGACGATGACCTCGTCGCGTTCGTCCGCGAGGGAGTGGGCGAGGGTCACGGCCTGCCGGTTGAGCTCCGCGAGAGTGACCAGACGCTGGGCGTCGGTCAGTTCGGAGGAGGCGCTGAGCACGGCGGGAGCGCCTGCCGCGACGACGGTGATGCCGACAAAGGCGACACCGGCGACCAGCCGGTTGCGTACCCGCACTCGGCGTCCTTCCTGAGCCTTGATGGCCTCAGCTCCGGTGGCCTCGCCGGCCCCGGTGACTCCCGGTTTCTGGGCGTCGCCCGGAGATTCGCCGCGCGTGACGCCATTGCCCCGAGGCCGCTTTTTCTGCACCGGTGCTCGCATTCTTGATTCGTCCGCCTGTGAAGCAGAGGTGACGACCGGTCACGACGAGAACCCCCCACCCCTGGTACGGCTTTCGACCATTCCAGCCTATTGGGAAGGAGGCGTGTATCGGCCGCTCCGCCACCTGAACGAGTGAACATCAAGAAGGAGTTGGCGAACAACTCTTCCCACTGAGGGCCCTTCCGGAAACTTACCTGCCGGGTGGACCTTCCGCGCGGGCTTTGGCAGGATGCGCGCCCGCAGCTTCCCCCGGCGGCTTGCGCTGGCCGAATGACAGCGGCTGACCTGGCGGTACGGGCCTGTCGGCATGGCGTGCAGAGCTCGTGAAGGAGTCGTGGGGGACGGCGGCCGGAGTCGTGCAGACTGGGATCCATGCGTATCGAATTCGCCACCGCGCCCGGCGCCACCGCACGGCCCAATGAGGACTGGACCACGGTGGCGCTGCCCGCCGCGGGCGAGGGCGGGACGCTGGTCGTCCTGGACGGGGTGACACCGCCGGCGGGCGACGACGGATGTGTGCACGGGGTGCCCTGGTTCACCGCCCGGCTGGGTGGCGCGCTGGCCGAACTGTCCGGTTCGCGGCGGGATATGACACTGAGCGAGATTCTGGCCATGTCGATCCTGCGCACCGCGGACGCCCATCGCGCCACCTGTGACCTTTCTCACGTACGTACCCCTCAGGCGACGGTCGTCCTGGTGCGTTGGGGCACGGACGCGGTCGAGCATCTGGTGCTCTCCGATTCGACGCTGCTGCTGGAGTCGCCGGACGGCGAGGTCCGGGCGGTGCTGGACGACCGCCTGGACCGCGTCCCGCGCGAGGCCCTCCGCTCGGTCGCCTCGGCGGACGCCCTGCGCAACACGGAGGGTGGCTACTTCACGGCCGCGGCGGATCCGGCGGTCGCGGCGAAGGCGGTGACGGGCCGCACGCCGGCCTCGGAGGTGCGTGCCGTGCTGGCCCTGACGGACGGCGCGGCCCGCTGGGTGGAGATGTTCCGGGAGGGCGGCTGGACGGACTGCCTGGCGCTGGTACGGAAGAACGGCCCGCAGGAGCTGATCGACCGGGTGCGGGCGGCGGAGTGGGCGGACCCCGAGGGGGTGGCGTTCCGCCGGTGGAAGACGAGCGATGACGCGACGGTGACGTACGTGGAGCTGTGAGGAGGGGCGCCCCCCTCCTCACACCCCCCTCACCCCTCGCGAACCCTCATCCCCTGCCGCTGTCAGCTCTCCGCGCGGGCGTTGAGGTGGTGGAGCAGACGGGCCAGTTCCGAGACCTCGCCGCGGTCCCAGTCGGCCAGCTTCTGTACGTACATCGCGCGGCGCGCGTCCCTGACCCGCCGGAAGCGGGCCTGCCCCTCGTCGGTGATGCGGATCAGCGAGGCGCGCCCGTCGGCCGGATCGGGTTCGCGGGTGACCAGCCCCAGGTCCTCCAGGGCACGCAGCTGCCGGCTCATCGTCGCCTTGCCGACCCCGAAGTAGCCGGCCAGCTCGGTGGCCCGCTGGCAGCCGGTCTCCTCCAGCCGTACGAGCAGTCCGTAGGCGGCGGGCTCCAGCTCGGGATGGACCTCGCGTGCCATCTCACCGGAGTTGGCGCGGGCGCGGCGCAGAAAGACCGCCAGCTCCCGTTCCAGAGCCAGGAATTCGTGGTCCACGCCACTGCTCCGGGCAGTGTCCGGCCCATTCGCCGTCCCACTCCCGTGCACGTCAGCACTCATCGCGCGCTTTTCCGCTCCTGAAAGTTTCTTTCGCCGACGACTGTTGTCGCAGCTCGGCCAGTATTTCGCAGGTTTATACCAACGGCACAGACGTGGCGCCCTTCCGTCATATGGGTCTGCGTGCGCGGCTCCTTTTTGACATGCCCACTCCATTACTTGCCATCAGGTCATGGGAACGCGAGCGGCCGCGGCCCGGGACTTTCGTTCCGGGCCGCGGCCGCTCGCTTCGTGGGGTCTCAGGCCGCCGCCGAGACCATCACCTCCGCCGGGGACAGCGCGATCTCCAGGACCTGGCGGACATCCGTCACCGGGTGGACCTCCAGCTTCTCCAGGATCTCGGCCGGGACGTCGTCCAGGTCGGCTTCGTTCCGCTTGGGGATCACGACGGTCGTGAGGCCCGCGCGGTGGGCGGCCAGGAGCTTCTGCTTGAGGCCGCCGATGGGCAGGACACGGCCGGTCAGCGAGACCTCGCCGGTCATGGCGACATCCGTACGGACCAGGCGGCCGCTCAGCAGCGAGGCGAGAGCCGTCGTCATCGTGATGCCCGCGCTCGGGCCGTCCTTCGGCACCGCGCCCGCCGGGAAGTGGATGTGCACACCCCGGTCCTTCAGGTCGGCGACCGGCAGCTCCAGTTCGGCGCCGCGCGAGCGGAGGAAGGAGAGCGCGATCTGCGCCGACTCCTTCATCACGTCACCGAGCTGTCCGGTCAGGGTCAGCCCCGAGCCGCCCGTCTCCGGGTCGGCGAGCGAGGCCTCGACGTAGAGGACGTCACCGCCCGCGCCGGTGACCGCGAGGCCCGTGGCCACGCCCGGCACCGCCGTGCGGCGCTCGGCCGGGTCCTGGGCGGACTCGGGCACGTGGTGCGGCCGGCCGATCAGCTTGCGCAGCTGGTCGGCGCCGAGCGTGAACGGCAGCTCGCGCTCGCCCAGTTCGTGTTCGGCCGCGACCTTGCGGAGCAGCCGGGCGATGGAACGCTCCAGGTTTCGTACGCCCGCCTCACGGGTGTACTCGCCCGCCAGCTTGCGCAGCGCGTCGTCCCGCAGGGTGACCTCGCCGGGCTCCAGGCCCGCCCGCTCCAGCTGCCTGGGCAGCAGGTGGTCCCTGGCGATGACGACCTTCTCGTCCTCCGTGTAGCCGTCGAGCCTGACCAGCTCCATACGGTCGAGCAGCGCCTCGGGGATGGCTTCCAGGACGTTCGCCGTGGCGAGGAACACCACGTCGGACAGGTCGAGCTCGACCTCCAGGTAGTGGTCGCGGAAGGTGTGGTTCTGCGCGGGGTCCAGGACTTCGAGCAGCGCCGCGGCCGGGTCGCCGCGGAAGTCGGAGCCGACCTTGTCGATCTCGTCGAGCAGGACGACCGGATTCATCGAACCGGCTTCCTTGATCGCCCGCACGATACGGCCGGGCAAGGCGCCGACGTACGTACGCCGGTGGCCGCGGATCTCCGCCTCGTCCCGGACACCGCCGAGCGCGACGCGGACGAACTTCCGGCCCATGGAGTGCGCGACGCTCTCACCGAGCGAGGTCTTGCCGACGCCGGGCGGGCCGACCAGGGCCAGCACGGCGCCGCCGCGACGGCCGCCGACCACACCGAGGCCGCGGTCCGCGCGCCGCTTGCGCACGGCCAGGTACTCGGTGATCCGTTCCTTCACGTCCTCCAGGCCCGCGTGCTCGGCGTCGAGGACGGCCTGAGCGCCTCTGATGTCGTACTCGTCCTCGGTCCGCTCGTTCCAGGGCAGTTCGAGCACGGTGTCGAGCCAGGTGCGGATCCAGGAGCCCTCGGGGCTCTGGTCGGACGAGCGCTCCAGCTTCTCGACCTCCTTGAGGGCGGCTTCCCGCACCTTCTCGGGGAGGTCGGCGGCCTCGACGCGGGTCCGGTAGTCGCCGGACTCGTCGTCGTCGCCCTCGCCGTTGATCTCGCGCAGTTCCTTGCGTACGGCTTCGAGCTGGCGCCGCAGCAGGAATTCGCGCTGCTGCTTGTCGACGCCCTCCTGGACGTCCTTGGCGATGGACTCGGCGACATCCTGCTCCGCGAGGTGTTCGCGCAGCTGCTGGGTGGCGAGCTTGAGGCGGGCGACCGGGTCGGCGGTCTCCAGCAGCTCGACCTTCTGAGCGGTGGAGAGGAACGGTGAGTAACCGGAATTGTCGGCGAGCGTGGACACGTCGTCGATCTGCTGGACGCGGTCCACGACCTGCCAGGCCCCGCGCTTCTTGAGCCAGTCGGTGGCGAGAGCCTTGTATTCCTTGATCAGATCGGTCACGGATCCGGGCAGCGGATCGGGCGTGATCTCTTCGACGCTGATGCCCTCGATCCAGAGGGCCGCGCCGGGCCCGGTCGTACCGGCGCCGATCCGCACACGGCCGCGGCCGCGGATCAGCGCGCCGGGGTCGCCGTCGGAGAGCCGGCCGACCTGCTCGACGGTGCCCAGCACGCCGGTGCCGGCGTAGGTCCCGTCGATGCGCGGCACGAGCAGCACCTTGGGCTTGCCCGTACCCCCGTCGTCAGCGCGGGCGGCCGCTTGCGCGGCTTCCACGGCAGCACGGACTTCGGCGTCGGACAGGTCCAGCGGCACCACCATTCCGGGCAGCACGACCTCGTCGTCGAGCGGCAGCACGGGAAGCGTGAGCGGTGTGGACGTGGCAGCCATGATCTCCCCTTCGGCAGTCAAGTTGAGCTATACCGACTCAATGCATGTGAGCCCCCGGATGTTCCCCCGGCCCCGTTCGCTCTGAGCGATCAGCGGCTGCCGCATGGTGGTGCAACGCGCACGCCTCAGCGTCCATGCCCCGGACGGCGATATCAGTTGCCGCCCGCGTGGGAGCGCTCGATACTTCCGCGATGAACGGTCCCGGCACCCCGCTCACCCCGGCCCAGCGCGCCGCGCTCCAGCACGTGCGGACGACCGCGGTGGCGCGGTCCGAGGCCCGTCCCGCCAGGATCGACGCCCGGGAAGCCGGCGCGCTCACCGCGCTGATGCGTGCGCACGCGCGCATCACCCTCAACTTCCACCCGGACCGGCTCCTCGCGGACGGCACGACGATCGCCGGGTCCATGGCGCGGGACGGCCGCTATCGCAGCCAGTACGAGACCGGTCTTTCCAACGGCAGCCGCTCCGCCGTCCCCGGCGGGGCCAGGGACGGCTGGGAGGAGCGGCTGTTCGGCGGGGCCTACCACACGCCCGGGGTCCGGCCCCGTGACCGGCCCAAGTACGGGGCCGTCAATCTGTACGGCCACCCCGACGGAGCCTCCCCGCGCTTCGGCTCCTGTCATGTACGGCTGCGCCCGGAGGTCAACGACCGCGCGACGTACTGCCACGGCGACAGCCACGCGGCGCCCGCCGACGTGGGCACCATCGACGCGTTCAGCTGTGTGCTGGCGGGGCTGCTGGAGGAGCGGCCGGACGCCGCCGGGGTCATCGAGAAGCTGCCGTACGCGACCGGGGCGGACCCCGCCGACGGCGGCGCCGCCGCATGTCCGGGCCGGAAGCTCGACGAGTACATCGAGGCGCAGGTCCATGGCGACCTCGATCTCGCGGCCGACGCGGAAGCGCTCGTCCTGGACCCGTCGTTCCGCGGCACGGAGACCGGCCGGCTGCTGACCGGAATGGCACGGCGGTGCGGCATCGCGGTGGAGTGGCACACCGGATTCGTCCTGGCGCCGGACGAGGTGACCGCGGAGTTCCGCGGCCCGGTGATGGTTCCGCTCGCCGCCCGGGTCTGTCGCTCGTACGCGCGTGCGGGCATGCTCGATGCCGAGGCGCTGGGGCGTGCGGCGGCCTCGGTCGTACGGGAGCCGGGGGCATGGGCCGAATGGGGGACGCAGGACGAGATGCTGCAGTACGTCAAGCAGCTCTGGCACGTGCTGGTGCGGTACGGACGACGGATGGGGGAGGTACCGGAATGAGGCGGATCACCGGGGCGGCCGGGGTGGCGCTGGCGGGATTGCTGCTGGTGGGATGCGGCGCGGGCGGTACGGAACCGCCGAGCGGGCGCGGTACGGAATCGAGCGGCCCGACGGCGACCGCGGCCCCCTCGGGGACGGCGACCGCGGCGGACCCGGCGACGTCGGAATCCCCCTCCCAGGACCCCTCCCAGGACCTCCCCGCGTCGCGCGGCGAGACCCTCCTCACCGTCACCAGGACCGGCGGTATCGCCGGACGCCACGACATCGTGGTGGTGTACGCGGACGGCACGTACACCACCCTCGTCAAGGGCCGCACGACCGGCACGGCAAAGATGCGGCCCGCCGCCCTCACCAAGCTGCGGGACGCCCTGGCGGCCTCGGGCATCGAACGGCTCCCCCGCGTGCTCTACGACCGGCCCGCCCCCGACGCCTTCCTCTACGCCATCAGCCACGGGGGCGACGAAGTGGTGATGTCCGACGCCGAGCCGGTGCCCGGCCTGCGACGTGTCATCGCGGCGACGCCGCTGCCCTCCTGACCCGGCGCACGGCCGGCCAGCAGGCGACGCCGATCGCCAGCGCCGTCGGATGGCCCCAATCGGTGATCGGATCCCGGTAGGCCAGCAGTTCCTGGGCCAGCATCAGGGCGACCGCCCCGAGCAGCGGCCATCTGACGATTGGCGCGAGCAGCCCGGCCAGCGCCCCGACGCTCGCCATCAGCCCGAAGCTGATGCCGTAGTCGAGGCGGTGCAGGAAGGTGGTGGGCAGCTGCCCGGCCAGTACGGCGAGCCCGATCGGTATCTCGGTCGCCAGGGTCGCTCCGACATGACCGAGCAGAAAGACCCCGGCCGTGCGCGGGCCGCCGATACGGCGCTCCAGCGCGGTCAGGACGAGGACGAGCCCCACGGCGTACGGGGAGGCAGGCCCGCCCGCGATCCACAGCGCGCTGGCGACCAGCACCAGCACGGGGTGGTGGACGAGATGCGCGACATCCGTGCTGGATCCGCGCAGCAGCGCGGCGACCGTGGCGGGATCGCCGTACGCGGTGAAGAACGAGGTGGCGAGCAGGACGAGGGCGTAGCCGAAGGTGAACGGGGTGCCACCGGGGCCGGGTATCAGCGCCAGAGGCACCCCGACGCGCCACCGCCCCGGTGGTACGTCCCCGAGCAGCGCGGCCCCGGCCCTTGCCTGCGGAGTCCTTGCCCACGGAGTCCTCGCCGACGGAGTCCTGGAGGAGACCGCCTCCTCAGGAGGAGCTGTCCTCACCCGGACCAGGGCGGTCCGCTGGCGGGGAAATCCGGCCGGCCGTACGCCGTCCAGCCGTACGCCGTCGAGTCGTGCGCCGTCCTCGATCCGGCGTATAGCGAGTCTGTTCACCGCGGCTCCTTCCGCAGGGACCGTGCCGAACGCTCCCCGGCCGGCGCGACGGCTCCCGACCGCGTCTATGACGTCGGCCACACCCGACCACCTTCTCCTCACCCCCCGCGTGGCGCCACCGAAACGGATTGCCGCCTTCCGTCCTGCCCGGTCAGGATGGCCGGGAGAGCATCCGCCGGACGAGGAGGTCCCCACCGTGTCAGAGCCCGAGCCCCCGTCCGCCGCAGGCGCCGAGCCCGGCGGCGAAGCCGGCACCGAGCCCGTCACGCTGGACCGTCGTGACGGACCGTACGGGGAGATCGTCCTGCGGCAGCGGGGCAAGCGGCTGGAGATCATCGCCAACGGCTGCTTCCTGATGGACACCTCGGACGGACGTTCCGAGCGGCGGCTGATCGACGCGGCGCTCGCCGCGCTCCCCGCCGAGCGCCGCGACCGGCTGCCGTCCGTCCTGGTCGGGGGCCTTGGCGTGGGCTTCTCGCTCGCGCACGCCGCCGCCGATCCCCACTGGGGCCGGATCGTGGTCGTCGAGCGCGAACAGGCCGTCATCGACTGGCACCACCAGGGCCCGCTCGCCCGGATCTCGGGCGCGGCGCTCGCCGATCCGCGCGTGGTGATCCTGCACACCGACCTGCTGGAGCATGTACGGACGACTACGGACAGCTACGACGCGCTCTGCCTGGACATCGACAACGGACCCGACTGGACCGTCACCGACAGCAACGGGAACCTGTACGCACCGGACGGACTCGCCCACTGCCTGGCGCGGCTGAATCCAGGGGGTGTCCTCGCCGTATGGTCGGCGCAGCCCTCCCCCGCTTTCGACGAAGCATTACGTAATGCCGGATTCACTGGGGTAAGGACGGAAGAGATCCAGGTTGCCCGAGGCGTACCCGACGTCATCCATCTCGCTGTTCGCACTGCGTAGCCGCGACCCTCCCGCTGCCTCTACGCTGCTCCCCACACACACGGATCTCCATCTCCATGGAGATCGGAGATCAAGGATCGCGGAACGCGTACCAGGGGCGGGGCGATGGAGCAGACACACACCAGCCACAGCGGAGTCGCGGCGACGCCCGGCGCCCAGCGCCGGGTCCTGGTCGTCGAGGACGACGCGACGATCGTCGACGCCATCGCCGCGCGGCTACGGGCCGAGGGCTTTCTGGTGCAGACGGCGGTGGACGGCCCCGCGGCCGTCGACGCGGCCGAGGCGTGGCAGCCGGACGCGATGGTCCTCGACGTCATGCTGCCCGGCTTCGACGGCCTGGAGGTCTGCCGTCGCGTGCAGGCGCAGCGCCCGGTGCCGGTGCTGATGCTGACGGCCCGCGACGACGAGACCGACATGCTGGTCGGCCTCGGGGTCGGCGCCGACGACTACATGACCAAGCCGTTCTCCATGCGGGAGCTGGCGGCCCGGGTGCACGTACTGCTGCGCCGGGTGGAGCGCGCGGCGCTCGCCGCGGTGACACCGCGCAGCGGCATCCTGCGGCTGGGCGAGCTGGAGATCGACCACGCGCAGCGCCGGGTGCGGGTGCGCGGCGAGGACGTCCATCTGACGCCCACCGAGTTCGATCTGCTGGTCTGCCTGGCGAACACACCGCGCGCGGTGCTCTCCCGTGAGCAGCTGCTCGCCGAGGTGTGGGACTGGGCGGACGCCTCGGGCACCCGTACCGTCGACAGCCACATCAAGGCACTGCGCCGCAAGATCGGCGCCGAGCGGATCCGTACCGTGCACGGTGTCGGTTACGCGCTGGAGACCCCCGCGCCGTGACCCGGCCCGGGGGCGGCGGCGGCGCCGACGGAGAAGGACGCAGACGCGGGCCGGGGCACGACAGAGCCGGCCCCGGCAGGGGAACCCGGAGCGGCGCCACGGGCGGCCCCGAGCGAACGGGGCTGCGGCCCTTCTCCATCAAGACCAAGCTCGGCACCCTCGTCGTCGTCTCCGTCTTCATCACCACCGGGCTGCTGATGGTGGCCCTGCGCACCGAGACCGAGCTGCGCTTCATCACCGTCTTCTCGGTGATCGCCACCCTCCTGATCACCCAGTTCGTGGCCCATGGCCTCACTGCCCCGCTCGACGAGATGAACACCGTCGCCAAGGGCATATCGCACGGCGACTACACCCGCCGGGTGAGCGGCGCGGACCGCCGCGACGAGCTGGGTGACCTCGCCTCCACGATCAATCGCATGGCCGACGACCTGGAGGCCGTGGACCGGCACCGCAAAGAGCTGGTCGCCAATGTCTCGCACGAGCTGCGCACCCCTATCGCGGCCCTGCGCGCCGTGCTGGAGAACGTGGTCGACGGAGTGTCGGCCGCCGACCCCGAGACCATGCTCACGGCCCTGAGGCAGACGGAGCGGCTCGGCAGGCTGACCGAGACGCTGCTCGACCTGTCCCGGCTGGACAGCGGTGTCGTACCGCTGAAGGCGCGGCGCTTCGAGGTGTGGCCGTATCTCTCCGGCGTGCTCAAGGAGGCCAATCTGGCCTCCTCGCAGCGCGGGCTGAGCTCCGGCTCCGGCAATCACACCCGTACGGACGTACATCTGCATCTGGATGTCTCGCCGCCCGAGCTGACCGCGCACGCGGACGCGGAGCGGCTGCATCAGGTGGTCGCCAATCTGATCGACAACGCCGTCAAGCACAGCCCGCCGCACGGCCGCGTCACGGTCCGTGCCCGGCGCGGCGCCCAGCCGGAGTCGCTGGATCTGGAGGTCCAGGACGAGGGTCCTGGGATCCCGGAGCAGGAGCGGCACCGGGTCTTCGAGCGGTTCAACCGGGGCAGCGCGGCGGCCCCGCACGGTCCGGGCAGCGACGGCGGTACGGGTCTCGGCCTGGCAATCGCGCGCTGGGCGGTGGATCTGCACGGCGGGCGCATCGGGGTGGCCGAATCCGCTCGTGGCTGCCGGATACAGGTCACTCTTCCGGGAATCCCCCGGGCACGCGGTTGACGTAGGGTTCGAACGTACAGCGCGCGGCTTACGGGTACGGGGCCCGGAACGGGCGGGCACGGGCCACGGACCCACCGTGGCCTGGGATTTGTGGGTGCCAGGCGCACCGGAACCCGGCTAGTTTCCCGCCAATTCATACGCTGAAACCCGCCGTCCGATGTGACTTGCGCGACGATGCCCCGCCCGGTCTCCATCTGTAGGCCAGGAAGGCGTAGCCTTGATTCCCGCTGTCCATCACCTTGTGAAGCGGAAGAGGGCGGTTCACGCCGTGTCGTCTCAGTCCCCCAGTAACGCGAGCATCTCGACCGACGAAGACGGGCAGGGGAAGAACCCTGCCGCTGCCTTCGGTGCCAATGAATGGCTCGTCGACGAGATCTACCAGCAGTACCTCCAGGATCCGAATTCGGTCGACCGTGCCTGGTGGGACTTCTTCGCCGACTACAAGCCGGGCACGCCCGGCACGGCGGACAAGCCCGTCGATACCGCAGCCGCGGGGGCTGCGGTGCCCACGACCCCGGCCGCCACCCCGGCCCCCGCCGCGCCCACCGCTCCGGCGAAGCCCGCGGCCGCGGCCCCGACCCAGGCAGCCGCCCCGGCCGCGGCTCCCGCCGCGCCGGCCAAGCCCGCGGCCGCCGCCCCCGCCCAGCCCGCGCCCGCCCCGGCGCAGCCGGCCGCCACCAAGCCCGCCGCGGCCCCCGCCCCGGCTCCGGCCAAGGCCGCCGCCAACGGCAGCGCGGCCACGGGAACGGACACCGGCCCCGAGTATGTGACGCTGCGTGGCCCTTCAGCCGCCGTCGCGAAGAACATGAACGCCTCGCTGGAGCTGCCCACGGCCACGTCCGTGCGCGCCGTCCCGGTGAAGCTGCTCTTCGACAACCGCATCGTCATCAACAACCACTTGAAGCGTGCGCGCGGCGGCAAGATCTCCTTCACGCACCTCATCGGCTACGCGATGGTGCAGGCGCTCAAGGCCATGCCGTCGATGAACCACTCCTTCGCGGAGCGGGACGGCAAGCCGACCCTGGTCAAGCCCGAGCATGTGAACCTCGGTCTCGCCATCGACCTGGTGAAGCCGAACGGCGACCGCCAGCTCGTCGTCGCCGGCATCAAGAAGGCCGAGACGCTCAACTTCTTCGAGTTCTGGCAGGCGTACGAGGACATCGTCCGCCGCGCCAGGAACAACAAGCTGACGATGGAGGACTTCACCGGAGTCACCGCGTCGCTGACCAACCCGGGCGGTATCGGCACCGTCCACTCCGTGCCGCGTCTGATGCCCGGCCAGGGCCTCATCCTGGGCGTCGGCGCGATGGACTACCCGGCGGAGTTCCAGGGCACCTCGCAGGACACCCTGAACAAGCTGGGCATCTCCAAGGTCATGACGCTGACCTCGACGTACGACCACCGCGTCATCCAGGGCGCCGCCTCCGGCGAGTTCCTGCGGATCCTCAGCCAGCTGCTCCTCGGCGAGAACGACTTCTTCGACGAGATCTTCAAGGCGCTGCGCATCCCGTACGAGCCGGTCCGCTGGCTCAAGGACATCGATGCCTCGCACGACGACGACGTCACCAAGCCCGCCCGCGTCTTCGAGCTGATCCACTCCTACCGGGTGCGCGGCCATGTCATGGCCGACACCGACCCGCTGGAGTACCGCCAGCGCAAGCACCCCGACCTGGACATCACCGAGCACGGGCTCACGCTGTGGGACCTGGAGCGCGAGTTCGCGGTCGGCGGCTTCGCCGGCAAGTCCATGATGAAGCTGCGCGACATCCTGGGTGTGCTGCGCGAGTCGTACTGCCGCACCACCGGCATCGAGTTCATGCACATCCAGGACCCGAAGCAGCGCAAGTGGCTGCAGGACCGGGTGGAGCGTCCGCGCGCCAAGCCGGAGCGCGAGGAGCAGCTGCGGATCCTGCGCAGGCTCAACGCGGCCGAGGCCTTCGAGACCTTCCTGCAGACGAAGTACGTCGGCCAGAAGCGCTTCTCGCTGGAGGGCGGCGAGTCCGTCATCCCGCTGCTCGACGCAGTCATCGACTCCGCCGCCGAGTCGCGCCTCGACGAGGTCGTCATCGGGATGGCCCACCGCGGCCGCCTGAACGTCCTCGCGAACATCGTGGGCAAGTCGTACGCCCAGATCTTCCGGGAGTTCGAGGGCAATCTCGACCCGAAGTCGATGCACGGCTCCGGCGACGTGAAGTACCACCTCGGCGCCGAGGGCACCTTCACCGGGCTGGACGGCGAGCAGATCAAGGTCTCGCTGGCCGCGAACCCCTCCCACCTGGAGGCGGTCGACCCGATCCTGGAGGGCATCGCCCGCGCCAAGCAGGACATCATCAACAAGGCGGGCACGGACTTCACGGTCCTGCCGCTCGCGCTCCACGGCGACGCGGCCTTCGCCGGCCAGGGTGTCGTCGCCGAGACACTCAACATGTCCCAGCTGCGCGGCTACCGCACCGGCGGCACGGTCCACATCGTGATCAACAACCAGGTCGGCTTCACCGCCTCCCCGGAGTCGTCGCGTTCCTCCATGTACGCGACCGATGTCGCCCGCATGATCGAGGCACCGATCATCCATGTGAACGGTGACGACCCGGAGGCCGTGGTCCGCGTCGGCCGGCTCGCCTTCGAGTTCCGCCAGACGTTCAACAAGGACGTCGTGATCGACCTCATCTGCTACCGCCGCCGCGGTCACAACGAGGGCGACAACCCGCAGTTCACCAACCCGCAGATGGTCCGGCTGATCGACAAGAAGCGCTCGGTGCGCAAGCTCTACACCGAGTCGCTGATCGGCCGCGGCGACATCACGCTGGAAGAGGCCGAGCAGGCGCTCCAGGACTTCCAGGGCCAGCTGGAGAAGGTCTTCGCGGAGGTCCGCGAGGCCACCTCGCAGCCCGCCCCGACCCATGTCCCGGACGTCCAGGCCGAGTTCCCGGTGTCCGTCACGACGGCGGTCTCCCAGGAGATGGTCAAGCGGATCGCCGAGTCGCAGGTCAACATCCCCGACACGGTCACCGTGCACCCGCGTCTGATGCCGCAGATGCAGCGTCGCGCGTCCTCGGTGGAGGACGGCACGATCGACTGGGGCATGGGCGAGACGCTGGCCATCGGCTCGCTGCTGATGGAGGGCACCCCGGTCCGGCTCTCCGGCCAGGACACCCGCCGCGGCACGTTCGGCCAGCGGCACGCGGTCCTGGTCGACCAGGAGTCCGGCGAGGACTACACCCCGCTGCAGTACCTCTCCGAGGAGCAGGCCCGTTACAACGTCTACGACTCGCTGCTCAGCGAGTACGCGGCGATGGGCTTCGAGTACGGCTACTCCCTGGCCCGCCCCGACGCGCTGGTCATGTGGGAGGCCCAGTTCGGTGACTTCGTCAACGGCGCGCAGTCCGTCGTCGACGAGTTCATCTCCTCGGCCGAGCAGAAGTGGGGCCAGACCTCCGGCGTCACGCTGCTGCTGCCGCACGGCTACGAGGGCCAGGGTCCGGACCACTCGTCCGCCCGCCCCGAGCGCTTCCTCCAGATGTGCGCCCAGCACAACATGACGGTCGCCATGCCGACCCTGCCGTCGAACTACTTCCACCTGCTGCGCTGGCAGGTCCACAACCCGCACCACAAGCCGCTCGTCGTCTTCACCCCGAAGTCGATGCTGCGTCTGAAGGCCGCGGCGTCCAAGGCGGAGGAGTTCACCACCGGCGGCTTCCGCCCGGTGATCGGCGACGTGAGCGTGGACCCGAACGCGGTCCGCAAGGTCGTCTTCTGCACCGGCAAGGTCTACTACGACCTGGACGCCGAGCGTCAGAAGCGTGGCGTCACGGACACCGCGATCCTGCGCCTGGAGCGCCTGTACCCGCTCCCGGGTGCCGAACTGCAGGCCGAGATCGCCAAGTTCCCGAACGCCGAGAAGTACCTGTGGGCGCAGGAGGAGCCGGCGAACCAGGGTGCCTGGCCGTTCATCGCGCTCAACCTGATCGACCACCTGGACCTGGCGGTCGGCGCCGACATCCCGCACGACGAGCGTCTGCGCCGCATCTCGCGGCCGCACTCCTCGTCCCCCGCGGTCGGCTCGGCCAAGCGCCACCAGGCGGAGCAGCAGCAGCTGGTCAGCGAGGTCTTCGACGCCTGACGGCGCTGAGGACAGTACGGCGCTGAGGACAGTACGGAGGGCCCGGTACCGCGTGAGCGCGGTACCGGGCCCTCCGGCATGCGGACCTCGGATGAGTGCGGGCCCCGGATGAATCCGCCCCGGAAGACTGCGGCCTCAGATGATCGGCGGCTCGAAGTCCCAGTACGGACGGTTGCGGGAGCGGGCCGAAACGGTGTGGACGTGCTGCGCGCCGAGCGTCGCCGCCAGATCGTCCAGGGCCTCCTGTTCGACCTTCTCGGCGCGCCGCCCGTGCCGCAGGGCGCGCAGATCCGCCGCGTACGCGATCCGGGCCGAGAGCGTCAGCGGATGGGTACGGCCGAGGACCTCGGTGGCGTGGGCGATGGTGTCGACGCCCAGCGCGGCGGCGCCCTCCGCGTCACCCACGATATTGCGCAGCGCCGAGGCGTTGACGGCGCAGCCCAGCGTCCAGGGATGGGTCTCCCCCACGGCCCGCGTCATTTCTCTGAGGGAGGCCTCGATCAGGGCATGCGCCTGCTCGCGCTCCCCGACGCCCCGCAGGATCAGGGCATGGTTGGCGCGGGCGCCAACGGCGTAGGGATGGGTCTCCCCCAGCATCATCAGATAGCCGCCGACGACCTGGTCACTTATGTCCCTGGCCTGGTCGATGTCCCCGTGCTCGCGGGCGAAGCAGGACTGGCCGGACGCGAACCTCATGGTGTCCGGGGCGTCTTCGCCGAGCACCCGCTCACTGCGCTCGAGCACCTGGGTGAGCAGCTCCCCGGCCGTGGAGCGGTCGCCGGAGCGGTACTGGCACAGCGCGAGGTTGTACTCGGCGCGCAGGGTCTGGGGGTTGTCAACGCCCAGGACCGTCCGGTGCACGCGCGCGCTCTGCGTCTGGAGCGACTCGGCCTCGCTGTAGCGGCCGAGCAGCCGCAGGTCCGTGGCGTAGTTGATCTCCGAGTAGAGGGCCCAGGCATGGCGGGGGCGCAGCAGCTGGCGTCTGGCGTCGAGGGTGCGCCGGTCCAGCTCCAGGGCGTCCGCGAAGCGTCCGAGCAGCCGCATCGAGACGGCCAGGTTGTTCTGCGCGTTGAGGGTGCGGAAGTCCTGGTCGCCGAGGAGTTCGCGGTAGGCGGCCAGGATCCAGTCGGAGACCTCGAACGCCTCGTCGTACCGGCCGAGGCCGCGCAGGTCGGCGGCGAGCCCGCCGGCGGCCCGCAGATGTTCCAGGTCCATCGGGCCCCGCTCCGCGCGCAGATGCTCGACGGCGGCCCGTTCGATGGCCTCGGTGCCGGCGTAGTCGCCGACCGCCCGCATCACATTGGCGTAGTGGAAGCTCAGGTCCCAGATCCTCGGGTGGGTGGCACCGAGCAGCCGCTGCCAGGTCTCCATGGCACGCCGGCCGAGGTTGATGCCCGCCCGGTACTCCCCGGAGAGATACATGTAGCGCAGGCAGTTGAGGACCAGGGTGTGCACCGCGGGGTCGGTGCTCTTCAGGACGTCGGCCCACTTCAGATGCGGGGTGATCTCCGCGTACCGGGGCCACAGCCGGGTGTCGGTCGGCCGGCCGGGGTCCGCCGCGGCGAGCGCCCTGCGCACCACCTCGATGAACTCCTCGTGGTCCTGCGCGGGCATGTCCTGGTGGACGATCTGGTGGACCATCCGGTGCATGTAGAGCGTGTCGCCCGCCATACCGGTGGGACCGGCGTCGTTCACCAGGTCGTGGACCTCGCGCTCGCCGACTCCGGCGGCGCGCACGACCGCGTACTGCCGTAACTTGTTGATCGCCCGCGCCCACCGCACCGGGTCGTCGACCAGTCCGCGGAGCTTCTCAGGAAGCCCGTCCACCGGCAGGTCGCGCACCAGCCGTACGGGAATGGCGCCCGGCGCGAAGAAGGTGCACAGCCGGAGCAGGTCGACGGACTCGGGGACGGTTTCGCGGAGCTTGTTCAGGAGTATCGACCAGCCGGTCTGGAAGGCCAGCGGGAAGTCGGCGGAGACCTTGACCACGTCCTGGTCGATGCCGTCCTCGAGAAGCTCGATGTACTGGCCGACCGACATGTCGGAGTCGTTGAGCCAGCCGGCCGTCTGGTCCAGCAGCAGCGGCAGGTCCTCCAGCGCCACCGCGAGCTGGTCGGCCTCCGTCTGCGTCAGACGCGGGGCGCGGCGGCGTACGAACGCCACCGACTCGTCCCGGTCGTAGACCGGCACCTCGACCAGGGTGCTGTTGTACTCGCCCCACTCCGGATTGCGCGCCGTGATCAGCACATGGCCGGGGCCGCTCGGCACCAGGTCCCAGATCTGCTCGGGTTCGTCCGCTCCGTCGAGGACGAGCAGCCAGCGCGCGTACGGGTCGCCGCGGCGCAGCGCGTCCCGCGCCGCGCGCAGCCGCTCGCCGTACTCCACACCGGTGGACAGGCCCAGCGCCGGGGCGAGTTCGGCGAGCTTCTGCCGGCAGGTGACCCGCTTGTCGGCGGAGACCCACCACACCACGTCGTACTCCGCGCCGAAGCGGTACACGTACTCCGCGGCCAGCTGGGTCTTGCCCACGCCCGACATGCCGTGCAGCGTCAGCACGCCCGCGCCGCGGCCGGCCTCCTGGAGCGCGTGGTACGCGTCGTTGAGCAGGGCCTCGCGGCCCGTGAAGCGCGTGTTGCGCCGGGGAACGCCGCCCCACACATCGGGGGTCTCGGCCGGATAGCGGGGGCCGCGGCGCGGGTCGGCGGCCTCGGGCAGCAGATCGGCCGGCAGGCCGAGGCGGCCCAGGATGCGCCGCTCGGCCTCTTCCTCACCGACGGTGGTCAGGTCGGCCGCGGCGAAGACGGCGGTGGCGCTCGGCAGCGCGGAGGTGGTGACGGTGGCGGCGGCGAACCGGCCGGGGGCGGCGGCCACCACCGCGCGCAGCGCCTGGTTCCACTCGTCGTGGCTGCGGGGGCCGACCTGGAAGTACCAGTCGCTGAGGATGACGAGGACGGGGCCGGGGGCGAGCAGCAGATCCCGCAGCGCCTCCTCCAGCGGAGTCTCCACGGGCGGATCCCAGCGCTGGTAGACGACCACGTGTCCGCGCCGCTCCAGACGGTCCCCGATCCAGGCCGCCCAGGCACGGTTGAACCCGGCGAAACTGATGGTGACGGCCTGCGTCCCGGTCGCTCCAACTGACTTACGCGCTCCGGGCATTCGACCGTCTCCCTGCATCGTCATACGCCCTTTTAACATACCCCGGAGCCGCCGGAATCCATCCTGGAGCGCGCCGCCTCAGCTTCCGTTCCTTTGGCGCCAGATGACCCGCGCCGTACGGACATACGCGGTGGCTCGCGCGAGGTGGCCGGCGGGCGGCGGACGGTCCGCCAGCCGGTGGTACATCGCGATCATCTCGTTGACGAGAACGCGGCCCGCCGGGGTCAGCGCGCCGGAGCCGGCCAGCGCCGGCAGGACCGCGCCCACCTGTTCCTGGCAGCGGGCGTGCTCCGCCCAGGCCGGGTCGCGGTGCGAGACGCGCTGCGCGCCGAGCGCGAAGCGCTGCCAGTAGTCGGCGAGCCCCAGGTGCGCGTACGCCCCTTGGAGCAGCCCGTCGAACGGCCGGGGGTCGGGCCGCCAGGGGGCGAAGTAGCGGGCGGCCGTGCCCTCGTGGTGCAGCGGCGTGAGCGCGCTGAGCGCGGCGAGTTTGGTGTGCTGGAGTTCGTGCACGAGGGTCGCCGCGAAGTGGGCGGGAGTGGTCGGTCTGCTGCTGAGGACCGCGCCGAAGGCCTCCCGCCTGGTTCCGCTGCAATGCGCCGCGCTCCCGCCGTCGGGTCCGGATCCCGGCGGCGGGGCGAGCGGGACCAGGCAGCGCAGCAGGGCCACCGCCTCGGCCGGCCGGTGTGCGCCGCCGACGCGCAGCTGGGATTCCAGGCCCGACCAGGACGCCGCCCACGCCGTGTGCTCGCGGTCGTCGAGGCTGGTGTCGGCGCGCGGCGCCTGCCGTTCCGGCCCGCTGCCCGCGGCGCGGTACCGGTCGATGTCGTCCAGCGGTACGGGAGCAGCGCCGGCCCGTACGGCGGGCAGCGTTCGCACCGGCAGCCAGCGCGGGTCGCCGGAGCGGGCGCCGCCGTCCTCCATCCGTACGACGACGGGCGCGGCGCCTTCCTGACGTAGCGTCACGCGGCCTTCGGCCAGGGCGATACCGACCGGGGCCGGCGGTCCCGGCCGGGTGCGGAGCGCACCCAGGGTGGGCAGGGCGAGCAGCCCGCCATGGGCGGTGAGACGCCCGGTGAAGGGCAGCCGGGCCCGGATCGCGGCCGCCGCGGCGAGGGCGCTGAAGTGGGCGAGGTCGGCGGCGAGTCCGGGGGTCGGCGCGCCGGCGGTGAGGCCGTGCAGGCAGCGCTGCGCCCAGGGACCGGTCAGCGGGTAGAGCAGGACGGTCCGTACGGCGTCTCGGTCGGCACGTTCGGCGGCCTCCAGCAGGGCCCAGTCGCGGCGCAGCCGGTCGAGCGCGCCGGGCGGGCAGACCGACGCGGGTGCGGCGGCGGCCGCCTCCAGCAGGGCGCGCAGCAGGACGAGGCGGCGGGTGTGCTGGTCGCGTACGAGCAGTCCGAGGGCCTCGGCTCCGCCTTCCGTACGGCCGAGTTCACGCAGCAGCCGCTCGGGGACGGCGGGGCTCACCGTACGTCTCCCGCCGTGGTCGCTTCGGCTCCGGTCGTTTCGGCTCTGGTCGTTTCGGCTCTGGTCGCTTCGGTGAGCCTGGTCGCCACATGGCGCACCAGGCGGTCGAGGTCGGCGCAGTAGACGGAGGGGTTGGTGAAGCCGTGTCCCTCGCGGTAGCGGTGGGCGTAGTGGCCGCCGCCGCAGACGCCGAGCAGGGGGCAGGCGCGGCAGACGGCGGAGAGCGCCGCCGCGCCCGCCTGGCGGGCCGCGACACCGGGATGGCGCAGGGCGTCGTCGAAGGTGTGGTGGAAGATGTCGAGTCCGGTGGCGGCGGCCGTGTCGTAGGCGGACTTGAGGGAGTCGACCTGTTCGATGGCGCCGTCGGTCTCGATCACGATGGCGTTGAGGGGGTCGAGTCCGAGGGATTCGGTGGCGCCCGGCAGCCCCAGCAGCAGGGCGAGGCACTCCTCGAAGAGCCGGATCCGGGTCTCCCGGCGGCCGGCCCGCCACCAGCGGTCGAAGACGGTGCACAGCCAGTCGCCGTACGGGGTGGGGCGGTTGGGGCCCGGCGGCTCACCGCCGGGGACGGCCGCCGGCAGCCCCGGCGGCGGGCGGCTCCAGTTCCCGTGCGGCAGCAGCAGATCGAGGGCGGGCGGGCGCAGCGCGAGCAGCGACTCGTACATCTCGACCGGATCGGTCCGTGGGTCGATGACGGTGAGGATGCCCGCGTACGTCTCGGGGTGGTGCGCGGCGAGCAGCCGGGCGCCACGTGAGGCGGCAGGCCAGGAGGGGCGTCCCGCGTGGTCGGTGCGCAGGGTGTTGTGGGCGGCCAGGCCGCCGTCGAGGCTGATGCCGACGCGGATGGAGTGCCGGGCGAGGGTTGCGATCCTTCCCTCGGTGAGCAGCGTGCCGTTGGTCTGCACGGTGGTGTGGACGGTGGTGGGGACGGCGCCGCAGGATCCCGTCCGCTCGCGTACGAGAGCGGCGAAGGCGGCCAGCCGGCCGGCGCCCGCGAGCAGCGGCTCGCCGCCGTGCAGCACGAGGGAGATCTCGCGCGGGGAGTGGGCCGCGGTGTGTTCGGCGATCCGGGTCGCGGCGCGGTCCAGGACGGCGGGCGAGGCGGCGGCGGGCCGGGTGCGCCAGGTCCGGTCGGGGCCTTCGTACAGATAGCAGTAGCGGCAGGCGAGGTTGCAGCGGCCGTGCACCTTGACGATGAACTGTCCGAAGGGGACGGGTATCCGGGCGGCGGAGGGCATCCCTGGCGTCGCGTGCGCCGGGGCCCTCGCCTCCGGGATCCGCGGCGCCCCCGGCACGCGCGGCACCGCACGTCGAGACACTCCGGAACCCCCATGCTGTACGGCGTCCGGGGCAGCCGTGGCTGCCCGGCCGATGGCGTGTTTCCCTGGAAGGCCCGGAAGGCAAACACAGCGGGAGCCAGGTTGTCCTGTTCAACCGCGTCCCGGACCGAAACTGTGTGCGAAACGTCGCTCAGAACGCGCTGGTGAACCCCCACAGCATTTCCCTCGGCTGCTCGGCCCTGGCCCGCAGATCCGCCACCACCTCGGTCAGCACCGGATGGTCCAGGGTCCGCAGCGCCTCCAGGTCCAGGTCCAGCAGATCGGGCAGTCCGCCCGTGTCGACGATCCCGCCGGGACCGTCGGGCGCGCCCGCTTCCCCGTTCTGTGTCATGTCACTCATCACGTCTCCCCGTGGTCGTCGTGCCGGTTTCATGCACCCGTCGGCGCACCGCCGAACGCGCACCGTCGAACGCTCACCCTTGAACGTTCGTCATGGAACGCGCACCGCCGAACGCGCACCGCTGAACGCGCGCCGCTGAACGCTCAGCGCTCCAGCTCGGCCAGCCGGTCCGTGGTCGCGCGGGCCGCCTCGCCGCCGCCGTCCGGCAGCTTGCGCCATTCCGTACGGGCCGTCCGGTACGCCTCACGCGCGGCCCGGGGCCGTCCCGCCTCCTCATAGGTCATACCCCGCCAGTGGCTGGCCGCAGCACACAACTCGGCTGCTTGCAGCCGCTGTTGTGGATTGTCCAGCTCCGCTTCCGCGGTCCTGGCGGCGTCCGCCGCGTCCCGGAACGCCTCGGCCGCCTCGTCGAGACGGGCGGGCCGGTTCAGACTGCGGTACGCGTCGAGATGAGAGCGCCCCAGCTCCAGCCAGCAGCGGGCCGCCGTCAGCGGATCGCGCGCCTCCTGGGCCGCGAGCCCGAAGAGATGCTCGGCCTCCCGCAGATCCACCCGGTCGTCATTGAGCCGGTGCCGCAGCATCAGGGCCTGCCCCAGCATCAGCAGCCGGTCCGCCTGGCGCGCGGTGGACACCGGCGTCTCCGTACGGCAGTCGCGCAGCACCCGCACCGCCGCGCCGATGTGCGCGCTGCCGTCCGGCAGTTCGGCACGCCGCAGCAGGGCCCTGCCCCATTCGGCGAGCAGATCCGCGTGCGCCCGGGAGTCGCGCGGGACACCGCGGGCCGCACGGCTGAAGCACTCGGCGGCCTCCTGGAGATCCGTCGGGTCGCCGGAGCGCTCGTACCGGGCGACCCGCACCCGGCCGGCCCGGATCCTGAGCGAGGCGAGCAGCCGCTCGTCGCGTACCGTCGCCAGCGCCTGGTCGACCAGGGTCGCCGCCTCGTCGAGGCCGTCGCCCGACCCCAGCAGGGCGTCCACCAGATCGAGCAGGATCCGGCCCTGGGTGCCCACGGTGTGCTGGGCGCCGCCCGGCGCGAGCGCCACGCGCAGTGAGCGCGCCGCCTGTTCCGCGTACACCTGTGACTGTTCGGTGTCGCTGGTCGCCCCGGACAGCCGCAGCAGCGTGCGTCCGTGGGCCAGGGGCAGCCCGGCCGGCCGGTTCTCCTGATCGGGCCAGACGTCGGCGAACGCCTCCAGCATGCCGATGGCGCCCTGGAGCAGCGCGCTGTCGCCGCCCAGCCGCCACTGCGCCTCCAGGGCGCGCACCCGCTCCAGCGTGAGCCGCAGCGCCTCGCCGGGCTCCAGGCCGGGCGCCGCGCAGGCGACGGTGTACTCGCGGTCGGCGCGGCGCAGCAGATCCAGCGCGCCCCTGCGGTCGCCGCGCCGGCGCCGGTCGTCGGCCGCGGCGTGCAGCACCTTGGCCAGCACGGCCCGTTCCCGTACGGCCCGGGGGTGCGCGGCGGCCCGCTCGGCGGCCCGTTCGGCGGCCCGTTCGGCGTCGCGCAGCAGGTCGCCGCCGCCCTGGACCTCCCACAGCCGCAGCAGACAGCGGGCGAACTCGGCCCACAGTTCCGGATCGGAGCCGCCGCCCGGTTCCTCGCGCTCGGTGGCGCCCCGCAGGAGCTGTACGGCGTCGATCAGGTACTGCACCATGCTGTCCGACTCGAACTGGCGGAGCAGTCCGCGGGCGCTCTCCACCGCGGCGTTCGTGGTCGGGTCGGGGTCGTGACGGCCGGCGCTGACCCGGTCCGGTGCGAACTCCTCCGGCAGCGGCATGAACCGCTCCAGCACCCGGGCCGCGACCTCGGCGAAGGGATGCGGGACGCGCGGGCCGCCGCTACCGGGCTCGCCGTTCTCCCCGAGATCACCGTTCTCGCCGTTCTCGCCGCTGAACTCGCCGTCCTCGTCCAGGCCGCCGGGCGGGTGGAACGGGCGGTACCCGCCGTCGCCCAGCTGGGCGAGGGCCAGGGCGGGGAAGTTCGGTCCGCCCCTGCCGAAACGCTGCTCTATGTACTCGGAACAGTGTTTGAGGACGAGCAGGGCCTCGTCCCGTCCCAGCGGCCCGAGCAGCGCCTCCTGCACGCCGGGCGCGAACTCGTACCACGGCTCGTCGTCCGTGCCATGTCCCTTGCCACGGGTCAGCAGCCCGCTGAGCAGCACTTCGGCGAGTTCGGAGGGCCCCGAGTCGGGCAGCATCGTCCGCTGCACCAGCTGCATCACCGGCAGATACAGCGGGGCGGCGGCGAGATAGACGGCCAGTTGTCCGGCGACCGGGGAGGCCGCCGAGCGGAACCGGCTGACCAGCTGGAGCGAGGACATCCCGGCGCCGGGGCGCGGCGCGGGCGCCGCGGGATGGTCGGAGCGCACCCAGCCGACGGCTCCGGAGATCTGTCCCGCGCCGGTGCCGGACAGCAGCCGGGCCCAGGCACCGAGCGCGCCGGCGACCGGGGGCAGTACGGGGATCGCGAGGGCTCCCTGCCGCGCGGCCGGCGCCGCGGCGGCCTCGCCGGTGACCTTCAGCACCGCGGCCCCGGCCGGCCCTTCGCCCCGGGACAGCACGCCGTAGCTGACGCGCAGCCGAGTGCGGTTCCACATGCGCTGCGGCAGGGGCTGCAGTACGGCGGTGGGGGCCTGGCGGCCGAGCTGGTGCAGCAGCCGCTGGGCCCGCCCGCTGTGCCACAGCGGTCCCGCGCAGTCGCTGACGACGACGGTGACCCGGCGTCCGGTCGGATCGCTGAGCCGGTCGGCGGAGCTCAGCGGCGCGGCGGCCGGGTCGGGACTCCTGCTGACGGCGGGCGCCCCGTCGGGGCCCTGGTGCAGATAGCGCACCTGTACGTCCCTGAAGGCCCCCAACTGCCCGAAGATCTGCTGGAGTTCGGCGAAGAGCCGCTCCCACACCCGCATCGACGACGAGGCGTCCATGACGAACTGGAGGAGCGCGTCCGCCCGTGACACCCCGCGGAACACCGGCATGATCAGCCCGCCGGCGCGGGCGCTCAGCTCCGCGGTCGCCCCTTCGTCCAGCGTGCGGCGCAGCGGCGGGAGAGCGGGCCGGTAGCGCTGGAGCGGACGCAGCGCGCGCTGGAGTTCGAGCGGGGCGGGGAGCGCCGGAGCGGCGGGCACCCCCAGGGTGAGCGTGGTGGAGCGGCCGTCGAACCGCTCCCGCGCCGCGTTGTGGCGCGGCACGGGATAGAGCGCGATCCGGCGGTCGTCGTCCCGGGGGTCCGGCTGCTGCGCTGTCTCGTCCACCGGCTCGGTCTCCTGCGTGCGGTCGGGGCCGGCCGCCGATGCGAGGGCCGACGGGCCGGGGCCCTCGAGATGCGTGTCAGTACGGCGTGCCGCTCCAGTGTCCTCGCCGGGCGGCTGCTCCGCCTGCCCGCGACCGGTCCAGTGGGCCAGCCAGAGGGCATCGCAGAGCCGTTCGACGTCGGGGTCGAGTCCGGCCTGTCGCAGCCGGGCCACGAGCGCCGTCAGCAGAGCACCGTCGTACGGTATCCGCCCGGCCCCGCTCCCGTCCGCATCAGCCGCGCCGTCCGCCCGGCCGTCCGGCGTACGGTCCGCCGGGTCGTACCCGCGTCCCGGCTCCGGCTCGTCGTCCGGTCCGTGCCGTGACGTGACAGCGGGCATCAGCGCATCACCTCGGCCGGTCGAGTCGCTGGATGAGCAGGTCGGCCAGCCGGTCACGGCCGGCGGGGGCGGCGGCGTCGGTCAGGTATATCGCGTTCAACAGCTGGTCGGTGGAGATGAGTTCGCTGCGCGAACGCTCCAGGAAGTGGGCGATGAGATCGTCTCCGGCGCGCGCGGCCTCGTCGCCGAGGTGGGCCCGTACGAAGGTCGCGAGCCGCTGGTGATCGGGGCGGCCAAGCTCCAGATGGATACAGCGGCGCATGAGGGGCGCGGGGAAATCGCGCTCCCCGTTGCTGGTGAGGACGACGAACGGGAAGGCCCTGCACTGCACCCGGCCGCCCCTGACCTTCACCTTCCTCCCGTCGTCGGTGAGGACCTCGGCCTCGCCGTCGGGCAGCCGGTCGGCGATCCGCTCCAGCTCGGGAATGCCGAACTCGCCTTCCTCCAGCACATTGAGGAGGTCGTTCGGCAGGTCGATGTCGCTCTTGTCCAGCTCGTCGATCAGCAGGACGCGGGGCTGTTCCGAGGGCAGCAGGGCGGTGCCCAACGGGCCGAGCCGGATATAGCCGCCGATGTCCGCCGAGGGATCCTGGCCGTCCGTAGCGCCCGCGCCGGCCGCCGCGCTGTGCGCGGCGATCTGCACATCCTGCAGCCGGGCGATGGCGTCGTAGTGGTACAGACCGTCGAGGAGAGTGGACCGGCTGACGATGGGCCAGCGCAGGACCCGGCCGAGTCCCAGTTCATGCGCGACGGAGTGCGCCAGGGTGCTTTTGCCCGCGCCGGGGCTTCCGGTGACCAGCAGCGGGCGCCTCAAGTAGAGCGCGGCGTTGATCATTTCCAGCTCCTCGGCGCCCGGCCGGTGCAGCTCGGCCTCGTGCCGGTAGCCGCCGAGCCGGCGGTCGGCCGAGCCGTCGCCGCTCTCGTCACCGGGAGAGCCGCCGTCGGGGCCCGCGAAGTCCCGCCAGGGCGGGGGCGGAGGCAACTGGCTGATGCCCGCGTGCGGTTCGCCGGCCCCGCGGTAGATGAGCCACTCGCTGGGTTCACTCATAGCGTGTTCCTCGTCGTCACTCGTCCGCCAGGGGCTGCGACCGCCGAACGTGCCTCACGGTAGCGATCGTCCGCGGGCCCCGTAAGAGGTCCGCGGACAGGCCGGTTCACGGCGCCTCCAGCAACTGGCCGGAACCGGGAAGCGGATGGTGCGGATCGTCGTAGAACAGCGCGACGCCGTCCGACCAGTACGTCTCCGTACGGCCCGCGCGCACGCCCTGTCGCAGCTCGTGGATCATCCGCGGCAGCTGATCGGCCGTCCCGGCCTCGGCGACGGTGTCCGCTGCGTTGCGGTGGAAGTCCGCGCAGACCACGTCCGGCCGGTCCTTGCCCCGCCGCAGCAGGGCGATGTGGAAGCCGCCGCGCATCATCCGGGCCAGCCCGGCGGCGGTCTCCGCGTCGGGCCGGTCGGCGAAACGGCAGAGCACGGGCACGGTTTCGTACGCCAGGGAGCGCAGGTCTTCCTCCGTCGGTACGGGTACCCGCAATCCGTCCTCGCAGTCGATGATCTCGGCGCGCATGGCGGCGCTCCACGCGCGGCTCCAGCGCGCCCTGCGCTCCCGGGCCTCGTCCTCCGACAGCGGGGGCTCATGGTCCGAGCAGCGGACGACCACCGGACGGGCGACCCCGAGCGGCGGCTCGTCGGCCGACAGCTGCCAGGTGTCGACGTCCATGCCGAGCAGGGCCTGGACGACGGCGACCTGGAGCACGGCGGGGCTGTCCGGCTCGTCGCACCGCCGGAACGCCTCGGTCAGCGAGGCGGTGAGCCGGTCCTGAAGGGCATGTCCCGGGGTGCCCCGGCTGTCCTCGGCGACGGGCTGCACCTCTCCGGTGTGCCGGGCGACCCCGACCCGCCAGTCGTAGCTGTCCCGCTCCCAGCCGCGCGGCTCCAGCTCCAGCAGTACGAAGGGGCGCTCGCCGTCCCGGGGCCGCTCGCCGTACGCCGGGGACGCGCGCCGCTCCTCACGGTCCGTGCGATGGCGGCCGGCCGACCAGAGCCGGGTGATCTCGTTACGGAACTCCCGCGAGAGCCGCTCGTCGGCGATCCACTTCACCCATTTCCACAGCCTCTCCTCGGACGCCGCGGTGGACTGGGTGACATAGGGGCGCTCGGCGGCGATGACACTCATGCAGTAGCGCAGGACCAGTTCGAGCGCGGCCTCGCCGCCCCGCGTCTCGTACAGCGCGCCGAGCCCGTCGCGCCAGCTGCGCGGCGCCGGATAGCGGTCGACGGAGTGGACGCCCGGCAGCCGGACGAGCAGGTCGAGCAGGCTGTGGGTGCTGACGGGGGGCGGCAGTTCGGCGAGGGCGCCGAGGAGGACGACACGCTGCTGGGGGCTGAGGGCCCGGTCGGCTCCCGCGCCGAGCCCGCTCTGCACATCGGTCCAGGTCCAGCCGGTGCCCACCCGGTTGGTGTGCCGGTCGGCGTGGTAGCGGTCGTGGGCGTGGAACACCCCCTGGTAGTCGTCGTCGGACTCCGTGCCGGCCATCGCGGCGGGCACCGGCAGGGAGCGCAGCCGCTCGACGCCGATGGATGTCCCGCCCATGCCGCCGACGAGCTGCGACTTGAGCACCCCGACCACCTCACCGCGGGTCAGGTCGACGGTGGGCCCGCCGGACACGCCCGGCGGCAGCACATCCCCGCCGAGCCGCATCTGCTCGTCGGGGTCGGCCCATCCGCCGACCGTGCCCTGCACGGCGCACTGTCCGCTGAGCCGCTTCAGCCGCCCGCCCACTTCGGTCCAGCCGGAGTAGAGCACCTGGCCGCCGCCGAAGAAGGCCGCGGGGCGCTCGGTGACGTACACACAGGCGTGCTCGACGGGCCGGCCGAGCCGGATGAGCGCGAGGTCCGGGGCCGGCCAGCCCCCGGCCGTACCGAACGGGCGTGCGGCGTCGGGGCCGCGGGACGGCTCGGGAAGCGCCGCGACCACGGTGCCCGCCACCGAGGTCTCGCCGCTGCCGGGGCCGGTTTCGAAGATCACTGTCACGTCCCGCCCCTCCCCCTGCATCGCCACGTGCGCACACGTAAGAATCCAGCTCGGGGCGATGAAGAAGCCGCTCCCGAGGAAGCCGCCACCCGGTCCCCCGGGAGCATGCCCGGCCGCGGGGCCATGGATGCGCACCGTGGCCGCCATGACGAGGTCCACGAGCGCACGCCGGGTGTCGTCCGAGGCGCCCCATGCGCCCCGGCCGCCCCCGTCGATCATGGTGTGCTCCCGGCGGGTGGTGTGGGCCCGTCCGGATGCGCCGGTGCGCCGGGGGATGCTCCGGCGGCGGGGGACTGCGGTGCGCCCCCGGGCGGGGGCGTGGCGGCGGGCGGCGGAACCGGTGTGGCGGCCTGCGGGACCGGGGCGGCGGCCTGCGGGGGCACCAGCGGCGACGACAGGTCGGTGGGCGGACCGCCGTCGTTCCAGGTGAGGGTGACCTTGATCGCCCCTTTGGCCTCGCCACCCCCGAGCAGTCCGACAACCTTGCCCGACTTGGCCGTCAGTTCGATTCCGAACTCGATGCTGACCTCGTCGGGCCGCACCGCGCGCAGCGGTCCGACGAGCGACCGCGCGACGCTGGTCACCACGCCGTGCAGACTCTCGACCCTCGCCTGCACCTGGTCACCGAAGCCGGTGTCGGAGAACGTCAGACCGCCGGAGGGGCGCTCCAGTTCTTCGGCGCCGGAGATCCGGGCCCATACGGGCGTGCCGTCCGGCATCTCAATGCGCGTAATACGGGCCTCACCGTCCACCGTGACATCCCCCGTTCCCCCAATTCCCCGCAGGCTAGCGGCAGTACGGCGGCGAAGCGAGGTACATGGAGCAGGACGGCGATTCGCGCCCGGCCGGTTCTCGGCGTTCCCACGGTCCGTACTCCTGGCCGCCGCACCGCCCCCACCAGGCATTAGGCTGATTCCATGTACTTCACGGACCGTGGGATCGAGGAACTGGAGAAGCGGCGCGGCGAGGAGGAGGTCACTTTCGAGTGGCTGGCCGAACAGCTGCGTACGTTCGTCGACCTCAATCCCGATTTCGAGGTCCCGGTCGAGCGCCTCGCCACCTATCTGGCGCGGCTGGACGACGAAGACGATGACGAGTAGGCGGGCCGTCTCCGGCGGGGGTCCGGAAGGGGGGACGTGCCGGGTTCAGTCCTGGGCGCGCAGCCGGTCGTACGCGAGCCCCAGCGCGCCGTGCGCGATCAGCAGCGCGCCGGCGAAGGCCCAGCCACCGCTGCGGCGGCGGGCTGCCCAGAGGGCCAGCGAGACGCCGGCCGCGAGCTGCGCGGCACCGAGCGCCCTGGCACGGGGGCCGCAGAGCCACGGGCCGAGCGGACCTTCCTCCACCACGTCCGGTTCGGTCCATACGGCATCGCGCCGGCCGGCTCCCTCGATCTGCTCGGCGCCCGGCCGGATCCGCGCCACCTCGCGCAACCGGTCCGCCGGTTCGCCCGGGGCGAGGCCGGCCGGGAGCCTGAGGCCGGTACGGGTGAGGAACTCGGCCAGCGCGAGCAGCCGGCCCCGGGCATCGGCCTCCGGAGCCTGCCGGGTCATCGGCTCCAGCGCCTGGACGTCCAGTACGGGATCGAGGCCGAGGCGGGCCGCGAACGTACGCATCGCCTCGTCCTCGCCGGCCGGCGTGCCGTCCGCCAGCCAGATGTAGCCGACGGGGCTGCGGAAACCGGCCGCCAGGGTGTATCCGGCCCGGTCCGCGTCCCACCACAGGGCGAGGACCGGCCAGTCGGCGCCGACGGCGAGTGCCGTGGCCCAGCCGGCGACCACCCGGTCGACCGGGTGGTCGCCGTCCAGCCAGCGCTTCCCCTCCGGGACCAGCACGCTCCAGTTCCGGCCGGCCGGGGCGAGCAGCAGCCGTTCGCGGAGCAGCTGGGCGGCGGGCCGTACCGCCGCCGGCTCGGCCCGGCACAGCAGCAGCGCCCCTGCGGATGTCGCGTTCATGGCCCTTACGCTAGGGCACTTTGCCCGGATGTGAGCGCTGCACCCCGTTACGGCCTGCCACCGGCCTTGACTTCCCGTAACCGCGATATATCGTGTTACATCGAAGACGCGATATGTTGCGTCGCGCCCGGCCAGGGAGGTCAGCACCATGGCAGAGTCCACGTGGGAAGTCGCTGAGCGGAAGAAGCTCACTTTCGACGACCCGGTGACGGCACTCAACGTGCGCATCGTCAACGGGACGGTGAATGTCGTCGGCACGGATGAAGCCGTGCTCAACGAGCAGGGCGGCGCCCGACTGGAGATCTCCCACGTCGAAGGCCCGCCGTTGATCGTCACCAAGAACGGTTCCACGCTCACGGTCGCCTACGAGGACCTGCCCTGGAAGGGCTTCCTCAAGTGGCTCGACCGCAAGGGCCGGCACCGCAGCGCCGTCGTCTCCCTCGCCGTCCCGGCCGGGACGGCGGTCGAGGTCGGACTGGTCGGCGCCGGGGCCGTGATCTCCGGAATGCGAGGGCGTACGGACATCCGCGGGGTCACCGGCGACACGACCCTCGTGGGCCTCTCGGGCCCGGTCCGCGCCGACACCGTCTCCGGCAATCTGGAGGCCCAGGCCGTCACCGGCGACCTCCGCTTCCAGTCGGTCTCGGGCGATCTGACGTTCATCGAGGGCGCGGGGTCCTCCGTACGGGCCGACTCGGTCAGCGGCGACATGGTCATCGACCTCGCCCCGGCGGGAAAGCCCACAGAGCTCGAGCTCACCACGGTCTCCGGCGAGCTCGCGATCCGGCTGCCGCACCCCACGGACGCGCGGGTCGAGGCGAACACGGCGAGCGGCACCGTCTCCAACGCGTTCGAGGATCTGCGGGTCAGCGGGCAGTGGGGCGCGAAGAAGATCACCGGCACGCTGGGGGCGGGCACGGGCACGCTCAGGGCGACAACGGTGTCGGGCTCGATCGCGCTGCTGAGAAGACCACCGGCGGAGGACGAACCGCACGACACCTTTCCGGTAGCGGCCGACACGAAGGAGCTCTGACATGCCTCCGGTCTTCGCCCACGGGCGACTCCGGCTCTATCTGCTCAAGCTCCTCGACGAGGCCCCGCGCCACGGCTACGAGGTGATCCGGCTGTTGGAGGAGCGCTTCCAGGGCCTGTACGCGCCCTCCGCCGGCACCGTCTATCCGCGGCTCGCCAAGCTGGAGGCCGAGGGCCTGGTCACGCACGCCACCGAGGGCGGCAGGAAGGTCTACTCGATCACCGACGCGGGACGCGCGGAGCTGGCCGGGCGCAGCGGTGAACTGGCCGATCTGGAGCTGGAGATCCGGGATTCGGTCTCCGAACTCGCCGCGGAGATCCGCGACGACGTACGGGGCGCGGCGGGCCAGCTGCGCAGCGAGATGCGGGCGGCGGCGTCCGCGACCCGTAAATCCTCCGCGAAGTCCTCCACGGCCCAGGGCGGTCCTGGGGACGGCGACCGGGACGCGGCCTTCGGGGACACGGTCTTCGGCGACGCGGAGTCGTGGCGCGCGGCGAAGGAAGAGCTGCGGCGCGCGAAGCAGGAGTGGAAGGAGCAGGCCCGCCGGGCGAAGGACGAGTCCCGCCGGGCCCGCGAGGACGCGCAGCGGGCCCGCGAGGCGATGCAGCGCATCGCGCAGCAGGTCCAGGACCAGGTGCAGGACCACTTCGTGCGGGGCGACTGGCCGACGGGGGTACGGGAAGGACTCTCGGACCTGGTCGGCCAGCTGGGCGGGCTGGCCGGTACGGCACGTCCGTCGCGTACGAAGCCGGCGGACCCAGCTCCGGCCCCGGCTCCGGCCCCGGCTGCCGAGCCGGCCGCCGAACCCTCCCCCGAGCCCGGCCCTGAGCCCGGCTGGGCGAAGGACACGCCGGAGACGGACGATCCGGCGCGCACCCTGGACCGGCTGCTGGACCGCTTCCGCGACGACATCCGCGACGCGGCGAGGGACCACGGGGTGACGGATGCCCAACTGGGCGAGGCACGCCGTCACCTGTCCACGGCGGCGGCCCACATCAGCGCGCTTCTGCGTACGCCGCGGGTCTGACGGTCGCAGTGGGGGCGTGGGGTGGGGCGCGGAGTGGGGCGCGGGGGCACACGCGGCCGGCGGGGGGGCGTGGGCGCCGGGCATCGCGCCGCCCACGCCCCCGCGCGCCTCACTCCTGCTCGCCGAACATCGCCCGCGACACCGTCGCGTACGTCGCTCCGTGGTCCGCCAGCACCTCCGCCACCACGCCAGGACACGCCGTCAGCGCCAGCAGGATGTGTTCGTCGCCGATATGCCGGTCACCGCGGCCCACCGCGATCCGCAGCGACTTCTCCAGCGCCCCCTTCGCCGCCGGCGTGAACCCCCGGCGCCCCGGCCACCATCGCTTCGGCTTCCCGCCGACCCGCATCGCCCCCTCCCCGTGCGCCTCCTCGACCTTCGAGACGATCTCCCCCAGGTCGATCCCGATCCCGGCCAGCGCGTCCGCGTCCGCCTGCGACAGGCCGCCCCGCCGCCGGGCCTCCGCGAGCGCGGTCTCCACCGACTCGCGCCGCCCGCCGATCCCGAGCGAGGCGAACGCGAAGGACGCGCGCGTGCCCTCCTGGTCCAGCAGCGCCAGCAGCATGTGTTCCTCGGCGACCGTGTCCGCACCCGCGCGCTCGGCGTGTCCGACAGCCCCGGTGACCACACCTCGGGCGCCCTCGGTGAAGCGTTCGAACATCACTGCCTCCCGTACTTCTTGTGCGCGGCCTGCCGGCTGACGCCCAGCTCGTCCGCGATCTCCTGCCACGACCAGCCCTGATTGCGGGCGCTGCGCACCTGTACGGATTCGAGCTGTTCCAGCAGCCGCCGCAGTGCGGCGACGGCCCTCAGCCCGACCCGGGGGTCGCGGTCACCCGCCCGTTCGGCGAGATCCGTTGCTTCGGTCATGATGTCAACGTACGTTGACATCAAAGCGGCTGTCAACCAAGGTTGACGGGCTTAGGGTGGACAGGTGATCGACTACCTCGCAGACACACCCGTGCCCGGCACGCTCGACGTCGACTGGCACGCCGACGTACCTCTTCAGGTCCACGTCCACAGCGAGAACACGCTGATCCTGCGTCAGGGCAAGTCGGTGCACTTCGAGGCGCCGTTCCTCTTCCTGCTGTTCGGGAACGAGCGCGCGCTGCTCCTCGACACCGGAGCGACCGCCGACCCCGCCCGCTTTCCGCTGCGCGAGACCGTCGACGGGCTGGTGGCGGACTGGCTGCGGCGCCATCCGCGCCCGGAGGCGTACGGCCTGCTCGTCGCCCACACCCATGGGCACGGCGACCACATCGCGGCGGACGCGCAGTTCGAGGACCGCCCGCACACCACGGTCGTCGGACCGGGACTCGACGACGTCCTCGCCGCGTACGGACTGACCGGCTGGCCGGACGGGCTCGGCGAGCTGGATCTGGGCGGCCGCGTCATCGATCTCATCCCCGGGCCTGGCCACGAGACGGCCGCCGTCGTCTTCCACGACCGGCACACCGGGCTGCTGCTGACCGGCGACTCCCTCTACCCCGGGCGCCTCTACGTCCGCGACGCGCCCGCGTACACCCGGACCGTCGACCGGCTGCTCGACTTCTGCGCGTCCCGGACCGTCACCGATGTGCTGGGCTGCCATATCGAGATGACGACCACACCGGACGTGGACTATCCGCGCGGTACGGTCCACCAGCCGGACGAGCCCCCGCTCGCGCTCACGACCGCGCATCTGCGCACGCTGCGCCGGGCGCTGACGGAGACCGCCGGCCGGCCGGGCTCGTACCCGTACGGCGATTTCATCCTCGTGCACCAGTCCGAGGACTGACCGTCGCTCAGCTGGTCAGGACGATCTTCCCGAAGAGATCACCCGCGGCCATCTTCTCGAAGCCCTCCCGTGCCCGGTCCAGCGGCAGCACCTGGTCGATGACCGGCCGTACGCCCGTCGTCGCGCAGAACGAGAGCAGATCCTCCAGCTCGTCCTTGGACCCCATCGTCGAGCCGACGACCCTCAGCTCCAGGAAGAAGATCCGGGTCAGCTCGGCGTGCTCCGGCCGGTCTCCGCTCGTCGCGCCCGAGATCACCAGGGTGCCGCCGCGCCGGAGGCACTTGATGGAGTGCGACCAGGTCGCGGCGCCGACCGTCTCGATGACGGCGTCGACGCGCTGCGGCAGCCGCGCGCCCGGTTCGAAGGCGTCGAGCGCGCCCAGTTCGACGGCCCGCGCCCGCTTGGCCGCGTCGCGGCTGGTGGCGTACACCCGCAGCCCCGCCGCGCTGCCGAGCACGATCGCGGCGGTGGCGACCCCGCCGCCCGCGCCCTGGACGAGGACCGAATCCCCGGGCCGTACACCGGCGTTGGTGAAGAGCATGCGGTACGCGGTCAGCCAGGCGGTCGGCAGACAGGCGGCCTGCTCGAAGGTCAGCTCGGCGGGCTTGGGCAGCACGTTCCAGGTCGGCACGGTCACCTGCTCGGCGAAGGTGCCCTGGTAGTGCTCGGTGAGGATCGAACCGGTCTCGCGCGGCCCGACCCCGTGGCCGGTCTGCCCGACGACGGAGTGGAGGACGACCTCGTTGCCGTCCTCGTCGACACCGGCTCCGTCGCAGCCGAGAATCATCGGCAGCTTGTCCTCGCTCAGCCCCACCCCGCGCAGCGACCACAGATCGTGGTGGTTGAGGGAGGCGGCCTTCACCGTGACGGTGGTCCAGCCGGGGCGCGCCTCGGGCGCGGGGCGTTCGCCCAGCTCAAGGCCGTTGAGGGGGTGGTCGCGGTCGATGCGTGCTGCGTAGGCGGCGAACATGACCTTGACCCTAGAGCGGGAGCCGGACGGCAAGGAACCGTACTGCTGTGTGACACGCGTCCCGGACGCCGGGAAAGCGCGCGGGCCGCGTCGTACCTCCCCAGGAGGCCACGACGCGGCCCGTACGAGCCGTACAGGCGCCGGAGGCGGTCAGCGGCGCGCGACGCCCTCCGCGCGGGCCGCCGCGGCCACCGCCGCCGTCACGGCCGGCGCGACCCGCTCGTCGAACGGCGACGGAATGACGTAGTCCGCGGCGAGTTCGTCGCCGACGACATCCGCCAGCGCGTTCGCCGCGGCGATCTTCATGCCTTCGGTGATACGGGAGGCCCGCACCTGGAGCGCCCCCGCGAAGATCCCGGGGAAGGCCAGCACATTGTTGATCTGGTTCGGGTAGTCACTGCGCCCGGTCGCCACGACCGCCGCGTACCGGTGCGCGATGTCCGGGTGGACCTCGGGGTTCGGGTTGGCCATCGCGAAGACGAACGCGCCGGGTGCCATCGAGGCGATGGCGGGCTCCGGGACCGTACCGCCGGACACGCCGATGAAGACGTCCGCGCCGGACAGCGCGGCTTCCAGCGAGCCGGAGAGCCCGGCCCGGTTGGTGATCGCGGCCAGCTCGCGCTTGACGTCGGTCAGGTCGTCGCGATCGGCGCTGACGACGCCCTTGCGGTCGGCCACCGTCACATCGCCGATGCCCGCCGCCAGCAGGAACTTGGCGATGGCGACACCGGCCGCGCCCGCGCCCGAGATGACGGCGCGCAGATCACCGAGGCCGCGCCCGGTCAGCTTCGCCGCGTTCCGCAGGGCCGCGAGCGTGACGACGGCCGTGCCGTGCTGGTCGTCGTGGAAGACGGGGATGTCCAGCCGCTCCTGGAGCTTGCGCTCGATCTCGAAGCAGCGCGGCGCCGCGATGTCTTCCAGGTTGATCCCGCCGAACGAGGGAGCGAGCCGCACCACCGTCTCGATGATCTCGTCCGTGTCGGTGGTGGCGAGCGCGAGCGGCACCGCGTCGACGCCGCCGAACTGCTTGAACAGGATCGCCTTGCCCTCCATCACGGGGAGCGAGGCCTCCGGACCGATGTCGCCGAGCCCGAGCACCGCCGTACCGTCCGTCACGACGGCGACGACCTGCGACTTCCAGGTGTAGTCGTGCACCAGCTCGGGGTGCTCGGCAATCGCGCTGCACACCTTCGCCACACCGGGCGTGTACGCGAGGGACAGGTCGTCCTTGTCGCGCACCGGCACCGTGGCCTGGATGGCCATCTTGCCGCCGCGGTGCAGCGCGAAGGCCGGATCGAAGGGCTCCTCGGTGGCGTTCCGCGTACTGTCGGCGCCGGGAGAAGCGGTGTCATCAGCGCTGCCAGTAGCGCTGTCGCTGCGAGGATTGACGATCTCCGCTGCCATGTAGGTGACCCCTTAAAGTCTTCATCAGTTGAGGGTGGCCACTCCTGGTTGAGGAGGGGTGGGTGGGCACCGCGTCCGCGCCCCGCGTCGGCGGTTGGCCCGCCCGGCAGGGGGATATGCGCACGCGCGGGCGCGCCGCACACGCGCCCTGAGCCCCGGATGAGGGGTGTAATCGTCCTTCTTACCCGACGGTCGCATCGTCCACGAGTCCACATCCCCGCGGTGACATGACTCATAGCCGAACATTCGGACACTTCCGTCACACGGTATGAATCGCGTTCGAGAGACGAAAGGGGCCGGAGATTATCCGGCCGGAAGAAGGCGTTCCAACAGATGGTCCGGTTCTGATGTACCGCCATATTGGGGTGCGGGGGTCTCCCGTTACCCGATTTTGACATGCCTGGTCCCCTGAATGGGCCAGTCCAAATGGCAGGATGCCCTAATCACACACGGTCGCGACACTCGAAGAGGCGTGCCCGACCACCTGGCAGCTCCCTCACCCGTCGGAGGACCCTGATCATGACCGCAAGCACCACCCGTCGTACGACCGCCGCGAAGTCCCGGATCGCCGCGGTTGGCGCGATCGCGGTCGCGGGCGCCATGCTGCTGACCGCCTGTGGCGACCAGACGGACAGTGGCTCGAAGAAGGTCGAATCCTCCGACTCGGCCAAGGCTCCCCTCTTCGACCAGCTGCCCAAGGCGATCCAGGACAAGGGCGTCATCAAGGTCGGCTCCGACATCGCGTACCCGCCGGTCGAGTTCAAGGACAAGGCCGGCAAGACCGTGGGCATCGACCCGGACCTCGCCGACGCGCTCGGCAAGCAGCTCGGGGTGAAGTTCGAGTTCGAGAACGGCACCTTCGACACGCTGCTCACGGGTCTGCGTTCGAAGCGGTACGACATCGCCATGTCGGCCATGACGGACACCAAGGACCGCCAGGACGGCGTGGACGGCGAGACCGGCAAGAAGGTCGGCCAGGGCGTCGACTTCGTCGACTACTTCACCGCCGGTGTCTCGATCTACACCAAGAAGGGCGCCGACAAGGGCATCGCGAGCTGGTCGGACCTGTGCGGCAAGAAGATGGTCGTCCAGCGCGGCACCGTCTCGCACGACCTGGCGAAGGCCGAGAGCGAGAAGTGCACCACGGCCGGCAAGGGCAAGATCGCGCTGGAGGCCTTCGACAACGACCTGGAGGCCCAGACCCGGCTGCGCGGCGGCGGCGCCGACGCCGGCTCCAGTGACTTCCCGGTCGCCGCGTACGCGGTGAAGACCTCGGGCGGCGGCAATGACTTCCAGCTGGTCGGCGAGCAGGTCGAGGCCGCTCCGTACGGCATCGCCGTGGCCAAGGGCAACGAACTGACCAAGGCGCTCCAGTCCGCCCTGGACGCGATCATCAAGAACGGCGAGTACGGCAAGATCATCGCCAAGTGGGGTGTCGAAGCCGGCGCGGTCACGGAAGCCAAGCTCAACGGCGGCTCCTGATCCGCTCCCGGCTCTGAAAGGCAGCATCCGTGACTGTTGAGATCAACAAGTCGGACGGGCCCGAGGACGCACCCCGGGACGCGCCGAGCATCCCACCGGAGTCCATCAAGGCCATTCCGGTGCGGCACTACGGGCGGTACGTGTCCGCGGTCGTCGCCATCGGGGTGCTGGTCGCGCTCGTCTACGCCTTCGCGCAGGGCGATGTGAACTGGGCCGCCATCCCGGACTACTTCTTCGACGGCCAGATACTCACGGGCGTCAAGAATACGGTGATCATCACGGTCCTCGCGATGATCCTCGGCGTGGTGCTCGGCATCGTGCTGGCGGTGATGCGGCTCTCGAAGAACCCGGTGACCTCCGCCATCGCGTGGTTCTACATCTGGTTCTTCCGCGGCACGCCCGTCTATGTGCAGCTGCTCGTCTGGTTCAACCTGGGCATCGTCTTCGAGTACATCAACCTCGGGCCGATCTACAAGGACGAGTGGTCGTCCTTCATGACCCCGTTCCTGTGCGCGCTGCTGGGCCTCGGCCTCAACGAGGCGGCGTACATGGCGGAGATCTGCCGGGCCGGCCTCCAGTCGGTCGACGAGGGCCAGACCGAGGCGGCGCACGCACTGGGCATGAGCCATGCCAAGACGCTGCGCCGGATCGTCGTACCGCAGGCCATGCGGGTGATCGTGCCGCCCACGGGCAACGAGGTCATCAACATGCTCAAGACCTCGTCGCTGGCGGTGGCCGTGCAGTACACCGAGCTGCTGCGGGCCACGCAGAATGTGGCGCAGACGTCGGGTGCCGCGGTGGAGATGCTCTTCCTGGCGGCGGTCTGGTACATCATCCTGACGTCGGTGCTCAGCCTCGGCCAGTACTACCTGGAGCGTCACTACGCGCGCGGGTCGAGCCGCAGCCTGCCGCCGACGCCGTTCCAGCGCATCAGAGTCAATGTGCTGTCCCTCGGCCGGCCCAAGGGAGGCATGGCATGACCCAGATGGTGAAGGCCGAGGGCGTCCACAAGTCCTTCGGCGCCGCCCACATCCTCAAGGGCATCGACCTGGAGGTCGCGCCGCGTGAGGTGTTCTGTCTGATCGGCCCGTCCGGCTCGGGAAAGTCGACCTTCCTGCGGTGCATCAACCACCTGGAGAAGGTCAACGCCGGCCGGCTGTCGGTCGACGGCGAGCTGGTCGGCTACCGCCAGAAGGGCGACAAGCTGTACGAGCTCAAGGACAGCGAGGTCGCCAGGAAGCGCCGGGACATCGGCATGGTCTTCCAGCGCTTCAATCTCTTCCCGCACCTGACGGCGATCGAGAACATCATGGAGGCGCCGGTCCAGGTCCGGGGCGAGGCGAAGGCCGTGGCCCGTGCCCGCGCCGAACGGCTGCTGGACCGGGTCGGCCTGGCCGACAAGGCGGCCAACTATCCGTCGCAGCTCTCCGGCGGCCAGCAGCAGCGGGTGGCCATCGCGCGTGCGCTGGCCATGGAGCCGAAGCTGATGCTCTTCGACGAGCCGACGTCGGCGCTCGACCCGGAGCTGGTGGGTGATGTCCTCGACGTCATGCGCGACCTGGCACAGGACGGCATGACGATGATCGTGGTCACGCACGAGATGGGCTTCGCGCGTGAGGTGGGCGACGCGCTGGTCTTCATGGACGACGGTGTGGTGGTCGAGTCCGGCCACCCGCGTGACGTACTGACGAACCCGCAGCACGACCGGACGAAGTCGTTCCTGTCGAAGGTGCTGTAGGGGTGCTGTGAGAGCGTTCAGGGGCGGTACGGACGGGTCCGTACCGCCCCTGACGTATGCGCGGTGCTCGCTTCAGCGCTTACTTCAACGCTCGCTTCAGTGCTTGCTCAGGTGCTTACTTCAACGCGAGGACGACGGAGTCGGAGGGCGAGGACCAGACTGCCCGCGCCTCGCCGAAGCCGGCCTCGCGCAGCGTCCGCGCGTGCCAGTCCACGGACGGCGTGTCGCCGTCGGCGTGTTCGCCATAGATCGCGAAGCGCTCGGCGGTCGGCCCGGCGAGGACCGGATCCTTGCCCGCCAGATCCCACCAGTCCGCCCAGTCGAGAGCGCCGGCGGCCTTGGCGCGGTCCATGGCGGCGTGCCGGTGGGCGCGCTCGACCGCGTTGATGCGTGGGGTGCTCCCGTCCTTCATGTGGTCGGCGTTCATGAAGACGCCCCCGTCCCTGACCAGCCCGGCGAGCTGTCCGTACAGCGCCGTCAGCGGCTCGCTGTGCAGCCAGTGCAGGGCGGTGGCGGTGAGCACGGCGTCGTACGAGGTGTACGGCAGCCGCTCCACCCAGCCCGGGTCCTTCAGGTCGGCGGTCACGAAGCTCACGCGCTCGTCCCCGGCGAAATACCCGCGGGCGATGGCGAGAAGGGCCGGATCGAGGTCCACGCCGGTGCTGGTGGCGCCGGGAAACCGGCGGAACAGCCGGTCCGTGATGCTCCCCGTACCGCACGCGAGATCCAGCACCCGCGGCTCGGGGCCGGCCACGGCCTCAACCATGTCCAGCATCACCCGGAAGCGCTCCTCGCGGTCCGGCATGTACCACTCCTGCTGGCGGTCCCAGCTCTCCTGCCAGGCCCGCCAGTCGGTGCCGGCCGCCGTACCGGTCCCGGTCTCCGACATGGAACCCCTCCTCCGTAATACCCTAGAAGCACGATCAGCTATTACGTCGACTCTAGACCGCTGCCGTAAGGACTACAAGTGGAATTGGCCTCTTACTCGGACTCTGCCGTACGCCTGGTCAACACCGAGGAACCGGCCCGCGGCACGGACACCCTGACCTCGGTCGAGGCCGTCCGTGCCCTCTTCGGCGCAAGCTCCCAGGCGGCACGCCGCGCCACCGACGCGGATGTCACCCGCTTCCGGTCGGTACGGGCCAGGCTGCGCGCGGTCTTCACCGCCGCCGACTCGGGCGAGGCCACCCAGGCGGTGGACCTGCTCAACTCCCTGCTGCTGGAGTTCCCGGTCAGCCCGCAGATCTCCGGCCATGACTTCCTCGACGACGAAGGCCATCCGCGCTGGCACCTGCACCTCGCGGACCACCCCTCCAACGCGACGGCGGGATACGCCGCGACCGCCGCGATGGGCCTCGCGTTCCATCTGACGGAGCACGGCGTCGACCGGCTCGGCCTGTGCCAGGCGGCGCCGTGCCGAAACGCCTACCTCGACACCTCCACCAACCGCTCCCGGCGCTACTGCTCGGACCGCTGCGCGACCCGCGCCAATGTCGCCGCCTACCGGGCCCGCAAACGCCTGGAGACCGAGCGCTCGGCCCGCACCGGACGCAGCGCCGACACCAGCCACGAGACCACCGCGCGCGCCGACCGCTGATCGCCGAGCGGCCGGTACCGGGCCCTGACCCGCCCCAGCAGCAGTTCCTCGGGCACGGCGCCGAACACCCGGCTGTCCCCCTCGGCCCCCGGATTGTCCCCGAGCACCCACCACCCCCCGTCGCGCCGCTCCACCAGCCGCTTCACGATGAGCAGGTCCTGCTGCAACGGATGCTTCAGCACCGCCACATCGCCCGCCTTCACCGGAGCCCGGTACTGCACCAGCAGCTGATCGCCATGTTTGAGCGTCGGATACATGGACGGACCCCTCACCTCAGCGATCCCCAGCCGCGCTCCGGGCTCCCGCCCGTGCTCCGTCATCCGGCACCTCCCGGTCTCACGGTACGTTCCGCCACCAGTCCCATATTCACCCCGGACTTTTGTCCTAAGCCCTAGGGGGCACTCGCGAAAACAGGCTTCTCACGGAGTAATGTCCCACCTGAGAAGACGATCACGAGGAAGGACAGCTCCATGCTTTCCCGCCTGTTTGCCCCCAAGGTGAAGGTCAGCGCTCACTGCGACCTCCCCTGCGGTGTCTACGACCCCGCTCAGGCCCGCATCGAGGCCGAGTCGGTCAAGGCCGTCCAGGAGAAGATGCAGGGCAACGACGACGCCCACTTCCAGGCGCGCGCGACAGTCATCAAGGAGCAGCGCGCCGAGCTCGCCAAGCACCATGTCTCAGTGCTGTGGAGCGACTACTTCAAGCCGCCGCACTTCGAGAAGTACCCCGAGCTGCACCAGCTGGTCAACGACACCCTGAAGGCGCTGTCGACCGCGAAGGGCTCGAAGGACCCGGCGACGGGCCAGAAGGCTCTGGACTACATCGCCCAGATCGACAAGATCTTCTGGGAGACCAAGAAGGCCTGACCTGCGGTCACATCCCCCGCAGCGCCCACCCGCCCGCACCCGGCCCGCAGACCTCCCCACCCGGAGCCCCTGCCGGACCGGGTGCGGTCGTCTTCGCCCGGCAAAGGTGTGCATGGGTCCGCAGCGTGATGACGGCACGGCGGCCACGCGCCCGAAGACAAGCTGGACCTGCTTGCCGCTCAGGCGGATCGCCGTCCAGGCGAGCATGGGAAGCGCGCAGGCGAAGCGCCCGTACCGACACGCCGTCACGCCCACACCGCAGCCATTGCCCACGACGGTGAGCGATCGGCCTACGGAACGCGGTCGATAACGCTAGCCGAGTCACAGCTCTCAGCGACGGCAGACGAGGACGCCTCCGAGGCACGTGATCTCGAAGGCCCCGTGCTGGGCGATGTGATCGACGAGGATGGTGCGGGCCCTCTCGATCGTGGCATCGAAGGGCACGTCGTGCTGGTCCGCCCAGGCCCTGTAGGAGGCCATGTGCGCGATGACCGGCTCAGGATCGTCGACCGTGATCGTGCCGGGCAGTTCCATCGTCTCCACCCGCCCGAACTCCTCGCCCAGAAAGGCCGGGGCCTTCTCCAGGGAGAAGCGGGCGCTGAGCGAGATCCGGGCGGGACCATGGTCGATGCCGAGGACATCGCCGGCGGCCCGCTGCCAGAGGTCGTCGAGTTCCGCCTTGTCCCGGTCGCTGTTGGTGGAGGCGATCACCAGCCCATCACGGGCAACGACGCGGGAAAGCTCCCTGACCGCTTGGGCGATGTCGGAGACGTGATAAAGCATGTGCAGCGCCAGGGCGGCATCGACACTCTCGGTGGCCAGCGGCAGGCGGGTGGCGTCTGCCACGGCGACTGGGCCTGGGACGCCGGCAAGGATGCCGGGGGCGATGTCGAGGCCGAGCAAGGTCAGATCGGGCCGGTCGTCGCGGAGTCGCTGGATGAACTTGCCGTTGCCGCAGCCGATGTCGACGACCCGCCCGCGTACGTCGCCCAGCCGCTCGGCGACGATGCCGGGGAGGTCGTACCGGGGTGTCTGCCACCTGTAGAGCGACTGCCGGGCGGCCAGATCCCGGTCTCCGTTGTAGGCGCTGCCCACCAAACGGGTCCGGTCGGTGACGGCGGCATCGTGGGCAGCGGACAGGTCGGTCACGTCGGCAACTCCGTTGGGTGGGCGGCGGGCAGGGACGCACGGACGGCCGTGTGCTGGAGTCGTTCACGCAGGTGCACCGCCTGCGTGGCACCACCGTACTGCGGCCCTCCCAGCTCCCGCCCGAGAGCGGTGAGCCGGCGCACGATACTGGCCGACATGCGCTCCGGCGAGGCCCCGAGGACGAAGCCGAGCATCTCCTCGGTACCGTCCAGGTCGCCAAGGAGCAAGTGTCCGCGAGCGAGGTCGAGGTGCGCGGCGAACAGGTCACCGACGGACTGATCGTCCCCGTCCGCGCCGCGATAGAGGCGAATCGCCGTCTCCGCGCTGACGATGGCCCGCTGAACGTGCTCCTGCCCGCCCACGGCCAAGAGGGTCGTTCCCGCGTAAGCAAACTGCTTGGCGGCTGGGAAGTCGAAGATTCCCGGCACCTCGTCCCGACCTGAGATCGCCTCACGGGAGCGTTCGGCGTCCGACAGGGCGGCTAGCGCGCCTGCCGAGTCGCCGGCTATCGCCAACGCCCGTGCCTCCAGACTCGCCAGGCGAGCGCAGATGCTGCCACTCGCCCTGTGCCGCCGGCCGACCTGAGCCAGCTGGGCCGCCTGCTCGTACCGTCCGGTCCAATAAGCGATCAGTGACTCCACGGCGCGTACCCAGGCCAGCATCCCCTCGTGCCCGGCCGCCTCGGCGCAGGCGCGTGCAGTGCGGGCATGGGTGGCGGCGGAGTCGTAAGCGCCGAGGTCGAGGCAGACGTGCGCGCACAGGCCGCAGAGGCGAGCGGCGGAGAGGTAGAGATCGGTGGTCTGCCGGGGGTGTTGGCGCCCGCGCAGCAGCTCGAACACCCCGTCTCGTAAGCGCTTGATCTCCACGTACTGCTCCATCAGCGGGTGGCTGACGTACGTGCGGGCGAGCCGGCCGACGTCCGCCTCCAGTTGCTCGATGACAAGTTCGTCAGCGTTGCGCTGCGCGATGAACCGGACGAACTCGGCCGACCGCACCGCGTCCTCCGACAGTGGATCTCCATGAATCCGGGAGTCCTCGGGCGACGGCGCAGACACCCCGATCTCGACCTTGGCAGCGCCGGCTCCGTCCCGCCGCCTCTTGCTGATGGCGACAGCCTGGTCGAGCAACACGACATCGATACCGAAGACCTGCGCCAAGTGCTTCCGAGCGTAGGGAATCGGGATCCGTGCTTCGCGCTCGTACCGCCCGATCTCCTTGCCGGTCTTCGCTGAGCGCCCCTCCAGGACGTTGTACTCGTCGGCGACCCTCTGCTGGCTCCAGCCGCGCTCGGTGCGCAACCGGACGAGCAAGGCGCCGATCCCGGTGTCGCCCATGCCGTCCCCCAGAAACACGTGACCTCTGGCCCCCATAGTGGCCCCGGCGTTGGCCCCCATTCTGGCTCCCGACCCAAATGAGTTAAGACGCTTTGCTGTTGGCCATGGCAAGCAGACTCGCCACCGAGGCGACAGACCCCCGGCCGGAACTTCTTCCGGCCGCTGGCCGGCACCGCACCATGCTCTTCCCACGCCGCCGGACCACGCCGCGCACCGCTCGCAATTTCGTTGTCGCCACGCTGACCGAGTGGAACGAGACCAGCCGCCTCGACGACATGCGACCGTGCACGTCAGAGCTCGTCACCAACGCCGTGCTTCACGGGGCGCCGGTGGGGCGCCTGATCCTCGTGCGTGTCGACTCCCTCGATGACCAGTTACGCATCGAGGTCCACGACGCTGGCGACGACACCCCGACCCAGCGCGTTCCCGAGGAGTCCGCTGTCGACGGCCGCGGCCTGCTGATCGTCTCGACGACTGCCGACAACTGGGGCGTGAAGGAGCGGACGGGCCCCGGAAAGTGCGTCTGGGCCGCATTCGACCGCGACGAGAGCGGGGCCGCACCTATGCCGCCCCGCGGTACCGGACCCCAAGGGGACATCACATGACCACGCACCCCGTCTCGCCGAACACCGTCCTCGCCAACGCCCTCCTCCACGCCGAGGACGTACTGACCCCGCGTATCCTCGCCAGCCCGCCCGAGCGGATTGTGCTGGTCGTCGGCACCCAGATCAACGGCGCCCCGCACATCGGCACCTCGCTCGTGCAGTCCCTGGCCTTCGCCATGGCGGCCCGGCTGCGCGACCGCTTCGACCTCCCAACCGAGGTGCTCTTCAGCGCCCTCGACAACGCCCCGTACGAACTGGCCACAGACCCGGCCAGTGGCCACAGCTACCAGCGCGCCTACGCCCAAGCCATCGGAGAACAGGCCCTGAACGACCTCGTCTCCGCCCTCTACCAACCCCTCTTCACCACCCTGTCCCGACGACTGGGTATCCCGCACCGCATCGAGACGTACACCCAGCAGCAAGCCGGCGAGCACTACCGCCGCACCTGGCTCCGCCTCCTCCCCCGCCTCGACGCCGCCCGCTGGTGGCTCGCCCCCTCCACCGGCACCCCGCACCTCCGCGTCCCCTGCCCGCACCCCGGATGCGGCTGGGCCGAGAAGCACGCCGAACACACCCGAGCCCACCTCGCCGCCCCCGAGTCGGCAGCAGTATCCGCCGTCTGCCTCCACCACGGCTCGTACGAGGTCAACATCACGCCCACCGCCGACGCATACCTGGACCTGGCCACCCTGTACCGCAACCTGGTCAAGGAACTCACCCTGACCACCGCCACCAACACCCTCCACGTCATGGTCAAGGGCGGCGACTGGGTCTTCGGCTCCCACCTCGTGGACGAGGCCCTCCAGGCCGTGGGCCTCACCCGCGCCCAGCTCCCGGCCCGGCTGTTCTGCCCCCAGGTCGTGACCGACACCGGTGCCAAACTGTCGAAATCCCTCATACGAGAAGGACACGCCCCATTGCCCGAGGGAGCCGCCCCCTGGATGCTCGACACCCGGCAGTGGCCTGGCACTGTCACCCAGTACGCCGACCAGCTGCTCGCCATGGCCGAGATCCTGCTCTCCGACCCCCGCCACTTCTTCCGCTCGTACTCGGCCGCCGAGATCGGCCGCCTGATGACCGAACCGTCCCCCAGGAGCGTTCACTCCCGATGACCGACACGACCGCCCGCGTCCGCGAGCTCAACCTCTACCGCCAGTACTTCGAGCTCGTCGCCGCGGGCACCAAGACCATCGAGGTGCGGGTCAAGTACCCGCACCTCGCCGACCTCGCCGCCGGCGACACCATCCGCTTCCGCATCAAGGGCACCGACGAGACCTGCGACGTCGAAGTCCTCCGCGTCACCGAGTACCCCGACTTCGAGGCCCTCCTCGACGGCGAAGGCCCGTCCAACGTCAACCCGACCACCCCCCGCGACCAGCAACTCGCCAACATCCGCACGATCTACGGCCCCGAAAAGGAGGCCCTCGGCGCCCTCGCCATCCAGATCGAGCGCTCCCAGTAGACAGATCCCAAGCGTGTGTTAGCGAAGGCAGTGGGTTCGTCCCCCGGTCTCACTCTCGTAGGTGTGGCACGATCCTCACTCACATCCCACCTCCCATTCACTTCACTTAACTAGACCCAGGGGAAGGCTTGACCAACCGAGTTAGACGACAGCACACCGTCTCCAGGTTCTACTTGAACGGCTTCGCAGACGACGCGGGGAGAATTCGCCGAGTTTCGCTTCCTGGCGACCGCTCGCCCGTTCTTTCGACCGGCGACGCGAGCGTAATTAAGGACTTCTACACGGTAACGCTTCCTGATGGCTCCTTGTCGGACTTCTTCGAGAAGGCCTTCAGTAAAATCGAAGGCTCTGCCGCCGAAGCGTTGAAGCATATCCTCTCCGGGACTTGGCCGATCCAAGGCGAACATCGGAAATCTTTCGCCAAGTGGATTGCGCTGCAGCACCTAAGAGCGGAGCAGATACGACAAAATCAGAAGAATCACAACGCCGAAATAATCCGACTCCTCATCGGAGTCTCCGGGAAAGAGGCGCTGCGCTCACGTATTCAGGAGGCCGAGGCACGGCTTGTTTCCGATGAGGAGCTGGACATTGAGTGGCGCGACCTGACCAAACCAGGCGGACCCGACATGGCCGCCGACGCTAACGACCACATCCGGTTGCTGACGAATCTCCTACCCAGCACCTCTGCCTACCTCAACGACTGCCAGTGGACGCTTTACAAATTCACCCTACGCTCCATCATTACATCCGATCACCCAGTTTCACTTGCCGTCGCCCCCGATTATCCCTCATGGCAGGGAGTGGGCATTTTTACGGCCGACCTATTCTTGATTCCGCTCAGCCGTCGTTGCGCCCTCACGATCCAACCGAAAAACCTCCGGGAGGGTGCAGGGATCCCTGACTTCACCGTTTCGGGATCGACGAAGATTGCACGAAGCATTAACCAGGAAACAGCCATGGGGGCTCGGAAGTACATATACCAACACCCCAAGGAATCACCACTTCAAGGAATCCACCTCCCCCAGCCTGCGACGCACGACCGGCCTTCGATGTCCAACACTGACGGGCTTATCCGCGAAGAAGGGCTCTTTAGTAATATTCCGAAATCAACTCTGCGGGCCATGTCGGAGGCAACCCCTCCGGGAGATCGGGGAAATGGAATGACAATCGACGACCTGCCTTGGCCGATCCCTGGCCGCCGCCGACCAGCTGCTGACAAGTGAGACCAGCAGCCGTCCGGAAGATGTGACTCCCCCCGTTCGCTCGCGGTCTAGCGCCAGTCCGCACACAGTCCGCAGGACACCAAATCAAGACCGTCGCACCGGGCCGGGTGCGGTCGTCTTTGCCGGGCCCGTCGTAGACGCGAGCTTCCGCAGGAACTCCGCGCTGGCCGCGGTGTCGTGGTTGAGGGTCACGGAGTGGTGTGGAAGTGCGGCGAGGCGGTCGGCCACGGCCGCGCGGACGTCGGGTCGTCCGCCGCCGTCAATGCCACGGGAGAGGCCGAAGATGTCGGGGTAGCGGTCCTCGGTCTTTCCGCTCATGAAGTCGTGTTCGCTCAGCGTGCGACCTCCGTCGGCGATGCCAGGCACGGCGTCGGGTTGGATCTGGGGGAAGAGCAGGGTGGCGGCTTCTCCGCCGGTGGCCAGCCGCACGCCGAACCAGTCCGGGAACTGGTCGGGGAAGACCTGCACCTTCATCTCCCGCTTCCCGTCAGGCTCCCACAACGGTTGCCTACGGCCGGCGAGCAGCGCGTCGGTGACCTGCTGGTGCTGGGTGGGGTGCAGGTGTTGTCCGGCCTTGAGACGCTCACCGGCCAGGTCGAACCAGCCCAGGGCGTCGAGCAGGCCGAGGCCCAGCGCGGCGGCGGAGGGCCAGGGCAGTACGTCGATCCGGTCGGCGGTGGGCCGTACGAAGACGCGGTCGTTGGCGAGCAGGGACCATCCGCGCTGGGCGAGCAGCAGGGCGGTGGTGGTTTTGCCGGCGCCCTTGGAGCCGAAGGTGAGGACGGTCGCCCGGTCGCTGTCGCGGACGACGGCGGAGGAGTGCAGTACGGCCCATCCGTCGCCCAGGAGTTGCCCGCGGATGTTCTCCCGCGCGAGCCGGGCGGCCGCGAGTGCCACCGGCTCGGCCCGGCGCCCGGCGAGGGTCAGCCGGCCGGTCGCGGGGTTGGAGCGGTAGGCCAGTCCCTCTTCGGGCGATACGGCGACCAGGTCGTCGCCGTCATGGGCCACGCGGGTGGCGGCCTTGGCGAAGAAGACGTCCTCGTGGTCACGCCCGTCGTTCACCAGCCCCGCCAGTTCCGCGTACGCGGTCTCGTCGACATCGGCGGCGACGACCGGCCCGGTGGAGATGCCCTGCGTGGGTACGTCGGCGGCGTTCCACCAGGGGCCGAAGTACCGCCGGGCCCAGTCCGTGACCTCACGGGCGTTGCTCTGCACGGTCACAGTCGCGTCGGCGGCCTGGATGTGGGTGCCGGTGAGGGTGTTCACGTGGTCCTCTCATCGATCACATGCGGTGATTCTCGGCCTGGCGGGGCCGGCGCGGTGGAGGCGTCACGCAGCCGGGCGCCGGACAGGGGCTAGCGGGAGGGGTATCTCATTACCTTTGTCACCTTGCACGCGACCTTGCCCGAGACCTGGTCGAGTCCCTGGGCCTTTTCTTTGGCCGTTTGGCCCGCCGCCAGGTTGCTGGTGGCGGCCATTCCCTCGCCGAGGCGGGTGCCGGCAGCGTCTACGAACTCCACGGATACGACGTAATTGGCCTTCGCCTCGGTCGAGTTCGTTATCTCCAGGTCGGCCGCTGGCCACATCGTCAGGCCGTTCACCTCGCAGCCCGTGACCTTCACATCCTCGGCCGACGGCTCGGCGCGCTGCGGCGTCTGCGTGGGCGGCGAGGAGCGCTCCTTCCACGGTGAGTCCCCGGCGGCGGAGACCAGCGCGCCGAGCAGCACGAGCAGCACCAGCGCGCCCGCCACCGACAAGGTGACGATCAGGGCGACCGGGGTCTTCTTCGGCGGTGGCGGGGGCGGCCCCCATCCCGGGCCCGGACGGTCCCACCGCTGCGGCGGCGGGGACTGTGGCCCCCACTGGGGCCGCTGCCCGTGCGGCGGCGGATACGGACTCGACACGAGGGCCCCCCGGAAGTGTGGAATGTGCCGTTCACCGTACGGGCGGCGGCGCGTGTTGACGCCCCCGCGTCGCCGATCCGTTACGCCGGACAGCCGCCGCCCCCGGGCGGTCTTATGATGTGTCAGCTTCCGCACCGCAGGCACATTGGGGGGACCATGTTCCGGAGCAGTCAGGAAAGCGGCACCGACACCGAGGCGCCCGTACCGCCCGTACCGCCCGCACCCGTACCGCCCGTACAAACCTTGTCCTTCCTGGTGTCGATCGACGACACCGCGCCGCCGAGTTCGAGCGCGGGTGACAAGGGGATCTTCCGCCGCGGCGGCGAGGAGGGATCCATCCGGGACATCCCGGTGGCGGTGCTGCGGGACAATCTCCAGCGCGCGGTGAACGGTCTCCAGCAGGTGATCGGCGAGATCACGGTGCCGGAGGGCGGAATGCCGCTCATGCAGGCCCAGGTCTCCTTCGAGGTGACGGCCGGCGGAGGGATCGCTCTGGTGGGCACCTCGGCCCAGGTGGCGGCCAAGGGCGCCATCACGCTGACCTTCGGCTCGTAGCGGACCGCATCGCGCCATGAGCGAATCGTTTCGCGCCCTGCTGATCGGTGTGCCGTACTACCGCGACCAGGACATCAACGACCTGCCGTTCATCGAGGACGACCTCGCCGAGCTGTCCGAAGCGCTGGACGCTGCTGGGTACGAGGTCGCCACCCATGACGTCCAGGAGACCGATCTCGACAGCATCGACTCGGCGGTCGAGAGCTTCTTCCAGGACGCCCGCGACGGCGAGACGCTGCTGCTCTATCTCAGTGGGCATGGCATCCACCACAACAATGTCGACTATCTGGTGCCCCGCGGCGCGAGAACCAGCTCCCACGATTTCCGCCGCCGATGCCTGTCCCTCGACTTCGGCAGCTATGTCGAGCGCAGCCGTGCCGGAAACGTCGTCGTCTTCGTCGACGCCTGCCGTGAGGGCATCACCCTGCGGGACATGGCCGCCTCCAACACCGCGGGCTGGTCGCAGATGCAGGTGCGGCAGACCGGGGAGCGGCAGTACTGCCATGTGTACGCGTGCTCGCCCGGCGAGCGTGCCCGCTACACCACGTCGGGGACCAGCACCTTCAGTCTGTTCTCCCGAGCGCTCAGCGGCCTGGTGGCCGACGAGATGGGCCCCGGCACGCTCGATGAGGTGAAGGAGCAGCTCCAGAGCGCCGTCGACGCGCTGACCGCCGAGCACGGCTGCCCGCGGCAGCAGGTGCGGGTGAGAACCGAGACCGACCTCGACAGCTTCGTCGTCTTCGAGCGGCCGGAGCGCCTCAGCGAACACCCCGACCAGCACATCTGGTCGGTGCTGCTCAGGGAACACCCCGTATGGAAGCTGGTGGAGGACGGTCCCGGCGCCCAGACGCTCCAAGAGGCCAGCGCCGCGCTCGTCGGCCGGCTCAGCCACTCCAGCGACAAGGACGACCGTCTTCTGAAGGCCGATCCCTGGCGTCCCGTCGGGTTCGCCGAGCGGATGACCGACCGGCTCAGCTGGCTGCTCTCCAAGGTGCTCAATCCCGAGAAGCTGGCGTTGTCCCCGGCCGAGGCGGCTCTGCTGGCCGTCACCCCGTTCCTCTGTACGGCCTACCGGAACCGCGCGGCCGCCCGGGCGCTGACGGTCGAGCCGGAGAACCTCGCCCGGGCGGCGAAGCCGTCCGAAGAGCGGGCACGCTACGAGCGGTTCTTCGCCGGCCAGTCCAGGCTGGTACGCCGCGCGGGGCGCGCCGCCGATACAGGTGACACCGCCGGGGCCTCGGGGATCGGATGGTGGCTGTTCCACCGCTGGCTGGCCCTCCAGCCTCACGAGCACCGCGACGACACCCTGACGGAGCTGACCTGTGGTGCGGCCTCCCTCGGGAGCGGTCTGCCGACCGCCGACGGCCGGCTGATCGCCGAAGTCTTCGGGGCGGAGCGCCTGTTGCCGCTGCTGCGCGCCCTGCAGATGGCGCCCGACCCGCGCAAGGCACGGCCGGTGAGCCAGCTGGCCGGCACCACGCCGGTCGAACAGCGCGTCCGCGAGCAGCTCCTCGTCGCCCTGCTGACCGTGGCCCACCGGCTGGCGATCGACCCGACGATGCTGCCGGACGTGGTGGTGGACCACCTCGGGATCAGATACGCCGTGGACCTCGCGGAGCTGCACGAGACCCTCAGAACGGCCCGGTGGGATCCGCGCGGGCGCACCCGGGTCCTGCACGCCGCGTGCCGGCACCCGGCCGTCGGGCTGTCGCTTCAGCAGCAGGCCGCCTCTCTCGACGCGCTTCTGGGCGCCATCGACGTACACGCCGCCGCAGAACCGCAGTTGGCTCCGCTGCAAGATCTTCCGGTGCACGCCACCGCCGACCAGGTGCAGGCCGCGGCCACCGCGGCCGGAACGCCCGCGTACGAGTCCACCGACCTCCGCTTCCGTCTCGCGGACGACCGGATCCAGGAACTCCTGATGGGCGAACAGCTCTACGGTGACCCCGCGCTGGCCATCCGTGAGCTCTACCAGAACGCGCTGGACGCCTGTCGCTACCGCGAGGCGCGTACCGACTTCCTGCGACGCCGGTATACCTACCCCTCCGACTGGTCGGGCAGGATCACCTTCACCCAGGGGCAGGAGGACGGCCGGGCCTATATCGACTGCACGGACAACGGCATCGGTATGGGAGAGCGGGAGCTGCGCGAAGTCTTCTCACACGCCGGCATGCGCTTCGCCGACCTTCCCGAGTACGTGGAAGAGCAGGCGGCCTGGCAGGCCGAGGGCATCCACCTGCACCCCAACAGCCGGTTCGGTATCGGGGTGCTCAGCTATTTCATGATCGCGGACGACATCACGGTGACCACCTGCCGGCTGGACGCCGACGGTCATCCGGGCCGCCGCCTGCAGGTGGACATCGCCGGGCCGGGCGCCCTCTTCTACATCCGTGACCTCGGCCGTGGCCACGACGCGGGAACCACGGTCCGCCTCTACCTCCGGGCGCAGGACACGGTTCCGTCGTGTACGGATCTGCTGCGGCGTCTGCTGTGGATCTCCGACTACGCCGTGACCGCGACCGACTCCGCCGACAAGCTCAGTTGGTCCCCAGGGGTCCTCTCCCCGGTGGCTCCGCTCGGATCAGAGGATCCGCACGCGGAGGAGGCCGTGCGCGAGGAGGACGTCCAGGTCGACGCGACCTCGCGAGCGGACGTCTGGTGGTGCAGCGGGCCCGGCGGGGTGCTGTCCGACGGGGTGTGGGCGGGCATTCCGCTCTTCGGCGCCGTGGTCAGCCTCACCGGCCGTTACGCGCCCCAGCTGACCGTGGACCGCAGGCGGGCGCTGAGCCATGACGAGACCCATGTCACCGACCTGCTGCGGCAGGAGATCCCCGCGCTGCTGAGGGACGGCGCGAAGGTGCTGAGCCACAACTGGCTGTCCCGTCTGGCCCAGCACGGACCGGGGTTGGCCGACGCAGTGTTCACCCAGGCCATCACGGCACGTCTCAGCCCCTGGACCGTCAGGGGACACGAGGCGATGGTGACCGCGGTGGGGTGTTTTACCAACGACGACACTCTCTTCGAGCCCCGCTCCTCGACGGCCTGGCCGGTCCCTTCCCGCAATGGCCCGGAGTTTCCCGATCTGCTGTCCGAATGGCGTTTGCTGGCGTGGGCCAAGTCCGGAGCGTTTCCCGGAGTCTCGGTGGTGACTCCTGACGCTGTCCCCCTGGCGCGTCCCACGGACGCTGCCCTCCTGCAAAACACAACCGACAGGCCCGCTCGTAAATCAACCGATCCCTATCGAGGGCGCGGACCCACCTGGCTGCTCCCTGGCAAACCGGTGCCACTCGGCCACATTGTGAGCGTTGCCCGTACCACCGGACGCACCCCGGCCGACGTGGCCGCGCGCCTCACGGAACTCGACCACCAGCTCTCTCCCCACGCCGTATTCCCCGACAAGGCCCGAGCGGAGGACCTTCTCATCCTCAGCCGCGACCTGGACGGCGAGCCGCCGTGGCTGACCGACGACCCGCCCGTGCCACTCGGCCACGTTCTCAGCGCTGCCCGACACAGTGGACGCACCCCGGCCGATGTGGCCGGGCGGCTCACGGAACTCGGCTACCACCTCTCCCCCTCTGCCGCGTTTCACGACCGCGCGGAAACCAGGGACATCTCCCTGCTCAGAATTGACCAGCGCAGTGACGTGACCTGGCTGGCCGACGACCGACCCGTGCCACTCGGTCACCTTCTCGATGTCGCCTACACCGGCGGACGCACCCCGGCCGATGTGGCCGGGCGGCTCACGGAACTCGGCCATCAGCTCTCATTCGGCGCCGTACTCCCCGACGATGCCCGACCGACCGACGCCCTCATCCTCAGCCGCGACCTGGACGGCAGAAGTCCCTGGCTGACCGCGGACACGGCTGTGTCACTCGGCCACGTCATAGGGGCGGCATCCGGGGTCGGAGGCAGTCCGGCGAACGTGGCCGAGCGGCTCACGGAACTCGGCTACCTGCTCTCACTCGACGCGGTGTTCCACGACCATGCGGAAGCCGACGACGCCCTCCTCCTCAGCCGCAACCTGGATCGGGCAAACCCCTGGCTGGTCATCGACGAGCCGGTACCACTCGGTCACGTGTTAGGGACAGCGGCTTTCACCGAACGCAGTCCGGCGGATGTGGCCAAACGCCTCGTGGAACTCGGCTACCAGCTCTCACCCGACGCCGTATTCGACGACCGCACCAACGCCAACGACACCCTCCTCGTCAACCGCCATCTGGACAGGGAAAGTCCATGGCTGGTCGCGAACGGCCCCGTGCCTCTGGGTGATGTGCTGGAAGAAGCCATGGCCACCGGCCGGACTCCGGCCGAAGTCGCGGAGCATCTGACGAGACTCGGCTACCGGCTGTCACCCAACGCCGTAATCCCGGATGTCACGAAGCCCGATGACATCCTTCTCCTCAGTGCCGATCTCGACCGGGAGCCGCCGTGGCTGGAGCCCGGGGAGCCGCTGCCGCTCGGGCATGTCCTCAACGCGGCCACCCGTACCGGACGCAGCCCCGCCGAGGTGGCGGCGCACCTCGCCGGGTTCGGGTACCACCTCCCGGGCAACACCCCCGTACCCCCCACCGCAGGTCGCGACGACTGGCATCTTCTCAGCCTCAGCAACGGCAGTGGCGGCCCATGGCTGCGCGCCGACGCACCTGTGTCCCTCAGTCACATTCTGCGGGCGGCCGCCGCGAACAAGCGGCGTCCGGCCGAGGTGGCCGCGCGCCTCACGGAGCTCGGCTACACGCTTCCTTCTACGGTGACCTTCGAGCCGGTGTAGAGGCCGTAGTGACCGGAACGGCAACCTGGCCGTACCGCTCGGCGTCCTACCCCCCGTCGCCCTGACGTCCTTGGCGACCGGGCCCGGACCCTCACTCCGACAAGGAATGCGACGTGACCATGAACCACAAGAACCTGATCAGCACCGCCGCCGCCACCGCCGCCGCCGTACTGCTCGTGGGCTGCGGGTCCTCCGGCAAGGGGGGCGACGAGAGCACGTCGAGTTCCTCGTACGAGGTCACGGAGAAGGCCACGTTACTCACCCTCGACAACAAGGGCGGCAGCGTCGACATCACCGCCTCCGACCGGAGCACCGTCAAGGTGACCGAGGAGCGGAGTGACAACGGCGACAAGCCGAAGACGGCGCACTCCGTCACCAGCGGCGAGCTCCGGCTCACCAACAGTGGCTGCGACTCGGGGAGCTGCGACGTGGACTACCGCATCGAGATCCCCCGCACCCTGGCGGTGAAGATCTCGACCGCCGGCGGCACCATCACCGGCGACGGCCTGGCCGCCGACACGGGCATCAGCGCCGAAGGCGGTGACGTGACCGTCGCGTTCTCCGCGGCGCCCGATTCGATCGACGCCTCCACCGCCGGGGGCGATGTGACGGTCACCGTGCCGGACGGCTCGTACGCCGTGGACGCCACCACCGCCGGGGGCAGCCGCACGGTCAAGGTCACCAACGACGCCGCCTCCGCACACAAGATCAAGGCGCGCAGCGAAGGCGGCGATGTGACCGTGCGGTCGGCGTCGTAAGCACCACCGTCGGCGGGCCGCCGCCGTCCCGGTCCCGGACGGCGGACCGCCGTCCGGGACGGACCGGCCTGCGAGCCGCGTCAGCCGTTCTGAAGAGGTTCCGCCTGTGCGGGCGGGGCCGGCAGTTCGGACAGGACAATCGCGCTGGACGGTACGGCACGCCGTAGTTCGAGTAATCGGGAGAGCGCGTCGTACAGCGCCTCCTCGGTCATGTACGCCTCGCGCGCCAGTGCGAGGCGGGCCCGGACCTCCACGTCCTGCCAGGCGTACCGCCTGCGAAGGTTGGCCAGCTGCCGCGCTTCGGCCCGGAGAAATGCCGCCCCGGCGGAGAAGCCCGCGGCGAGCAGGGCAAGAACCGCAGCCGGTACCCGCGCATCGGGCGAGGCGAGGCCGGCGGCCCCGGACACCGCGGCGAGTACGGCAGCGGGGAAACCCAGCACCAGGTGGGTGGCGTTCCAGAATTTCCCTCGCCGCTGCGCCCGGCGCGCGCCGATGCCGGCTTCGACGGCGATCTTCTCCACTTCTCCGGCCAGATGACGCATCTGAGACATGTCGCGGCTCTGTTCCTCAAGGCCGCCACTTTCCTGTTCCGTCACATTCCCCCTGCCGATCGGCGACATCACAACGGCCTTCTCGCCTCGCCACCGAAAGGCACGAGCACGCGGCCGCCGTCGAGTCCGAGACAGCAGGAATACCACTCGATCCCGGCCGCGAGAAGTCGTGGCCGGGATTGTCTTGGAGTGCCCTCTAATCTGTAGGTTCGGTGCATGACCACTCAACAGCGCAAGATCAATTCCGGGTTCGGAGCGCGCAGCACCACGAGTGACGTACTCCGGAATATCGACCTGTCCGGACAACTCGCGATCGTGACCGGTGGCTATTCGGGACTCGGCCTGGAGACGACGCGCGCGCTCGCCGGGGCGGGGGCGCACGTCGTCGTCCCCGCGCGACGCCGCGCTACCGCCCAGGAGGCGGTTGGCGGAATCGACGGCGTGGAGGTGGAGGAGCTGGACCTGACGGACTTGGCGAGCCGGGCCCTGGCCGAACGGTTCCTCGCCTCGGGCCGTGCTGTCGATCTGATGATCAACAATGCGGGGATCATGGCCAGCCCGGAAACGCGTGTCGGCCCCGGCTGGGAGGCCCAGTTCGCCACCAATCATCTCGGTCACTACGCGCTGGTGAACCGGCTGTGGCCGGCGATCGAGCGTGGGGGCGGGCGCGTGGTGTCGGTCTCTTCCAACGGGCACCAGCTCTCGGATATTCGCTGGGACGACGTGCACTTCGCGCACGGCTACGACAAGTGGCAGGCCTATGGACAGGCGAAGACGGCCAACGCCTTGTTCGCCCTGCGCCTGGACGAGCTGGGGCGGGACGCCGGGGTACGGGCCTTCTCGCTGCACCCGGGCACGATCGCCACGCAGCTGGGCCGCTACATGTCCCAGGAAGAGCTGGCCGAGCTCACGGAGACCATCGGCGCCAGTCCGACGAACAGCGGCTGGAAGACGCCCGAGGAGGGCGCGGCCACACAGGTGTGGGCAGCGACCTCTCCCCAACTGGACGGCATGGGCGGGGTGTACTGCGAGGACTGCGACATCGCCGAGCCCGCCGCCGAGGGCACAGTCCTGGGCAGCGGCGTGAGCGCGTGGGCCGCCGATCCGGACCGGGCCGCGCGGTTGTGGAAGCTGTCGGCGGAACTCACCGGAGTCGACGCCTTCACCCCGTGAGCACGGTCCGCGCGTCTTCCCCGGCGCCGAACTCGTCGTCGACGGCGGCTGGTTGCTGCCGGGGCTGGTCAATGTGCGCACCCACCCCGGGGGGAATCGGCCGAGGACCGTTCGACGACACGGTGCGTCCTGCTCGTCCGTACGCCCGGCACCGGCGCGCGCATGCCGGACTGGGTGGACAAGGACGAGGAGCTGCCCCGCGTACGCTCCGCCGGACGTTGGCTCGCGACACCCGGCCGGTTCTTCCCGGGCCTGGGACGTGACGTCCGTAAGGACGAACTGCCCGCCGCGGCCGTCGAGGAGGCCGCCGCCGGCTGGTGCAAGGTGATCGGCGACTGGCGGTGGGACGAGCCCGCCGTACCGCTGGACCTGCTCACCGAGACCGTACGGGCCGTCCACACGGCGGGCGGCAGGGTCGCCGTGCACTGCCAGACCGCGGAGGGCAGCCGCAACGCCGTGCTCGCCGGGGCGGACAGTCTGGAGCACGGGATGCATCTCGACCGGGAGCTGCTGGACCGGATGGCCGCACAGGGTACGGCGCTGGTGCCCACGCTGAGCGTTTTCGCGTCGGACGCGGAGAGGCGTTACGCGAGCGAGCCCGGCGCCCGCCGCGACAACTGGATCACCGGCTGGGAGTCGATGCCCGGTACGGTACGGGCCGCGTACGAGGCGGGCGTGACGGTCCTCGCCGGCACCGACAGCTACCCGTGCGGCACGGTCGCCGGCGAATCGGCCTGGCTCGCCCGCGCCGGGCTCCCCCCGGAAGCGGCCCTGGGTGCCGCGTCCTGGACGGCCCGCGCCTGGCTGGGACTTCCGGGGCTCACCGAGGGCGCTCCGGCGGACCTCGTGGCGTACGACTCCGACCCGGCCCTGGATCCCGCGGCGCTCGCCCACCCGAGCCGGATCATCCTCCGGGGCCGGGTCGTGGCGTGACGGGCCTCGCGGTCTGACGAGCCTCGTGGCCTGACGGGCCGGGCACGGGGCGCACCCCCGGGCCGCGTCCCGCTCAGGCCGCCGGAGCGTGCAGCAGCGGGCTCTTGTGGCGCGTCAGCCACTGGCGGTAGTCGACCGCCCGCAGGGCCGCCTCCCGGTACGCGTCCTCCAGATCCCCGTACACCTCCGCGCCCGTCGACCCGTCAAGGACCGTGGCGCCGTCCTCGCGCCCGCCCGGCCGCGAGAACAGCAGCAGCCGCACCGCCAGCGGATCGTCGCGCAGCGGCCGGAAAACGATGTCGTCGCGCGGGCCCGAGGTCGGCTGGCAGGGTGCGACCGCCTCGCCGACCGCTATCAGTGACGCCGCGGTGGAGTAATCCCCGTGCAGTACAGGCGGGTTGAGCCCCGCCGCGCCCAGCACTCGGCGCAGCCCGTCCCATTCGCCGTCCACCGTCGGGTCGATCATCCAGCGGTCGTCGGCGAGATCCGCGAGTTCCACGACGGGGCTCGCGGCCGCCGGATGGTCGCGGGCCATGGAGATGAACTGCGGTTCCCGCTCGACCAGTACCCGTCTCTCCAGTCCTTCGGGCACGATCAGCGGGCAGCCCTCGACCTCGTGCACGAAGGCCACATCGAGCTGGCCCGAGGCGACCGACCGCAGCAGCGCGTTGGCGGAGACGTCCATATGAAGCGAGATGTCCGTGCCGGGCAGTCTGCGTCTGAGCCGGCGCAGCCAGCCGGCGAGCGCGCGGCTCGCCGTGGAGCCGATCCGCAGCCGCGGCCCGCCGGCCCGGTCGGCCGACGCCCGCGCCTCGGTGACCAGCGTGTCCATGCCGGAGACGAGCGAACGGGCCCGGCTCAGTACCGAGCGCCCCAGCGGGGTCGGCCGGCAGCCGGTGCGTTCGCGGGTGAAAAGCTCCGCACCCAGCGAGTTCTCGATACGCCGCAGCTGGGTCGTCAGGGACGGCTGGCTCATCCCCAGCCGTCGGGCCGCTTTATGCAGACTTCCCGTATCGGCAATGGCACATAGGGCACGCAGATGCCTCACCTCCAGCTCCATGCCCCGAGAGTAGAGCGGGCTTCTGAACCGCACCAGGTCCGCAAATCGCAGTAATTGGCTTGCATTCGAAGAAAGTCGCCCAGGGTGATGCGCTGGTGTTATCGGCCACTGACATCATCCGCCCCGGGGCGAACTCCCAGAGACTCTGCGGTACCGAACCCGTTCAGCGGACGAGTAGGAGCCCCCCACATGCGACACCCCAAGACGGTGATTTCCGCAATTTGCGGTATTGGCCTGGCATTTGCGACCGCGTTCACTGTCGCGCCCACCGCCACCGCCGGCACCAGCGCTGCCCCCACCAGCGCCGCTGCCACCTCGTACGCCGCCTACGACGGCTCGAAGGCGGAGGCCGCCGGAAACAAGGCCTTCTTCGAGGCCGTCATGAAGTCGGTCGCCAAGAAGCGCGCCGCCAACCCGGGCGCCCTGGCCGTCACGGTCGTCTACGACGCCTCCCAGGCGCCGAGCTTCGCCAGCCAGATAGCCAGCAGCACGTCCATCTGGAACAGCTCCGTCGCCAACGTGAAGCTGCAGTCCGGCGGCAACGCCGACTTCGCGTACTACGAGGGCAACGACTCGCGTGGCTCGTACGCGAGCACCAACGGTCACGGCCAGGGCTACATCTTCCTGGACTACGCGCAGAACCAGCAGTACAACTCGACGCGGGTCACCGCGCACGAGACGGGCCACGTGCTCGGCCTCCCGGACCACTACACCGGTCCGTGCAGCGAGCTGATGTCCGGCGGCGGTCCTGGCACGTCCTGCCAGAACAGCCAGCCGAACGCGCAGGAGGCCGCCCAGGTCAACGCCCTGTGGGCGAACGGCATCGCGGCCGCGCTGGCCAAGGTCTCCTGAACCCCGGGGTCTTCTGACCTCTCGTACGGAGAACACACGCACGAAGAGCACAGGCACGAAGAGCACACGCACCACAGCGGTCCGGCAGGGGCGCCCCGTCATCGCACGACGGGGCGCCCCTCGCCCTGTCCCCCTTGGTAACGTCTCTCGGTGGACTTCAGTACGGAGATCGGCGCGTCGCCCCGGCGCGATCTCGGCCGGACCATCGAGGGCGATTTCGAGACACATCTGACGGTACGGGCCGACCGCGCGGACACGGTCGCGTCGCTCGGCGACTGGGCCGCCGCCCAGGGGCTCAAGCTCACCCATATCGTCCTGGACCGCGGCCGTACCCCGTCGCAGCCGATGCTCACCCTGCGGGGTACGGGCACCCTCGACGGACAGCGCCGCGCCGCGGAGCAGTGCGCCGAACGCCTCGCGGAGGCAGGATTCGCCGTCGTACGGACGAAGATCGAGGCGGCGCCCTGGAACGACGGCGTGCCGCAGACCGACGCCGAGGCCGCGACGCTTCCCGCGCACTGCCATTTCGAGCACCACATCAAACTGCGGCTGCCCATCCCGTACGACGCGAAACGGCTGGCCGCCGTCGCGGAGCAGCACACCGCGCATGTCTCGCGCAACGCCCGCCGGGTGCTGTCCGGCGGGGTCCAGGAGCGCTTTGTGACCCAGCGCGCCCGGGGCGTCGGCAGGCCGGCCGCACGCGCCCGGCTGGACGCGCTGCTCGACGGACTCGACGCGGCCGGGTTCCAACCGGTCGACATCGAGGAGGAGTTCGTCCTCCATGACGATCATCCGGCGATGGACATCGGCTGGATAGAGGAGTCGGTGGAGCAGCCGGACGCGTGAGGGGCGAAGGCCCCGGGCCGGGGCCGACGCTGCCGGCCCGCCGGGGCCCGGGTGTCCTAGGCCCTGTCTGACACATCCCGTCTGGCTCACGGCGCCTGGCACGCGCACTCGCTGCGTTGTCGGAGTCATCCAAGTACGTCCAGTACGAGGATGATCCTCCGCCTTGCGATTGCACGCACCAGACCCCGCGAGCCCCGCCCTCCGGGCGGACGGCGCTATGTGTCAGACAGGGCCTAGCCCTGAGCGGCGGCGTCCCCGCGCGCCTCACGGCGTCAGGACGCGCCCACCAGCGGCCTGCCCTCCAGCTCCGTGTCGGTCGGCAGCTGGCGCGCGATGCGGCCGAGCGCCTCCTCGAAGCCGCCTCCCGCGATTCCCGACGCGTAGGCGGCGCCGCCGCAGTGCAGCGTCAGGCTCAGCTCCGCCCGCCCGACCGGGCCCCCGCCCGACCGCTCACCGAGGGCCAGCAGACAGCTGAGCGTGGCCTGCTGGACCGTGCCGTCCGCGCTGACGGGCATCGGGATGTCCCACTCCATGACGCAGGACGCCAGAGCCTCCCCCGCCCCCACCGGCTCCAGGCCCTCGAAATCCGCCCCCTGGTACTCAACCCCTCTTATTCGGGTGCGTACTTGCTGCCCGCCGGCAGTGAGGGTGATCGCTTCCGCCCCCTGGCGGTCCCGGTACCAACCCGCCCATGAATCCGTCGACTCCGCTGTCATGGCGCGGACTGTAGCGGTACGGGTTCTTCCGCCGCAGCGTGGGTCACCGCTTCCTGGTGTACTTCCTGACGAGCACGCCGTTCCCGAAGGCTTTCACGGACTCCAGCGTGAACTCACTGATGTCGCAGTCCGCCGCGAACATCGGCATCCCGGAGCGGAGAACCAGGGGGTACGTCTTGATGACGAGCTCGTCGATCTCCTCGGTCAACTGCCCGGCGAGGTCGGCGCCGCCGCAGAGATAGATACCGAGGCCGCCCTCCTCCGCCTTGAGCTCACGGACCTTTTCGGCCACATCGCCGGAGACGATCTCGACCGCGGGGTCCGGGCTCTCCTTGATGCTCCGGGACACCACGTACTGCCGCATATGCGTGTAGGGACTGGTGACACCCATCTCCAGGGCCACGTCATAACTGGCCCGGCCCTGGATGACGGTGTCGAACCGCTGGTTCTCCAGGTCGTCGATGCCGAGGGCCTGACGGCCGTTTGTCGGCATCGTCTCCGGATAGTTCGCCTTCAGGTACGCGAAGAGCTCCTCGTCCACGAAGGGCAGGAAGCACGTCGCGTCGCCGGCGGGGTCTCCGATGAAGCCGTCGATCGACACCGCGATGTAATACGTGAGTTTGCGCAAACCGATCCTCTGGGTCACTGGACGACGGGGACGGCCGGGCACCCCTCAAGAGCGCCTGACCACTTCATCCATAGTGCTCCAGCTGTAGTGGTAACGCAAGCTCCTTTTCTACGGCGGGCCGCTCAACGACCCTGCGGTTCGCGCCACATGGGCCACATGTGCGGACCGTCCGGCAGATCGACGGTGGTCCCCGTGAAGGCGAATCCGAGCCGCTCGTAGAGACGGCTGCTGCGCTCGCTGCTCGCCTCCAGATAGGCCGGTATGCCGTCACGGTCGCAGCGCTCCAGCACCGGTTCGATCAGCGCCCGGCCGAGCCCCTTGCCCTGGTGCTCCGGGGACACCGCGATCATCAGCAGATACTCGTGCGCCCGGTCGTGCGGATGGATCGCGCCCGTCAGTCGCCCGATCAGTTCGGCCCGTTCATTGTCGGGATCGGCCGTCGCCCGCATCCGGGCCGGGGTGTCGTCCTCCTCCTCGGGCAGGCCGGCGGGCACCTGGAGCCAGAGCGCCATGGCCGTCTCGTCCTCCATGATGTCCACCCGGCCCTCGGCGAGTGCGATATCGGCGAACACCCCCAGGAACAGGCCGTGCACCTTGCGGCGATGGGCCTCGTCGGGGAACACCCAGCAGCTCACCGGGTCGTGCGCGAACGCCTCGTCCAGCAGCCGCACCAGGGTCGCCCGGTCCCCCTCCCCCGCCTGCCTGATCCCTGTGCCCATCTCCCGGCCCTCCTCCTGGATCGTCCATACGACGCTGCGATCCTAGGGTTGGCCCGGCCGGTTGTTTCAGCGGGTACGGCGCGTGACGAACTCCGCCAGGGCCAGCAGATCACCGGCGGCCGTGAGGTCGGGGACCGCCCGGGACAGCTGATGGACCGCCCGGGACATCCGGTCGGCCGCCTGGAGCTGCGCCCAGTCGCGCCCACCGGCCCGTTCGACCGCGGCGGCCGCACGCCGGACCGCGGTGGCGTCCATCGGACTCCGGTACAGCTCCGCCAGTTCCTCCGCGGCCGGGGTGCCGGAGGCCAGGGCCGCGACCACCGGCAGGGACTTCTTGTGCGCGGCCAGATCGGCGCCGACCGGCTTGCCGGTACGGTCGGGGTCGCCCCAGATCCCCATCAGATCGTCGATGAACTGGAACGCCAGCCCCGCCTCCCGGCCGAAGGCGTCCAGCGCGGCGACCTCCTCCTCCGCCGCGCCCGCGTAGAGAGCGCCGAGCGCACAGGACGTGCCCAGCAGGGCGCCCGTCTTGGCCGTCGCCATGGCGACGCACTCGTCCAGTGAGACATCGTCCGGAGCGCGCTGCTCGAAGGCGCAGTCCGCCTGCTGGCCCGCGCAGAGCTCGATGACACAGGCCGCGAGCCGGGCCGAGGCCGCGGGCGACGCCGGATGCGGGTCCTCGGCGAGCAGCCGCAGGGCGAGGGCCATCATCGCGTCACCCGCGATGATCGCGTCCGGGGTGCCGAAGACCGTCCAGGCGGTGGCGCGATGCCGCCGGGTCGGATCCTCGTCGATCACATCGTCATGGAGCAGTGTGAAGTTGTGGGCCAGTTCGACGGCGACAGCGGCCCGTACGGCGTGGAGCGGATTCCCGCCGAGCGCCCGGGCGGCGGCGAGGACGAGCGCGGGCCTGATCGTCTTGCCGGCCCGCCCGGAGGCCGGGGTGCCGTCGGCATGCTCCCAGCCGAAGTGGTACATCGCGACCCGGCGTATGGAACCGGGCAACGACTCGACGGTTGATCGCAGTTCCGGATGGACAGCGGTGCGGGTGCGCTCCAGGAGAGCCACGGCCTCATGGCCCTCGGTGGCGGCATCCGTGCTGGTCATGGTCACGGTCACTTCCTCTTGCAGCATATGTGCGGACCCCGTGCCGGTATCGGGGCCCGGATATCGAGGACCGGGGTCCGGGTGGGCGGGCCGCGCGGCCCGGCGGGCGGGCGACGGCCGGCCGGCCCACCCGGGACCGGTCGCGCTCAGCTCCAGCGGCCCACTTCGACGTTCTCCAGGATGCCGAGGGCGTCCGGCACCAGGATGGCCGCCGAGTAGTAGGCCGTGACCAGGTAGGAGATGATCGCCTGCTCGTCGATGCCCATGAAGCGGACCGACATGCTCGGCTCGATCTCGTCCGGGATACCGCTCTGCTGGAGACCGACGACCCCCTGCTCGGCCTCGCCCGTACGCATACAGATGATCGAGGTCGTCCTGGCGTCGGAGATCGGAATCTTGTTCGAGGGGAAGATCGGCACCCCCCGCCAGGCAGGCACATGATGGCCCGCGACCTCCACGCTGTCCGGGTAGATGCCTCGCTTGTTGCACTCCCGCCCGAAGGCGGCGATGGCCCGCGGATGCGCCAGGAAGAGCTTCGAGCCACGGCGGCGCGAGAGCAGCTCGTCCATGTCGTCCGGGCTCGGCCCGCCGCCGTGCGGCTGCAGCCGCTGTCCGTAGTCGCAGTTGTTGAGCAGACCGAACTCGCGGTTGTTGATCAGCTCGTGCTCCTGGCGCTCGCGCAGCGCCTCGACCGTGAGCCGCAACTGCTGCTCGGTCTGGTTCATCGGCTGGTTGTAGAGATCGGCGACCCTGCTGTGGACCTTCAGCACGGTCTGGGCGACGCTCAGCTCGTACTCACGCGGCGCCCCTTCGTAGTCCACGAACGTGTGCGGCACGACCGCCTCGCCGACATGGCCGGCGGACAGATCGATCTCCGCTTCCCCGTACTTGTTGGTCCGCTGGTGCGGTACGAACGCCAGCGACTCCAGATGGCCGCGCAGCGAGTCCGCGCGCTCCGCGAGGTTCCGCACGTCCTGCCTCGACAGCACCAGCACCGTGCACGCCGTCGCCGCGCGCGCCGTGTACTCCCAGGCGGCCTCCCCGTCCACCAGGGCCTGGTCTCCGAAGTACGCCCCGTCGGCGAGCACTTCCAGGACCGCTTCGTCCCCGTAGGGACCTGCGCCCACCTTCTCCACCCTGCCGTGCGCCAGCAGAAAGACCTGGTCCGCCGGATCACCGGTCGCGGCGAGGACCTGGCCCGCCGCGAACTCCCGCTGCTCGCAGCGGCGCGCCAGCTCGGCCAGCACGTCCTCGTCGCCATACCCCCGCAGCGCCGGCAGCTCGCCGAGCTCGGCGGGGATGACCGCCACCCGGTCCCCCGTCTGCACGAATGTCACGCGTCCGTCACCGACGGCATAACTGAGCCGGCGGTTCACCCGGTAGGTGCCGCCCTGCACCTGAACCCACGGCAGCATCCGCAGCAGCCACCGTGAGGTGATCTCCTGCATCTGCGGCACCGACTTGGTGGTGGTCGCCAGGTTCCGGGCGGCGGCCGTTCCCAGACTCTGCTGGGGCGGCGGCTGCACTGCACGGACCTCGTCACCAACCGACATGAAGTCTCCCTCTCGATCATGTGCTGACCTGCAAAGGAAAGACTTCCAGCACAGAGAGTGGATGCGCCATTACACAAATGAGTGGGACTGAATCCCGCAGGACGGGGCACAACACGCTGAGGTTCAGCCCGACGGCCCATCAGCCACCCCGCACCGCACCGAGCCACACCCCGCCCAGCCCCGCGCCCCGATGTCCGGATCCGCTCGCACACCGTACGAACAGCGGGTGACATCACGGCGCTTCGGGTATAAGCGGGACAAGATATTCCGGTACGAGACATTCCGCTCACGACCAGAAGGAGTCGGCCATGGCCACCCCTATGTCCGCGGACCGTTTCCTCGACGCGTTGCAGAACGAAGGGGTGACGGTCGTCCAGGTCGGCAACTGGCGCACCCACAACCGCAATCACAAAGGGCCCTGGGGCCCGATGCACGGCGTGATGATCCACCACACCGTCACCAAGGGCACCGCCGCCACCGTCCGTCTCTGCCGCGACGGCTACGCGGAGCTGCCGGGGCCGCTGTGTCACGGTGTCATCGCCAAGGACGGCATCGTCCATCTGGTCGGCTACGGCCGGGCGAACCACGCGGGGCTCGGCGACGACGACGTCCTGCGGGCCGTGATCGCGGAGAAGGGCCTTCCGTCGGACAACGAGGCGAACACGGACGGAAACCGGCATTTCTACGGTTTCGAGTGCGAGAACCTCGGCGACGGGAAGGACCCGTGGCCCGACGCCCAGCTGGAGGCCATCGAGAAGGCCGCGGCCGCCGTCTGCCGCTACCACGGGTGGGAAGCGCCTTCGGTGATCGGGCATCTGGAGTGGCAGCCCGGCAAGGTCGACCCCCGCGGCTTCAGCATGTCGTCCATGCGGGCCCGTATTCACGACCGTCTGAAGTGACCGCCGACCCGTCACCGGGCCCGGCGGACCCGACAATGGAGGGGTGACCTCCTCCGAAGCGCTCGATCTCACCGCCCTGCGGCCGCGGCTCCCCTCGCCGCTGCGGCCCGCCGAGGACGAGCGCTTCGCCCGCCACGGCGTACGGCTGCTGCTCAAGCGTGACGATCTGATCCATCCGGAGCTGCCGGGCAACAAGTGGCGCAAACTCGCGCCGAACCTGCGGGCCGCGGCCGCCGCCGGCCGGCGCACCCTGCTGACCTTCGGCGGCGCGTACTCCAACCATCTGCGCGCGACCGCGGCCGCCGGGCGGCTGCTGGGCTTCGCCACGGTCGGGGTCGTACGGGGACAGGAACTGGCCGGCCACCCGCTCAATCCGTCGCTCGCCCGGTGCGCGGCCGACGGGATGCGGCTGCACTTCATGGACCGCGCGACCTATCGTCGCAAGGCCGATCCCGAGGTCGTGACGGCCGTCTGCGCCCGGACGGGGCTGGAGCGCGATTCCGTGTACGTCGTGCCCGAGGGCGGCAGCAACGCGCTCGCCGTGCGGGGGTGCGCGGATCTCGGCCGGGAGCTGCGCGGTGCGGCCGGTACCGTCGCCGTCGCCTGCGGGACCGGCGGGACGCTCGCGGGGCTCGCCGCCGGACTCGGGACGGATCAGCGGGCCGTGGGTTTCCCGGTCCTCAGGGGCGGCTTCCTGGACCAGGAGGTACGGGACCTCCAGCACGCCGCGTTCGGCGGCCCCGCCGGCGACTGGCGCCTCGACGACCGCTTCCACTTCGGCGGCTTCGCCCGCACCTCTCCCCTCCTCGACGCCTTCGCCGAGGATTTCGAGGACCGGCACGGGCTTCCGGTGGAGCGTCTCTACGTCGCCAAGATGCTGTACGGCCTCACGGCCCTGGTGGAGGAGGGCGCCTTTCCGCCGGGCAGCTCCGTCGCCGCCGTCATCACCGGATGTCCCGAGCCGTCCCCTTAGTCAGTGTGGTCAGTTTGGTCAGTCGGAGCCGTCCTCCCGGTAGGCCGCCGCCTCCTCCAGGTCCAGCCTCCGCAGCAGCGTCCGCATCATCTCGTCGTCGATCCGCCGCCGGTCCCGCAGCTCCACGAACACCGCGCGCTCCGCCGCGATCATCTCCCCCGACAGCCGCCGGTAGGTATCGTCCGCCGACTCCCCCGTCATCTCGTTGACCGTCCCGAGCCGCTCCCAGACCGCGTTCCTGCGACGCTCCAGCACGTCACGGAGCCGCTGGGCCAGTGGCTCCGGCAGCGCGTTGCGCTCATCGGCCAGCAGCTCGTCCAGCCGCCGTTCCGCCGCCAGGGACGCCTCGCTCTGCGCCTGCGCCTCGGCCAGCGTCTCGGCCTGCAGGTCGCGCCCCGGCAGCTTCAGCAGCCGGATCAGCGGCGGCAGCGTGAGCCCCTGCACGACCAGCGTGCCGATGACGGTCGTGAAGGTCAGGAACAGCACGAGATTGCGCCCGGGGAACGGCTGGTGGTTGTGCAGCGTCACCGGAATGGAGAAGGCGATGGCCAGCGACACCACTCCGCGCATACCGGACCAGCCGACGATCAGCGGCGCGGTCCAGGTGACCCCCGGCTCGCGTTCCCTGATTCTCGGAAACAGCGCGCGCGGCAGGAAAGTCGCCGGAAAGACCCAGATGAATCTGACCACCACCACCGCCACGAAGACGCCGACGGCGTACAGCAGGGCCTGCCAGACCCCGTACTGCCCGAGCCCCCGCAGAACGAATGGCAGTTGCAGTCCGATCAGCGCGAAGACCACCGACTCCAGGACGAAGGCGACCATCTTCCACACCGCGGCCTCCTGGAGCCGGGTCGCGAAGTCCACCTGCCAGGCGCGGTGTCCGAGATAGAGCGCGACCACCACGACGGCCAGCACCCCCGACGCCCCCACCTCTTCGGCCAGCGCGTAGGCGAGGAAGGGGATCAGCAGCGAGAGGGTGTTCTGCAGCAGGGCGTCGGTCAGATGCGTACGCAGCCAGTGCAGCGGCACCATCAGCACCAGCCCCACACCGACCCCGCCGAGCGACGCCAGCGCGAATTCCTCGACGCCACCGGCCCAGCTCGCCCCCTCGCCGACCGCGGCGGCCAGCGCCACCTTGAACGCGGTGATCGCGGTCGCGTCGTTCACCAGCGACTCACCCTGAAGGATGGAGGTGATCCGGTTCGGCAGTCCCAGTCTGCGGGCGATGGCCGTGGCCGCCACCGCGTCCGGCGGCGCGATGACGGCGCCCAGCACCAGGGCCACGGTCAGCGGCAGACCGGGCACCAGCAGATAGGTGAGCCAGCCGACGGCGAGGGTCGCGAAGAGGACATAGCCGATGGAGAGCAGGGCGATCGGCCGGATGTTCGCCCGCAGATCGAGGTACGAACTGTCCACCGCGGCCGTGTACAGCAGGGGTGGCAGCAGCAGCGGCAGCACGATGTGCGGATCGAGCGTGTAGTCCGGCACGCCCGGCACATACGCGGCGATCAGCCCCACGGTCACCAGCAGCAGCGGCGCGGCCACCGGTGTCCTGCGGGCCGCGCCGGCAATCGCCGCGCTGGCCGCCACCAGCGCGACCAGCTGCAATACGTCCATTCCACCGTCCTCACGCGCGTCGTAACCTGGTCATCATGAGCGAGTGCCCCCACATCGCGGAACTGCCGCGCCCCGAGCCCGCGCCGCAGGGCGAGACCTGCTCCGAGTGCCTGGCGGCCGGCAGCAATCCCGTTCAGTTGCGGTTCTGCCTCGTGTGCGGCCAGGTCGGCTGCTGCGACTCCTCGCCGCACCAGCACGCCACGCAGCACTACAAGGACACGGGCCATGCGGTGATGCGGACGTTCGAGCCCGGTCAGAACTGGCGGTGGTGCTTTGTGGACGGTTCGATCGTCTGACGCCTGGGTACGTCAACCCTTCGCCGGTTCTTCGCAATTGGGCCCCACAGACCCCTGGGTGCTTTCCGTGCCCATATGCTTACCATGAGTGACAGGTGTCGGGCGGGGGCCCGGCGACAGGGCACCATGGATCGCGATAGCGTCGCCAGTCCAGACCGGCTACGTACCGAACACGTACCGCAAGGCTCCGGGACATGTCCTGTCCCGGGGCCCTGAAGAGCTTGTGCCACCTTGGAGGTGAGGGTGTCCCAGATCGCAGGCGAGCCCGGGACTCAGGACTTCGTGGAAGTCCGGCTGCCCGCTGCGGGTGCCTACCTGTCCGTGCTGCGTACGGCCACGGCCGGCCTCGCGGCGCGTTTGGACTTCACCCTCGACGAGATCGAGGACCTCCGCATCGCGGTGGACGAGGCCTGCGCGATCCTGCTTCAGCAGGCCGTACCGGGCTCCGTCCTCAGCTGTGTCTTCCGCCTCGTCGAGGACTCACTCGAAGTGACCGTCTCGGCCCCCACCACCGACGGACGCGCTCCGGAACGCGACACGTTCGCCTGGACGGTGCTGTCGGCGCTGGCCGGCAAGGTCGAATCGACCGTCGCCGAGGACCGCACGGTCACCATCAGCCTCTACAAACAGCGCGGCGCGGGACCTGGGCCGGCGTGAGGAACGGGGACGGTCCGATGCGTGACGAGGGGCGCATCCCACGGGAGCCCGGGGGAGGGCACGAAGCTCCGGTGGAGCCGGTGCTCGCCCCGGCGGGCATCCCGGAGCAGCAGGCCCGTCCCCACCCGGAGGACGGGGTTGACGGCCAGACGGCCGCGGCGGAGCAGGCGCAGGCAGAGCGGGCGGCCTTTATGAGCGAGCAACACCACGATCCACATGACCGCAGCGGGGCACGGGCGATGTTCATCGAGCTGCGCGAGCTGCCCGACGGCTCGGCGGCTCGGGCGGACCTCCGCAACCAGCTGGTGCGGATGCATCTGCCGCTGGTCGAGCATCTCGCGAGACGGTTCCGCAACCGCGGCGAGCCGCTCGACGATCTGACGCAGGTCGCGACCATCGGCCTGATCAAGTCGGTGGACCGGTTCGATCCGGACCGCGGTGTCGAGTTCTCGACATACGCGACACCGACGGTCGTGGGCGAGATCAAGCGGCATTTCCGGGACAAGGGCTGGGCGGTGCGGGTGCCGCGGCGGCTCCAGGAGCTGCGTCTCTCACTGACGACGGCCACCGCCGAGCTGTCGCAGCAGCACGGCCGTTCGCCCACGGTCCATGAGCTGGCGGAGCGGCTGGGCATCTCGGAGGAAGAGGTCCTGGAGGGCCTGGAGTCCGCCAACGCGTACTCCACGCTGTCGCTGGACGTCCCGGACACGGACGACGAGTCACCGGCGGTCGCGGACACGCTGGGCTCCGAGGACGAGGCGCTGGAGGGCGTCGAGTACCGGGAGTCCCTCAAGCCGCTGCTGGAGGATCTTCCGCCGCGGGAGAAGCGGATTCTGCTGCTCCGCTTCTTCGGCAATATGACCCAGTCGCAGATCGCGCAGGAGGTCGGCATCTCCCAGATGCATGTCTCGCGTCTGCTGGCGCGCACGCTGGCGCAGCTGCGCGAGCGGCTGCTCGTGGAGGAGTAGGCCGGAGGAGCAGGCCGGAGAAGGAAACCCGAGAGGCAGGCGGCCGGCCCGGTCTCAGCGCCGGGAGTCGTCGGCCGGGCGGCCGATGCCCAGCGCCTCGGTCGTCGTCGGGTTGACCACCAGGACCAGGCCCGTCACGGCGACCACCGCGAGCGCGATCCCGGCCGGGATCAGCCCGCCCGAGGAGGTCAGCAGCGTGTAGGCGACCGGCAGGGCCATGATCTGGGTGATCAGCGCGGGCCCCCGGCTCCAGCCGCGGCACAGCAGCAGACCGCGCGCGGCGATCAGCGGGATGACCCCGAGCGCGATCAGGGTGAGACCGCCCATCTCCGCCTGCTCCGGGCGGTCGGGCCGTCCCAGCAACCCCATCACCAGGAGATACACACCGCCGACGATCAGCGCCAGGGCTTCGAGCCCACAGGCGCCGGCCGCCACGGTCAGGCGCGGGGGACGCGGGGACGGTACAGGGGTGGTCCGCTCACTGCTGCTCACCCCTGCAGGGTAGCCGCCGCTGTACCGGGGACGACCCTCCGTCGTCCGGCCGGTAATCTGCTGGGCATGCGCGCACTCCTTGTGGTCAATCCGGCAGCAACCACCACCAGTGCCCGCACCCGCGACGTATTGATCCACGCGCTCGCCAGCGAGATGAAGCTGGAGGCGGTGACGACGGAGTACCGCGGCCACGCTCGCGATCTGGGCCGGCGGGCCGCCGATTCCGACGACATCGAGATGGTCGTCGCCCTCGGCGGGGACGGCACGGTCAATGAGGTCGTGAACGGTCTGCTGCACAACGGCCCCGATCCCGACCGGCTGCCACGCCTCGCGGTCGTCCCCGGCGGCTCGACCAATGTCTTCGCCCGCGCGCTCGGGCTGCCCAATGACGCGGTGGAGGCGACCGGCGCGATTCTCGACGCGCTCGCGCTGCGAAGCGAACGTACGGTCGGTCTGGGACTGGCGGCCGGGACGCCCGGCACGGAAGACGAGTCGGTGCCGTCCCGCTGGTTCACTTTCTGCGCCGGATTCGGATTCGACGCCGGGGTGGTCGGCCGAGTCGAACAACAGCGGGAGCGCGGGAAGCGGTCGACGCACGCCCTCTATGTGCGCCAGGTGGTACGCCAGTTCCTGGAGGAACCGCACCGCCGGCATGGGATGATCACTCTTGAGCGCCCCGGCCGTGACCCGGTCAAGGACCTCGTGCTGTCCATAGTCTGCAATACCTCGCCCTATACCTACCTGGGCAATCGTCCGATGTACGCGTCTCCCGGGGCCTCCTTCGACACGGCCCTGGATGTGCTCGGACTGAGCAAATTGTCCACCCCGGCAGTGGCTCGGTACGCGACTCAATTGCTCACTTCGACCCCCGATCGGGGCCCTCATGGGCGGCATGCCGTCTCTCTTCATGACCTGACGGACTTCACCTTGCATTCCAAGGCGCCCCTCCCCTTCCAGATGGACGGCGACCACCTCGGACTGCGCACGAGCGTGACGTTCACAGGCGTACGCCGTGCACTGCGTGTGATTGTGTGAGTGGAAGGGGCCAAAGTCCTTTCACTCGAACGTTTAGGCTGGCATCCACCCCATGGAAGTACGGCTGTGACCTAGTCGACACCGAGGAATCAAAAAAAACTTTCCAGAAGGGGTTGTATCCGCAGCCGAGGTTTGCGAATCTCTACTTGGCGCTCGGGACGGCCCGCAACATCGGCCTCCCTGAGAACCAGAACCCCTCCTCGAACCAAGGACCACACCAGTCTGTCTGGTGTGCGGCCCTTCCCTTGTCGAGGGATTCGTGAAAGCGTTCACATTCACAAGCAATCTGTATGTAATACCAAGAGAGGTAGCAGCCATGGACTGGCGTCACAACGCCGTTTGCCGCGAGGAAGACCCCGAGCTCTTCTTCCCCATCGGCAACACCGGTCCTGCGCTGCTGCAGATCGAGGAAGCCAAGGCCGTCTGCCGTCGCTGCCCCGTCATGGAGCAGTGCCTGCAGTGGGCGCTCGAGTCCGGCCAGGACTCGGGTGTCTGGGGTGGCCTCAGCGAGGACGAGCGCCGCGCTATGAAGCGTCGCGCCGCTCGCAACCGGGCGCGTAACGCGACCGCCTGATCCACCCTGAACGAGCTTGAGGCCGGCGGAGCGTACAGCGTGTACGCATAGTCCCGCCCTTGAAACGCAGCGCGCAGTACCCCCGATGCGCATCGCAATATGAGCTTCGAGCCGAGCCCCGGACCGTCACCACGGTCCGGGGCTCGATGCTGTGCGGACCGCGATCCCGTCCGGCGCGCGACTACTTCTGTGGCTCCACCGGAATGTCGAGCACCACATGCGTACCGCGCACCGGCGCCCGCACCATGTCGAAGCCGCCGCCCAACTCCCCTTCCACCAGGGTCCGTACGATCTGCAGCCCCAGATTTCCGGCCCGCTGCGGATCGAATCCCTCGGGCAGTCCGCGCCCGTCGTCCTGAACGGTGATCAGCAACCGGGCGTCCGAGCGGGAACCCTCCCCCCGCTTCACCGGCGATTCACCGCTGCGGATCGCCGAGACCTCGACCCGGCCCTGGTCCCCCGGCGCGAAGGCGTGTTCCAGCGCGTTCTGGAGAATTTCGGTGAGCACCATCGAGAGCGGGGTGGCCACTTCGGCGTCGAGAATGCCGAACCTGCCCGTGCGGCGGCAGACGACTTTGCCCGGGGAGATCTCGGCGACCATCGCCAGCACGCGGTCGACGATCTCGTCGAATTCGACGCGCTCGTCCAAATTCTGGGACAACGTCTCGTGAACGATCGCGATCGAACCGACGCGCCGTACCGCCTCGTTGAGGGCTTCCCTGCCCTGCGGGGAATCCATCCGCCGGGCTTGGAGCCTGAGCAGCGCGGCTACCGTCTGGAGGTTGTTCTTCACCCGGTGGTGGATTTCCCGGATGGTGGCGTCCTTCGTAATCAACTCGCGCTCGCGGCGCCGGAGTTCGGTGACATCACGGAGCAGCACCAGCGAGCCGATCCGGGTGCCCTTCGGCTTGAGCGGAATGGCGCGCAGCTGGATGACACCGCCGCTGCCCTCCACCTCGGTCTCCCGGGGGGCGTAGCCGCTGGCCAGTTTCACCATGGCCTCGTCCACCGGGCCACGGGCGGGAGCCAGTTCGTCCGTGGTCCTGCCGAGGTGATGTCCCACCAGGTCGGACGCGAGTCCCAGCCGGTGATACGCGGAGAGGGCATTGGGGCTGGCGTACTGGACGACACCGTCGGCGTCGAGCCGGATCAGTCCGTCGCCAACGCGCGGGGAGGCGTCCATGTCGACCTGCTGACCGGGGAACGGGAAGGACCCGGCCGCGATCATCTGGGCCAGATCGGAGGCCGACTGGAGATAGGTCAGCTCCAGCCGGCTGGGGGTGCGGACGGTGAGCAGATTGGTGTTGCGCGCGATGACGCCGAGGACGCGGCCGTCGCGGCGTACGGGGATGGACTCGACCCGTACGGGCACCTCCTCGCGCCACTCGGGGTCGCCCTCCCGGACGATCCGCCCTTCGTCGAGCGCCGCGTCGAGCAGCGGCCGGCGGCCGCGCGGGACGAGATGGCCGACCATGTCGTCCTGGTAGGAGGTGGGGCCGGTGTTGGGGCGCATCTGGGCGACGGACACATAGCGGGTGCCGTCGCGGGTGGGAACCCAGAGCACCAGGTCGGCGAAGGACAGGTCGGAGAGCAGCTGCCACTCCGAGACCAGCAGATGGAGCCACTCGAGGTCGGATTCACTGAGGGCTGTGTGCTGGCGTACGAGGTCGTTCATGGAGGGCACACAGGGAGCGTACTCGCGGTATGAACCAGGACGAACCATGGTCGGTCCCGGCGGGAGCGGCGGGAAATAGGCCGCCCGCACGCATGGACAGGGCAGAATGGTCTAGTCCACAATGATGAGGTAAAGCCTCCACCCTCCCCGCACAGGAGGGCGGAACGAGGTACCCGGCGCTCTCTGCCCTGACTGCGCCGGCGCCTCTCCCACGGCCACGCGGGACCGCACTCCCGCCGGCCGTAGCAACTCCGGGCTGCGGTGCCGGACGGGCCGAGGGTCTCGTCGCGGCGCCGCGGCCCGCGGGTGACTTCCCTCGCGACGGCCGCCCCGCCCTGACGGCGCCGCCCCTCCCGTCACCGGGCCCCGGAAGACCTCCCCGGCCCCGCCCGGCCGCCCCGCGCCCGCCTCGCCCCGTACCCCCGGCAGCCCCTGATCGTTCTTACGCCTCTGCTACATTGGTCTATACCACAACAGTCGCATCATCAGACCGGCAGGGGCCCAGCGTGGAAGTTGTCATCGTCCAGGACGCCACGGCAGGCGGCGAACTCATCGCGGACAGCATCGCCGCCCTGCTGCGCCGCAAGCCCGACGCCCTGCTCGGCGTGGCCACGGGATCGACCCCGCTGCCCATCTACCAGGCGCTGACGGCCACGGTCCGCTCCGGCGCCGTGGACGCCTCTGCCGCGCGCATCGCGCAGCTCGACGAGTACGTGGGGCTGCCGTCCGGCCACCCCGAGTCGTACCGCTCGGTCGTCCTGCGCGAGGTCGTGGAGCCGCTGGGGCTGAGCGAAAGCTCCTTCCTCGGCCCCGACGGCACCGCCGAGGACGTCCAGGCGGCGTGCGAGGCGTACGACCGCGCGCTCGCCGAGGCCGGCGGAATCGATCTCCAGCTGCTCGGCATCGGTACGGACGGGCACATCGGCTTCAACGAGCCGTGCTCCTCGCTCGCCTCGCGCACCCGGATCAAGACGCTGACGCGGCAGACCCGGGAGGACAACGCCCGGTTCTTCGACAGCCTGGACGAGGTGCCGCACCACGTCATCACCCAGGGCATCGGGACCATCCTGGAGGCCCGCCACCTGGTGCTGCTGGCCACGGGTGAGGGCAAGGCCGAGGCCGTGGCGCAGGCCGTCGAGGGTCCGGTCGCCGCGCTGGTGCCCGCCTCGGCGCTGCAGCTGCACCCGCACGCCACCGTGGTCGTCGACGAAGCGGCGGCGTCCAAGCTGAAGCTCGCCGACTACTTCCGCGCCACCTACGCCACCAAGCCGGAGTGGCAGGGCATCTAGAGGGTCTCCGGCGCCCGCACGGCAGCGCCCGCACGCACGGCGCAAAGAAACGGTGCCGGGCCGCCCACGAGGGGCGGCCCGGCACCGTTTCCGTCCGTCCCGGCCGGGGCGCGTCACCGGCCAGGACTCGTCATCGGCCGGAACTCAGTCCGTGCGGCCCGCGATGATCTCCGCCGCCGCCAGTCCGCACACCCGCGCCGCGCCGTGCGTCGCGATGTGCAGGACCCCCCTCGGCTCCGCCTCGTTCACCCCCATCTCCACCACGACCGTCTCCGGCCGGGCGGCGATCAGGGCGTCCAGGGCGTCCGACATCCAGACATGCCGGTGGAGATCGCGTACGACGGCGACGATCGTGCGCCCGTCCGCCGCCGCGAGCACCTTCGCGACCAGCGCGCCGGTGTCCGTGCCCGCGATTCCGGCGCCGTTGTACGCGCCCGTCTCCGTGCCGGGCAGCAGGCGCCCCAGCTCCGCGGCGACGCCCCACGGGGTCTCGTCCCCGACGGCGATGTTCGCGACCGGGGTGAAGGCGGCGACGTACGGCGCGCTGTCGAGCGGCCGCACCGTCCCCGTCACCCGCAGCGCGCGCCGGGCCGCGACCAGTCCGATAGCGGTGCCGGGCGTGGTCCCCTCCTGTGAAGCCGCGCCCGGCTCCGAAGCCCCCCTGACCCGAAGTGTCCAGTCGGCGAGGGCGCGCACCCGCGCGGCCGCGTCGACCAGTCGCTCCTCGGGCAGTTCGCCGTCCCGTACCGCCGCCACCAGCGCGTCGCGCAGCCGCAGTACGGTCTCCTCGTCCGCCAGGCCGCCGCCGACACAGATGGCGTCGGCGCCTGCCGCGATGGCGAGGACCGAGCCGCGCTCGATTCCGTACGTCGAGGCGATGGCCTGCATCTCCATGCCGTCGGTGACGATCAGGCCGTCGAAGCCCAGCTCCTCGCGCAGCAGACCGGTGAGGATCTGCGGGCTCAGGGTCGCCGGGCGGTTCGGGTCGAGCGCGGGAAGCAGGATATGCGCACTCATGACGGATTTGGAACCCGCCGTGATGGCCGCGCGGAAAGGCAGCAGGTCACGGGCGTGCAGCGTGTCCAGACCCACGTCGATACGGGGCATCGAGTGGTGCGAGTCCACCGCGGTGTCGCCATGGCCGGGGAAGTGCTTGGTGCAGGCGGCGACACCGGCGCTCTGCAGGCCTTCCACGTACGCGGCGGTGTGCCGGGCCACCAGTTCGGGATCGGCGCCGAAGGACCGTACCCCGATGACCGGGTTGTCGCGGTTGGAGTTGACGTCCGCGGAGGGGGCCCAGTTGAGGTTGACCCCGCACTCGGCGAGCCGCCGGCCGAGCTCCCTGGCGACGTCCCGGGTGAGGTCCAGGTCGTCGACCGTCCCGAGGGCGTAGTTGCCCGGGAAGGAGGAGCCGTGCCGGACCTCCAGCCGGGTGACGTCGCCGCCCTCCTCGTCGATCGCGACGAGGACGTCGTCCCGCTCGGCCCGCAGGCGCGCGGTGAGCGCGGCGAGCTGCTCGGGCGAGGCGATGTTGCGGCCGAACAGGCCGACGGAGGAGAGGCCCTCGCCGATGTGCCGCAGCAGCCAGTCCGGGGCGGTGGTGCCGAGGAAGCCGGGCTGGAGGACGGCGAGGGCGTCGCGGGTCAGGGTGTCCGTACTGCTTACGAGCGTCGTCATCGGCGGTCCTAACCCTTCACTGCGCCGGAAGTGAGGCCGGTGGCCATGTACTTCTGCACCAAGAGGAAGAAGGCCACGACCGGGATGGCGATCAGGGTCGAAGCGGCCATCAGAGCTCCGTAGTCGATGCCACGCGAGGTGGTGAAGTTCATCAGCCACACGTTCAGCGTGTATTTGTCGTTGTCCTGGAGCACCACATAGGCGAGGAGGTACTCGTTCCACGCGGTGATCAGGGAGAAGATCGCCGCGGCGGCGAGGCCGGGGGCGAGCAGCGGGAACGTCACCCGCCAGAAGGCTCCCATCCGGCTGCAGCCGTCCACCATCGCGGACTCCTCGAGCTCCGGCGGGATGTTGACGATGAAGCCGCGGATCATCCAGGTCGCGAAGGGCAGGGTCGAGACGAGATAGATGACGATGACGCCCCAGTACTCGTTCAGCCCGCCCAGGTCGTTGAGCTGGATGTAGATGGGGATCAGCATCGCGGTCGGCGGGAGCAGCTGCACGACGAGCAGCACGATCATGAAGAACTTCCGGCCGCGGAACTTGAACCGGCCGATGGCGAAGGCGGCGATGGTGGCGAGCAGCATGCCGCCGAGGACCGCGACGCCGCACACGATCAGGCTGGACTCGATGGCCGTGCCGAAGTTCGGCTGGTTCACGGCCCGCTGGAAGTTGTCGAAGGTGATCGACGAGGGCCAGAGGGTCTGGTCGTAACTGCGGATCTCGTGGTTCGGCCGCAGCGAGCTGATGATCAGCCAGTACACCGGGAAGGCCATGAGGACGAACACGCCCAGGCCCAGGATGTTGTAGACGAGCCGGTTCTTCTTACGGTCCGGTCGCAGGACCTGGGGGGTGGCGGCGCTCACTCGACCTCTCCGATCTTGAGCAGCTGGCGCAGGTAGTACACGGCGACGCCGGACAGCAGCAGGACCGTGATGAGCGAGATGGCCGCGCCCTGGCTGAACGAGTTGGACTCGAATGCCTTCTCGAACGAGTAGATGCCGAGGACCGAGTACTCCGGCTCCGGCTTGTTGCCGCGGATCAGGAAGATCTGGCCGAAGACATTGAAGTCCCAGAGGACGGACAGGGTGGCCACCATCTGGAACACCGGCTTGATGACCGGCCAGGTCACATAGCGGAAGACTCCCGCCACGCCGGCCCCGTCGAGGGACGCGGCCTCCTCCAGCTCCCGGGGGACCTGGGTCAGCGCCGCGTAGAGCGTGACGGCGACGAAGGGGATGGCGCCCCAGACGACGACCGCGCCGATGATGAGGAAGCCCTGCTTGGGGTCGAGGAACCAGTTGTGACCCTGGGCGTCCACCCCGAGGTACTTGGTCAGCACCATGTTCAGGACGCCGTAGTCGGAGTCGGCGAACCACCGGAAGATGGAGGTCGCCACCAGCAGGGGCATCGACCAGGCGGCGACCAGGGCGGCGGTGAGCAGCAGCCGCACCCAGGTGTCCATGCGCTGCATGATCATGGAGATGCCGAGCCCGATGACCATGGTGGCCACCACACAGGCGATCATGAAGACAATGGTCCGCTGGACGACGGCCCAGAACTCGCCGTCACCGAGGATCTCGGTGAACTGGTCGAAGCCCACCCAGGGGGCGGGGTCTCCGGTCCACAGCTCACGGCGGCCGACGTCCTGGAAGGACATGATGACCGTCTTCACGAACGGCCAGACGAAGACGGCGGCTATCGCGGCGAACGCGGGGGCGATCAGAAGATACGGCAGCAGTGCCCCGGACTTGCGTGGCTTGCGCGGCGCGTCCTCGGGCGGCTGAGGGCCGATCTCTTCGGTGACCCGTGCGATGGACACCGGCGGGTCGGCTGCTTTCATGTCGGCGGCACTCACTGTGCTGGCCTTCCGTTCGGACCTGGTACCGGAGGACGGGGGGCGACGGACCCGGAATCGGTCCCGCCACCCCCCGCGTGCGATCAACAGAGTCTCCACAGAGCCGGAGACTCACGAACTCGGCGGGCTCAGCGGCCCGGCGGGCTCAGGACTCTTCGTTGATCAGCTCGTTGATCTCCGCGTCGGCCGCCTTCGTGGCCTCGGCTACCGACTTGCCCTTGATGATGTCCAGCAGCATGACCTCGAGGATTTCCTTCTTCTCGATGGCCGTCCAGCCCGGGGCGATCGGGGTGAACCACGCGTCGGGGACGGCGTTCGCGATCGGCGCGGTCTCCGGCTTCGCCTTCAGCGGCTCCAGCTGCTTGGTGTTGTTCGGCAGGATGTTCTTGGAGACGAGCACCTCCTGCGACTTGCCGCTCGTGAAGGCCGCGATCCACTCCTCGGCGAGGTCCTGGACCTTGGACTTGGAGATGGTGGCGAGGTCGGAACCGCCGATGAAGGACGGCAGGACCTTGCCGTCGGGGCCGGGCATACCGGCTGTCCCGATCTTGTCCTTCAGCTTCGGGTTGCCGTTCGCGGCGGAGTCGACGACGCTGCCGGCCTCCCAGCCGTTGCCGTAGAGAAGCGCGGTCTTCTCGTTGGCCATGACGTTGGCGTGATCCGCCTCGTCCTTGGTCTTGTCGCCGTGGTTGTACTTGTTCACCAGGTCGACGAAGTGCTGGATGCCCTTCTGGGCCTCCGGGGTGGAGAGGCTGGCCTTCCACTCCTTCGCGCCCTCGTCGTACGCGGCTATCTGGCCGCCGTACGCCGCGACGTAGGACATGGCCGCGTACCAGTAGCGGCCCGGCAGGTAGAGCGGCGAGAAGGCCTTGTCCTTGCCGTACTTGGCGCCGACCTTGTCGAGCGCCGCGGTCAGCTCGGCCTCGGTGGTGGGCAGCTGGTCCGAGCCGGTACCGGCCTTGAACATGTCCTTGTTGTAGATCGCCACTCGCGCACCGGCGTAGTAGGGCACGCAGAACTGCTTGCCCTCGAAGGAGCAGGTGTCCTTCAGGCCCTTGATCCAGGTGTCCGAGTTCTCGTACTTCTTCGGGTCGATCTCGCCGAGTGCCCCGTTGAGGATGTACGTCATGGTCTCGGTGTTGCCGAGCTCGACGACATCCGGGTACTTGTCGCCGGCGAGCGCCGCGTCGAGCTTCTTGGCCTTGTCCGCCCACTGCTGGTACTGGATCTTGACCTGGACGTTCGGGTACTTCTCCTTGAACTGCGCGTTGACGTCCTTGACCAGCTCCGGCCAGGTGCTCTGCGCGTCCGACATCAGCCAGACGGTCAGCGTCTCCTTACGGTCCTTGGGATCCTTCGACGCTGTGCTGTCATCCGAGCCACACGCGGCAATACTGACCAACATGCCCGCGACGCCGACCGCCGCGATGAGCTTGCGCTTCACGCCACCCTCCTCAGGGATGCCTGCAACCCCTGCCCACCGCGAAGACTTACGACGAGTACTGCTGGGGCTGGGACCTGGTCTTTAATGGTTTAGACCAGTACGGGGAGCTTGGCCTAGACCTTTAGGGGTGTCAAGGGTGTATAAGAAGGGCAGTCCTGTCCGTTATCGGACCGACACCTGAGGGAGGGCGACGACCCGTGACCGGACCGTGCCACCATGTGAGCCGCGACAGACGGAGGAGCCGGTGACGGCAGCAGCACAGGAGTCGGGGAGGCAGGCCATGGTGAAGGACGGGGGCGGCACGGAGACCGAGGGCGGGGCTGCCACCCGCACGGCACGGGTGCCAAAGTACTACCGGTTGAAGCGTCATCTGCTCGATATGACGGAGACGCTGCCGCCCGGCACGCCGGTGCCTCCGGAACGTACGCTCGCCGCCGAGTTCGACACCTCGCGCACGACCGTACGGCAGGCGCTCCAGGAGCTGGTGGTCGAAGGCCGGCTCGAACGTATCCAGGGCAAGGGCACCTTCGTGGCCAAGCCCAAGGTCTCCCAGGCCCTCCAGCTCACCTCGTACACCGAGGACATGCGGGCCCAGGGCCTGGAGCCGGCCTCGCAGCTGCTGGACATCGGCTACGTCACCTCCGACGACACGCTGGCCGGGCTGCTCGACATCACCGCGGGCGGACGCGTGCTGCGCATCGAGCGGCTGCGGCTGGCCAGTGGTGAGCCGATGGCCATCGAGACCACGCACCTGTCGGCGAAGCGCTTCCCCGCCCTGCGCCGCTCGCTCGTCAAGTACACGTCTCTCTATACGGCGTTGGCCGAGGTGTACGGCGTGCACCTGGCCGAGGCCGAGGAGACCATCGAGACCTCCCTGGCCACCCCGCGCGAGGCCGGGCTGCTCGGTACGGACGTCGGCCTGCCGATGCTGATGCTCTCGCGGCACTCCCTCGACGGCGACGGTGAGCCGGTGGAGTGGGTGCGTTCGGTGTACCGCGGTGACCGCTACAAGTTCGTGGCGCGGCTGAAGCGTCCGGCCCGCTGACGAAGCGGACCGACCCCGGCCCACTGACGAAACGGACGGGCCATCAGGAACCGGGCTCTCGGGCCCGGTTCTTTCGTATGACCGCCGCATACCGTTGCCGTACCGATATGCGGACGGGGGGTGACGGTGGGTGAGACCCGCGCCTAGATTACCTGCGCATTACGACAGGCGATCAGTGAGGGGACGGAGCCGCGGTATGTCAGAAGTTCCTGAAGAGAAACCGCCCACGGTCACACCCATGCGGGTGGTCATCGGCCTCTGTCTCCTCGCGCCCTTCGTGGCGATGCTGTGGGTGAGTTCGTACGCGAAGACCGACCCGGCCTTCATCGGTATCCCGTTCTTCTACTGGTACCAGATGCTCTGGGTCCTCATCTCGGCCGCGCTGACCATGCTGGCCTATCAGCTGTGGAAGCGTGACCAGCGCTCCCGCAAGGGGGGTGCGTCGCGATGAACGACGGCGTGAACGGCGTGGCACTCGCCGTCTTCATCTTCTTCTTCCTGGCCGTCACCGTCATGGGCTTCCTGGCGTCGCGCTGGCGCAAGGCCGCGAACGAGCAGAGCCTCGACGAATGGGGCCTGGGCGGCCGCTCGTTCGGCACCTGGGTCACCTGGTTCCTGCTCGGCGGCGACCTCTATACGGCGTACACCTTCGTCGCCGTACCCGCGGCGATCTACGCGGCGGGCGCGGCCGGCTTCTTCGCCGTGCCGTACACCATTCTCGTCTACCCGCTGATCTTCACCTTCCTGCCCCGGCTGTGGTCGGTGTCGCACAAGCACGGGTATGTGACCACCTCGGACTTCGTGCGCGGCCGCTTCGGCTCGAAGGGGCTCTCGCTGGCGGTCGCGGTCACCGGCATCCTCGCCACAATGCCGTACATCGCCCTCCAGCTCGTCGGCATCCAGGCGGTGCTGGACGTGATGGGCGTCGGCGGCGGCGAGAACACCCACTGGTTCATCAGGGACCTGCCGCTGCTGATCGCCTTCGGCGTGCTCGCCGCGTACACCTACTCGTCCGGGCTGCGGGCGCCCGCGCTGATCGCGTTCGTCAAGGACACCCTGATCTACATCGTGATCGTCGTGGCGATCATCTACATCCCGATCAAACTGGGCGGCTTCGACGACATCTTCGCCAAGGCGGGTGACGCGTTCGCGCAGCCCAATCCGGCGACCGGCCAGCCGCGGGGCGCGCTCGCGCCGGGCGAGGCCGGGCAGTGGGGCTATGCCACGCTGGCGCTCGGTTCCGCGCTGGCGCTCTTCATGTATCCGCACTCCATCACGGCGACGCTCTCCAGCCGTAGCCGCGAGGTGATCCGGCGCAACACCACGATACTGCCGCTCTACTCGCTGATGCTGGGGCTGCTGGCGCTGCTCGGATTCATGGCCATCGCCGCCGGGATCAAGGTGGACAACGGGCAGCTGGCGATTCCGCAGCTCTTCGAGACCATGTTCCCCGACTGGTTCGCGGGGGTGGCCTTCGCGGCCATCGGTATCGGCGCGCTGGTGCCCGCCGCGATCATGTCGATCGCCGCGGCGAACCTCTTCACCCGCAACATCTACAAGGACTTCATCAAGCCGGACGCGACTCCGGCGCAGGAGACCAAGGTGTCGAAGCTGGTCTCGCTGCTGGTGAAGGTGGGTGCGCTGGCCTTCGTCCTGTCCATGGACAAGACGGTCGCGATCAACTTCCAGCTGCTGGGCGGCATCTGGATCCTCCAGACGATGCCGGCGCTGGTGGGCGGTCTGTTCACCCGGTGGTTCCACCGCTGGGCGCTGCTCATCGGCTGGGGCGCCGGCATGCTGTACGGCACGGCCGCGGCGTACGGCGTCGCCAGCCCGACGCAGGCACACTTCGGCGGCTCGTCCAAGGAGATCCCGGGGCTCGGTGAGATCGGCTACATCGGCCTCACCGCGTTCGTGCTCAATGTGGTGATCACCGTGGTGCTGACCTTTGTGCTGCGGGCGGCCAAGGCGCCGGACGGCATCGACGAGACCAGCCCGTCCGACTACACGGCCGACGCCGGTGACCCGGGCGTCAAGGTGGAGCTGCCCGCGGCCACATCGGGAGACCCCGTGCACTGACCCTGACCCGGGCCACGTAGCCGCCCACGGGCCGCCGAGTCCTCCCCCGCGCTGCACGGGCGAGGAACCCGGCGGCCCGTTGTCGTACCCAAGGCGCACAATCGGCTCATGGATTTCACGATCAGAGTGGCCGAGCCCGGGGAGTACGCGCGGCTCGGGGAGATCACCGCGCGGGGGTATCTGGACGACGGCCTCCTGGACTTCGGCGAGGACGACCCGTATCTGCTCACCCTGCGGGACGTGGCGGCCCGGGCGGCCGAGGCGGAGGTGCTGGCCGCCGTGGACGCCGACGGGACGCTGCTCGGCGGGGTGACCTTTGTCGCGGCAGGCGGGCCGTGGGCCGATGTGGCGCGCGCGGGCGAGACCGAGTTCCGGATGCTGGCGGTCGACCGGGCGGCCCGGGGCCGGGGCGTCGGAGAGGCTCTCGTCCGCGCCTGTGTGGCGCGCTCACGGGACATGGAGGGCTGTATACGGATCGTGCTGTCGACCCAGGACAGAATGCTCCAGGCCCACCGGATCTATGAGCGCCTGGGCTTCGCCAGGACCCCGGAACGGGACTGGGAGCCCTTCCCCGGGCTCTCCCTGCTCACCTACGCCCTGGACCTCAACGTACCTCCGGCCACCGGCCGCTGACCGCCGCCGACACAACATCTGGGGGGTGACGCGCCGTCCTCACCCCACATGTATGCTCGTCCTCGCTGTCAACGCAGGGGAATCCGGTGCGAATCCGGAACTGTCCCGCAACGGTGTGCTGTGGTGCGCTTTGTCGTACCCGCGAGTCCGAACACCTGCCGACGGCACGTCCGGTTCGACCGAGCCGGACGCCGAGACGTCCGGGCCTCGAGGCTGGGCCGGTGGACGCCGTACACAGTGCTGCCCGGCTGCGGGCCGTACGGCTGTGCGCGCCCCCGCTCCCCTCCCGACGGCCCAGAGCCGAGCGAGGGAGAGCACCACGTGACCATCGCGCCAGCCGATCCGGCTTCAGGCATCTCCGAGGTCCCCGCGCAGGTGGCCGACGGACCCGGGACCGCGTTGCTGCGGACCCTGACGGACCTGACCGCCGATCTGCCCGACACGGACCCCGGCAGAGTCGCCGCCGCCACGCTGCGGGGCCGTAACGCCCGGTCCGACGAGGCCGAGCTGCGCGAGCTCGCCACCGAGGCGGCCGCGGGGCTGATCTCCGAGGACCCCGCCTACTCCCGGCTCGCCGCCCGGCTGCTGACCCGCACCATCGCCGACGAGGCGGCGGGGCAGGGCGCGGTGTCGTTCTCCGCGTCGGTCGCCGTCGGCCACCGCGAGGGCCTGATCGCGGACCGTACGGCCGCTTTCGTGACGCTGCACGCGGACCGCCTCGACAGCCTGATCGACCCGGCCGGCGACGACCGCTTCGGCTACTTCGGGCTGCGGACGCTCTACAGCCGCTATCTGCTCAGGCACCCGATCACCCGCCAGGTGGTCGAGACCCCGCAGCACTTCATGCTGCGCGTCGCCTCCGGCCTCGCCGAGGACGCCGAGCCCGGCTCGGCCGCGGCCGCCCACGCGCTGGACGAGGTCGCCGCGCTGTACCGGCTGATGAGCCGGCTGGACTATCTGCCGTCCTCGCCGACGCTCTTCAACTCCGGTACGCGCCATCCGCAGATGTCCTCCTGCTATCTGCTGGACTCGCCGCTGGACGAGCTGGACTCGATCTACGACCGGTACCACCAGGTGGCCCGGCTCTCCAAGCACGCGGGCGGCATCGGTCTCTCGTACTCCCGTATCCGCTCGCGCGGTTCGCTGATCCGCGGCACCAACGGGCACTCCAACGGCATCGTCCCCTTCCTGCGGACCCTCGACTCCTCGGTGGCGGCGGTCAACCAGGGCGGCCGGCGCAAGGGCGCGGCCTGTGTCTACCTGGAGACCTGGCACGCGGACCTGGAGGAGTTCCTGGAGCTGCGGGACAACACCGGTGAGGACGCCAGGCGTACGCACAATCTGAATCTGGCGCACTGGATCCCGGACGAGTTCATGCGCCGGGTCGAGACGGACGGCGTCTGGTCGCTGTTCTCGCCGTCCGATGTGCCGGAGCTGGTCGACCTGTGGGGCGACGCGTTCGACGCGGCGTACCGCGCGGCGGAGGCGGCGGGCCTGGCCCGCAGGACCCTCCCGGCCCGGGAGCTGTACGGCAGGATGATGCGCACGCTCGCCCAGACCGGCAACGGCTGGATGACCTTCAAGGACGCCTCGAACCGTACGGCCAACCAGACGGCCGAGCCCGGAAAGGTCGTCCACTCCTCCAACCTCTGCACGGAGATCCTGGAGGTGACGGACGACGGGGAGACGGCCGTCTGCAACCTCGGTTCCGTCAACCTCGGCGCGTTCGTGCTGGATTCGGGCGAGATCGACTGGGAGCGGCTGGACGAGACCGTCCGTACCGCCGTGACCTTCCTCGACCGGGTCGTGGACATCAACTTCTACCCGACCGAGCAGGCGGGCCGCTCCAACGCCACCTGGCGTCCGGTGGGCCTGGGCGCGATGGGCCTCCAGGACGTCTTCTTCAAGAAGCGGCTGGCCTTCGACTCGGCCGAGGCCGCCGCGCTCTCCACCCGGATCGCCGAGCGCATCATGCTCGCGGCGTACGAGGCGTCCTGCGACCTCGCCGAGCGCAACGGCCCGGCGCCCGCGTGGTCGAAGACGCGCGCGGCGCGCGGGGTGCTGCACCCCGACCACTACGACGTCGAGCTGAACTGGCCGGAGCGCTGGGACGCCCTGCGCGCCCGGGTCGCCTCGACCGGCATGCGGAACTCCCTGCTGCTGGCCATCGCGCCGACGGCGACCATCGCCTCGATCGCGGGCGTGTACGAGTGCATCGAGCCGCAGGTCTCCAACCTCTTCAAGCGCGAGACGCTCTCCGGGGAGTTCCTCCAGGTCAACTCGTACCTGGTGGCGGACCTGAAGAAGCTCGGCGTCTGGGACACCCAGACGCGTGAGGCGCTGCGCGAGTCGAACGGCTCGGTGGCGGGCTTCACCTGGGTGCCCGCGGAGGTCCGCGACCTGTACCGCACGGCGTGGGAGATCCCGCAGCGCGGTCTGATCGACATGGCGGCGGCCCGTACGCCGTTCCTCGACCAGAGCCAGTCGCTGAACCTGTTCCTGGAGACGCCGACCATCGGGAAGCTCAGCTCGATGTACGCGTACGCCTGGAAGAAGGGCCTCAAGACGACGTACTACCTGCGCTCGCGCCCGGCGACCCGGATCGCCCGCGCGGCGGGGGCTTCAGCGGGGGCTTCGGCGGCGTCCTCGGCGGGCTCTTCGGCGCCGAGGAGCGTGCCCGTACCCGTACCCGTACCGGCGCAGGCGACGCCGGAAGAGGCGCTCGCCTGCTCCCTGGAAAACCCCGAGTCCTGCGAGGCGTGCCAGTAATGAGCTCCACCAGCCCCACCACCACCAAGAACCTGCTCGACCCGGGCTTCGAGCTGACGCTGCGGCCGATGCGCTACCCGGACTTCTACGAGCGCTACCGCGACGCGATCAAGAACACCTGGACGGTGGAGGAGGTCGACCTCCACTCCGACATCGCCGATCTCGCCAAGCTCTCCCCCGGTGAGCAGCACATGATCGGCCGGCTGGTCGCGTTCTTCGCGACGGGCGACTCGATCGTGTCGAACAACCTGGTGCTGACGCTCTACAAGCACATCAACTCCCCCGAGGCGCGGCTGTATCTCTCCCGCCAGCTCTTCGAGGAGGCCGTGCATGTCCAGTTCTATCTGACGCTGCTCGACACCTATCTGCCCGATCCGGAGGACCGCGCGGCGGCCTTCGACGCGGTGGAGGAGATCCCGTCGATCCGCGAGAAGGCGCAGTTCTGCTTCCGTTGGATGGACTCGGTCGAGAAGATCGACCGGCTGGAGTCGAAGGCGGACCGCCGGCGCTTCCTGCTGAACCTGATCTGCTTCGCGGCCTGTATCGAGGGGCTGTTCTTCTACGGCGCCTTCGCGTACGTCTACTGGTTCCGCTCGCGCGGCCTGCTGCACGGCCTCGCCACCGGCACCAACTGGGTGTTCCGCGACGAGACGATGCATATGAACTTCGCCTTCGAGGTCGTGGACACGGTCCGCAAGGAGGAGCCGGAGCTGTTCGACGACGCCCTCCAGCAGCAGGTCACGGACATGCTGAAGGAAGCCGTCGAGGCCGAGCTGCAGTTCGGCCGCGATCTGTGCGGCGAGGGTCTGCCGGGCATGAACACGGAGTCGATGCGCGAGTACCTCCAGTGCGTCGCCGACCAGCGCCTCCAGCGCCTCGGCTTCGCCCCGGTCTACGGCTCGGAGAACCCCTTCTCCTTCATGGAGCTCCAGGGCGTCCAGGAACTGACGAACTTCTTCGAGCGCCGCCCGTCGGCGTACCAGGTCGCGGTCGAAGGCACGGTCGGCTTCGACGACGACTTCTAGTACTCCGGCCCCTCGATACGGCGGTGGGAAGGACCCGGCCTTCGCATCTGTTCTTGCGAGTAGTGATTCCAAGAATGCTGAGCAGAGGGGCGAGGCTGTGTCACAGGCGTTCAACGAGGAGACGCGCAAGCTGCTGGACGGGAGGAACTTCGCCACCGTCGCGACGCTGAACCGGGACGGCGGGCCGCAGACCTCAGTGGTCTGGATCGTCAGGGAGGGGGATACGGTGCTGTTCTCCACGACGGCCGAGCGCCAGAAGGCGCGGAATCTCGCCCGGGATCCACGGGTCAGCCTCACCGTCTTCGACACCGCGAACCCGTACCGGTCCGTAGACATCCGCGGCACTGTCGAACTGATCGACGACCCGGAGAAATCGCTGCCGCGCGAGCTTTCGCAGAAGTACCTGGGCGAGGACCCGCCGGCCGAGCCGGAGGAGGTGCTCCGGCTGATCGTCCGGGTGACCCCGCAGAAGGTCACAGGCTTCTCCGTCTGAGGCGCCGGCCGCCGGGACCGCCCCGTCCCCCTCCGGCGGGCGGGGCGGTCCCGGCGGAGGCATGAACCGGCACTCGTGTCGATCCCCTCTGGGTGGGACAGCGCTTCGAGCCGAAATACTCCCGACCGAGCCGCTCCTGCCCCCGCCCCGCAGGGCGATAGGAATGAAACGCTGATTTACGGTCTTGTTTGGTATTAGCACAAGCATTCACCCGCTTTATCCGCTTCTCTCATGGCCAAGGATGACAGCCAAGAGCGGTTCGAGAAGGGATGGTTCGGCATGGCGGATTGGGTGAAGGTTGCGGGCAGTCTCACTGCGATCTCGGCGGGGTCCAGGACGACGGTGTGGGGGGTGAACGCGGCGAGCGCCATCTACCGGTACACCAACTACGACGCCAACCCATGGATCAACATCCCGGGGGCGCTGAGTGACATCGGCGCCGCGGCGGACGGCACGGTATGGGGCGTCAACGGGGGCAACCAGATCTTCCGGTACGCCGGGGATCAGGGGGCTTCGAACCCGTGGCCGAGCATCTCCGGCAGCCTGGTCCGCATCGACGCGGGCTCCAGGACGAACGTGTGGGGGGTGGACTCCGCCAGCTCCATCTACCGGTACACGAACTACGACGCCAACCCGTGGATCAAGGTCCCGGGGGCGCTGAGTGACATCGGCGCGGGCGCGGATGGCACCGTGTGGGGCGTCAACGGCGGGAACCAGGTCTTCCGGTACACCGGGGACCAGGACAGCTCGAACCCGTGGAAGAACGTCTCCGGCAGCCTGAAGCGCATCGCGGTGGGCTCCCGGACGAACGTGTGGGGCGTCGATCCCGCCGGCAGCATCTATCGGTACACCAACAACGACGCCAGCGGTGTCAACCCGTGGATCAAGATCCCCGGCACCGCCACCGACATCGCCGCCGGCGCCGACGGCACCGTGTGGCACATCAACAGCGGCGCCGAGATCTACCGCTACACCGGCGACCAGCCAAGCTGATCCCTGCCCCAACGTCCATGCGGGCCCACGACCGAGAGGCCGGGGCCCGCACGGATGCACTGGCCACTCCTCCGCATCGTCGCCCGGCTCGACCGCGCCCGGATCACCCAGGGACCGCAGCCCCTCGCCCGAACCGGAGGCCGCGAAGTCAACCTGTAGCGCCCGATGAAGGACGAGTTGCGGGTCTTGTTCCGTCGAGTGGCGCCGCCGACGGAGGTGGTGCGTCCGCAGGGCGGTGGTCGACGGCGGGCGGGCGATCGTGAAGTGTTGGCGGCGATCTTGTTCGTGGCGACCACGGGCTGCACGTGGCGGCAGTTGCCGCCGGTGTTCCGACCGGCCTGGCCGACGGTCTATAGACGATTCGCGCCGTGGTCGAAAGCGCGGGTGGGGGCCCGGCTGCGACTACGACCACCTGCGTCGATGGCTCCGCAAACGCGGCATCGCCCACCGCATCGCCCGCAAGGGCATCGAATCCTCACAGCGACTGGGCCGCCACCGCTGGGTAGTCGAGAGGACATTGTCCTGGCTGCCACCGCCGACTCACGAGGCGAAGCGAAACTAGAGCCCAACACGCTCAGGGCGGGCGTTCTGACGCCCGCACGCCATGACCTTCGCCAGAACGTCACGCAGCCGTGTGACGTCCGCTGCCGGTACATCGAGGATTGCCTCGATCTCCACGTCCTCCAGCGCCAAGGCATCGAGAGATTCCTGGGCTAGCAACACGGTGAGCACGTTGTCCGTCAGGGCAATCTTCCGGACACAGCCATAGGCCGTGTTCTGGTCAGGAGTGACCACACAATGCGTGTCCCAACCGAGCGCCAGGTCCTGCCGGGAGGGCTCGGCGACGCTGCCCATGAACACCAGGCTGAAGCTGCCTTCCTCCTCGTCCTCAGCCACACCAGCCCGAATGACGTCGTCGCCAGGGATGATCTCAGCGCCCACCACACGCGCAGTGAACCTGTATGTCATGCCTGAGTTCTACCAGGCCGCCCAACGGCGCCTACAAGCAAGGCCGACCAGGAGTGGCTGGCTACCACCCTCCAAAAACCACGGCGTTGATCGGCGCCCGATGTCGGCCCCCTGTGTGGATGGGCGGTGCGGGGCCCAGACCGTTGGCCTGAGACCTGCGAGGCCCGTGGCGGGTGTGGCTCAAGCGGATCGGGCTCGGCAGCTTGGTCATCTTGTCGAGGTCGCCACTCCGGGATGATTGCAACTAGTCATACATACGCCCGGATTGTGAAATTGCATTGCCCGTTGCACGTCAGCAACGTTGAATCGAGTTATACAAAGGGACCGCATCGACGCAAAGGGCACGTCAACTCCCGCTCGGGCAGCGCGACTTGCCCATGTTCAGAATGGGCGGAGCGCGATCCCAGTACGCGGAGGAATCATCGAACTGCAAGAGCGGACCAGCGCTCCTGTCAAAACCGTAACTGCGACGGTGTGGCACACGGCCCGCCGGCAGAGCGCGGGGAAAGGGCGACTCACTTCCTTCCTCGTGCCCGTCTTATCTTCATTTTTACTGGGCATCTGGGGAATCACCCGCGCAGGCACCATGTGGAGAGACGAGTCCGTCACCTATCAAGTGTCCCACCGGAGCGTGCCCGAGATCCTTGACCTCCTGCGTGACGCCGACGCCGTGCACGGTTTCTATTACCTCTGCATGCACTTTCTGTTCTCGGCATGGGAGGGCGGGCTGGTCACCCTGCGACTGCCATCCGTCGTCGCCACCGCTCTTACGACGGGACTGGTGGGAATCATCGCGCTTCGGCTCACTGCCCGGCCCGCGGCTGGACTGCTGAGCGGGCTGGCCTTCGCGGTAACGCCAGAAGTACAGATGTACGCCCAAGAAGGGCGCTCCTACGCGATGGTCAGCGCTCTGGTGGCGGTCTCCACGTATCTGTTCGTCACACTTTTGGATCGCGTGTCGAAGATCCGGTGGCTTGTCTACGCGCTCGCGGTCCTGGCCGCCTCGCTGCTGCATGAGTTCGCTGTCCTCACGCTCCTGGCTCACGGCATCACGTTCTTCCGCTCTCAACCGCCCTACGCAAACCGGCGGTACTTTGCCATCAGCGTCGGCGGCGTGCTCGTCTGTTTGCTGCCGCTTGTGCTGTTCAGCGTGGGGCAGTCGGGTCAGGTGTCATGGATCGGTCGCCCCAGCCTGGGTGAGTGGTTCGAGATCGGAGGTGTCGCGCTCGTCGCCTTGCTCTGCGCCGTGTACCTGTCGCGCTCCGGCCGGCCGGCCGCCGTCCCGGCTCTTGCCCTTCCTCTCGCGGTCGTGCCTACGGCGGTCCTCCTGATGGCGGCCGTCTACGAGCACATGTATGTGGACCGGTACGTCCTGTACGCGAACATCGGCTTCGCACTCGTGATCGGTACGGCGCTCGTCTTTCTGGCCGACCACGCGAAGCACCTGACCTTCGCACGAAGCCCAAAGGCCCCGTCCTTGTCCCTGATCGTGCTTGCCGTAGCGTTCGCCGTCGCCATACTGCCGGTCGCTGTCCACATGAGGACCCCTGACAGCAGGAAGGACAACGTCACCGCCATTGCCGCAGGAGTCGAGGAGATGTCCGAACAGGGAGACTCGATCCTGTTCGCCCCCGCCAGACGCCGAGAGTGGATGCTCTCCTACCCTGACCAGTTCGCGGGTCTGGCCGACATTGCGCTCAAAGACAACCCGAGCGCGTCCGGCACCTTGCAAGGCATCGAGCTCTCAGCGCCAGCAATCCAACAGCGCCTGGCCGGGGTAGAGAAGATCATCGTTTTGAGCGACCCGAAAGGCCAACCTCTCGACGCCACCGCCCAGGAGGCAGTCAAGCGGGAAGTCCTCGAACGTGATTTCGTCGAATGCCGACGGAAAGAGTTCAAAGGCGGCCAGGCGACTCTGTACGCACGCTCAGCATCCTGCTGACCGGGCGTTTCCACGCCCCCGTAGCGAACCGTCATACAAGATCGAGGCTGGCCTCGCCGTTTCGGTTGGGATGAGGCCGGAAGCGGCAGCTCCGGATCCGCGAAAGGAGAAACCGCGCTACCGGCTGCTGCACGTCGCCGCCCGCCTCGCCCGCGGCGGACGCCGCCTCCGCCTGCGGATCTCGGCGACCTAGCCCCCTCGGAGACACGAAATACCTCACCTACTCACGCCCGTAAGCCGTTAACCTCCGCCTGAGCGCGGTGAGGTACGAGACGCGACGGCGGAGGGAGCCAGGCATGGAGACAGAGGGCGCGCGGACCGACCGTTTGGGCTTGCTGCTCGACCAGTTCGACCAGGCCAGGGAGGCGGCCCAGGTGCGGCTGACGGGGCTCGGTGACGAAGAGTACCTGTGGGAGCCGGTGGCCGGTTGCTGGTCGATCCGGCGCCGGGGCGAGGCGGCGACGCCCCGGGCGTACGGGCCGGGCGAGTGGGTGCTCGACAGGGGCGCCCCGGACATCCCGGCGAACGAGTACGCCGAGATCGCCCGGCAGGCCGCCGGCGGCATGACGGTCGCCAAGATCGCCGATGACTGGAGCGTGAGCGTCGAGCGGGTCGAGCAGGTCCTCGCCCACACCGGTGCGCCGGAGCCCGACGAGACGCCGGTCACCACCATCGCGTGGCGGCTGGGACACCTGCACTCCTGCTTCGCGGGCCAATGGGAGTGGACCTTCGGTGAACGGCGACAGGAGCCGCAGCTGCTGGTCGACTTCACCCCCTCCGCCGACTCGGCACTCGAGCGGTTCTGGGCGCTGATCGACCGCTGGCGCGACAGCGTCGGCGCCGTCACCGACGAGCAGCTCGACACGGTCGGCTTCTCGCAGTACCCGTACGGCTCCGACCCCGACGACCCGTTCATCGGCGTGCTGGCGGGGGCCAACCGCGAATTCATCCACCACATGGCCGAGATCGCGTTGCTCCGCGACCTCTGGCGGGCCGGCTTCACCACTCCCCGGTAGGCCCGGGCACACCGCGAGGGTGTTCCATGCTGTGCGCCCGCCCGCGCGTTCGCCTCGGCCTCAGCTCACGCCTGGGCGAAGCGCGCGGCCGGTCCACAGTCCACCTCGGCCCAGACGAACTTGGTGTACGGGTCGCGCACGGTCCACCCCCAACGGTCGGCGTACGCGGCGACCAGAAGCAACCCGCGTCCGCCGGTCGAGTCCGGCGCCGGGGGCGTGTGGACGGCGGCACTCGGGGCACGGTCGGGGCGGGTATCGATGACCTCGACACGGATGGCGGCGGCGGTAAGAGCAAGCCGCACCTCGAAGTCCCGCCCGGGGGTGCGCCCGTGCGTGATGGCGTTCGCGGCCAGCTCCGCGACGACGGCCACGACCCCGGCCGCGGTGGACGTCGTACGCGGAACCCCCCACTCCTCAAGCTGCTGCCCGGCGAGCAACCTGGCCAGCCGGGCGCCGCGACGGCTGGAACTCAGCCTGATTCTGGCCGGCGGGAACAGGGGCGGAAGTGGTGGCTGGGGCGGGAGTTGGGCGGGGGCCGCCGGCTCGGTCGGGGCGGTGAGGCAATCAATTTCTGACTTCATACGGTAACCGTCGCGTCACGCCGGTAGCGTGACCAGGGCAGACGGGCGTACCTGCACGGCAGGTACGGGCCGGGTACGTTTTTGTACGAGCCACGCCGAGTGACCGGCACGGGGCGCCCTGCGTTTGTAGGTGAACCACATTCGCGCATCGGCACGTTGGGGTGTGAGGCGTATGGGAACCAGCCGTCAGAAGAAGCAGCGCGCGCAGGATGACGACCGGCCGGGCGTCTGGGTCGCCTACGGCAAACTGGTCAAGCTCTTCCGCGAGAAGTCCGGGCTGACACAGCAGGAACTCGCCGAGGCGGTGGGCTACTCGTACGAACAGGTCGCCTCGATCGAACAGGGCCGCCGCCCCGCGAAGTCCGCGTTCACCGAGGCGGCGGAGGTGGCGCTGAACGCGGGCGGAACGCTGGCGGTCCTGCAGGACGACGTGGATCTGGCGCGGCTTCCGGCCTTCTTCCAGAACTTCGCGCTGCTGGAGATGGATGCGCTCAGCTTCTCCTGGTACGGCGGCTATGTGGTCCCGGGCCTGCTACAGACTGAGGAGTATGCACGTTCCCTTCTCACGGCCCACTTCCCACCGTTGGACGCCGAAACGATCGAAGAACGAGTCGCTGCCAGGCTGGACAGGCAGCAGTTGCTGAACCGGGAGAAGCCGCCCCTCGTGGCTGCCTTCCTGATCGAGGAGGTAATCCTCCACCGGCCCGTGGGCGGAGACGCCATCATGAAGCGACAGCTCAGGCAGCTGCTCGAACGGGCCGAGGCACGCAGTATCCAGATTCAGATCATGCCGACGCCCTTCGGTGCTCACTCCGGACTCAACGGGTCCATGGTGCTGGCGGAAACCGGGGATCATCGCAACGTGGCGTACGTAGAGGCACAGGACATCGGAGTGGTGGTATCCGATCCGGACAAGGTCAGTGAGCTCTGGCTGCGCTATGGAATGCTCCGATCGCAGGCCCTCAACATTGGGGAGTCCGCACGTCTCATCGAGCACATCATGGGAGAGCTATGAGCAACCATCAGCCCCTGGGCCGCCCTTCTGGCCTGTCCTGGTTCAAAAGCAGCTACAGCGGCACCAGCGGAGGCGAGTGCGTCGAAGTGGCGCTCGCCGACCACACCGTGCACATTCGCGACTCCAAAAACGCGCACGGGGCGATACTCCGTCTCCCCGCCGCCGGATGGACCGCGTTCGTCTCCTTCGCGAGCGATCACGAAAACGGACCCGCCTGAACCCCGCGTCCGGCGTCAGGCCTCGCCGAGGTCGGTGCAGTACGCGATCGTCGCATCGTCCGCCGCCACCGCGTGGCGGGCCTCCGCCTGCCGGACACGGCGGATGATTTCGGCGGGTCCGCTCGACGCCAGGAGGGTCATGACCCCTGGCCAGTCGGCGAGCTCGAACCGGTCCACGATGCGGCTGGCTCCGTTGCTGAGCAGGACGGCACCGGTCAGTTCGGAGATCGGACAGCTTCCGGTGATCGCCTCGTCCGCCGCGCGCGGGTCGTCCTTGGCCACCCAGAAGCCGCCCGGCCGGTTCCGGTTGGCGCGCAAGTCCCTGAGGACTCGGCGGTACTCGTCGCTGCCCTCGGCAGCGGCCTTGAGCGCGGACCGGTACGAGCGGCTGATGATCACCTCTCGGGGATCGGAGACGACGAGCGGCTCACCGTCTGCTCTGTCGAGCACGAGGACCGAGCCACCGAGCACCAGGTATTCGATGAGGCCGTCGGACAGGCGCAGGATGGCTACGGTCGCCGACGGACTGATGGGGTCGGTGACATCGCAGGTATCCCGGTGATCGCCCGTCACCTGCTCGATGGCCTCGGCGAGCAACGCCGAAAGGCCGCGGTCCCGTACGCCTGCCAAGAGACTGAGGAGGCAGCCTCCCAGCCCCCCGGCGTACCAGGCCACACCATGCCGGCAGATCGATTCGGCACCGGGAATGCCGGCGCCGTCGATCAGCACCGCCGCAGCCGGTACGACGCCGGCGAAGTCCTCGTTCACGCGGCCGTTCCGCGCCACACTCGCCATCGTCACCCGCATACCCCGTAGCCCCCCTCCCGCCGATCAAGGCGTCGACACTAACAACCGCCAGGTCCCCTGAGCATGTGTCAGACAGGTCCGAACGCACCGGGACCGACACTCCGTCTCCCCGCCGCCGGATGGACCGCATTCGTCTCCTTCGCGAGACGCGCCCTGGCACGGGGCCGTCAATCCCGGGTCGGCAGGCGCTGTTGAAGAGCGGATCGGGTGGGGCCGGATCGCCAGGCGGACCGACGTGGCGCTGGAAGCGCCTTGCGGATCATCTGGGGCTAGAGCGCCGTGTGGGCCAGCCAGTGGTCCAGCAAAGCGCGGTCGCCCCTCACCGTCACCCGGTCGTCCTCCGGCGGGACGCGGTGGGAAAACACCAGCATGAGGTCCGCCACCGCCCCCGACACCACCACGTCGGCCTCGACCGGCCCGCGCTTCCACCGCAGCACGTCAGGCGTCCTGGTGATCACCCAGCCCTCCATGGACCTCGGCCGGAACCCGATCCGCTCGCCCCGGCCGCGCAGCTCGGCGACCGCCGGCCTGACCGTCTCAAAGGCCGGCGTGGACAGCAGGTCCATGTTCTCGCTGATCACGTGTGCCGCGAGGTCGTCGGTGATCTCGAACGCGCTGCCCGTCGCAAACGCCGCGTCATAGTGGTGGACGCAGGTGTCGCTCACCATCCTGCGCAGCCAGACGGACACCGGCCACGGCCCGAGGAACGTGTGCATCTCGGTGTCCGCGCCGGTCTCCTGGATCGCGCGAATCAATTCCTCCGCGCCCTCCCGCAGCCATCGGGCCCACTCGTCCGGGGCACCGGGATCGGCCTGCCGCGGGTCAGGGATGGGCAGTTGCTCGCCTGTGCGCACGAGTTCGGCCGCCCACCGGTGCTCCTGGCCGACGTGCCCGACGAGGGTGCGCAGCTGCCATTCCGGGCAGGTGGGCACCCGAGTGTCCGGGGCCCTTCCGGCGACCGCGCGGATGAACCCTTCCGTCTGCTCCCGCAGGCCCTCCACGAGCCGTGCGGTGTCCAGCGTCTCCGTCATCGAAAGCTCCTCTCACGGGGTTACGCCGGTACGGTAGAAACTCCAGTCCAGTGGAGATTCAAGTGCCTTTGCTCGATGAGACGCTCGGGATCGGCGACCTGGCACGGCTGACCGGCGTGCCGGTGCGGACCATTCGCTTCTACTGCGACGAGGGCATCATCAACTCGGTGCGCAGCACGGGCGGGCACCGCAGATTCGACCAGACGGCCGTGGAACAGCTCGGCCTGGTCAGACGGCTGCGCGGACTCGGGCTCGGGCTGCCCTCCATCAGGCACGTGCTCGCCGGCGAACGCTCCGTGGCCGAAGTCGTCGCGGCCGAGCGGGCCGCGCTCGACGTGCGGCTCGCGGACCTGGCCTGGCGGCGGGCCTCGCTGCGCGCGGTCGAGGAGGCCGGGCCGGCCGACCGGGCCGCCAGGCTGGAGCTGCTGGCCGCCGTGGAGAACGGAGGTGCCGCCCGCGACGCGCTGACCGGCTTCTGGAGGCGCACGATGGTCGCCCCGGTTTCTGAGGCGATGCTCACCGCGTTCGTGACCATGGCCGTGCCCGAGCCGCCCATCGACCCGACCCCGCCGCAGGTGGTCGCATTCGCCGAGCTGTTCGCCCTGGCCGGCGACCGGGCACTGACACGCGGCCTGCTGGCCATGGCGCGGGCCAACGCCGAACTGATCGCCGACGAGGACGAGCTGATGAACGGGATCAGCGAGGCGTGCGTGCTGGCCGAGCCCGCGGTGCGGGCGGGCGCGCCGCCCCGCGTGGGCCCCGAACTCGACCGGTTCGTCGCGGTCCATGCCTCGGTACGCGGCGGCAGCGACACCCCGCAGTTCAGAGGCCGGCTGCTGGCCCACGTGGCCGCCGACCGCGTCCCGCGGATGCGCCGCTACTGGCGACTCGTGGCCGAGGCCGGCGGCGACCCGGTCACACTCGGCGTATCCCACCTGTGGCTGACCGACTCCCTCGAACGCTCCGTCAAGTCCCGGCGGTGCTGCTGAGGCGTACCCAGCAGACCGGGGCGGTCCGGGGTGACGTTGGGCCGGAGGACCTGCGGTCGCTGCTGGTCAGTTGCTCGATGATGGAACAACTCCGGGAGGGTTCCGTGGGAACCCCGGGCCTGTTGTCGGCCCCCAGGGGATACGACTCCGACCAGGTCCAGCGGAAGCTTCGCAACGAAGTACGCCCGGGGCACGCCCCGATGCGGGTGGACGCCGTGCACCTCGTGGACGTCACCGCGGACGCCCAGGCCAAGGCGATCACGTGGGATCACGTCGCGTCGGCACTGACAACCGCCCATGCCGTCGGGCCCCGTGATCAAACCTTGACGATCCTGCTCTCGATGCCGGGGAACCCCTTGTCCCACCAGTGTCCGTAGCGTCGGTAGACGGCTGGATCGCGGTCGGCGAGCAGTGCTGACAGCTTCTCCGCCTCCTCGGTCAATCCTTGCCACGCAGCCTTGCCGAGCGTGCGGAAGGTGGTCAGTTCCAGCCCGCCGTCGACTGCGCGCCACACTCCGGCGACCTGCCCGTCGACGAGCAGGCAGGGCAGCATGTCGCCGTTGCGCCGGACGACCAGCGGCCGGTATTCCTGGGGCATGATCCGCCCGGGGACGGCGTGGGCCAGCAGCGTGCTGTCCCACATCGGCAGCAGCCTCGGCGGCGCCGGGGTGTCCTCGGCGGGCACGGTGGCGCCTGCCACGTCGAACAGGGTGGCGCGGCCCGGACCTGCCACCCTCACCACCTGGTCGCCGAGCTCGTGCAGCGCCTGGGTGATCGATGGGCGTCCCAGCAAGGTGAACCGGGCGAAGTCCTGGGCCGACGCGGGCCCGAACGCCCGCAGATAGGCGAGCAGCAGCCGACGCACACCGGCGCCCGCTTCCTGCGGCGCGGATCCGGGGGCCGCCGGGGAGGCGAGGTAGGCGTTCGGCTGCGTGAACGACCACGGGCCGCCGGTCGGCGCGTGATGCATCGGCGCGTACGTCCGCAGCGCCCACCACACGCGGTGCGCGTGCTCGCCGAACCGCCCCGTGACCTCGTCCTCCACCTCGGCGCCGGTGCGAGGCCGCGCCAGGAACCCGGCAAGCTCGGGGAGCAGCGCGTCGGCGTCGGCGTGGGTCAGCCCGGTCGAGGCGAAGCGGCGGTCGTACAGCCGCGACGCCCGCAGGCTGCTCAGCATGGCGGCGTGGTAGGGCGCGTAGTCCTCGGCGTGGACGGCATGCAGCGTGATCCGTATGAGGGTCGCCTTCACGATCCGGCGGTCCGCGAACGCCGCGTCGAGATCCCCGGGCACGAAGTCCCGCACGCGGTTCCACAGCGCCAGGTACGGCGACGCCGGAGTCTGCGCCTGCAGAGCGCAGAGCCGGCGAACCGCCTCCGCCACATCGATGCGCCGGCGTTCCAGCAGGAGCTGACGGTCCAAGGTGGCCAGGGCGAGCTGCCGCACGGTGAGGCTCATGGCCGGATTATGCCGCCCCCGGCCCGCCTCATAGGGTCCTGGCATGGGTGTTCTTGGGCGTGTGCGCCTGGTGGCGGGTGGGGTGGCGTTGCTTACCGTGGCGGGTGGGCTGGGGGTCAGGGCCGTGGCGGCGGGGGATGTCGCCAAGTACGCGGGTGACGCGCTCTACACCGTGCTGGTGTATGTCCTCATCGTGCTCGCCGCTCCCCGGGTGCGGCCCCTTGTGGCCGCCTGCGTCGCGCTGGCGTTCAGCTGCGCCGTCGAGCTGCTCCAGCTGACCGGGGTGCCCGCCGAGTTGGCCGCGCGGAGCGTGGTGGCGCGGCTCGTTCTGGGCTCTACGTTCAATGCGCCTGACCTGCTGTGGTACGCGGTCGGTGCAGCCGTCGCGGCGCTCGTGCAGAGGACGGTGACCGTGCGGCGGGGGGCTCCGGGTGCTCCGCGCGGCGCAGTTGGCGGTCGATCGCCCGGTCCTTGAGGTGCCAGATCAGCGGGGGCAGCGTGAGGAGGACGAACAGGACGATCAGGGCCAGAATGGTGAGGAAGGTGTCCATGTCCCCACTCTGACCGTTCCACGCAAAGGAAAGCAGTGGCAGGACTGTCACTGGGCATCGAATTACTGCCACACTGCTTCCATGCTGAAGAACGTGGCCGTCGTCCTGCTCGACGGTGTGCACCCCTTCGAGCTCGGCGTGGTCTGCGAGGTGTTCGGACTCGACCGGAGCGACGAGGGCCTGCCCGTATACGACTTCGCGGTGGTCTCCGCCGAAGGACCCGTGCTGCGCACCCATGCCGGGTTCACGATCGGCAGTCTGCACGGCCTCGACCGGCTGGAGGAGGCCGATCTGATCGCCGTGCCCGCCGGGGACTCGTACGGGAATCGCGCGTACCCGCCGGAGCTGCTGGACGCCCTGCGCCGCGCCGTGGACCGTGGGGCCAGGGTGTTCAGTGTGTGCTCGGGCGTCTTCGTGCTCGGCGCCGCCGGGCTGCTGGACGGGCGGCGGTGCGCCGGTCACTGGCGGCACGCGGCGGAGCTGGCCCGCGCCTATCCGCTGGCTCTCGTCGAGCCGGACGTGCTGTACGTGGACGAGGGCCCGGTCATCACCTCGGCGGGTACCTCCGCAGGGATCGACGCCTGCCTCCACCTCCTGCGGAAGGAGCACGGCCCCGAGGTCGCCAACGCGGTCGCCCGGCGCATGGTGATCCCGCCCCATCGCGACGGCGGCCAGGCCCAGTTCATCGAGCGCCCGCTGCCGCGGACCCGCTGTGACACGGTCGGCGACGTCCTCGGGTGGATGGAACGGCATCTGGACCGGGAGATGACCGTCGAGCAGCTGGCCACGCGGGCCCATATGTCCCCGCGCACCTTCGCCCGCCGCTTCCAGCAGGAGACGGGGACCACCCCGTACCGCTGGCTGCTGCGTCAGCGGGTGCTGCTGGCACAGGAGTTGCTGGAGGCGACGGACGAGACGGTGGACAGCGTCGCGGGCCGGGCCGGTTTCGGGAACGCGGCGGGGCTGCGCCATCACTTCCTGCGGACGCTCGGGACGACCCCGAACACGTACCGCCGCGCGTTCCGGGGCCCCTCGCACGCGGCGTGAGGCCCCGGAACCGCGTCGACCGGGTCAGATAACCGGGTCAGGCAGAAGCAGTCGGTCGACGGAGCGCGGTCAGATGCCGCAGCTGGGGGCCGACCAGAAACGGCTCGGGCGGTGGTCCACGTGGGCGTGGTCGTTGTGGTCCGGGTAGCCCGGGCCGAGGATCCCGTTGAAGCCGTGGTTACGGGCCTGCTGGGCCAGGGTGCACAGGGAGTGCGGTCCTGAGCCGAGGTCGGCGGCGTCACCGTACAGATGACGGCTGCTCGACGCTCCGCCGACCGCACTGTTGCAGGCCTGCGAGCGGAAGCCGCTGGTCACCCGGAGCGGCTGGTCGCCCAGCGCGTGCCGGAGCGCTTCCAGCTTCCACATCGTGCGCAGGGCGTTGGACTTGGCGGTGGCCGCGTCCACCGCTCCGCCCGCCCAGGTGGTGTTGCAGGTGTTCAGCTCGGCGTAGGTGAAGTGGATCGGCGTGCAGTCGTCGTCCTGGAGGGAGTAGAGCTTGTTGAAGGTGGCAGGCCCCGCGACCCCGTCGGCCGCCAGTCCGTACGCGGACTGGAAGCGCTGGACGGCGGCGGCGGTCGCCGGGCCGAAGGCACCGTCGATCGCGATGACGCCACCGTTGCCCGGGTAGCCGGCCACCCGGATCTGGAGCTGGGTGACATCGGCGCCCGAGGCGCCGGAGGAGAGGGTGCGGGACCAGGTGTAACAGCCGTCGGCGTGCGCCGTGCCGGCCGTGACGAGCGTCCCGGCCCATGCGAAAGACATGGCCATGACAAAGCTGAGGACAAGTCTCGTGGTACGTCGGAGCATCGGATCTCCCTATGGAGGCGAACGTGTAGGGCCGAGACTGGCGTAAGGGTCGACGCGCGTCAACCGGGCCGCGACAAGGGGCGATTGGTCCCTGCCGGCACACCGGCAGGGACCACCTCACACGCTGGTACGGCTCGGCCCGTCCGGCGACGGGGCGGCGCCGGCCGCCGATCGCCGGACGGTCTCAGGGGCGAGGCCGCCCCCCGATCGCCGCCACCCGATCGCCGCCCCCGCCCGCCGCCCCCGCCCGCCGGCCGGCCGGTCTCAGTCGTTCGGGACGATCTCGTAGCGCGGGGTGTTCTCCTCCATCTGCCGCAGCGCGTCCTTGCGGTCACGCTTCGAGAGACGGTCGATGTACAGGTATCCGTACAGATGGTCCGTCTCGTGCTGGAGGCAGCGGGCGAAGTACCCCGTACCGCGCACCGTGACGGGGTTGCCCTTGGCGTCCTGACCGCGCACCACCGCGTAGTCGGGGCGCGGCAGCGAGGCGTACGCCGTCGGCACGGACAGGCAGCCCTCGCCGGAGTCGTCGAGATGACGCTCCCCCGGCGGCAGCTCGTCCAGCACCGGGTTGCAGATGGCGCCGACGTGCCGCACACCGTCGTCGTCCGGGCAGTCGTAGACGAAGACCTTGAGGTCCACACCGATCTGGTTGGCGGCCAGCCCCACGCCCTCGGCCGTGTGCTGGCTGGCGAACATGTCGTCGATCAGCGCGGCGAGCGTGTCGTCGAACTCCGTGACATCCCGGCATTCCTTGTGGAGGACGGGGTTCCCGACGACGGTGATCGGGCGGGACGTGCCGCGCTCGCGGTGCGCCAGCTCGCGCGCCTCGGCGTCCTCCGTGTCCACGAGGAACCCGTCCCCCGGCTCCGCCACGGCGGCCCCACTGTCGATCCGCTGGTCCGTCTCCTGCTGCGCCATGTCCGCAGTACGCCTTCCTCGGTTCCCGATGCTGCCTGCACGATGTGCCCGTACAGCCTAAGGGCAGCGGTCAGCGCCGCTCAGCAGACTTCTTCGAGATCGCGCCACTCACGGGTGTCCGGGCTGTCGGCGACCCAGCCGTCGAGCAGGCCGCGGACCAGTCCCGGCGGCGCCGCGATGCCGCATTCGCGCTCCGGCGCCCACAGTTCACCGGCCGTGCGGTGGCCCAGTGGTCCGGGATGGCCCGGCTCGCTGTGGTCGTGCGGGTCGAGATGCTCGCCGTCGCCCTCGGCGGTGGGCATCCGGCTCTCCGAGCAGGCCCGGCAGAGCAGCCGTACGGAGGACGACCAGTCCTCGGCGGCGAATCCGGCGTCGGCGGCCAGCCGCTCCAGGGCGTCCCTGTCGTCCTCGGTCGCCGCCTCCAGCAGCACCACCCAGGTGGGCACGGGCGAGGGGGCCCACAGCTCGATCTCGTCGAACACGGGATACGCCCTGATGGCACCGTCCGGACTCGCGGCCGTCGTGCGCTCGCCGTTCGGTACGCCGTCGTGCAGCACGACCTCGCCCCAGCGCCGCCCGGACGAGGGCAGCGGAATCGACAGCACCTCGATCCTGGCCGGGTCGAGCCTGCGGCCCCAGACGACCTCGGCCTCGCCCTCGGGCGAGAGCCGGACCGCGGCGCTGCCCAGCTCCATGCCCTCCGGTTCACCGTTGGCCTCGACGCTGTGCGGATTGCCGGGCACCTTCAGGCCGTACGCCTGCCAGGCGCGGCGGGCCAGCGGCCAGTCCTGGAGCGCGGTGGCGGCGATTCCGACGTTCCACCAGTCGGGAGCGCCGGTCTCCTTGTCCAGCAGCGCGACGGCGCGCAGCCCGGCGGCGCGCGCCTGCTCCCAGTCGTGCCGGAACTTGTGCAGCAGCGCCAGATTGAACCAGGACTCCGAGAGCCAGGGCTCCAGGTCCGCCGCGCGCGTCAGCAGCGCGCCCGCGTCCTCGTACCGGCCGTCACCGATCAGCGTGAACGCGCGGTCGGTGGCCTGCCGCCACGAGGCGGAGGGCCGATGCCGTACCTTCCCGAAGATCCTCACGATTCCCGCCTGCCGGTCGCTCGGGTCAGTGCCCCCGGACACCCTCTTCTTCGACACCCTCTTCTTCGCATCCAACCATGCCGGGTCGGACGCCCGCTCATTACCCATGGGTTACCCGGCCTCACCAGCGGCCGGACCGCCCCGGGACAGCACACGTGCCAGGGATTCCACCACCTCCGGCTGGTAGTCGTGCCCCGTCCCGAGCCGCAATCGCTCCAGCGCGCTGAGCGGGCCACTCGCACTGGCACTTTCCCCGGTCAGATCGTCGTACGCATTGACGGCGCGGACAATCCGGGCGGACAGCGGCTGCTCGCGGTACGGATCCGCCTGCCGTTCCACCACCACCGCCACGGCGGCGGGCACCCCGGTCTGGCGGACCACGGCGCCGCCGAGCAGGGCGATGCGCCGCTGGTCGGCGACCGGCAGCAGGGCGGTGGCGCCCTCGGGCACCGGGTCGACGAGGGACAGCTGTCCGATGTCGTGCATCAAGGCTGCGTACTCCAGAACGGTCAGTTCGGGGCCGGAAAGCCCCAGCTCACGGCCTACGGCCCGGCTGAGTTCCGCGACCCTGCGGGCGTGTCCGTGGGGGGTGTACCCGGCGATCTCGGTGGCACGCGCGAGCGAGGCGATCGTCTGCCGGTAGGTCGTCCGCACCGCGGCGTACCGCCGGAAGGACAGCTGGGTCAGCAGCAGCGGTACGCAGAAGACCGGCAGCGCCCACAGTCCCGCGACGGCGACCCCGAGCGCGATGACCGCGCCGGTGGCGCACACGGCGGAGCCGATGTGCAGCAGGGCCCGCAGCTCGTCGCGGAGCAGGGGGCCGAAGGGATGGCGGGTGCGGGCGCGCAGCATCAGCGCGGCCAGGACGGCGTCACAGAGCGCGGTGAGCACCAGCAGCAGGATCAGCAGGATCGCGTAGAAAGGGCCCTCCACGAACCGGTCCCGCAGCTCGCCCGCGTTGTAGAGCGGCTGGAAACAGACGGCCGCGAAGCCGACGCTGAGGACCCGCCTCGCCAGGTGGTCGAGTGCGGGCCGGCACCTCCTGGCGACGTGCGGTACGGCTCCGGCGAGCGCGGCCGCGAACGCGACGGCGACGGTCTGGAGCACGCCGTGGGTGGTCGGCCGCCCGGCGTGCTCCCCGAGCAGGGCGTACGCGAGCGCTCCGGCGGCCCCGAGCGGCGCGGGTTCGCGCTCCCCGGGCAGTGCGCCCCAGCGGGCCAGCTCGCCGATCGCGATGACCACCCCGAAGGCGAGCGCGATACGGGGTTCGGCGAGGCCGTGCCACAGCGACCAGCCGAGACCGGCGGCGGCCAGCAGCCCGGCGGCGGCGTACACCCCGACGACGGTGCGGGACACCGGGTGGCGCCGGCCGGGCACCGCCGGGGCCGCGGCCGCCGTCATCGCTGACCGCCCTCGGGGGTACGGCGGTCGGCCGGGGGCCGCGCGGGCGGGACCTTTCCCGGCGGGACGTCTCCGGGCTTGTTTCCGGGCGGAACGTTTCCGGGCTCGTTTCCTGGCGGGACGTTTCCGGGCGGGACGTTTCCGCGCGGGGGCGGGGACGGCGGCGTCCTGGTCTCCTCGTCCGCCGTGACCGCCGTCTGCCAGCCGTGCCGGTCCAGGGCCCGCACCAGCGCCCGCACCATCTCCGGGTCGAACTGCGTCCCGGCGCACCGCTCCAGCTCCGCCACCGCCGTGGGCACCGGCCGCCCCCGCCGGTACGACCGGGTCGAGGTCATCGCGTCGAAGGCGTCGGCCACGGCCACCACCCGGGCGAACTCGGGGATCTGGCGCCCGGCGAGACCGTACGGATAACCGCTGCCGTCCAGCCGCTCGTGGTGGTGCAGGATGGCCCCCCGCGCCTCCCCCAGAAACCCGATGCCGCGCACCATCTCGTGCCCGTACTCGGGATGCAGCTCGATCACCCGCCGCTCCTCGGGCGTCAGCGGGCCGTCCTTGCGCAGCACCCGGGTGGGGACGCCGAGCTTGCCGACGTCGTGCAGGATCCCGGCGAAGCGGAGCACCTCGATCCGCTCCCGCTCCATCCCCATCTCGTGGGCGATCAGCACGGAAGCGCGCCCCACCCGCTCGCTGTGGCCCCGGGTGTACGTGTCCTTGATGTCGACGGCCTGGACGAGCGCCCTGATGGTGGCCTGGTGGGCGGCGCGTTCGCGGTGGTACTGGGCGAAGACCCAGCTGGAGATGTACATGGGCAGCAGGACGAAGAGCGCCGCGAGCGGCCCGTACGGACTGCGCCAGAGGACCGCCATCATCAGCCCGGCGAGCCCGTACGCGCCGTGCGGGGCGAGCGAGCGCGACAGCAGCCCGTGCCAGGCGGTGCGCAGCGGCAGCCGCTCGGCGGTGGCGAGGATGCCGCCGTCGAGCGCGGACAGCACCAGGCAGAAGGCGAGGGCCGCGGCGCCCGCGGGCAGCAGGACGTACGGGAAGTCGGGCGTCGTGAGCCCGTACCCCCCGCCGCCGAGCGCGACGGGCCCGCCGAAGACCATCTGGGCCCGCGCCGCCGCCCAGGTGGCGACGGTGAGCTGCGCGGTGCGCCAGATCCGCCGCGCGCTCTTCGGGCGCTGCTCGACCCGGCCGAGGAGGGCGCCCGGGACGGCGGCCAGCGCGGCCGCGGCGGGCGGCAGCAGCAGGGCCGCGGCGAGCAGGACGGGAAGGAACGATCCGGCGCCGACCGGCGAGGAACCGGCCGCCGAGCGCCGCGGCACGGGGCAGCGGGCGGCCATCTCGCAGAACGCGTACAGCGCCGCCAGGAGGACAACGGCCCGCCAGGGGGTCTCGGGGCGCAGCGCCGGCCGGACACAGGCGGCGGCGCAGAGCGCGACGACCAGGATGTACACACGCGCCGCACCCGGTATGGCCCTCACCCGTCCCCGCCCCTCCTCGGCCCGGCCCAAACAAGAGCGTCAGGCTAGCGAGTTGGGCGGCCGAGGGCGTCCGGACGGAACCGATTAGCACCTTCGGGTGACAGGGCCGCTTTCCGCGCCGGCGGGAAGCGCGTGGGAGACCGGAGGGGAACATTTCAGCGTGGGCGCGGAGACATACGTGGGGCGTGCCACGCGATGCGCGGCACGCCCTCGACAGCGGTTCGATCTTACGTTCGACCGCGCGTTCGACCCCGTGAAAGAGGTCCTACTCCTTGGCGACGCCCGGCAGATCCGCCCCCGCCGTCGACACCTCGTGGTCGGGGACGGTCTGTCCCGACCTGATCAGGTCGATCCGTCCCATGACCTTGGCCCGCAGGTCGCTCGGTACGTCGTCCTGCCCGCAGCACCGCTTGACCAGCTTCTTCACGGCCTGCTCAAGGCCGTACTTCTCCAGGCAGGGGGAGCACTCCTCGAAGTGCACCTCGAACTTGGTGCAGTCGCTGTCGGGCATCTCATGGTCGAGGAACTCGTAGAGGTGGTCGAGAACCTCGGCGCAATCCGTCTCATGCGGCTCTCCGCAGCTCATGAGTCCGAACCTTTCCGATCGTCCGACTCTCCGACACCCGCCGGGACGAGCCCGCGGTCACGGGCGTAGTCCTCCAGCATGCCGCGCAACTGGCGGCGGCCACGGTGGAGTCGCGACATCACCGTACCGATGGGTGTTCCCATGATGTCCGCGATCTCCTTGTACGCAAAGCCCTCGACATCGGCGAGATATACGGCGATGCGGAACTCCTCGGGGATCGCCTGCAGCGCGGACTTCACATCGGAGTCCGGGAGATGGTCGAGCGCCTGCGACTCGGCCGAGCGCAGACCGGTCGACATGTGCGACTCGGCGCGCGCCAGCTGCCAGTCCTCGATCTCCTCGGCGGCACTGCGCTGAGGTTCACGCTGCTTCTTGCGGTACGAGTTGATGAACGTATTGGTGAGGATGCGGTACATCCAGGCCTTGAGGTTGGTGCCCTCACGGAACTGGTGGAAGGAGGCATACGCCTTGGCATAGGTCTCCTGCACGAGGTCCTCGGCGTCGGCCGGATTGCGCGTCATGCGCAGCGCGGCCGAGTACATCTGGTCGAGGTAGCCCAGCGCGTCCCGCTCGAAGCGGGCATTGCGCTCGGCAGTGGTCTCTTCGATGTGGCCGTCGTCGGTCGCTCCGTCGGTCCCAGTGACCGGACCCACCTCCTCCAACGCTGTGGCGAGTCCGAATGCGGACCCACTCGAATCGGAGAATAGTCGACCTTGTGGTGTCGCGGCCTGTCGGTTCAGCTGCGCCGAGGCCTGCGGGTCCGTATCGCCGGCCGCCCGAACGGAAGCGGTCTTGGCCGCGGAAAGCACCGTCCACTCCAGGTCAGTGGCGTCTGAGCGGCGCGGGCAGATGGTCGAACCCATACGACGGACTCCCTCTCCAAGCTCTGGTCTACCGATGTTCGTCACAACAGTGACCCCGCACTCGGCATTCCCTTCAGCCCCTGTCGGCTCTGTCCAGCGCGTCGAGCCAGGTCAGCACACCTTCGGTGAGCAGAGTCAGGGCCTCGTCCTGGGAGAGGGGCGCCCTTTTCGGTACGGCGAAGCCATGATCGCCGTACGGCACCTCCAGGAGTTCGTACGCGCCCCCGGGGTACTCGGCGGGCTTGCCGAAGGGATCGTTTCCGCCCTGGACGACCAGGGTGGGCACCCCGGATTCCAGCAGCTCCGCGGCCCGGGACTTCTCCGGCTTGCCCGGCGGGTGCAGCGGGAAGCTCAGCGCCAGTACGGCGTACGCGCCCAGCTCGCGCGCCGTGCGGCAGGCCACGCGCGCCCCCGCGCTGCGCCCTCCGGCGACGACCGGCTGTCCTGGCCGCTCCAGCGCGGGCCAGAGCGCCCGCCAGCCGGTGTCGAGGGTCTTGGGCGCGGGCGCCAGTCTCTTGCCCGCCACCCGCCAGGGCTGCTCCACCAGGGCGACGGTGATCCCGTGCGCGGGCAGCGCCGTGGCGAGGGCCTGGAGGTCTCGGGCCTCGATCCCGCCGCCCGCGCCATGGCTGAGGGCGAGGACGAGCCGCGGGCGCTGAGCGGAGTGCCAGGTGATGCGGGCATCTCCGGCGGGTGTCCCGACGGTCTCCTGCTCCGGCATGCTCGCCGCCTCGCTGCTCGTCGTCCCGCTCGTCGCCTTGCCGCTCATCGTCCTGCTCGTGGTCTGCTCGTTGTGCTGCCTGTCACAAGGGCATCCTGCCGCGCGGGAAGGCCGACAGCGGGGAACGCGCCCCGCCGGGTCTTCAGAAGCCGCGTCTTCAGAAGAGCGTGCTCTCCTCGGGCGCGGCCAGCTCCTCCAGCAGCTCGGGACCGTTGTTGCGGACGTTGCTCACCGCCGTCGTGACCGGGTACGCCCGCATCAGCCCGGCCGGCGGCGCGGTCAGCAGCTCACGCAGCTCCTCGGGGTCCGTACAGGCCGGGTCCAGCCAGGCGTCCCAGCGGTCGGGGGTGAGCATCAGCGGCATCCGCGGATGGATCTCGGCCAGCGATCCGGGGCCCTCGGCCGGGGCCACCGCCAGGGGCGTCTTCTCCGCCTCGGTGGTGATCACCGAACAGGTCACCCACCAGGCCCCCGGGTGGTCGTCCGGCAGGGTCCGGTCGCGCCAGAACTCGTACAGTCCGGCCAGAGCCATGACCGAGCCGTCGGCCGGCAGGACGAAGTAGGGCTGCTTGCGCGGCCGCTTCTTCTTCCCCTGCTCTTCCAACTGCCGCTCGTCGGAGCTGGTGACCCACTCGTAATAGCCGTCGGCGGGCACGATGCAGCGCCGCGAGACGAAGGGCCTGCGGAACGACGGCTTCTCGTGCACGGTCTCGGCCCGTGCGTTGATCATCCGCGCCCCGCCCTCGGGCGTCTTCGCCCAGGACGGCACGAGTCCCCACTTCAGCTTGCGCAGCTGACGAACCGGAGTGGGCTCTGCCGCGTCTTTCACAGGACGCTCCAGAACCGCGTAGACCTCCTTCGTCGGGGCCACGTTCCAGTCGGGGGCGAGGGTTTCCTCGGGCTCCCACTTCTCCACGCCGAAGAGACCCTGGAGATCTTCGGGCCGCCGGCTCGCCGCATACCTACCGCACATGAGTGCCAGACTGCCACGACGCACCCGCACCTGAGGAGCCGCCCGAGAAATGGCCATCATCGACACCGCCCCGATAGGCGAACTGTGGGATCGCGTCTTCGGCACCCAGCCCGCCCCGGACGACTGGCTGGTGGTCGTGACGGCGGTCGTCGCGCTCGCCGCCGTCGTACCGCATCCGCTCTGGCGGCTCTCCCGCAATACGATCACCATCGCGCACGAGGGCGGCCACGGGCTGATAGCCCTGGTCACAGGGCGCCGGCTGGACGGGATCCGGCTCCACTCGGACACCTCGGGCCTGACCGTCAGCCGCGGCAAGCCGACCGGCCTCGGCATGATCCTCACCGCGGCCGCGGGCTACACCGCCCCGCCGCTGCTCGGTCTCGGTGGCGCCTGGCTGCTCTCGGCGCACCACATCACCCTGCTGCTCTGGCTGGCGACGGCGCTGCTGCTCGCGATGCTGGTGATGATCCGCAACGCGTACGGCGCGCTCACCGTGATCGTCACCGGCGCCGCCTTCCTCCTCATCTCCTGGCTGACCGGTCCGGCCGTCCAGTCGGCATTCGCGTACACCGCCGTCTGGTTTCTGCTGCTCGGGGGCGTACGCCCGGCGTTCGAGCTACAGGCCAAACGCCGGCACGGCGGCGCCGGGGACTCGGACGCGGACCAGCTCGGGCGGCTGACGCACGCTCCGCCGGTGATGTGGCTCTTCCTCTTCCACGCCGTCTCACTCTGCTCGCTGATCGGCGGCGGACGCTGGATGCTCGGCCTCTAGTAACGGGCGGGGCGCCGATCGCTCGCGCGCGGATCCGCGCAGGTCCCGCGCGGGTCCGTTGACGCGTTAGCACCCTCAGATTACGCCCCGGTTTCTCCGTATTTGATCAGGATCCCGGTCCGTCAAGAACCACTAAAGTAAGGGCCATGACCGAAAGCTCCGTGCAGCCCGCCCTCTGGCCCGCCCCCTACGCAAACGGGGCCGTCGAAGCGACGGTCACCGTGCCCGGATCCAAATCGGTCACCAATCGCGGTCTGGTCCTCGCCGCGCTGGCCGCGGAGCCCGGCTGGCTGCGCCGCCCGCTGCGCTCCCGCGACACCCTGCTGATGGCCGAGGCGCTGCGGGCCATGGGCGTCGGCATCGAGGAGACCGTGTCGTCCAGTTCCGCGGCGGCGGGCGCCCCGGCCGCCACCGGCGAGGCATGGCGGGTGATCCCCTCCGGTCTGCACGGCCCGGCCACCGCCGATATCGGCAACGCCGGCACGGTGATGCGCTTCCTGCCGCCCGTCGCGACGCTCGCCGACGGTCCCATCCGCTTCGACGGCGACCCCCGCTCCTACGAGCGCCCGCTGAACGGTGTCATCACCGCCCTGCGCGCCCTCGGCGCCCGGATCGACGACGACAACCGCGGCTCGCTCCCGCTCACCGTGCACGGCGGTGGCGCGCTGGACGGCGGCGCGGTGGAGATCGACGCCTCCGCGTCCTCCCAGTTCGTCTCCGCGCTGCTGCTCTCGGGAGCGCGGTTCAACCAGGGTGTGGAGGTACGGCATGTGGGCTCCGCCCTTCCGTCGCTGCCGCACATCCGGATGACCGTCGACATGCTGCGCGCCGTCGGCGCCCAGGTCGACGAGCCAGAGACCGGCGGGGAGCCGGATGTCTGGCGGGTCTCCCCCAGCGCGCTGCTCGGCCGTGATCTGACCGTCGAGCCCGATCTCTCCAACGCCCAGCCGTTCCTCGCCGCCGCCCTGGTCACCGGCGGCCGGGTGACGATCCCCGACTGGCCCGAGCGGACCACTCAGCCGGGTGACGCGCTGCGGGAGATCTTCACCGAGATGGGTGGCTCCTGCGAGTTCGGGATGACGGCGGAGGGCAGCAGCCTCACCTTCACCGGCACTGGCCGGATCCACGGCATCGACATCGATCTGAGCGAGGTCGGGGAGCTGACGCCCGGTATCGCGGCGGTCGCCGCCCTCGCCGACTCGCCCTCCACGCTGCGCGGCGTCGCCCATCTGCGGCTACATGAGACGGACCGCCTCGCCGCGCTCACCAAGGAGATCAACGAGCTCGGCGGCGATGTCACCGAGACCGCGGACGGTCTGCACATCCGCCCGCGTCCGCTGCACGGCGGTGTGTTCCATACGTACGACGACCACCGCATGGCGACGGCGGGCTCGATCATCGGTCTCGCCGTCAAGGGGGTGGAGATCGAGAACGTCGGGACGACCGCCAAGACGCTGCCCGATTTCCCGCGGATGTGGGCCGACATGCTCGCGGGAGCGGGAGCCTGACGCGATGCGCCGCTACGGCAAGAACCCCGACGAGGACGACATCCGCTCCCGCCCGAACCCCAAGGGCAACCGGCCGCGTACGAATATCCGGCCCAAGCACGAGGACGCGTCGGAGGGGATGGTCCTGACCGTCGACCGCGGCCGGCTCACCTGCCTCGTCGACGACCGTGTCGTACTGGCGATGAAGGCCCGCGAGCTGGGCCGCAAGGCCGCCGTGGTGGGCGATCAGGTCGGCCTGGTCGGTGATCTGTCGGGCAAGAAGGACACGCTGGCGCGCATCGTACGGATCGAGAAGCGCCGGTCCGTGCTGCGCAGGACGGCCGACGACGACGATCCGTACGAGCGGGTGATCGTCGCCAACGCCGACCAGCTCGCGATAGTCACCGCGCTCGCCGATCCGGAGCCGCGGCCCCGGCTGATCGACCGCTGTCTGGTCGCGGCGTTCGACGCCGGGCTCGAACCGCTGCTGGTGCTGACGAAGTCGGACCTGGCCTCGGCGGACGAGCTGCTGGAGACCTACCGGACCCTCGGCATCCGCTATGTCGTCACCCGGCGTGACGAGCTGGCCAGCGGATATGCGGCGGACCTGGTACGCGAATATCTCGAAGGGCGGGTCACCGCCTTCGTCGGCCACTCGGGCGTCGGCAAGACGACACTGGTCAACGCCCTGGTGCCGGACGACCGCCGGCGTATCACCGGCCTGGTCAACGCGGTCACGGGCCGCGGCCGGCACACCACCACCTCGGCGCTGGCCCTGCCGCTGGAGAAGGCCGAGGGCTGGGTGATCGACACCCCCGGCATCCGCTCCTTCGGGCTGCACCACGTCGATCCGTCCCGGGTGATCCTCGCCTTCCCCGATCTGGTGCCGGGGACGGAGGGCTGCCCCCGGGCGTGCAGCCACGACGAACCGGACTGCGCGCTCGACGCCTGGGTGGCCGAGGGACACGCCGACCCGGCCCGGCTCTACTCACTTCGGCGACTTCTCGCCACGCGGGAGCGACGCGAAGGGGACTGAGGCGCGGGCGTTTGCGGGCCACCGCCGCTGGTAAGTGCATAATCGCACCGAGCGGGACCGGCGAGACCAAGCAGTCCGGCCAAGCAGTCACTGACGCGGGAGGGCCTTCACCATGGCGTGGCTGCTGGTTGTGGTCGCCGGAATCCTGGAGACGGGCTTCGCGGTCTGTCTCAAGCTCTCCCACGGATTCACCCGGCTGTGGCCGACGATCGCGTTCGCGAGCTTCGCGCTCGGCAGCTTCGGCCTGCTGACGCTCGCCCTGAAGAAGCTCGACGTCGGTCCCGCGTACGCGGTGTGGACGGGCATCGGCGCAGCCGGCACCGCGATCTACGGAATGGTCTTTCTCGGCGATGTGGTGTCCACGCTCAAGCTGATCTCCATCACGCTGGTGATCGTCGGAGTCATCGGCCTCCAGCTCTCGGGCTCGGCGCACTGAGCGGTGCGTTGAGCGGTGCGTTGACCGATGCCGTGACGGCCGTACGGACCAGCGGTCCGACGGACGCTCCGGCCGGCGCGATCAGATGGGCGAGCGCGAGCCGGATGGCCAGCTCACAGCGGTAGAGCAGCTCGGCACGGCTGTGAGCTGCGCTTCCCTGGCCTGCGCTTCCCTGGCCTGCGCTTACCTGGCCTGCGCTGCCCTGACGTCCGCTGCCCTGACCGGCGCGGCTGTGACCGGGAGGGCGGTGATCCGTACGGCCCCGATCCAGCGCCGCCGCCGATCTGTCCCGTACCAGCGCGACCAGCTCCGCCGCCGCGAGCGGTCCGGCGTCGGCCCGGCGCTGCGCCGGGACACCGGACGGGGCGGCCGAGGCCCGCACGGGTCTCGGCGCCGGAAGCCACTCCCCCCAGCAGCCGGTGAGCAGCGCCCGCAGCAGAGGCCGGGCGCGCGCCTCACGGACGGTCCGCTCGGCGACGGCCACCAGCCGGTCCGCGGGGTCGGCCCACTCGGCGAGCAACCGCTCCACGCCGTGCAGATAGACATCGGCCTCGCGTCGCACCAGCGCGCGGGCGAGTCCGTCCTTGCTGCCGAATTCGTTGTAGAGGGTCTGCCGGGACACCCCGGCGGCCGACGCCACGTCGACCATCCTGACGGCGGACCAGGGCAGGTCGGTGAGCGCCGAGAGAGCGGCGTCGAGCAGGGCTTCACGCGCTGTAGGCATCGTCGCCTCCGGGGCCGTTCGGCTCTCCACTCAGAGTTGACGCGCTGTCGCGGACTGTCAAGGCTACCGGCAACTTCCCGCCGGAGCGGACCCCGTGGTCCGTCCCCCTGGGCTGTGGATACTGTGACGCCCATGTCCGACTACCACGATGATCTCCGTCTCGCCCATGTCCTCGCGGACGCCGCCGACGCCGCGACGATGGACCGGTTCAAGGCTCTGGACCTCAAGGTCGAGACCAAACCGGACATGACTCCGGTGAGCGAAGCTGACAAGGCGGCCGAGGAGCTGATCCGTGGCAACCTCCAGCGGGCGCGGCCACGCGACGCGATCCTGGGCGAGGAGTACGGCATCGAAGGCACGGGCCCGCGCCGCTGGGTGATCGACCCCATCGACGGCACCAAGAACTATGTCCGCGGGGTGCCCGTATGGGCGACGCTGATCTCGCTCATGGTGGCCGCCGAGGGCGGTTACGAGCCGGTGGTCGGCGTGGTGTCCGCGCCCGCGCTGGGCCGTCGCTGGTGGGCGGCGAAGGGCGGGGGCGCCTATACGGGCCGCAGCCTGTCCTCGGCGACCCGGCTGCGGGTCTCGGACGTTTCGCGCATCGGGGACGCGTCGTTCGCGTACTCCTCACTGAGCGGCTGGGAGGAGCAGGGGCGGCTGGACGGCTTCCTCGATCTGAGCAGGGCCTGCTGGCGCACCCGGGGCTATGGCGACTTCTGGCCGTACATGATGGTCGCCGAGGGCTCGGTCGACATCTGCGCGGAGCCCGAGCTCTCGCTGTGGGACATGGCGGCGACCGCGATCGTCGTACAGGAGGCGGGGGGCACCTTCACAGGGCTCGACGGGCGCCGGGGGCCGCACAGCGGCAATGCGGCGGCGTCGAACGGCGTGCTCCACGAGGAGCTGCTCGGCTATCTGAACCAGCGCTACTGACCGCTACCGACCTCTGCTGACCGCTACCGACCTCTACTGACCTGTCGGGTCACCGCCGGGCCCCGGGCAGGGGCGTTTGGGGCACCGGTGCAGCGTTTGTCGGTTTTTTGCGCGCCCCCTGCCCAGCCTCTACCGCCCCCTTGTTGACCGGGCGCAAGGGTGTCACTCTGAGAGTCCCCCCACTTGTGAACTTGTGAATCGTTTCTCCAAGGTCTCCCTCCGGCCCCCAGGGGCCGTCAGGAGTCATCGGGGGTCTTCAGGAGACGGTTCACCGAGGAGGTGGCTCCATCCCATGCTCGTCCGTGACGCGATGAGCTCGGTGGTCCTGACCATCGGGCCCACGCATACGCTCCGCCAGGCGGCCCGTCTGATGGCGGCACGCCGCGTCGGCGCCGCTGTCGTCCTCGACACCGACCACTGCGGCATCGGCATTCTCACCGAGCGGGACATCCTCAACTCGCTCGGTGCGGGCCAGAGTCCCGACTCCGAGACCGCCTGCACCCACACCACGACCGACGTCGTCTTCGCCGCGCCCGCGTGGACACTCGAGGAGGCCGCCTCGGCCATGTCCCACGGCGGATTCCGCCATCTGATCGTCCTCGACGAGCGCGAGCCGGTCGGCATCGTCTCCGTACGCGACATCATCCGCTGCTGGGCCCCGGACCGGCGCGAGGCGGCGGTGCTGGCCGGCTGAGGCAGCCCGGCCCTCGCCGCCCCGGCAGCCCGGTCGGCCCCGGCAGCCCGTGCCGGACCGGCCGGCCCGCGCCGGCTCCCGTACGGCGACGGCGGAAGGGGCCGGATCCCCGAAGGACCCGGCCCCTTCCGTCTCGGCGAGCCTGTCAGCCGCGCAGGGCCTGGACCGCGGTCTCCAGTCGCTTGCCGAAGTCACCGTCCGCCTGACGGAAGTTGTTCACCGCGCGCTCGGCGATGTCGTCGCGCGACACCTTCGAGATGAACTGCGCGAGGTTCTCGATCAGGCGGCCCTTCTCGTCCTCGGACAGCATCCGGTACAGGTTGCCCGCCTGCACGAAGTCGTTGTCCTCGGCGTGGCTCGGGGCCTCGTGGTTACCGGTGGCACCACTGACCGGAACCGGCTGCCACATCGGCTTGTCCGTCTGGAACGGGCCGCCGAAGCTGTTCGGCTCGTAGTTCTTGGTGCCCTTGTGACGGCCGTCGTACAGGTAGCCGTCCCGGCTGTTGGTGCGCGCCTCGGTGGCGTGCGGACGGTTCACCGGCAGGTGGTCGGCGTTGATGCCGACGCGGTAGCGGTGGGCGTCGCCGTACGCGAAGAGACGGCCCTGCAGCATCTTGTCCGGGGAGGGACCGATGCCCGGCACGAAGTGGGCCGGCGAGAAGATGGACTGCTCGACCTCCGCGAAGATGTTCTCCGGGTTGCGGTTGAGCTCCAGCTTGCCGATCTCGATCGGCGGGTAGTCCTCGTGCGGCCAGACCTTGGTCAGGTCGAACGGGTTGAAGCGGTACGTGGCCGCCTCGTCCGCCGGCATGATCTGCACCTGCACGGTCCAGGACGGGAAGTCACCGCGCTCGATGGACTCGCGCAGGTCGCGCTGGTGCGAGTCCGGGTCGACACCGGAGAGGCGGTTGGCGTCGTCGGTGGTGAGGTTCTTGATGCCCTGGTCGGTCTTGAAGTGGTACTTGACCCAGAAGACCTCGCCGGCCTCGTTGTTCCACTGGTACGTGTGCGAGCCGTACCCGTTCATGTGACGCAGCGTCGCCGGGATGCCGCGGTCACCGAACAGCCAGGTCACCTGGTGCGTGGACTCGGGCGACAGACCCCAGAAGTCCCAGACGTTGTCCGCCTCCTGCGAGCCGGTGTACGGGTCGCGCTTCTGGGTGTGGATGAAGTCGGGGAACTTGATGGCGTCCTTGATGAAGAACACCGGGGTGTTGTTGCCGACGAGGTCGTAGTTGCCCTCTTCGGTGTAGAACTTCAGCGCGAAGCCACGGGGGTCACGGACCGCGTCCGCCGAGCCCAGGTTGCCCGCGACGGTGGAGAACCGCAGGAACGTCTCGGTCTGCTTGCCGACCTCGGAGAGGAACTTCGCCCGCGTCCACTGTGAGACGTCGTGGGTCAGCGTGAACGTGCCGTACGCGCCGGCACCGCGGGCGTGGACGATGCGCTCCGGAATGCGCTCGCGGTTGAAGTGAGCGAGCTTCTCCAGCAATGCCTGGTCCTGGACCAGAACGGGACCACCGGCGCCCGCGGTCTCGCTGTTCTGGTTGTCGGCCACCGGTGCCCCGGCCTCCGTGGTGAGCGGTCCCTGCGTCACGCGCGCCTCCTGCGTCATGTACTGGACGTCCTGTCCTCTTGGCGTTTGCCGATCTCGATCCTACGATGGACTTTGTCTAAGTCAAGCAAACATCCAAAGTCACACTCGTTCGGGACCTGAGTCCCCTCACTGTTAGGCTGGTCCCTATGAGTGACCTGTTGGAACGACTTCGCGGACGCGGCTGGCGCATGACTGCCCAGCGGCGTGTTGTGGCCGAGGTCCTCGACGGGGACCACGTACACCTGACAGCCGACGAGGTGCACGCGCGCGCCGTCGCCAGACTTCCGGAGATCTCCCGGGCGACCGTCTACAACACCCTGGGTGAGATGGTCACGCTCGGTGAGGTCATCGAGGTGTCGACGGACCGCCGCGCCAAGCGCTACGACCCGAACGCGCACCGGCCGCACCAGCACCTGGTCTGCGCCCAGTGCGGCGCCATCCGGGACGTCCATCCCACCGGCGATCCGCTGTCCGATCTGCCGGACGGCGAGCGCTTCGGCTTCACGGTCTCGGACGTCGAGGTGACCTACCGCGGCACCTGCCCGAACTGCGCCGCCGCCTGAGCCGGCACGACCGGCGCGATCCGCACCGCATGACGAGGGGCTCTCCACACAACACCGGAGGCCCGGATCTCTTTCGAGATCCGGGCCTCCGGGTCAGTAGCGGGGACAGGATTTGAACCTGCGACCTCTGGGTTATGAGCCCAGCGAGCTACCGAGCTGCTCCACCCCGCGTCGTTGAACGCAACATTACGTCACGCCGCCGACCAGCGCAAATTCATATACGGGGCGCTCTCAGGACCCTGTCAGAGGTCACGCCGTGAGCTCCTGATGGAGCGCGTCGCGCAGCCGCGCCGCGCGCTCGGCCACCTCGGCGGGCCCCAGCTCGACGGCGCGCGCGCACCAGCGCTCCCCCTCGCTCAGTTCACCCCGGCGGGCGGCGAGCAGCGCCAGGCGCAGCGCGGCCCTGCCGTGTCCGTCGTGCGCGGCCCGGGTCCACCACAGGGCGGCCTCCCGCTCGCCGCCCTCGCGCGCGAGCAGCAGTCCCAGGTTGAAGGCGCCGTTGCGGCTGCCCGCCTCCGCCGCCTCCCGGTACCAGCGGGCGGCGTCGGTGATGTCCCCGCGCGCGGCGGCCAGCATCCCGACCCGTACCTGGGCCCGGCGGTGCCCCTGCTCGGCGGCGCGCTCGTACCACTGCTCGCACTCGCTCTTCACGATGTGCGGCTCCCCGAGCACGGGCGGCCCGGGCGGCGGCTGACGCGAGTCGAGCAGGGTGGCCAGCCGGAAGGCCGCCTCGGCGCTGCCGCCGCCGGCGGCGCAGCGCAGATGGCGCTCGGCCGACTGGTCGTCGCCGTCCCGCAGGCAGGCGATGCCCACCTGGAGGGCCGCCTCCGTGTGTCCCGCCGCGGCGGCGCGCTCGTACCAGCGCAGGGCCGTACGGTCCTCGTCGCGTCCGGCGTGCAGGATGCCCAGGTTGAACGCCGCGTCCACGCTGCCCGCCTCCGCGGCCTTGGAGAACCAGGGCTCGGCGCCGGTGGAGTCGTCGGCCTGCAGCAGCAGGACCGCGAGCGCGTTGGCGGCCTCGCGATGGCCCGCGTAGGCGGCGTGGCGGTACCACTGCTCGGCCTGGGCCGTACGGTCCTGGGCGGCGCAGAGCAGCCCGAGGTTGTACGCGCCGTTGACATCGCCCGCGTCCATTGCGGCGCGGTACCAGCGCTCGGCGCTCTGCTGCTCGCCACGGGCGGCATGGAGCGCGCCGAGGGCGTTCGCGGCGTTTCCGTCGCCGTCCTGCGCGGCGCGCAGCCACCAGATGGCGGCGCTCTCCTCGTCGCCGGCGTCGCGCAGCAGGAAGCCGAGGGCGCAGGCGGCCCTGGCCTCGCCGTCCTTGGCGGAGCTCAGATACCAGCGGCCCGCTTCCTTGAGCTCACCGCGCTTCTCCAGAATCGCGCCGAGGTGCAGCGCGGCCCGGCGGTGGCCACGCGCGGCGGCCTGCCGGTACCACTGCGCGGCCTCACCGATCAGCGAGGAGCCGGTGGGAGCGGCGCCGTCGGCCGAGGCCGCCGGCCGGCGCGCGTCCGCCCGCCGGGAGCCCGGGGCCGGCGGCCCCGTACCGCTGTTGTAGACCATGTCGGCGCCGGAGCGGGACGTCTCGCGGGCCCGGCGCTCCAGCGTGCGGGCGAGCCGGTACGCCGCCTCACGGTGGCCCTGCTCGGCCGCGGCGCGCAGCCAGCGCTCGGCCCCGACGTCGCTGCGGTGCTCCAGCAGGTCGGCGAGGGCGTAGGCACCGAGGGCGTGTCCCTGCTCGGCGGACTGGCGCAGCCAGTACTCGGCGCCCGGCTCGTCGCCCAGCTCGCGGTGGTGGCGGCCCAGCGCGTGGGCGGCGGCCGCGGACCCGGCGACGGCGGCGATACGCCACCAGCCCGCCGCCTCGTCCGGGTAGCCGCGCTGGTGGAGGAGGACACCCAGGTTGTTGGCGGCGGCGCGCTCACCCTCGGCGGTCGCGGCACGCAGATAGGGCTCGGCGGCGTCGAGGTCGCCGCGGCGCAGCAGCAGGGCACCGAGCACGCTCATCGAAGCGGTGTCGCCGGCGTCGGCGGCGCGCCGGTGGCGCGCCTCGGCCTCGGCGTCGGCGGTCTCCTCCGTGTCGACGGCGCGCAGCGCACCCGTCGCACTCATGGACTCCGCGATGCCATCCGACTGCCGTTGCACAAACCGCCCTGTCTCCAACAGAGTTGCCTTATCCCCCATAAAACCCCATCGTCGCACCACCCGCCACCCACGTACAGCTGGTATATCGCACCGTGGTAGCTTCAGCGTTTTGTCGACATGCCCACAGAGAGACAAGCCAAACACACTCGGGGTCAACTCACCCGGCCTGAAACACAGTTCGTACAGAACACAGCGCAAAGGCCCGGATCCAGAAGGATCCGGGCCTTTGACTTCGCGTAGCGGGGACAGGATTTGAACCTGCGACCTCTGGGTTATGAGCCCAGCGAGCTACCGAGCTGCTCCACCCCGCGTCGTTGTGTCCCAACCGTACCACGACGCGGGGTGATGCCTGCTCAGCTGCTGTCGCCGCCGCCGTTCCCGTCGGCCGCCCCGGAGGTGGAGTCCGCCTCCGCGGCTCGCTGGAGGGCGTCCTGAAGGGCCTGCTGGGCCTTCCCGTACGCCGTCCAGTCCTGCTTCTGCAGCGCCGCCTCACCGTCGTCGTACGCCTTCTGGGCGTCCGCGATGGCCTGCTTGAGCGCCTTGTCGCCGGTGGCGGGCGGCTTCGTGGTGTCACCCGGCGGTGGCTGGGTCGTCGGGGGCGGCTCGGCACTCTCCGCCCCGAACACCGCGTTCAGCGCCTCGCCCAGGGTGTCCTTGAACACCGGCTTGCCGCCGTACGAGACGGCCACCTTCTTCAGCAGCGGATAGTTCGCGCTGCCCCCTCGCGCGTACACCGGCTCGATGTACAGGAAGCCCTCGTCGATCGGCACCGTGAGCAGGTTGCCGTACTCGATGTCCGAGTCGGTGCCTCTCAGGTTCCTGACGAACTCGGCGACTTCCGGCACACCGTTCAGCTCACTCTGCACCTGCTGCGGGCCCTGCACGGTGGAGGTCACTCTCAGGACCCTGATCGTGCCGTAGTCCGAGCTGTTGGCGTCGGCGTCCACCGCCATGAACGCACCCAGGTTGGGGCGCCCGTTGGGCGTGAAGGTCGTCGTCAGGGAGAATCGCTGATCCGTCTGGCCCGGCATCCTGAGGCTCAGGTAGTACGGCGGGACCGCACTGCTGTCCTTGTTGGTCGGGTCGTCCGGCACCTGCCACGCGTCACTGCCGCTGTAGAACTGCGCGGGGTCCGTGACGTGGTAGCGGGTGAGCAGCTCGCGCTGCACCTTGAACATGTCCTGCGGGTAGCGCAGATGGGCCAGCAGCTCGGGCTTGATGTCGCCCTTCGCCTTCACCGTGTCGGGGAAGGCCTTCATCCAGGTCTTGAGCACCGGGTCCTTGGTGTCCCACTGGTACAGCTCGACCGTGCCGTCATAGGCGTCGACGGTGGCCTTCACCGAGTTCCGGATGTAGTTGACCTGGTTCTGCTGCGCGACGACCGCGCGCTGGTTGTCGGTCAGCGAGTCGGCCGTGGTGTCACCCAGGGTTGTACGGGACGCGTAGGGATAGCCGTTCGTCGTGGTGTACGCGTCGATGATCCACTGGATCCGGCCGTCGACCACGGCGGGATAGGCGTCGCCGTCGATGGTCAGCCAGGGCGCGACCGCCTCGACGCGCTCCTTGGGCGTGCGGTTGTAGAGAATCCGCGAACCGTCGCCGATGGCGCCGGAGTAGAGCATCTGGGGCTCGCTGAAGGCCACGGCGTACGCGGCGCGGTTCACCGGGTTGGAGAGGTCGACGCCGCTCTTGCCCCGGTAACTCGTCGTCTCCTCGCCGTTCTTCTCGTAGTCGAGCTCCTTCTGCGGCCCGCCCACGATCGAGTACTGCTCGGTCTTCTCCCCGTAGTAGACCCGCTGCTCGTACTTGCCGAGCTGCCCGGTCGTCGGCAGACCGGACTCGGTGAAGTCGGGAGCGCCGATGGTGCCGTCGTTCTCGTCCGTCACCGTGTTCGTGCCCTTGGACGCGATCACGCCGTACCCATGGGTGTACGTGAAGTGGTCGTTGATCCAGTTGCGCTTGGGGATACCGGTGATGTTCAGCTCGCGCAGACCGACCACCGTGTCCTGCGGCTTGCCGTCGGGGCCGGTGTACCGGTCGACGTCCAGCGTGGCGGGGAACTGGTAGTACTTGCGCTCCTGCTGGAGCTGCTGGAACGCGGGCGAGACCACATTGGGGTCGACCAGCCGGTAACTGGCGGCGGCGTCCGCCGCCTTGCGCTGCTCGGCCTTCTTGTCCGGGTCGCCCTTGCCCTTGTAGTCCTGCACATCGGCGTCATCGATGCCGTACGCCTCGCGCGTGGCATTGATGTTCTTCTTGATGTACGGCGCTTCCTTGGCCTGCTCGTTCGGCTGGACCTGGAACTTCTGCACGATCGCCGGGTAGAGACCGCCGATGAGGATCGCCGACAGCACCATCAGGCCGAAGCCGATCACCGGCAGCTGCCACGTGCGGCGCCAGAGCGTCGCGAAGAACAGCACGGCGCAGATGACGGCGATGCAGAAGAGGATCGTCTTCGCCGGGAGGTAGGCGTTGGCGTCGACGTACCGCAGTCCGGTCCAGTTGCCCGCCGCCTTGAAGTCACTGGACTTCACGGCCAGGCCGTACCGGTCGAGCCAGTAGGCCACGGCCTTGAGCGAGACGAAGACACCGATCAGCACCGAGAGGTGGCCGGTGGCCGCGCCCGTCGCCCGCGCGCCCGGGCTGGTGACGCGCAGCCCGCCGTACAGGTAGTGGGTCAGCGCGGCGGCGATCAGCGAGAGCACGGCGGCCGCGAAGCCGAAGGCCAGCAGGAAGCGGTACCAGGGCAGATCGAACGCGTAGAACGACACGTCCATCTTGAACTGGGGGTCCTTCTGGCCGAAGGCCACCCCGTTCACCCACATCAGCCAGGTGCGCCACTGGCCGGCGGCGGAGGCTCCGGCGATCAGCCCGACCAGGGCGGTGATCCCGAGGAGCACCCACTTCTTGTAGGGCGCGATCCCCATCCGGTACCGGTCGAGGTTCTGCTGCTCCATCGACATCGCGCTCAGCGGCGGCCGCAGCCGGTGCGCCAGCCAGATGTTCACCCCGACCGCGGTGGCCATCAGCAGCCCGAAGACCGCGAACAGTCCGACCTTGGTCCACAGGGTGGTGGTGAACACCGATGAGTACTTCACCGAGCGGTACCAGAGCCAGTCGGTCCAGAACCCGGCGAACATGACGAACAGCATGGCCAGCACGGCCAGCACGCCCAACGTCATGAGCAGGGTCCGGACGCGCCGAGACGGGCGGCCCACTCTGATCCGTGGCCCGGTCGGGCCTCCGCCGCGGTCCGGCATCTGGAAAGCCAACGTGCGCACCTCGAAGTTCGCGGTCGTGTGTTTCAGCCTGTATAAAGCGGCCCCGCGATCGTAGGGCCCACTGATGCAACTTACTGAGGCTTTACCTAGTTCCCGCACTCGGGTCCGAAGGAGGCAGGATATTGAGCATGTCCAACGTTTCTCCCTCAGGCACACCCATGGCCGCGAGCCCGCTGACCCGCGCGGTGCTCGAAATCGACGAGTACGCGTCGGGGCTCGGCTGGGACCAGCCGGCCCGGCTCTTCGCGCTCGTCGACACCGCGCGGCTGCGCATCGACGAACCGGAACTCGCGGCCCAGCTGGGTCTCGACGACGGCGGGGCGGTCTCCCCGCTCACCCCTATCGAGCAGGACGAGATCCCCTCCGGCACCCCGCTGGACGAGTTTCTCGGCACCATCGCATGGCCCGGGGCGGTGGCGGGCTGCGCGATGACGGTGGAGCGGCTGATGCTCCCGCCGTCCGCGGAGGCGTCCGTACCGGACGGTCTCGACGACTCGGGGCTCGCCGCGTGGGTCGCCGCCCACCCGGAGCGTCAGGAGGTGCGGATGACGGTGGCGGTGCTGCGTGACGGCGCCAGGGAGTCGGCGCTGCGGCTGCGCGAGAAGGACTCGCCCAGCGAGGTCCTCACCGGCTCCGGTCTGGTCCCGGGGCTGGCCGAGGCCCTCTCCTCGACCTTCGAGGCGTAGCCCTCCCGGATCAGTACGGCTCCGGGATCAGTACGGCTCCCGGAGCGGCTCCCCGCCAGGCTCCCCGCCTCCCGCGGATACGCGGCCGGTCACTTTGCCGAACAGCTCGGCAGGCCGGCCGTGTTCCCGGCGCGGATCTTGTCCAGCGACTTCGTGGCGTCCTCGATGGTCTTGACCCTGACCAGGGTGAGGCCCTTGGGGATGTCCGAGGCCGCGGCGGCGCAGTTGTCGTTCGGGGTGAGGAAGTACGTGGCACCCGCGCTGCGCGCGCCCACGAGCTTCATCTCGATGCCGCCGATCGGGCCGACCGCTCCCTTGTCGTCGATCGTGCCCGTACCGGCGACGAACGTGCCGCCCGTCAGAGCGCCGGGCGTGAGCTTGTCGACGATGCCGAGGGCGAACATCAGCCCGGCGCTCGGACCGCCCACGTCGGCCAGCTTGATGTCGACCGTGAACGGGAAGGTGTGGTCGGTCCCGGCCCGGATGCCGACGACCGCCCGGTCGCCCTCGTCGGCCTTCTGTGTGGTGATGGTGATCTTCTCGGTGCCCTCGGGCTCCTTGCCGGCCTTCTCCGCCGCCTTCGCGTCCGCGGCCGGGGCGATGGTGAAGACGACGTCCTCGCCGGGCTTGTGCCGGGTGACGAGCTTGGCGACGTCCTCCGGCTGCCGGACCGGTGATCCGTCCACGGCCCTGATGACATCCCCGGCGTGCAGCGTGCCCTCGGCGGCGCCGTCCTTGAGGACGGAGGAGACGATGACGCGTGACGTCACCGGGATGTCCAGCTCCTTCAGGGCGGCGACCTTGGCGCTCTCCTGGGACTGGCTGAACTCCTCCGCGTTCTCCTGCGTGGACTGCTCTTCCGTCTTGCCGTCCGGGTACAGCGTGTCGTGCGGCACCACCACGTTGTCGTGGGCCAGCCAGCCGTAGACCGCCTCGACGATGTTCATCCGGTAGTCCGCGCCGGTGACCCTGACCGTCGTCATATTGAGATGGCCCGACGTCGGGTACGTCTTGCGGCCCGAGATCTGCAGGACCGGTTCGCCGCCCGCGTCACCGAGCGTGTTCACCGTCGGCCCCGGGCTCATCTCCGAATACGGAACTTTGATCAGCACGCCTGCGCAGAGCAGCGCGATGAGGACGAGGGTGGAAGCGAGCATCGTCGCGGTGCGGCGTGGCATGGAACGACAGTACGGGAAGGGTCTGTCAGTGCACCCCTGGGGCCGGTCCGTACGGGGCTCCGTGCGGGCGGGCGTAGCGACTGCGTACGGTCGGCGGCCGCGTCAGGCGGCGTCCGAACCGGAGTCCGCCTTCTCCATGGCGTCACGGAAGCGGGTGTAGCCGTTGAGCTCGGCTATGTCACCTATGGTGCGGTTTCTCTGGACCCAGCTCCCCCATATCGCCGCGCCTATCGCGGCGAACAGCGGAATCAACAACCAGGCGAGTGCGGCCATTTTGACCTCCAACTCACAGCAACTGACCGATCAGCAGATGAGCCATCTGCGAGACCAACGCTGCTGGCCGGGGGGCAGTTACGCAAATCGGCGACGCCGCGCACCACCCCTCGGGAGGCGCTACGCGCCGACCCACTCCTCGGTGCCGTCGGAGAATTTCTGGTGCTTCCAGATCGGGACCTCGTGCTTGAGGTCGTCGATCAGCTGACGGCAGGCGTCGAACGCCTCCGCCCGGTGCGGACAGGAGACCGCGACCACGACCGCCAGATCTCCGACCGCCAGATCACCCACACGGTGGACGGCCGCCAGGGCGCGCACCGGATGGCCGGCGACGACCTTCTCCGCGACGCGGCGCAGCTCGGCCTCGGCCGACGGGTGGCTGGAGTAGCCGAGGGTGTCGACATCCGCACCCCCGTCGTGGTTACGCACCGTGCCGACGAAGAGAGCGGTGCCGCCCGCCGCGTCGTCCCCGACCGCACGGAAGACCTCGTCGACCGTCAGCGGGGTGTCGCGGATCGCCAGCAGCCGGATGGGGTCCTGCGCCGTCTGCTCGCCCGGGTGGGAACGCATGCTCGCCATGCGGTCCATCGTGCCGTACGGCACCGGCATCGCGGAACAACGCTTTCACCAGGAGGGGCGTGCCGCCTCGGAGCGTTCCAGGTCCGGTCCGGCCTAGAGGCGGCGCCGCGCCTTGCGGGCCCGCCGTACCAGCGCGGCCGTACCGAGCAGCGCCACGGTGGCGCCCGCCGCGCCCGCCGCGGTGGCGTCCTTGCGGCCGAGCCGGCGGCCCGCGACGGTGTGCCGGCCCTCCACCTCCGCCAGGAGAGCGGTGAGGACCTCCTCGTTGGTCCACTGCGGCCGCCAGCCCGCGTCGTGCAGCCGGCTGACGCTGACCACCCAGGGATGCATGGTGTAGGCGAGATCACCGGCCGGCGAGGGGGTGAGGCCGATCCTGTGCAGCCGGGCAGCGGCCCCCAGAGCCACCGCGGAGGGCAGTTCCATCCGGCGGATGGAGCTCAGCTCCTCGACCTCCTCCTGCTCCAGCCAGCCGTCGCAGCCGACCGCGAACTCCCCGTCCACCTTTTCGAGCGCGGCGTACTCCAGCGCGCTGACCAGGTCTTCGACATGACAGAACTGCCAGGTGGGGCGGGATCCGGCGACGACGAGCAGCCGCGGCGACTCGAAGTAGCGGGTGAGGGCGGTGTCTGTACCGCCGACGAGCACGGCGGGCCGTACGACCGTCACATTGAGCCCGGGGTGCGCGCGGGGCGCGCGGCGGCCCAGGCGCTCGATCTCCAGCAGATCGCCGACGCCGGTGGCCTCGGCCGTCGCGCGCAGCTCGGCGTCCTCGGAGAGCGGGATGTCGTTGTCGGGAAGCGCGCCGTAGACCATGGCCGAGGTGCACAGCACCACCCGGTGGACGCCCGCGGCGGCGGCCGCCGTGAGCACGGTCTGGGTGCCGCGCACGTTGTACGCCGTTCGGGCGGCGGCGTCGGTCTCCAGGTCGAGATCGAGCGCCAGATGTACCACGACGTCCGCGCCGCGCAACTTCTCCGCGATGGCCGGATCGCGGACGTCGAGGATGTGCCACTGCGCCTCGGAGACCTCTCCTCGGCGCTCGTCGATGGCGATGACCTGCTTGATCTCCTCGGACGCGGCCAGGCGCCGGGTGAGCAGGTCACCGACGCCGGAGGCGGCGCCGGTGATTGCGACGACGGGGCCGCGGGACGGGGTCGGGGTTGAGCGGTTTCGCGCTGCGCGAACCTGCGGATCTGGGGAACTCACCGGGCGTCTCCAGCGGTTGTCTTCAGTACGTACGTGTAAGGCGCGTACGCACCAGGTGACGTCCATCCTGCCGCAGGCCATCGGCCGACGGAGCATCGAGCCCGGAAGCCGCCCGGGTGTCGGGGCCGCGTCCGGCCGGCCCGGGCGGGTGACGGCGCAGGTCGAAGGAGGGTCCGGGCGCCACAGCCGGGCACGGTCCACGACCCGCGACACGACCCTCGCCGGCCCCGTGCCGCTTAGGCTGGGTGGTGTAGTCGGGCAGCCGCCGCCGGCAGGAAGCCGGCGGCCCTACGAGCCGAGGAACCCCGTGAGTGACACTCCATTCGGATTCGGCCTTCCGCCGGAGGAGCCGGACGACGGCGACGGCAAGAAGAAGGACCCTGCCGGAGGTGGTCAGGGTGCGGGCGGCCAGGGCGGTCCTGGCAATCCCTTCGCGGGATTCGGGCTGCCGGGCGGCGGCGGGGGCGGCGGGGACAACCCGTTCGCCGCGATGTTCGGCTCGCTGAACCCCAACGACCTGGGGGCGGCCTTCCAGCAGCTGGGCCAGATGCTCAGTTACGAGGGCGGTCCCGTGAACTGGGACATGGCCAAGCAGATCGCCCGCCAGACGGTCGCCCAGGGCACGTCCGACGGCACCAAGGACGCGAGCGTGGGCCCCGCCGAGCGTGCCGCGGTCGATGAGGCGGTCCGGCTGGCCGATGTGTGGCTGGACGGTGTGACCTCACTGCCCTCCGGCGCGAACACGTCGGTGGCGTGGAGCCGCGCCGAGTGGGTCGAGGCGACCCTGCCCGCGTGGCAGCAGCTCGTCGACCCGGTGGCGGAGCGGGTGGGCACGGCCATGGCCGATGTGCTGCCCGAGGAGATGCAGTCCGTGGCGGGTCCGCTGATCGGCATGATGCGCTCCATGGGCGGCGCCATGTTCGGCCAGCAGATCGGGCAGGCCGTGGGTGTGCTGGCGGGTGAGGTGGTCGGCTCGACCGACATCGGACTGCCGCTGGGCCCGGCCGGCAAGGCCGCGCTGCTGCCGCTGAACATCGAGACGTTCAGCAAGGACCTCGGGCTGCCCAAGGACGAGATCCGGCTGTATCTGGCCCTGCGCGAGGCCGCCCACCAGCGGCTCTTCGCCCATGTGCCGTGGCTGCGGTCGCACATGTTCGGCGCGGTCGAGGGCTATGCGCGCGGGATCAAGGTCGACACCTCCAAGCTGGAGGACGTCGTCGGCCAGTTCGACCCCAGCCACCCCGAGGAGCTGCAGGAAGCGCTCCAGCAGGGCATGTTCCAGCCGGAGGACACCGCGGAGCAGAAGGCGGCGCTCGCCCGGCTCGAAACGGCACTCGCGCTGGTCGAGGGCTGGGTGGACGCGGTGGTGCACGAGGCCGCCAGGACCAGGCTCACGGGCGCGGACGCGCTGCGCGAGACGCTGCGCAGGCGCCGGGCCTCCGGTGGCCCCGCCGAGCAGACCTTCGCCACCCTCATCGGCCTTCAGCTGCGTCCGCGCAGGCTGCGGGACGCCGCGCGGCTGTGGGCCTCGCTCACCGACGCGCGCGGGGTCGACGGACGCGACGCCCTGTGGGAGCACCCCGACATGCTGCCGACGGCTTCCGACCTCGACGACCCGGACGGCTTCGTCCACCACGAGCAGGCGGACTTCTCCGAGCTCGACAAGATGCTCGGCGAGGCAGCGGGTGGTTCGGCCGGCACCAAGCCGAACCTCCGGAAGGACGACGGCAAGGGCGACGGCGAGGACCAGGGCAAGGACGACACCGACAAGTGAGCCTGCACGACGACGCGGTCCTCGTACTGAAGAGCTACGAGGACCAGGAAGAGCTGCGCGGGCTCTATCTGGACCATCTGGCCGCCCGCCCGGACGGGATGTGGAAGGCCTGTGAGGCGGGGCATCTGACGGCGAGCGCGCTGGTGATCGATCCGGAGCGCGGCCGTGTCCTGCTGACCCTGCACAAGAAGCTCTCCATGTGGCTGCAGATGGGCGGCCACTGCGAGCCCGGTGACAGCTCGCTGGAGCGGGCGGCGCTGCGGGAGGCCACGGAGGAGTCGGGGATCCCGGGCCTGACGCTGCTGCCGGGCGGTCCCGTACAGCTGGACCGGCATGCCATTCCGGCCCCCTGCCACTGGCATCTCGATGTCCAGTACGCGGCGCTGGCGCCGGCCGGGGCGGTCGAGGCGATCAGCGACGAGTCACTCGATCTGCGCTGGTTCTCCTACGACGAGGCGGCGGAGGTGGCCGACGGCTCGGTGGTACGGCTGGTGGAGCGTACGCGCGCCGCGCTGCGCGGCTGAGCAGCGGCTGCTCCTGCTCCTGCGACTTCGGCTGAGAGAGGGGGCGGCCTCCGTGGAGGCCGCCCCCTCTGGGCTGATCAGCCGCCCCCGCTCCAGGCGTTGTTCTGGTTCTGGCCGTGCGCGCCCTGCTGGCCGACGCCGAACTGCGCCCCCAGGCCCTGACCGATCTCCGCGTGCTGCGGCGGCATGACCTCGCTGGGCTGGACGAGCGCGAAGCCCTGCCCGAGGAAGCTGAGTTCCCAGCCCTCCCCGGTGGTGCCACGCCGCCGCCGTATGCCCGAGGAGTGCGTCTGTGCCTGCATCTGCACCCGCAGCGCGGAGGACCAGGCGACCACGGCGTCCGCGTCGGCGTTGACGTACTTGTCCGGGGTGACCTGCATCATCAGCGGCTGGCCCGAGGTCATCAGGGCGACCTTGCCCCGGCCGGAGATGTTCAGCTGGTACTTGCCGGAGCCGGAGATGCCGTACTGGCTGTCCACCGCGATGACTTCGGTGTGCAGCGTGGAGTCGAGCGCCAGGACATAGGCGCTGTCCACCGTCATGCCGTCGTGGTCGACCTCCACGACATGGATGTACTGGGCGAGGTTGGCCAGATAGACCGTGCCCTGCCCGGAGCAGCGCATCAGCTCCAGGCCCTCACCGGTGCGCGCCCGGGCCCGCCGCTGGTTCCCCGACTGGTACTCACCGTCGAAGTCGATCAGGCCCTGGTAGGCGACCATCGCGCCCTTGCGCGCGAGGACGTCGTCCTGGCCGGTGAGCGCGACCCGCAGCAGCTGCGGGTTCTGTACCGCGTACCGCTCCTGGGACTGCTGTTCCGTGTATGCGAAAAGTGGACTCTGCATGGTGTGTTCCCGCTTCCCCTCAGCGCCGGATCCGCAGGCGGTCGGTGCTGTCCTCGCTGGGCTGTACGACGACGATGCCCTGGCCCGAGAAGGCCATCTGGAAGGCCTCTCCGCTGCCCCGTCCGATCAGCGAGGAGGCTTTGAAGCTGCGCTTGCCCTTCACCTTGAGGTCCGGGGACCAGGCGACGAGGGCGTCAGGATCGACGTAGGTCTCGTCCTCGCCGCGGCCGCAGTCGACGACGATCGGTGTGCCGCGGGAGGTCACGGCGACCCAGCCGGTCCCGGAGATCTGTACGTTCCACAGGCCCTGGCCGGCGAACTTGGCCAGGCCCTTCACCCGCTCGACGCCCCACTGGAGGTGCGCGTCGAAGGCCAGCAGATTGGTGCCGTTGACCGAGAGCGCGTCGTTGTTGAGGTTGATCACGACGACATCCGCGCCGTAGTCGGCGAGGTAGAGCAGACCGTCCCCGGCGCACTTCATGAGCGGGGTGCCCTCGCCGGTCGCCCACTGGGAGGCGACCTGACGGATGGCGGGCGGGTTCGGCTCGTACTGGATGAAGCCCTCATAGGCGATCATCGAGCCGGTGCGTGCGAAGAGGTCCTGGCCGGAGGCCATCGCGACCTTCAGCATGGAGCGGCCGTGATTCTCCATCCGGGCCGCGATGGGCGTGGGGGCGAAGCCCGCGAGCTGCTGGTTCATTGTCCGGGCTCCCTCAGACCTCGTACGGCTGGACGACGATGAAGTTGCCGGGGGCTCCCCGGAACTGCAGGTTGACGGTCTCTCCGCTGTGGCCGGGGTACGCGTTACGGCGCAGCCTGACCTGGCTGGAGAGGATCACCTGGGACGCGGACGACCAGGCGACGACGGCATTGCAGTCGGCGAAGGTCGTCGGCGTGACGGGCAGGACCACCGGGGTGCCGTGGGTCTTCACGACGACGGTGCCGGTGCCCTGGAACTGCATGGTGAACAGAGCCCCGCCGGGGATGCCGTGGCCCTCGATACGGCGGACCTCGTACTGAAGGCTCTCGTCGAAGGCGAGGACGTTCTCCGCGGAGACGCAGATGCCGTCACCCTGAAGCTCGACGGGATGCAGATGCGCGCCCTCTTCGGCGAGGAACACCTGTCCACGGCCGGTGCAGCGCATCAGCTGCATCTCCTGGCCCGTGGCGTTGCCGACGATACGGCCCGAGAAACCGGCGCCCTTGTAGCCGAAGTCGACCTTGCCCTGGTACATCACCATGCTGCCCTGGCGGGCGAGGACCGGTGTGCCGCCCATGCCGAGGTCCACCCGCATGAGCTGGCCGTTCTGCGGGGTCCAGCGCTGGCCGGTGGGCAGTTCCTTGTACGGCTGAAGGGCCGCCTGGAGCCCGGCGCCGCCCGGCGGGACGCCCTGAGGGACGCCTTGAGGAGGACCGGGCGGCTGCTGACCGAACGGGGAGGGCGCCGCGGGCTGTCCGTACGGAGACGGCGCGGCGGGCGGCGGGACCTGCCCGGGGACCTGGCCGAACTGCGGCGGCTGTCCGTACGGGGCCGGCGCGGCCGGCGGCGGCACCATGCCGCCCGGCGGGGTCATGGGCGCCGCGATGGTCGGCGCGACGTGCATCGGCTGGGGCGCCGGGGCGGGGGCGGGAGGTCCGGCAGGAGCGCCGAAGGACGGCGCGGGCTGCGGAGGCTGTGGTGCCTGCGGGGCGGCCGGGGCGCCGAAGGCCGGGGCAGGGGCGGAACTCTGCGCGGGCGGGGCGAAGGACGGTACCTGGCCACCGGCCTGCGGCTGGGGCGCGGCCGGCTCCTCCTCGGCGACCTCGCCGCCGAAGTTCTTGAGCAGCGCGTCCAGACCGCCGTCGAAGCCCTGGCCGATGGCGGCGAAGCGCCATACGTCCTTCAGATAGAAGTCGCCGAGCATGACCGCACGCTCGGTGGTGAACTCCGAGCCGTTGAAGGCGTATCGGACGACTTCCTCGCCGCCCGCGACGATGCGGATGTATCCGGGACCGACGTGCGACATCTGGCCCGCGCCGTCGATGGTGGCGGTGAACGAGAGCTTGTGGATGGTGGCCGGGATGCGGTCCAGGGTCACCCGGAAGGACTCGGTGTCCCCGGCCTGCGCGCCCAGCAGCTGGACGGATTCCTCGGGCGACTTCGGCTGATTGAAGAAGATGAAATAGCGGTCGTCCGAGAGCTGCTCGTTGGCGTCGAGTCCGAAACAGCTGATGTCGAAGCTCAGCCCGGGAGCGGCGATCTGCACACCTACGTACAGATCTGTTCCCGGCGTGAGATCACTGATCTTGGCCTTGTGGCCGCGTTGGAATTCCCTGGCCATACGTAACGACCGTCCCCCATCCCGAATATGACTGAGTCGCGTCAGGCTAACGGCTGGGTGCGACATTGAGCCAAGCCGGTACACATTCGGTACAGGATCGCCGAATCACCGTTCCCGGCCTCAACAGGTGTCACGCGCTCATGCGGAATAGGTCATTCACCGGGCACGAGGGGCAGATGCGGCAGTCGCTCGGCCGCGACGACGCCTTCGAGATAGCCGCGGGCGCGCTCGGTGCGGGGATACGCCTCCAGCAGCCGCCAGAACCGGGGCCCGTGCCCCGGCACCAGCAGATGCGCCAGCTCATGGACGAGCACGTAGTCGACGACGTACTCCGGCATGCCCTGCAGCCGGTGCGACAGCCGGATGCTGCCCTCGGCGGGGGTGCAGGAGCCCCAGCGGGTGTTCTGATTGGTCACCCAGCGGACGGAGGCGGGCCTCGCCCGGCCGGCGAAGAACTGGTCGGACAGCCGCTCGGCCCGCTCGGTCAGCTCGGTGTCGCCGAGGACACGCTTGCTCTCCTGGGCTGCGAGCTTGTCGAGCATCACCGACACCCAGCGCCGCTCCTCCGCCTCGGACATCCGGGCGGGGATGAGCACGATGGTCCTGTCGCCCTCGCGGTACGCCGAGACCGTTCTGCTGCGGCGGGTGCTCCTGCGGACCTCGACAGCGCTCGTCCCCGGGCCGCGCGGCGGGCGGCTCGCCACGCCGCGCTCCGCGCTTCCGGCGCTGTTCGATGGGGTCTCCCCCGCGAGGCGAGGGGAAGGATCGGCGGACACGCCCCGACGTTACCCGCTGCGTGCGGGCGAAGTCCCGCCGCCGGGACCGTTCGATCTTGATCCACTCCGTGGCATGCGCCATTTGAACGACTAATGCCCACAGCTGTGGATAACTTTCCGCGCCCCCGGCCGCCGCCTTGCATTCTGAGAACGCGAAACAGCGAGATCAGCGAACCAAGAAAAGATCAACGGGGAGGCCGATATGCATCCGATGGTGAAGCCCGCGCTGCGGCACGCCTGGCGGGAGCGGCAGACGGTGCAGTTCGGGGTCACCCCCGCGCACGCGGTGCTGGTCGGCCCGGTCGACACCGCCACGGGCAGCTTTCTGGAGCTGCTCGACGGGACGCGGGGGCTGCCGCTGCTGCGGGAGGAGGCCCGCGCGATGGGACTGCCGGACGGCCGGGCCGATTCGCTGGTGGAGCGGCTGACCGCGGCGGGGGTGATCGACGACTCGGACGCGGGCGGCCGGGCGGCCGACGCGTTACGGAACCGGGCGGGGGACCTCGACCGGATGCGGCCCGATCTCGCGTCGCTCTCCGTCGTCCATCCGGAGCCGGGCGCGGGGATACGGCGCCTGGCGGCGCGGCGGGCGATGCGGGTCCAGGTCCGGGGAGCCGGACGGGTCGGGGCGGCTGTCGCCTCGGTGCTCGCGGCCTCCGGGGTCGGGCGCCTCGATGTGCTGGACGGCGGGTGCGCGCAGGAGTGGGATGTGGCCCCCGGCGGCCTGCCCGCGGGGTCCGTCGGCGAGCGCCGGGATGTGGCGGCCCGGCAGCTGGTCCGGCGGTCCGCGCCCGGACGGGCACCGAGGGCGGCGGAGCTCGCGGAGTCCCGCGGCGAGGGTGAGCCGCCCCTCTCCCTGGTCGTCGTCGCCCCGCGGGACGGCCTCGCGGCCTACGCCCCCGATCCGGCGGCGGCCGAGCCCTGGATCGCCACGGGGACTCCTCATCTCTATGCGGGTGTGATCGAGGGCACAGGTCTGGTCGGGCCGCTGGTGCTGCCCGGTGGCACGGCCTGCGCGGGCTGTCTGGCGCGGGGGCGGGCGGACCGCGATCCGGGGTGGCCCCGGATGCTGGCGCAGTGGGGGTCGGGGCGCCGCAGGGCGGCCGCCGTACCGGCCTGCGATCTGGGGCTGGCCACGACGGTGGCGGGCCTGGCGGCGGCCCATGCCCTGTCGTTCCTGGACGGTGAGCTGCCCGCCGGCACGGGTGCACGATGGGAGGTGTCACTGCCACTGCTCGACTGGCGCTCGGAGCGGATCGTGCCCCATCCGGACTGTCCCTGTGGGGCGGCCGGGAAAAGAGAGGGGGAGCGCATCGCCGCGGCGGGGGCACCGCACGACACAATGGCGGGGTAGCCGGCCTACGCGGCATGGCTGTCTGGGATTAGGAGGGGCGTAATGTCTGATCTTCCCCGGAAGGCGGTCACCCGTACCGCGAAGTTGGCCGCGCTGCCGCTGGGCTTCGCCGGACGGGCCACCTGGGGCCTGGGCAAGCGGATCGGCGGGAGGTCCGCGGAGATCGTCTCCCGGGAACTGCAACAGCGCACGGCCGACCAGCTCTTCAAGGTGCTCGGGGAGCTCAAGGGCGGCGCGATGAAGTTCGGGCAGGCGCTGTCCGTCTTCGAGTCCGCGCTGCCCGAGGAGATCGCCGGGCCCTACCGGGCGGCGCTCACCAAGCTCCAGGAGGCGGCCCCGCCCATGCCGACCCGCACGGTGCACGCGGTGCTGACCGAGCGGTTGGGCGAGGACTGGCGTGAGCTGTTCGTCGAGTTCGAGGACAAGCCCGCGGCCGCCGCGTCGATCGGCCAGGTGCACCGGGCGATCTGGCACGACGGGCGCGAGGTCGCGGTCAAGGTGCAGTATCCGGGCGCCGGGGAGGCGCTGCTGTCGGATTTGTCACAGCTGAGCCGGTTCGCCAGGTTGTTGGGGCCCCTGGTGCCGGGGATGGACATCAAGCCGCTGATCACCGAGCTTCGCGACCGCGTCTCCGAGGAGCTGGACTACGCCCTGGAGGCTCAGGCCCAGCGGGAACACGCGGCGGAGTTCGCGGACGACCCGGATGTGGTGGTGCCGGATGTGGTGCACCAGAGCGACCAGGTGCTGGTGACGGAGTGGATCGACGGCATACCGCTGGCGGAAGTGATCAACAACGGCACACCCGAGCAGCGCGACCGGGCGGGGCAGCTGCTGGCACGGTTCCTCTTTTCGGGCCCCGCGCGTACGGGACTGCTGCACGCGGATCCGCATCCGGGCAATTTCCGGCTGCTGCCGCCCGTGGAGACCGATGAGGACGATGACGGGGTGGAGGGCGAATTCCGGCTCGGGGTGCTGGACTTCGGCACGGTGGACCGGCTGCCGGGAGGGCTGCCAGGCACCATCGGCGAGGCGCTGCGGATGACGCTGGAGAGCGACGCCGAGTCGGTGTACGACCTGCTGCGCGAGGAGGGATTCGTCAAGGAGTCCATAGATCTCGACCCGGACGCGGTGCTGGACTATCTGCAGCCGATCATCGAGCCGGCGGCAGCGGAGGAGTTCACCTTCACCCGGAGCTGGATGCGCAATCAGGCGGCGCGGGTCGCCGATCCGCGCTCCCCCGCCAATCAGTTGGGCAAGCAGCTGAATCTGCCGCCGTCGTATCTGCTGATACACCGCGTCACGCTGAGCACCATCGGCGTGCTCTGCCAGCTGAACGCGACCGTACGGCTCCGGGACGAGCTGGAGGACTGGCTGCCCGGATTCCTGCCGGAGCAGTACGACGAGGAAGAAGCGGTCGAGGCCGGAGCCTGACCGAGCAGTCCGACGACGAGGGGCGGGGCAGGGGGGCGGGGGCGGGGGCGGGGACAACGCAACGCGGGGGCCGGTCTCTCGGGACCGGCCCCCGCTCAGTGATACCGAACTGGCTGGGTTCGCCTACTGCATGACGGCCACGGCCAGCGCGCGGCGGGCGCGCATCGACACGCGCTCGGCGCGGCGCTGCATCCGCCGAGCGGCGACCAGGCGCACGGCCCGGCGTTCCGCGTCGACTTCACGCATTCGTTCGTCCATATGCGCGCGAGCCAGGGCTTCTGGGATGAGTTGCATCTCGCGGGTCCTGTTCTGACGCGAGTCGTTCGCGCCGGTGGTGCTGACAACTGGGGTGGCGGAGCCCGAGGGCTCGCTCGTGGAAGAGGTCATCGGAGCCTGCTTCTGGGGATCGTGCGTAAAGGGACGGTCGATGGTTCCGGACGCGTTCATGCCGCGACCGGGTTCTTGCGCGGACGGCCACGCGGCCGCTTGCGGGCAACGACCACGCCCTGGACGAAGAGCTCGCCGCCCCAGACACCCCACGGCTCGCGCCGCTCCTTGGCGCCGGCGAGGCAGGCCTCGACCAGCGGGCAGGTGCGGCAGAGCGACTTGGCGTGCTCGACATCGGCCGGGGACTCGGCGAAGAAGACCTCCGGGTCGTAGGCACGGCAGGGAACGGGTACGCCGAGGTTCTCGATGGCGTCATCGAGCGCGGTGAGCGCAGTGAGCGGGGTCAAGGTGGAGTCCTCCGTGAGACCGGGCGGGGGGATCGTTTCGGAAGTCGGTACGGACGGGGCGTGCGCTTCGAGTTGCACGGGGTGTCGTTCCTCGTCTGGTCGGTCCGGCCTGTTGGCCGGTTGTCGGCTGGTACCGGGTGTTACCTGTCCCGAGGCCCCTTCGCTCCGTCTCTCCCGTTCGGGAAAAACAGAAGGGCCGCGGATCCCGGGTGGGGTTCCGCGGCCCTGAAGGCGCCGGCCTGATCTTCGATCAGGCTGGATCACTCCAGGGTTCGAGCCCACGGAAGGCCCACATCTTGTGATGCTGCGTCGTCTGCTTCTTGGTTTCGGCACTGGCCGCCGCGAAGGCATAGGCCTTCGCCTCTGCGCCTGCTACTGCCGCTCCCAGCGCCTTGGTCGGTCGCTCATTGCGCGGCCGGACGGGCAGACCCGACAGACCGGTGGGACGCGCGGCGCAGGCGCCGGACATACCGATGGCAATGAGTTCGGAACCGGAGAAGCCGAGCGAGCAGGCGGAGACGACCGAGGGATCGGTCATTTTGGCCGGGCTGATGAAGCTGGTGTTGATGCTGATCACTGGAATCGCCTCCTCTCGGCGTCTCAAGGACCGGCCCGGGGGCCGGTCGCACGTTCACTGGACAGATACAGCTTTGGACAAGTAGAGCACGGGGACAAGGCTTCGGAGAAGCCGCCGTTCCCGTGGTTAAGAACCTATGGGGATTCCCGGGGCGCGCGCAAACTATTTTCTCGACGAGTTTGTATCAGCTGTCCCCATCGTCCCCGGCAAGCTCCTCACCTGCGCAGATGGCCAGCACATCGGCTCCGAAGCGGCCCAGCTTCCGGCTGCCGACCCCCGCGATCCCGGCCAACTCCCCCTCGCTGCCCGGCACCGCCTCGGCGATGGCCATCAGCGTCTTGTCGGTGAACACGCAATAGGCGGGCTGACTGAGCTGCTGCGCCTGGTCCGCGCGCCAGTCGCGCAGCCGCTCGTAGAGTGCCTCGTCCATGTCGGAGGGACAGTCCTCGCAGCGCATGAGCTTCATCTCGCCGGCCTCGGTGAGGGTCTTGCCGCACACCCGGCAGAGCACGGGGCCGCGCCGCTTGCGCTTGACGGCCGCGCCGCCGCGCTCGACGGTCCCGACCGCGGCCGCCGCCACGCTGCGGGCTCCGGGGGCCGTGGAGCCCGGACGCAGCCCGTTCAGAAAGCGGGTGGGACGCCGGGACGCCCGGCCGCCGGGCGAGCGGGAGAGCGCCCAGGAGAGGGAGAGATGGAGCCGCGCCCGGGTGACCCCGACATAGAGGAGCCGGCGCTCCTCCTCGATCTGCTCGTCGGTCTTGGCGTAGGTGATCGGCATCATGCCCTCGGTGAGCCCGACGAGGAACACCGCGTCCCACTCCAGGCCCTTCGCCGCGTGCAGCGAGGCGAGCGTGACGCCCTGCACGGTGGGCGCGTGCTGCGCGGCCGCCCGCTCGTCCAGTTCGGCCACGAGATCGGCGAGCGTGGCCGTCGGCTTGGCGCGCACGAAGTCCTCGGCGAGACGGACCAGGGCGGCCAGCGACTCCCAGCGGTCGCGGACCGCGCCGGAGCCCGAGGGAGGTTCGGTGGTCCACCCCTTGGTGGAGAGGACCGCCCGCACCTGTGAGGGCAGCTCCACGACATCGTCGAGCAGGGAGTCGTTGCCCCCGAAGCGCGCGGCGCCGCGCAGCGCGGCGCCCGCTTCCCGCACCTCCTGACGCTCGAAGAACCGCTCGGCGCCGCGCAGCTGGTACGGCACGCCCGCGTCGGCGAGGGCCTGTTCGTAGACCTCCGACTGGGCGTTGATCCGGTACAGCACGGCGATCTCGCCGGCCGGGACGCCGGCGGCGATCAGATCGCGGATCCGGCGGGCGGTGCCCTCGGCCTCGGCCGGCTCGTCCACGTACTCCGTGTGGACCGGCTCGGGGCCCGGCTCGCGCTGCGAGATCAGCTCGAGGCGGTGCTCGGCGGCCCGGCCGCGCGCCTGGTTCAGCAGGCCGTTGGCCAGATGGACGACCTGCGGGGTGGAGCGGTAGTCACGGATCAGCTTCACCACGGTGGCGCTCGGATGCCGGGTGCGGAAGTTCAGCAGGTGGTCGGGGGTGGCGCCGGTGAAGGAGTAGATCGTCTGGCTGGCGTCCCCGACGACGCAGAGGCTCTCCCGGTCCCCCAGCCAGAGGTCGAGCAGCCGCTGCTGGAGGGGGCTGACGTCCTGGTACTCGTCCACCACGAAGTGCTGGTACTGACGGCGGATCTGGTCGGCGATGTCATGCCGGTCCTGGAGGATGCCGACCGCGAGCAGCAGCACATCCTCGAAGTCGATCACCGAGCGCTCGCGCTTCAGCTGCTCGTACATCGCGTAGATCTGGCCGATTTCGGCCGGGTCGCGCGGGGCGTCGCGGTGTGACTTGGCGACGGCGGCCGGATAGTCGGCCGGCACGGTCTGGGTGACCTTCGCCCACTCGATCTCGCTGGTGACGTCGCGCAGTTCATTGCGGTCGAGCTTGATCCGGCAGCGGGCCGCCGACTCGGCGACCAGCTGGACCTTGCGCTCCAGCAGCCGTGGCAGCTCACCGCCGACCGCCTTGGGCCAGAAGAACTGGAGCTGGCGCAGCGCCGCCGAGTGGAACGTACGCGCCTGGACGCCGCCCGCGCCGAGCTGGCGCAGCCGCCCGCGCATCTCACCCGCGGCCCGGTTGGTGAAGGTGACGGCCAGCACGCTGGCGGGCTGGAGTATCCCGGCGCGCACGCCGTACGCGATCCGGTGGGTGATGGCGCGCGTCTTGCCCGTGCCGGCCCCCGCCAGCACGCACACCGGACCGTGCAGGGCGGTCGCCACCTCGCGCTGCTCGGGGTCGAGCCCGTCGAGCACCGCGTCGGCGTCGCGCGGCGGAGCCACGATCTGGCTGCCGGATTCCTGCGGGAACAGTGGGGAGTGCGTTGCTGCTGTCACGCCGCCATGCTGCCAGGTCCCAGGAGGCGGCTGCGGCGGTTGTCCACAGGGGAGCCGCGCCGGTCGTATCAACGCGGGTCGTGCGGTGGGTCGCAGCCGTCCGGGAATGGTGGCCGGGTCACGTGCGTTCGACAGGATGCGAGCGGCGTACGAGGACGACGGACGGCGCATTGGGCGAGACAAAGGAGCGCGAGAGCATGCCGGGCACTGTGACGATGTACAGCACCACGTGGTGCGGATACTGCCGTCGGCTGAAGGGCCAGATGGACCGCGAAGGCATCGCGTACAACGAGATCAACATCGAGCAGGACCCGGAGTCGGCGGCCTTCGTCGAGAAGGCGAACGGTGGCAACCAGACCGTGCCGACGGTTCTGGTGATCGCGCCCACGGGCACCGAGTCGGTCATGACCAACCCGTCGCTGGCCCAGGTGAAGCAGGCCCTCGGCGCCTGACGCGCCGGCGCCCTCCAGGTGTCCTCCGGGGGTGGAGGGCACGCGCGGCCGCAGCGGAGTACTTCGGGCCGGGGCCTCCTGCACACGTCGTGCGGGAGGCCTCGGACTACGCCGTCGGCGCCTGCGAGATCCGCACCATGTTGCCCGAGGGATCGCGGAACGCGCAGTCACGCGGGCCCCAGGGCTGGCTCATGGGTTCCTGCAGCACCTCCGCGCCCGACGCCCGCAGCTTCTCGAAGGCCGCGTCGAGATCGTCGGTGCGGAAGACGATCTGCTGCAGGACGCCCTTGGTGAGCAGCTCCTGAATGGCGTCGCCGTCGGCCTGGGACCGGCCGGCGTGAGGTTCCGAGAGCACGATCTCGATGTCCGGCTGGGTCGGGCTGCCGAGGGTGACCCAGCGGAATCCGCCGGCAGCGACGTCGTTGCGTACTTCGAGGCCGAGCGCGTCGCGGTAGAAGGCGAGGGACTCGTCCGGGTCGTTGACGGTGATGTGGGAGTAATGGAGTGAGATGTTCATGCGGACCACGCTAGGCGGCGGCCGCGCGGACCGCTTCTCCGATCCTGCTCGGCACGTTTCTGGTCGGCGCGTTTCTGGTCGGCACGTTTCTGGTCGGCCGGGTGCGAACCTTCGCCACGCACGCGGGCATCGCCGTCTCCGCGGGGTGCTCCCGCAGCCGGTATGCGCTCGGCGTCTCCCCCAGGAGCTCGGTGAATCGTGAGCTGAACGAGCCGAGCGAGGTACAGCCGACCGCCATGCACGCATCGGTCACGCTCACCCCCGCGCGCAGCAGGGCCATCGCCCGCTCGATCCGGCGCGTCATGAGATAGCTGTACGGCGTCTCGCCATAGGCCGCCCGGAACTGCCGCGAGAAGTGCGCCGGCGACATGAGCGCGTGGCGGGCGATCGTCGGCACGTCGAGCGGACGTGCGTACTCCCGGTCGATCAGATCCCGCGCCCGGCGCAGGTGCCCGAGGTTGGCGAGGTCTTGCGGAGTCATGGGACGAGGGTAGCAGCCGTTCCCTGAAAAAAGCTGCTGACCTGCGAGGATGTGACTCAACGGCCGCCCACGCCCCACGCTCGGCCGGGAAAATCCCGGCCGAGCGTCCGCGTGAACTGCCCGCCGCCACACGCCTGCCGTGCCTGCCGCGTAAGAGGCCGCGCGGATAGGCGGGGTGGAGGAAGGAGCGGGGCGAGGGGCAAGCCTGGCGAGGCGGAGGAGGGAGGCGGCGCGGAGCGTCGTGGACCGACGACAACGCGGCCGGGCGCCGCCCATCGGCACGCGACGCCGCCCCACCTATCCGCGCGGCCTCTGAGTCAGTTGGCGGGCTTCGGCAGGGGCTTGCCGTACCAGAGTTCCACCAGGCGCGCGGCGATCGAGATGCCGGCCGGCGGGAGGATCTCGCCCGACTCGATCGCGGCCCGCAGGTCCTCCCGGGAGAACCAGCGCGCCTCCTCGATCTCCTCACCGTCCACCGTGATCTGCGAGGACGTGGCGCGGGCCATGAAGCCCAGCATCAGGCTCGACGGGAACGGCCACGGCTGGCTGGCGACGTACTCGACGTCGCCCACCGTGACGCCCGCCTCCTCGAAGACCTCGCGGGCCACCGACTGTTCGATCGACTCGCCGGGCTCGACGAAGCCCGCGAGGGTGGAGAAGCGGCCCTCGGGCCAGTGCACCTGGCGGCCGAGGAGCGCGCGGTCCTCCTCGTCCGTGACGAGCATGATCACCGCGGGGTCGGTCCGGGGGTAGTGCTCGGCGCCGCAGGCCTGGCAGCGGCGGATGTGGCCGGCCGCCGCGATCACGGTGCGCTCGCCGCAGCGGGAGCAGAAGCGGTGCAGCCGCTGCCAGTTCTCCAGCGCGACGGCGTGCACCATCAGGCCCGCGTCGCGCGGGGAGAGCAGCAGCCCCGCCTCGCGCAGCCCCGCGGCCCGCGCCGACTGGTCCATGCGCCCGGGGAGCGCGTCCTTCTGGAGGGCGAAGTAGCGGACGCCGCCCTCGTCCGTACCGAGGTAGTAGCGGTGGGTCTCGGTGACGGGCGCCTCGAAGGACGGGGTCATGACCAGTTCGGTGCGGCCGTCCGGTGTGTCGTCGATCAGCACCTGGCCGCCCGACACCACGAAGACCCGCGTGGTCGGGTGACTCCATGCCGCCGCCAGCCAGGCCTCGTCGAGACGGTGGTGCGCCGCGCGGTCGATACCGCTGTGGGCGGTGAGGCCGATCGGTCGGTGTGCGGTGGCGTCACTGCTGATGGTGCTCACAGGTACTTCCAACTCCCCCGGGTGGATTGGGTTTCTGTTCAGCGGAGTGCGGCGGCAAGGTCGCTCCAGAGGTAGGCGGTGGTCTCCACGCCCTTGAGGAGCAGGTCCAGTTCGACCTTCTCGTTCGGCGCGTGCCAGCCGTCGGACGGTACGGAGATGCCGAGGAAGAGCACCGGCGCACCGAGCACGTCCTGCAGGTCGGCGGCCGGTCCCGAACCGCCCTCGCGGGTGAAGCGGATCTTCTGGCCGAAGGCGCGGCCCATGGCCCGTACGACCGACTGGAGCGCGGGGTGGTCCAGAGGGGTCAGACAGGGGCGGGTGGCCGCACCGAAGCTGATCTTGTGGCGGATTCCGGCCGGGATCCCGGCCTCGACCCAGTCGCGTACGGACCGCTCGACATGGTCCGGGTCCTGGCCCGCGACCAGCCGGAAGGAGAGCTTCAGCTGCGCGGAGGACGGAATGATCGTCTTGCCGCCGGGGCCCTGGTAGCCGCCTCCGATGCCGTTCACCTCGGCGGTCGGGCGGGCCCAGACACGCTCCAGCGTGGAGTAGCCGGACTCGCCGAGAGTGCCGTGGGACCTGGCCGTACGCAGCCACTCCGCCTCGTCGAAGGGCAGCTCGGCGATGAGAGCGCGCTCGGCGTCGGTGAGTTCGGCGACGCCGTCGTAGAAGCCGGGGACCGTGACCCGTTCCTGCTCGTCGTGGAGGGCCGCGACGAGGCGGGCGGCGACGGTGGCCGGGTTCGGGACGGCTCCGCCGAAGGAGCCGGAGTGGATGTCCTGGTCGGGGCCGTACAGCTCGATCTCGCAGTCGGCCAGGCCGCGCATGCCGGTGCAGACGGTCGGGGTGTTCTCGGACCACATACCGGTGTCGGAGACGATCACGACGTCCGCGGCGAGGCGGTCGGCGTGCTGCTCGGCCAGGGCGCGGAAGTGCGGGGAGCCCGACTCCTCCTCGCCCTCGACGAGGAGCTTGAGGTGCACGGCGGGGGTGGCGCGGCCGGTGGCGGCGAGATGGGCCCGTACCCCGAGGGTGTGGAAGAACACCTGGCCCTTGTCGTCGGCGGCGCCGCGCGCGAACATCCGGCCGTCCCGGACGACCGGTTCGAAGGGGTCGGTGTGCCAGCCGTCCTCGGGGGCGGCAGGCTGGACGTCGTGGTGGCCGTAGACCAGTACGGTCGGGGCGTCGGGGTCCTCGGAGGGCCACTCGGCGAAGACGGCCGGGGCGCCCGGTGTGTTCCAGATCTCAGTGACCGGGAAGCCGGTCTCCTTGAGCTTCGCGGCGAGCCAGTCGGCACTGCGCCGCACGTCAGCGTCGTGGTCGGGCTGGGCGGATACGGACGGGATGCGCAGCCAGTCGGCGAGGTCGTCGAGGAAGGCGGCGCGGTGGGTCTGGATGTACGTACGGACGACGCTGTCCGGGTTGTCGCTCATGACGTCGAGCCTAACGGGCTCCGGGAGCGGTCTCGTCTGCCGGTTCCACGGATCGCCCGTGCGTGGCCGCGGCCACGGTCTCGCCGCCGGTGTCCTCGCCGGTTTCCTCGCCGGTGAGGATGCGTTCCAGCTCCGGGCGGCCGGGGAGACGGTCGGGGCGGACGACCTCTCCGCTGCGTACGTAGAGGAACGCGGCCGTGACCGCGGTCAGCGGGAGGCCGTGCTGCTCGGCCCAGGCGAGGCGGTAGACGGCGAGCTGGAGAGGGTCGCCGGTGCGGGCTCGGCTGGTCTTCCAGTCGACGATCTCGTACGTATACGTGTCCTTACCGGTCACCGGGTCGACGTGGGCACGGCGATAGACAGCGTCGATACGGCCCCGGATCACCCGGCCGGCGAGGGTGAGATGGAACGGCGTCTCCACGCGGTGCGGCGTGCGCCGGGCGTACGGGGTGCGCTCGAAGGCGGCCTTGAGTGCGGCCAGCTCCCGTTCGTCCGCGATCTCCGGCTCGTCCTCGTCGCCGCCGGGCAGCTCGTCCGGGCCGAGCATCGGCAGCGGCAGCTCCTCGAACCTCGACTCCACCCAGGCGTGGAACCGGGTGCCTCTGCGGGCGGCGGGCTGCGGCCGGCGGGGCATGGGGCGGGCCAGGTCCTGGGCGTAGCCGTCCGGGTCCGCGGCGAGGCGCAGCAGCTGGGAGGCGGAGAGGGAGGGCGGTACGGGTACGTCGCGGACGGTCGCGCGGGCACGCCGCAGCTCCCCGGCGAGGGCGTCGAGATCGCGGTCCCAAGAGGCGAGGGCGCGGACCTCTTCGGGGGTGAGGCCCGCTTCGCGGCGGGCGGCGGGCGCGCCGGACGGCGACCGGGGGCCGGGAACGGGAATGGGAATGGGGATGGGCGCGGGGTGCGCACGACTCGGGCCGGTGTCGGCGCCGTCTGTGTCGGCTCTGTCCGGGTCGGCGGCGTCTGTGTCGGCGGCCTCCCCGGGAGACGGCGCCGGGATCGTCGCGTCGCGCGTGGTGTCCCAGGCGTCCCAGTCGGACAGATCGGCCTGACCGGGGTCGTCCTCATCGGGGTCGTCCGGCTCGAACGGCTCGGGCTCGTCGTCCCAGATGTCCATCACCGGCTCCGGCTCCGGCTCCGGCAGCTCGTCCTCGCCGTCGTCCTCGCCGCCCGACCTCAGCGCGTCCAGGTGAGCCAGGACCGTGTCCGCCGCGGCCCTGCGGCGGGCCAGGGACGGCGCGTCCAGCGGGAGGGGCCAGGCATGAGGGGTGGTTTCGGCTCGCAGGGCCGGGTTGTCCTCCGCCTCCTCCGGTTCGTCCGCCCACACCTCGATCTCGCCATGACCGGCCACGCAGTGGTCGTACAGGGCGTGCAAGAAGTCCGACGGGCCGCGGGGGCGTTTCTGGGTGGGCCCCCACCAGTGGCCCGAGCCGAGCAGCAGGGAGCGCGGGCGGGTGAAGGTGACATAGCCGAGGCGCAGTTCTTCCGTGTGCTGGTGCGCCTTCATGGCCTCCTTGAAGGACTTCAGGCCCTTCGCGTCCCAGGACGCGATGTCCGGAAGCGTCGGTGCGTCGCCGCGCAGCGCGTGCGGAAGGACCTTCGGCTGGGACGTCCAGGCCTCGCGCGCCTTGCCGCTGGGGAACTGTCCGGTGACCAGGCCGGGGACGGCGACGACATCCCACTCCAGCCCCTTGGACTTGTGGGCCGTGAGCACCTTCACGGTGTTCTCGCCGCCCGGCAGCGCGTTGTCGAGGCCCTTCTCGTACTGCGCGGCCGTGCGCAGGAACGCCAGGAAGGCCAGCAGACCGGCCTGCCCGTCGAGCGCGGCGAAGGAGGCCGCTATGTCGAGGAAGTTGCTCAGCGTCTCCCGCCGGCGGGCGGCGAGGGCGTGCGGGGACGCGGAGAGTTCGACCTCGAGGCCGGTGGTGGACAGGACGCGGTGCAGGACGTCCATCAAGGGGTCGGCCAGCGACCGGCGCAGTTCACGCAGTTCGGTGGCGAGACGGGCGAAGCGGACCCGGGCGGCGGCGGAGAAGGGCAGTCCGTCGTCCGGGGCGCCGGCCGACTCCAGGAACGTGTCGAGGGCGTCGGCCAGCGAGATCACCTCCGCCGGGTCGGTGCCCTCGACGGCCGCGGCCAGCCGTGCGCCGAGGTCCTCGTCCGCGTCGGGGCCGGTGCCTCGGTGGACCAGCAGTCTGGCCCGGCGGCCCAGCAGTGCCAGGTCGCGCGGGCCGATGCGCCAGCGCGGCCCGGTCAGGAGCCGTACGAGAGAGGCGTTGGCGCCGGGGTCCTGGAGGACCTCGCACATCGCGACGAGGTCGGCGACCTCGGGGAGATGGAGCAGTCCCGACAGGCCCACGACCTCGACCGGCACCTCGCGGGCCACCAGCGCGCCCTGGATCTCCGGGAAGTCGCCTGCCGTGCGGCACAGCACGGCGATCTCGCCCGGCTCCTTGCCCGTGCGCACGAGGTGGGCGATCGAGTCGGCGAGCCACTCGATCTCCTGCGCGTGCGTGGCGAGCAGCGCGCAGCGCACGCCTCCGTCGCGCTCGGCGCCCGGCGCGGGGCGCAGCGCCTCGACGCCTTCGTGCATCGCGCGCAGCGGCTCTGCGAGGCCGTTGGCGAGGTCGAGGAGCCGGCCGCCGCTGCGGCGGTTCTCGCTGAGGGAGTAGCGGGTGGCGGGGCGCCCGTCGGCGTACGGGAAGTGGGTGGGGAAGTCGTCGAGGTTGGCGACGGAGGCGCCGCGCCAGCCGTAGATCGCCTGGCAGGGGTCACCGACCGCGGTCACCGCGTGTCCTGAGCCGCCGCCGAAGAGCCCGGAGAGCAGGAGCCGCTGGGCGACCGAGGTGTCCTGGTACTCGTCGAGCAGGACGACCCGGAATTCGTCCCTGAGGAGGTCGCCGACCTCGGGCCGCGTCCCGGCGAGCTGGGCGGAGAGGGCGATCTGGTCGCCGAAGTCGACGAGGTCGCGGGCGCTCTTGGCCTCGCGGTAGCGTCGCACCAGGTCGAGCAGTTCGCGGCGGGCGGCGGCGGTCTCGGGCACCTTGCGCAGCTCGGCGTTGCTGAGCACCGCGCTGTCCAGGGTGGCCAGCAGGTCGGTGTCGTACGCGCTGAGCCGGCCCGGCGGCACGAGATGCTCGGCCAGCTCGGCGTCGAGTGCGAGCAGATCGCTGACCAGGGCGGGAAGCGTTTTCGTCAGTGCGGGATACGGTCCCGGCGCGTCCCGCAGCACCCGCGCGGCGAGCTGGAAGCGGGTGGCGTCGGCGAGCAGCCGGGTGGTGGGTTCGAGGCCGATGCGCAGGCCGTGGTCGGTGAGCAGCCGGCCGGCGAAGGCGTGGTACGTCGAGATGCGGGGCTCGCCCGGCGGGTGGTCGGGGTCGATGGCGTCGGGGTCGGTGACACCGGCCCGTACGAGCGCCGTGCGGACCCGCTCGGCCAGCTCGCCCGCCGCCTTGTTGGTGAACGTGAGGCCGAGGACCTGCTCGGGGGCGACCTGTCCGGTACCCACCAGCCACACCACCCGGGCGGCCATGACCGTCGTCTTCCCCGAGCCGGCTCCGGCCACGATCACCTGCGGGGCGGGCGGCGCCGTGATGCAGCCGGTCTGCTCCGGGGTGAAGGGGATCCCGAGGAGCTCCTTGAGCTGCTCGGGATCGGTGAGGTGCGCGGACACCTCAGGAGGCTATCGGCCACCACTGACAGCGGCCGGAGGCGGTAGCGATGCGGAAGGCCGTCCGTACCGCTCGTTCGGAGTTCTACGCTGCCGTCATGGACCGCGTTCCTGTTGCCCCCATCACCGCCACCGACCGTCGCCTTCTGAAGGCCGCGGAGGGCGCCGGGCCGGCTGTCGCCTCTCCCGGCTTCTGATCCGTACGCTCACTCCACGACCTGGCGGCCCTCCGGCTGCGCGCTGCAGGACGCGCGGAACGTGCAGTTCGCGCAGTGCTGGCCCGTGGTGGGGGTGAAGCGTTCGTCCAGGACGCGGCCGGCCGCGGTGGCGAGCAGGTCGCCGACCCACTCCCCCGCGAGCGGCTCCTGGGCCTGGATCTTGGGGAGTTGGTCGCCGCCCTCCTTCTTCGGCGCGGGCTGGCGCAGTTGTACGAGTTCGGCGCCGCCGGGCTCCGGGCGACGGCCGTCGAAGACCTCGTCCAGCGCGCCCTCGCGGACCGCGAGCTGGTAGACGGCGAGCTGGGGGTGGTGGGCGACCTCGTCCTTGGTGGGGGCCTGCTTCCCGGTCTTGAAGTCGACGACGTAGGCGCGGCCTTCCGCGTCCTGCTCGACGCGGTCCATGGAGCCCCGGATCCGTACCTCGTACGCGCCCGCTTCGAGGGTGACGTCGAATCCGTGCTCGGTGGCGGCGGGGGTGCGGCCGCCGCGGTCCATGACATGCCAGCGCAGGAAGCGTTCGAGCGCCACGCGCGCGTGCTCCTTCTCCTGCTGCGACTTCCAGGGGGCGTCGAAGGCGAGCGCGTCCCATACGGAGTCCAGCCGCTCCATGAGGACGGCGAGGTCGGCGGGGGTACGGCCGGAGGCCACCTCGTCGGCCAGGACGTGCACGACGTTGCCGAACCCCTGGGCGGCGGTGGCGGGTGCGTCGGCCTTCACCTCGCGTCCCAGGAACCACTGGAGCGCGCAGGTGCGGGCGAGTTGTTCGAGCGCGCTGCCGGAGAGGGCGACGGGGTGGTCCCGGTCGCGCAGCGGGACCGGGCTCTCGGTCGGCTCGTACAGGCCCCACCAGCGGTGCGGATGCGCGGACGGGACGAGCGGCTGGCCGTCCTCGTCGCCGAGCGCCGCGAGCCGGGCGAGGCGGCGGGCGGCGGCGTCCCGGAGGGCCGGGCTCGCCTCCGGGTCGACGGTGGTGGCGCGCAGTTCGGCGACGAGCGCGGCGACGGCGAGCGGACGGCGGGGGCGGCCGGTGACATCCCTGGGCTCGACGCCGAGTTCGGCGAGGAAGCGGGAGGGCTGGTCGCCGTCGTCGGCGGGGGCCTTGACGGCGGTGACGACGAGGCGGTCGCGGGCGCGGGTCGCGGCGACGTAGAACAGCCGGCGCTCCTCCGTAAGGAGGGCGCCGGGAGTGAGGGGCTCGGCGAGGCCGTCGCGGCCGATCCTGTCCGCCTCCAGGAGGGAACCGCGGCGCCTGAGGTCGGGCCACAGGCCCTCCTGGACGCCGGCCACGACGACGAGTCCCCACTCAAGCCCCTTGGAGCGGTGCGCGGTCATCAGGCGTACGGCGTCGGGGCGTACGGCCCGGTGGCTGAGGGTGTCGGCGGCGATGTCCTGGGCGTCCAGTTCCTCCAGGAAGTTCAGCGCGCCCCGGCCGCCGGTGCGCTCCTCGGCACGGGCGGCCGCGTCGAAGAGAGCGCACACGGCGTCGAGATCACGGTCGGCGTTGCGTCCCGCGGCGCCGCCGCGCAGGGCGGACCGTTCGAGCCGTCCCGGCCAGGATGTGCCGTCCCACAGCTCCCAGAGGGCCTCCTGCGCCGTGCCGCCGCCTTCGAGCAGCTCACGCGCCGTGCGCAGCAGCGCGCCGAGCCGCTGCGCGCCCCGGGCGTACGCGGGATCGTGCGCGACGAGCCGCTCGGGCTCGGCGAGCGCCCGCGCGAGCAACGCGTCGGACGCCGCGGGCACGCGGTTCCCCCCGGCCCGCTCCTCGTCCCGCAGCGCCCGCCCGAGCCGCCGCAGATCGGCGGCGTCCATGCCGCCGAGGGGCGAGGTGAGGAGGGTGAGCGCGGTCTCGACATCGAGCCAGCCGGCCGGCGCGGGGCTGGGCACGGGGCCGGGCGTGGGGCCGGGAGCCGGGGCGGGCGTGGCCGTGGACGGGGTGGCGGTGGTGGCGGGCGTGGTCGTGGCGGTGGTGGCCGTGTCCGGTTCCGCCGCTGCGCCGCCCGGCGAGGGCGGGTGGATCGCCGCCGTGGCGACCGCCCGGAGCGCCGTCAGCAGCGGCGACACCGCAGGTTCGTGGCGGAGGGGGACATCGTCGCCGTCCACCTCCAGAGGGACGCCCGCCGACGTCAGGGCGCGGCGGATCGAGGGGATGGTCCGGCCTCCCGCGCGGACCAGGACGGCCATGTCGCTCCAGGGGACGCCGTCTTCGAGATGCGCGCGGCGCAGGATGTCCGCGATGTTGTCGAGCTCGGTCGACGGGGTCGGGAACGTGTACGTCTCGACCCGGCCGCCGTCCCGGACCGCCGCCAGCTCGCGGTGCGCCCGTACCTTCTCCGAGGGGAGCCGGGTCAGCGGCATACGGCGGGTCAGCAGCCGGGTCGCCGCCAGCAGCCGGTCGCCGGAGCGGCGGGACCTGGTGAGGACCTCCACCGGCGCGGGACGGCCGTCCGCCCGGGGGAAGGTGTAAGGAAAGTCGAGGATGCCGTTCACATCGGCGCCGCGGAAGGCGTAGATCGACTGGTCGGGGTCGCCGAAGGCGACCAGCGTGCGGCCGTGGCCGGCCAGCGCGCCCAGCAGCCGGACCTGTGCGGGGTCGGTGTCCTGGTACTCGTCGACGAACACCGCGTCGTACCGCTCCATGAGGCGCTGCGCGACCTCGGGGCGCCCGGCGAGCAGCACCGCCCGGTGGACCAGCTCCGCGTAGTCGAGCACCCCTTGCAGGTCCAGGACGTCGAGATACTCGGCGAGGAAGGACGCGGCGGCCGACCAGTCGGGACGGCCGGTACGGGCCGCGAACGCCGCCAGCGAGTCGGGGCCGAGCCCCAGTTCGCGGCTGCGGGCCAGCACGGCCCGTACCTCGTCGGCGAAGCCGCGGGTGGTGAGACACGCCCGCAGCTCGTCGGGCCACCGGACGCGCGCCCGCCCGCCGCGCTCCAGATCGAGCTGGCCGGCGAGCAGGTCGCGTACGGCGACATCCTGCTCGGGCCCGGAGAGCAGCCGCAGCGGTTCGGCGAAGAGATCGGCGTCCTGGTGCGCGCGGATCAGCGCATAGCAGAAGGAGTGGAAGGTGGTCGCCTGCGGCCCGCGCGTGCCGCCCAGCCGGACCGCCATCCGGTCGCGCAGCTCCACGGCCGCCTTGCGGCTGAAGGTGAGGACCAGGATCCGTTCCGGATCCGTACCCCGGGCGACCCGCTCGGCGACGGACTCCACGAGCGTCGTGGTCTTGCCCGTACCGGGGCCGGCCAGCACGAGCAACGGTCCGGCCCCATGGTCAACCACCGTGCGCTGCGCTGCGTCCAGCAAGGGGGGATCCACCGGGACCGGCGAGGTACGCACCAGTCGGTACGCGCCCGGGATCCGCTGCCGTACCCGACGGTGCGGGGTACGCCCGGTGGAAGTGGAGGAGCTCACGTGGATCGCCGGTCCTGGAGAAGGTGCGGGTGCTGGTGGTGACGGGGCTGGCTGGGGTGCGCGTGACGCGTGCCGACGACGCTACGCCGCGCGGCGGCCGGGACGTGCGCCGGGCGAGCACCCGTTACCCGGCCGCATGGCGGAAGCTGTCATATGTGAGACACATCGCCCGCGTCCGCGCCGTCCCATCGCGCCCGCTTCATGTCGAGGCGCGGCAGATGGCCTTCGGCGCCGCGCGGGGCCTCACGCAGCGGGGTGCCTTCCTCGCGGTAGTGGTCCAGAGCCCGCAGCTCGTGCCCCGGCAGCAGCACACCGTCGGAGCGGACCACCCGCCACCACGGCACGGCGCCGCCGTAGAGCGCCATGGCCCGGCCCACCTGCCGGGGTCCGCCCACGCCGAGCCACTCCGCGACATCGCCGTACGTCATCACCCGGCCCGGCGGGATCAGTTCGGCGACATCCAGCACCCGCTCCGCGTACTCGGGCAGCTCCGACGGCTCCCCGGTCTGCTCCCTGCTCTGCTCTGTGGTCGGCTCGTCCTCGCTCATCCTGTCCATCCTGCCGCACCCCACCGACAGCCCCGCCGACCCGGGACATCGGGGCGCATATGTTCGATAACCCTGTGTACGTACCCACGCAAAGGGACGTATCTCTCACGCCCCACGCCCCCGCAATGCACCCTGATGCCCCCCTCTGTCGTTCGCTCGTGCCACCATCATCCGGGCGGTGACTGGTGATACGAGATCAAGAAGAAGCGGATTCGGCAGAGGAGCGGGCCGTGCAGCCTCCCACGGCGGCGAGTACCTCTGGCGCTGAGTCGCGCCCGGACAGCGAGCCCCGCGCGGACGAGGAGACGTCCCGCGCGGCCACCGGTCCTCCCTCGAACGGCGCCGACGGCGCGAACGGCACGGACGGTGGGAACGGCGCAGACGGCGCGGACGGCGGTCCCCCACAGGGCGAGCAGCCCGCCGACGACGAGCCCTGCGGCCACGGCGCGACCCGGGCCGACCGGGTCTCCGGCGACGAGCCGCTGCTCCCCGCCCGCGTCCACCGCCCCTCCGACCTGCTGCGCCTGCTCATCGGCATCCTCGCCATCGCCCTCGTCCTCGGGCTCTCCGCCTTCGCCCACGGCACCACCTCCGGCCTCGAACAGGACATCAGCAAAGGCACCGGCCAGGCCCCCGACCTGATGGTCAAGCTGGCCGGCCTGGTGTCCAGCATCGCCGTCCTGCTCGTCCCGGTCGCGTTCGCGATCGAGCGGCTGATCAAACGCGACGGGCTGCGGATCGCGGACGGTGTGCTCGCCGCCGTACTGGCCCACGGTGTGACGCTCGCCACCGACCTCTGGGTCGCCAGAGCCGCGCCGGGCTCGATCCAGGACGCGCTGACCCGGCCGCAGCTCGGCGCCGGGCTCACCGACCCCGTCCACGGCTATCTCGCCCCCGTCATCGCCTATATGACAGCCGTCGGGATGGCCCGCAGACCCCGATGGCGCGTGATCCTGTGGGTGGTGCTGCTGCTCGACGCCTTCGCGATGCTGGTCGCCGGCTACACGACACCCTTCTCGATCACGCTCACCGTGCTGATCGGCTGGACCGTGGCGTACGGCACGCTCTACGCGGTCGGCTCGCCCAACGTACGGCCCACCGGCCAGACGCTGATGGCGGGTCTGCGCCGGGTCGGTTTCCGCCCGGTCAACGCAATGCGCGCCGAGGATGTCGCCGACTCCGCCGAGCAGGGTGACCGGGGCCGCCGCTATCTGGTCTCCCTGGAGGACGGCCCGCCGCTCGACGTCACCGTCGTCGACCGGGAACAGCAGGCCCAGGGCTTCTTCTACCGGGTGTGGCGGCAGCTGACCCTGCGGTCCTTCACCACCCGCAGCTCCATCCCCTCCCTGCGCCAGGCGCTGGAACAGGAAGCGCTGCTCGCGTACGCGGCCATCGCCGCCGGAGCCAACGCCCCCAAGCTGATCGCCACCTCGGAGCTCGGCCCCGACGCCGTCATGCTCGTGTACGAGCACCTCGGCGGCCGGTCCCTGGACTCGCTGCCGGACACGGAGATCACCGACGAGCTGGTACGGGGCGCCTGGCGCCAGGTGAAGGCGCTCCAGTCACGGCGCATCGCGCACCGCAGACTCACCGGTGACGCGCTCGTCGTGGACCGGTCGGGCAAGGTGATCCTCACGGAGCTGCGCGGCGGCGAGATCGCCGCGGGCGATTTGGTGCTGCGCATGGACACCGCTCAGATGCTCACCACGATGGGCCTGCGCGTGGGCGCGGAACGCTCGGTCGCCGCGGCGGTCGAGGTGCTCGGCCCGGACGCCATCGCCGACTGTCTGCCGCTGTTGCAGCCGATCGCGCTGAGCCGCTCCACCCGCGCGACGCTGCGCCGGCTGGCCCGCGAGCGGTCGCAGCGCGAGCGCGAGGCCGTGCTCGAAGCGTCGGAGACGAACAAGCGCGCCAAGATCGCGGAGGCCGCCGCGGCCGCCGACGGTGACCGCAAGGCCGTACGGAAGTCGCTGCGCGCCGAGAAACAGGCCGAGAAACGGGCGATAGACGAGGCGCTGGACGAGGCGCGCGAGGAGGATCTGCTCTCCCTGATGCGGCGGCAGGTGCTGCTGATCAGGCCGCAGGCGCCGGTCGAACCGGTCCGCCTGGAGCGGATCAAGCCGCGTACGCTCCTGAGCTTCATCGCCGGGGCCGTCGCCGCGTACTTCCTGCTCACGCAGTTCACCCAGCTGGACTTCGGTACGGTCATCAGCCAGGCGCACTGGGGCTGGGTGGCGGCCGCCGCGGCGTTCTCCGCGCTCAGCTATGTCGCGGCGGCGATGAGCCTGCTGGGCTTCGTCCCCGAACGGGTGCCGTTCCGGCGGACCGTCGTCGCCCAGGTCGCCGGGTCCTTCGTGAAGATCGTCGCCCCGGCGGCGGTCGGCGGTGTGGCGCTGAACACCCGCTTCCTCCAGCGCGCGGGGGTACGGCCAGGACTCGCCGTGGCGAGCGTCGGGGCGTCCCAGCTCTTCGGGCTCGGCGCGCACATCCTGCTGCTGCTGTCCTTCGGCTATCTCACCGGTACGGAGAAGACGACATCGCTGACCCCGTCGAGGACGGTGATCGCGGGTCTGCTGACGGTGGCCGTGCTGGTGCTGGTCGTGACCGCGATCCCGTTCCTGCGGAAGTTCGTGGTGACCCGGCTGCGCTCGCTGTTCGCCGGGGTCGTGCCGCGCATGCTCGACGTGCTGCAGCGGCCGATGAAGCTGGTCACCGGCATCGGCGGGATGCTGCTGCTGACGGGCGTGTTCGTGATGTGTCTGGACGCCTCGATCCGCGCGTTCGACAACGGCAACCAGCAGCTGAGCTACGCGAGCATCGCGGTGGTCTTCCTCGCGGGCAACGCGCTGGGCTCGGCGGCGCCGACGCCGGGCGGGGTGGGCGCGGTCGAGGGCGCGCTGACCCTGGGTCTGCTGGCGGTGGGGCTGCCGAAGGAGGTCGCGGCGCCGGCCGTGCTGCTGTACCGGCTGCTGACGCTGTGGCTGCCGGTGCTCCCGGGCTGGCTGTCCTTCAACCATCTCACCCGTAAGGGAGCCCTCTAGGCCCGCACGCGCGACGCGGGCTCCGGCGCGGTCCGCCACCCGCATGGCCCGCGGCCCCGCGCGGCGCGCGGCCCCGGGGCGCACGATGAGGCCATGCCGACCTCCACCTCCGTCCGGCGCGCAACGGCCCTCGCCGCGGTCTCCACCGCCGCACTGCTGACCGCCACCGGATGCTCCGACATCAGTGGCAGCTCCGACAGCGGAAGCTCGAACAGCACGGCCAAGCCCACGGACCTGGTCTCCCAGCGGCTGGACTGGAAGGCGTGCCCGGTCCCGTCCGCCGCGGAGGGCGGCGGTACGGCTCCGTCGCCGCTGCCCGGCGGCGCGACGTGGGAGTGCTCCGTCATGGCCGTCCCGCTCGACTACGCCAAGCCGGACGGCGACACGATCGGGCTGGCCCTCATCCGGGCCAGGGCGCGGGAACAGGACCGGCGGATCGGCTCGCTCATCTTCAACTTCGGTGGCCCCGGCGGCTCCGGCGTCGCCGCGCTGCCCGCCTTCTCCAAGGACTACGAGAAACTCCGCTCCCGCTACGACCTGGTCAGCTTCGACCCGCGCGGGGTCGGCCGCAGCGACGCCGTGGAGTGCGAGAGCGACAAGCAGCTCGACGCGTACTTCGCCAAGGACTTCACCCCGGACGACCCCACCGAGGAGAAGAGCTTCACCCAGGGGCTGGCTACCTTCGCCTCGGCCTGCGAGAAGAACTCCGGACAGGCGCTCCCGTATGTCGGTACGACCAACGCCGCCCGCGACATGGAGCTGATGCGCAAGGTCCTCGGCGACGACAAGCTCCACTACTTCGGGATCTCGTACGGCACCGAACTGGGCGGTGTCTACGCCCATCTGTATCCGAAGTCGGTCGGCCGGGCGGTCTTCGACGCGGTCGTCGACCCGTCCGAGACCTCGGAACAGGGCTCGCTCGGCCAGGCGAAGGGCTTTCAGCTCGCCCTCGACAACTTCGAGAAGGACTGTGTGTCCCGCGGTGACGCCTGCAAACTGCCCGGCAGCACGCCGAAGGAGATCGAGGCGTTCATCACCGGGCTGATCGGCCGGCTCGACAAGCAGCCGATCGCGGGCATCGGCGACCGGGAGCTGACGCAGACGCAGGCGACCAACGGCATGGCCCAGGCGCTCTATTCGAAGGAGTACTGGCCGCTGCTGGAACAGGGTCTGGACGAGGCCGACGGCGGGAACGGCTCCCTGCTGCTCGCCCTGTCCGACGCGATGAACGGACGCGACGACCAGGGCCGGTACAGCAATCTCCAGGCGGCCAACGCGGCCATCAACTGCGCGGACTCCAAGGAGCGTTACACCCTGGCGCAGACCAAGGCGAAGCTCCCGGAGTTCCGTAAGGCCTCGCCCGTCTTCGGGGACTTCCTGGGCTGGGGGCTGATGGGCTGCTCCAAGTGGCCGGTGCCGGGGCAGTGGAAGACCCCCGACGTGAGCGCGCGGGGCGCGGCGCCGATCCTGGTCGTCGGCAACACCGGTGACCCGGCGACTCCGTACGCCGGCGCCAAGGCGATGGCCGACGCGCTCGGCAAGGGCGTCGGCGTCGAGATGACGTACCGCGGCCAGGGCCATGGCGCGTACAACAGCGGCAACACCTGTGTACAGGACGCCGTGAACGGCTATCTCCTGGACGGCAAGGTCCCGACCGCCGGGACGGTCTGTGGCTAGCCGGGACGGTCTGTGCCCAGCTCTCAGTGGCTGGAAAATGCCCGGAGTGTCGCGCATAGGATGATCAGCCGTTCTCCTCCCCCCGATCCCCGTCCCTGTCCCCGCTTCGTGCGCCCCACCGCCGAAGGGCAGAACGAAAGTGAGCCCGACGCATCATGCGCAGACGTATCAGCGGACGCAGAGGCAGACCTGCCGGCGCACCCGCCCGCCGTATCCGGATAACCGCCCTGTCCGCGGTGTCGCTGCTGCTGGCCGGCGCCCTCACCGCCTGTGACAGCGGTACGGAGGATCCCGCGCCCGACGCGAAGGCGTCCGCCACGGCCACCGCGACCCTCTCCGGCACAGCCGCCGCGGCGGCGTCCGCGGCACCCGTGCTGCCCGCCGCACTGACCGGACAGCGGCTCGACTGGAAGCGGTGCGCGGCCCCCGTGAAGGCGTGGGGCAGCGCCGCGAAGGCCCCCGGCTCCCGCTGGAAGTGCGCCACGATGAAGGCGCCGCTGGACTACGCCGAGCCGGCCGGCGAGAGCCTCGGCATCGCCCTGATCCGCTCGGAGGCGAGCGAGCGGAGCCGCCGCATCGGCTCGCTCCTGTTCAACTTCGGCGGGCCCGGTGGCTCCGGTGTGGCCACGCTGCCCGCCTCGGCCGGGATGTTCAGCACGCTCCGGACGCGGTACGACCTGGTCGGCTTCGACCCACGCGGGGTCGCGGAGAGCTCCGGAGTGGTGTGCCGGGACGACCAGCAGACGGAGAAGGCGCTCCGTATCGACGCGACCCCGGACACTCCGGCCGAGGAGAAGACCTATCTGGAGGACGCCGCGGCCTTCGGCGCGGACTGCGCGCGGCGCTCAGGACGGGTGCTCCCCCACATCAGGACCACCAGCGCCGCCCGTGACATGGATCTGATGCGCCAGGTCCTCGGCGATGACAAGCTCAACTACTTCGGCTTCTCGTACGGCACCGAACTGGGCGGCGTCTACGCCCACTTGTTCCCGGCACGGGTCGGGCGGCTCACCCTGGACGCGGTCGTCGACCCGTCCGCCGACTACGCCGGCCACTCCCGCAACCAGGCACTCGGCTTCCAGCGCGCCCTGGAGAACTACTTCAAGAGCCGTGGCATCAGCGCGAAGAACGGCACCGCGCGGGTGGTGAAGCTGCTCGGCCGGCTCGACCGGAAACCGGTGCCGGCCGCCGGCGGCCGCACGCTCACCCAGAGCCTCGCGCTCACCGGGATCTTCAATTCGCTGTACAGCGAGCGGAGCTGGCCGTATCTGACCGACGCGCTGAACGCCGCCGAGCGGGGGAACGGCAGCGGGCTGCTGCGGCTGGCGGACTCGTACAACGACCGGGACGAGAAGGGCCGTTACGGCACCGCGCACCACTCCCAGCGCGCCATCTCCTGCGCGGACACCAAGGGGCGCGTCACCGCCACCGAGGTCAGGTCCCGTCTGCTGGCGGACTTCCAGAAGGTGTCGCCGGTCTTCGGTCCCTATCTGGCCTGGGACCTGGCCGGCTGGTGCGCCGACTGGCCGGTCGCGGGCGAGCACGAGACAGCGGAGGTGGCGGCGCCCGGCGCGGCCCCCATCCTGGTGATCGGCGGCAAGGGCGATTCGGCGACGCCGTACGAGGGCTCGCAGCGGATGGTCGAGGAACTCGGCGAGGGCGTCGGTGTCCAGCTCACCTTCGAGGGCGAGGGCCACGGCGCGTACACCACCGGCAACCGCTGCATCACCCGGACGGTGAACGACTACTTCCTCCACGACAAGGTGCCGGCCTCCGGGAAGAGCTGCTCCTGAGGGCTGCCCCGCTCGGAACGGCCCGGGCAGCGGAAAGGGGCCGGTCCACACCCCGTGGACCGGCCCCTTCACCGTGCAAGCTCTCGTAGGCGTACGGCCTAGTAGACCGGCTTGTCCGGCTCGATCTGGTTGACCCAGCCGATCACTCCGCCACCCACATGCACCGCGTCCGAGAAGCCCGCGGACTTCAGCACCGCGAGGACCTCCGCACTGCGGACACCCGTCTTGCAGTGCAGGACGATCTTCTTGTCCTGCGGCAGGCTCTCCAGGGCGGTGCCCATCAGGAACTCGTTCTTCGGGATCAGCTTCGCGCCGGGGATCGAGACGATCTCGTACTCGTTCGGCTCCCGGACATCGATGATCTCGATGTTCTCCTCGTCGTCGATCCACTCCTTGAGCTGCTTGGGAGTGATCGTCGAGCCGGCCGCCGCCTGCTGGGCCTCCTCGGACACGACGCCGCAGAAGGCCTCGTAGTCGATGAGTTCGGTGACGGTGGGGTTCTCGCCGCAGACCGCGCAGTCGGGGTCCTTGCGGACCTTGACCTGGCGGTACTGCATCTCCAGGGCGTCGTAGATCATCAGACGGCCGACCAGCGACTCGCCGATGCCCGTCAGGACCTTGATCGCCTCGGTGACCTGGATGGAGCCGATGGACGCGCAGAGCACGCCCAGCACACCGCCCTCGGCGCAGGACGGAACCATGCCCGGGGGCGGGGGCTCCGGGTAGAGGCAGCGGTAGCAGGGGCCGTGCTCGGACCAGAACACGCTGGCCTGGCCGTCGAAGCGGTAGATCGAACCCCAGACGTACGGCTTGTTCAGCAGCACGCAGGCGTCGTTGACCAGATAGCGGGTGGCGAAGTTGTCCGTGCCGTCCACGATCAGGTCGTACTGCGAGAAGATCTCCATCACGTTCTCGGCTTCGAGCCGCTCTTCGTGAAGGATCACGTTCACATAGGGGTTGATACCGAGGACGGAGTCACGCGCGGAGGCGGCCTTCGACCGGCCGATGTCGGCCTGGCTGTGGATGATCTGGCGCTGCAGGTTCGACTCGTCGACCTCGTCGAACTCCACGATGCCGAGCGTGCCGACACCGGCCGCGGCCAGGTACATCAGAGCCGGGGAGCCGAGCCCACCGGCACCCACACACAGCACCTTCGCGTTCTTCAGCCGCTTCTGCCCGTCCATCCCCACGTCCGGGATGATCAGATGACGGGAGTACCTGCGGACCTCGTCAACGGTGAGCTCAGCAGCGGGCTCGACCAGGGGTGGCAGCGACACAAGGACCTCAACAAGGGGGTTGGTCGGTGATTCAGTACGGTTGTTCCACCTGTAACACTGCCACGGCCCTCCTCATTCCGAGACACCCGGTCCGACTCGCGAGACAATTTCGTCCCAGTAACCGGGCAGTGTCGTGAATGGTCCGTTACGACCCGTTCGACCGTCCCCGGCCCCCCGGCCGCCCCGCTCCCCCCGGTCGGTGAAGAAGATCGTCCCGGCGCCCTGCCAGCGGGCGATCCGCATGGCCTCGTCCAGGTGTGTACGCGGCACCCCGTGGACGAGATGGACGAACCGCTCCGGCGGATAGTCCGCCGTCCACTCGGCCACCTGCGACCAGCGGTAGTCCGTCCACGGCCCGGAGAAGGTCACCAACTGGTCGGCGGTCTCGGCGTATCCGGGGTACGGATGCGTCCCGTGCCCCAGCACGAGATGTCCGTCGTCGTCCCCGCCGTCCAGCACCGCTTCCAGGGTCGCCGTCGTCCGCCGGACCTCGGGCAGGTCCGCGCGGGCCGCCGGGCAGCGGTCGAGGAAGAACCCGCCGACCCCGTACCAGTCGAGGAAGCGGTGCGCGTCGGAGACGATCTCGCCGAAGGAGCGGGCGCCGTACGCCAGGTCGAGATGGCCGAGTACCCGTACGCCCGCGGCGCCGAGCCGGCGCGCCGCCTCCACGCGATGCGGGTCGGGACGGGCGCCGGGGCCGTCCGCGACATTGAGGACGGCCCAGTGCATCGGCGTGCCCGGACGGGTCAGTTCGGCCCATTCGGCCGGGGCGAGCAGCGGGTGCGCGTATCCGGGGACACCGAAGCCGAGCCTGCCGGCACCGGTGGCGGAGAGCGGGCCGCCGGTGGTGGTCAGATGCGGCACGCCGCCTCCATCCAGATATCGGCGAGGGACTCCTCCAGATTGATCCGGGGCCGCCAGCCGAGCCGGTCACGGGCGGTGCGTACGTCCGCCTGCTGCCAGCTGCCGCAGCCGTCGGGGTACGGGAAGGGGCCGGCGCCCAGCTGTTCCACCAGCGGCTCGCCCCGGGGGGCGCCGACGGTGGCATGGCCGGTGCGCATCGGCGCGGAGGGCATGTCCAGCTCGTGCAGGGCGCCCGCGTAGCCGGCGACCCTCGCCAGCACGGCGGCGGCGTCCCTGAGCCGGACGGCGCGTCCGGTGCCGATGTTGACGATGCCCTGCGCGGCGGAGAGCGAGGCGGCGTGCACGGCGCGCGCCACATCGCGTACGTCCACGAAGTCGCGCTGTACACCGAGTCCGCCGAGCTTCAGTTCGCCGTCGCCGGACTGCATGGCGCGGCGCATCGCCTCGGCGAGCCGGCCGAGCGGGGAGCCCGCCGGGGTGGCGGGGCCGACCGGGGAGAAGACCCGCAGCACGATGGCGTCGAGACCGGCGCCGAGCACCAGCTCGGACGCGGCGAGCTTGCTCACTCCGTACGGCCCGCCGGGGCGCGGCACGGCGTCCTCGGCGGTCGACGAGCCCTGCTGGGAAGGACCGTACTCGGAGGCGCAGCCGAGCTGCACCAGCCGGGCGCCGCAGCCGCTGCGGCGCAGGGCCTCGCAGACCGTCGCCACGGCGACCGTGTTGTGCCGGGTCAGCTCACGGGCGCCGCCGCGGGTGGCTCCGGCGCAGTTGATGACGACCCCGGGGTGGACGGCGTCCAGGAAGCGGGTGAGCGCTCCCGGGCTGCCGCCCGCGAGGTCGAACCGTACGTCGGCGTCGTCGCCGCGGCCGAGCGCGGTGAGGTGGACGGCGGGGTCGGCGAGCAGCCGGTCGGCCACGAAGCGGCCGAGGAAACCATTGGCACCGAGCAGCAGGACCCTCATCGCGCGGCCCCTCTGTGCCGACGGGCGGGTGTGGGTGCTGTGGATTGGGGGGTCATGTCGGTCGTCTCCTTAGGAGGTGGTCTCGGTACGAGCTGTGGTCGCGGTACGTGTCGCGGGGGACGCCCTGGCTCCCGGGGATGCGCGGCCCCGGGTGCGTGCGTCAGGTGTGCGCCGACGCCCGGGAGAGGGCGACGGTGGCGTGGGTGAGGAGTCCGAGCGCGGCCGCTCCGCAGGCGAGGACGGGTACGGCTCCGGCGCCCCAGGCCAGGACCACGGCCCGGACGGGAGCGGCGAGGACGTCGCAGCCGGGGAGGCGGCCGGCCAGTACGGACGCGCAGGCCAGGGCCTCCACGGCGCAGGCGGCGGCGAGCCCGGTGGCGGCGGACTCGGGGAAGCCGTGGACCGTGAGCAGCCGGGCGAGCAGGAACAGCGTGCCGAGGGTGACGGTGGCGGCGAGCGCACCGTCGTCGTCCTGGAGGGCGAGGGGCGCGAGGAGTGACAGTCCCGTCAGGACGACGGCGTACAGCCCCACGACCGTGAGCAGCAGGGGGCGCGCGCCGGCGGCGAAATCGGCGAGTCCCCGGCTGTCCGTGAGTCTGCGCCGCGCCAGTACGGAGAAGAGGTGGGCGCACCAGGCGGCCGGGGCGACGGCGAAGGCCAGCGCGACGAGGGGGGTCACGGTCGCGGGCCAGGGTCCGTCGGGGCCGCCGGAGAGGAGCTGGTCGAGCAGTCCGTCACCGCAGAGCAGATAGGCCAGCAGCCAGTACACCCAGAGGCCGGCGGCGGGGACCGTACGGCCCCCGGCGTGCAGCGGCCCGCGCCGGAGACAGGCGGACAGCGCACCGGAGAGCGCCAGGGCTCCCGCCAGGCCTATCGCGAGCTGTCGCTGCCCGCCGCTGTGCTCCAGGCCCAGGAGGGTCAGGGAGCAGACGGCGCCGGGCAGCAGCGTGAGAGCGGCCCATCTCGCCCGGCCGGTCGTCCCGGTCCGCCCGGCGCGCGCATCGGCGACGCGCGCCGGGGGTTCGGGGGTCTCCCGGTCCGCCCCGTGCGGGACGCGTGCGTACAGCTCCTCGGCGAGTGAGAAGACATCGCGGTGCCGGAAACGGGCGGCGGTCCGGTCGGTGATCCCGTACGCCTCCAGACCGGCGGCGATCTCCAGCGGGTCGACGGCCCGCTCGCACAGCAGCCGGTGGCGGTGCATCAGGGCTCTGACGGGATCGGCGGGCCCACGGCGGGCGGCCGCTTTCCTGGCCGGGGCCGGTGCGGTCGGCGTCGTCGGTGCGGCCGGTGCCGTCGATGCGCCCGGTGAGGTCGGCGTCGTCGGTGCGGTCATGGGGTGGCCTCCGTCAGACATCGCTCTCCCCCGCGGCGGCGTGCGCGCCGACCCGCTCGCCCGTGCGTGCCCAGCTCGGCACGGGCCTCGCGAGCTCCTCCTGGCGTCTGCCGGTCCAGCGTCCCGGGGCGTACATCTCGGCCGGGTCGGCGAACGGCAGCGGTGCCCCGTCGGCGTTCACGGCCTCCGCGGCCCGCCGTACGGGGGCGTGCGAGATGAGCTCCAGATAGATGCCGTGAAATGCCGCGAGGTTCTGCTCGACGGTGAAGAGCTCCTGTGCGCGGGCGCGGGCCGCCGCGCCGAGCCGCTCACGGCGCTCCGGGTCGCGCAACAGCGCGAGACAGGCATCCGCGAGCGCCCGCGGATTGCGCGGGGGCACCACCAGGCCCGTACCCCCGATGATTTCGAGGACCGCGCCGACGTCCGTGGAGACCGTCGCCCGTCCGCAGAACATCGCCTCGACCAGGCTGATCGGGAATCCCTCGACCACGCTGGACAGGACGACCACCCCGCCCGCCGCGTAGGCGTCGGGCAGTTCGGGCGTCTCGGGGCCGCCGATCTCCTCGAAGGAGACGGGGTTGTCGCCGACGGCGTGCGCGCCTGCCGCCTCGTCGGGGAAGAGCTGGGCGGCCAGGCTCCGGCAGTGGGCGAGGTACGCGGCGGGCTCGGGGCCCTGCGCCGGGGCGCCCACGATCCGCAGCCGCGCGTCCGGCTCCGCCTTGCGGATCTCGGCGAAGGCGTGCAGCAGTGAGATGAGGTCCTTGGCGGGTTCGATCCTGCCGACCCAGACGAGGGTGCCGGGGTCACCGCCGTCGTCCCCGTCCCCCACCGCGGCGAAGCGCTCCGCCTCCATACCGGGGTAGACGGTGCGCAGCTTGGCGCGGTCGGCGCCGCAGCGCTCCTGCCAGCGCCTGGAGTGGGTGTTGCCGGGGGTGATGACGCTCGCCTGCCGGTAGACCTCGGCGGCCAGCCGCCGCTGGAACGCGGCGAGCAGGGAGCGGACCGGGGTGCGGAACGCCGGTTCGGTCAAGGGGCCTTCAGGGCCGTCGGCCCGGGGTGCGCCGGCCGCCAGGTAGTGGGCCCGCAGGTGTACGCCGTACTCCGTCACCAGCAGCGGGGCCCCGAAGAAGCGTTTGGCCAACAGGCCGGGCAGCGCCGCAGGTCCGCCGGACGCGGCGTGGCAGAGGTCGGCCGCGCCCAGGGCCTCGTCGCCGTACCAGTCGAGAGAGAGGGGGCGCAGTGCGCGCTCCAGCTGATCGGCGAAGGCCAGCAGGTCGGGGACGGTGGCGGGGTGCACGCTCCGGCGCGCGCCGGGTGCGCGGCAGGCGGATTCCAGCAGCCGTACGGTGGCTTCCGAGCGTAGGGCCGTGTAGAGGCCGCCGCGCTCCCTGGCCAGGTCGGCGAGTCCGTAGAGCCCGGCCGCGAAGGCGTCCGCGCCCGGTTCCCCCTGCGCGCTCCGCGCTCCGTCCGTTCCGTCGGAACAGAGGGACGTGGCCAGTTGCCGGACATGCTCGGCGAACCGGCGCCGGTCACGCCGTCCGTGGCGGCGGCCGTCGTCGGCCGGTGCCCAGAGCGGCGCGGTGCGCACCCGCTGGACCTGGCCGGGCAGCTGTATCCAGCCGCGCTCTTCCTGCTGTGCGCTGCGGCTCAGCGCGTAGAGGTCGAACTCGTGCTGTGCGAGCCCGCGTACGAGCCGGTCGCACCAGAGCCTGGACTCACCCGTCGCATACGGATACCCACCGTCCGTAAGCAGTCCGATCCGCACGGGCACACCCCCGATCTCCCTTGTGGGCGGCCACCGTTGATCCGGCGACTCGCAGCGGGACGACCGTAAGCGGATATGCCGGTGGCGCGACGGACGGTTGTCCGTCGCGCCACCAGAAGGGGTGAATGCGCGTAACTTTCCCGTACCGGCGGCGTTCCGTCGCGCTACGGAGCGCCCCGGTTACGGAAGGTCAGACCGCGGCCACGGCCTCGGGGAGGGCCCTGCGGGCCGAGCGGCGCGCGGCGGCGAGCGCCGGATCGAGCGCGGGTACGGCGGCCAGCAACTGCTGGGTGTACGGGTCGGCGGGCGCCCCGTACACCTCGTCCACCGTGCCCTGTTCGACGATCCTGCCGTCCCGCATGACCGCGACCCGGTGGCTGACCTGCCGTACGACGGCGAGGTCGTGGGCGATGAAGACCAGGGCGAGGCCCAGCTCCCGCTGGAGTTCGGCGAGCAGCCCGGTGACCTGGGCCTGCGTCGTCACATCCAGCGCGGAGACGGGTTCGTCACAGACGATCAGCCGTGGCTCGGCGGCGAGGGCGCGCGCGATCCCGACGCGCTGGCGCTGTCCCCCGCTGAACTCGTGCGGATACCGGCCGTACCGGTCAGGATCGAGCCCGACCCGCTCCAGCAGCTCCCGTACCCGCGCGACGATCCGGGCCTCGTCGAGCACCCCGGCGGCCCGCAGCGGGTCGGCGACGGACTCGCCGACGGACCGGCGCGGGTTGAGCGAGGAGACGGGGTCCTGGAAGACCATCTGCAGCTCGCGCCGGTAGGGCCGCAGCTGCTTCTCGGACAGCGCCCCGATCTCCGCGCCCCGGTACCGCAGATGCCCGGCGGTCGGATCCAGCAGCCGTACGAGCATCCGCCCCAGGGTGGTCTTGCCGCTGCCGCTCTCTCCGACGATGCCGAGCGTCTCGCCGGGCCTGACGGTGAGCGAGACACCGTCGACCGCCGTGACGGTCCGCCGCCCCCGCCGGAACTCCCGCCGCAGGTCCGTGGCTTCGAGCAGCACCTCATCCGCACCACCGGAGGCGGCTCGCGGCGAGGGTACGCGTGGCGCCGGGCCGTCCACCCGGGGCACCGCCGCCAGTAGCGTGCGCGTGTAGCCGGCCGCCGGAGCTCCCAGCACCCGCGCCACCGGCCCGCGCTCCACCTCCCGTCCGTGCCGCATGACCAGGACCTCGTCCACGCTCTCCGCCGCGACGCCCACGTCATGGGTGACCAGCAGGAGCCCCATGCCCGTTTCGCGGCGCAGGTCGTGCAGGAGGTCGAGGATCTGGGCCTGGACCGTGACGTCCAGGGCCGTGGTCGGTTCGTCGGCGATCAGGAGGCGCGGTTCGCACGCCAAGGCCATCGCGATGAGCGCGCGCTGGCGCATACCGCCGCTGAACTCGTGCGGCCGCGCTCCGGCCCTGCGCGCCGCGTCCGGGATGCCGACCCGGTCGAGGACCTCCACGGCCCGCGCGCGGGCTGCCCGTCGCGAGGCGTCCGTATGGACCCGGTACACCTCGGCGATCTGGTCGCCCACCGCGTAGTACGGGTCCAGCGACGACAGCGGGTCCTGGAAGACCATCGCCGCCACCGCGCCGCGCAGCGCGCGCAGTTCGCGGTCGGAGGCCGCGCCCACATCCGTACCGCCCACGCGCACCGTGCCGCCGACGCGCGCGCCGGTCCCGCGGTGCAGGCCGAGCAGCGCGCCCGCGACGGTGCTCTTGCCGCTGCCCGACTCGCCGACCAGGCCGATCGCCCGGCCTGCGTCGAGCGTGAAGGACAGGCCGTCCACGGCCCGTACGCTCTCCGCCCCCGACTCACCCGGCTTCCCCGACGCTCCCGGCTCCCCGGACGAGAAGTCGACCGTCAGATCCTTCACCACGAGCAGTCGTTCCGGCTCCGGACGCTCCGTCACCCGTTGCTCCGTCACAGCAGGGCCACCCTTCGGTCGGCCGCGGCATACAGCAGATCGGCCACCACATTCGCCAGGACGACGGCCGCGCCGATCACCAGCACCACCCCCACCACCACCGGCAGATCGATCTCGCGCACCCCGTCGATCAGCGTCTTGCCGATACCGGGGATGCCGAAGAGGGACTCCGTGAGCACCGCGCCGCCCATCATCGTGCCGAGGTCCAGCGCGCTGAGCGCGATGACCGGCGGTACGGCGCCGCGCAGCGCGTGCCGTCCGACGACCGCCCGCTCCCCGACGCCGTACGCGCGAAACGTCCGGATATGGTCCTCGGCCAGCGTCTCCAGCGTCGAGCTGCGCGTCAGCCGCGCGTATTTGGCGCTCTCGAAGAAGCCCAGCGTGAGCCAGGGAAGCAGCATGTTCCACGCCCACTGCTCGGGATCCTCCGACAGGGGCACATACGTCGGGAACGGCAGCCACTGGAGATACGCGCACACCACCATCAGAAGCAGCAGCCCGAGGATGAAGACGGGCGTGCCGGTCCCGGCGAGTGTGAGCACCGTCAGCGCGCGCTCGGTGAATCCGCCGCGCCGCAGCGCGGACAGCAGCCCCGTGCCCACCCCGATGACCAGCCACAGCACCATCGCGCCGAGCGCGAGGGAGACGGTCGCCGGCAGCCGGTCCAGGATCAGCTGGGTGACCTGCTGGTCGGTCTGGTACGAGAAGCCGAGGCAGGGCGCGTCGCAGTGCAGCAGGGCCGTGCCGGTGGAGTAGTCGCGCCCGGCGAATATCCCCTGGAGGAAGTGCGCGTACTGCACGTACACCGAGTCGCCCAGACCGAGCTGGTCCCGCACCTGGGCGATCTGCTGCGGGGAGCAGCGGTCGCCGCAGGCGAGCCTCGCCGGGTCGCCCGGCGCGACATAGAAGAGCGCGTAGATCACGACGGACAGCACGAGCAGGACGAGCAGCGCGCCGCCGAGCCGTTTGAGCAGATAGCGGGTCATGAGGCGGAATCCCCGATCGGGGTACGGGTCTTACGGGAGGGGCGCGACGCCCTTGTCCCGATCCGCAGCCGGCTGGCCTCCCGCGGATCGAGCGCGGTGCGCACCGCGTCCCCCAGCACCGTGAAGGCGAGGACGGTCACGAACAGCAGCCCGGCGGGCAGCAGTACATACATCGGATCCGCCCGGAACCAGGTCTGCGCGGTCGACAGCATCTGTCCCCACGACGGCGTCGGCGGCTTGACCCCGACCCCCAGGAAGGACAGGGACGCCTCGATCACGATGTTCGAGGGCAGCAGGATCGCCGCGTACGTGATGACGGGCGCCGCGAGCGACGGCAGCAGCTCGCGCCGTGCGACCCGCCACCGTCCTGAGCCGCCGAGCCGGGCGGCCGCCACGAAGTCGAGCTGCTTCAGCGTCAGCGTCTGCGCCCGTACGATCCGTGACGTACCGCCCCAGTTGAGCAGCCCGATGACCAGGATCAGCAGCAGCGGGCGGGGGAAGCCGGCGGGGACGACGGCCGTCAGCGCGATGGCGAGAACGAGCATCGGCAGCGCGACCATCACATCGGTGACCCGGCTGAGAAAGCTGTCGAGCAGCCGGTTGCCGAGTCCGGCGGCGAGGCCGACCGCGACCCCGATCACCACCTGCACCACGGTCGCGCCCACCGCGACGAGCAGCGAGATCCGGGCTCCGTAGAGCAGCCGTACGAACAGATCGCGCCCGGTGCCCGGTTCGACACCGAGCCAGTGGTCGCCGCTCACCCCGCCGAACGAACCCAGGGGCACGCCGCCGCGCGCCGAGTCCACCAGCGCGTCGTGGTACGAATTCGCGTCCTGGCCCTCGACGGCGGCGAGCAGCGGCGCCGCGAGCGCCATGGCCACCAGCAGGGCGAGGACGCCCGCGGCCACGACGGCCGCGGGGCGCCCCCGCAGCCGCCGCCACGTCCCGCGGGCGCCCGGGGCGGCGGGCGTCGCCGCCACCGCCCCGGACGCCGGCAGATCGGGAACGGTGCTCACTTGACCGCGACCTGCGAGATGTCGAGGACACCGGTCCAGTCGCTGATCACGATGTTCTTGACGTCCTTGCCGTACAGCCGCTTGTAGACCGGGTGGAAGAGCGGTACGTCGAGCGCCTGCTCACCGATCTTCTTGTCGAGCGCGCCCCAGCGCTTGGCGGCGGCCGCGGGGTCGGTCAGCTTGTTGATCTCGTCGATCTCCTTGTTGACCGCCGGGTCGTCCAGCTGTGCGTGGTTGTAGTTGGAGCCGTCCCTGACGATCTGCCGGCCGTCGAAGATCGGCGCCAGGAAGGGGCCGCCGGACGGCCAGTCCGCGCCCCACCGGGAGAGGAAGAAGCCGGGCTCGCCCTTGACGGTCCAGCGCGCCTCGTTGAACGCGTTGGCCTCCAGGCCCTGGAGCTTGACCGTGATCCCGGCCTGCTTGAGCGACTCCTGGACGGCGGTGGCGACCTCGGGGCTGGTCTCCCGGTTCTGGACCGTGGAGTGGGTGAGCGTGACGGTCAGGCCCTTGGCGTACCCGGCCTCCTTGAGCAGCTCCTTGGCCTTGGCCGGGTCGCCCGTCTTCCCGGCCGGGAAGTGGTCGTACGGCGTGTAGCCGAAGGCCTTCTGCTCGGGCAGGAAGGTGGTCGCGGGCTCGGCGAGCGCGGAGCCGCCCGCCGCGTTGATGACGCTGGTGCGGTTGATGGCGTACGAGATCGCCTGGCGCACCTTGGGGTTGTCGAACGGCTTCACCTTCGGGTTGAAGGCGAGGTAGTTGGTGTAGCCGAAGTGGCCGGTGCCGACGCGGGCGGCGAGCCCCTTGTCGCTGCCGATCTGGGCGAGTTCGGCCGGGCCGAGGTTGGTGTCGGTGGTGATGGCTGCGGCGTCGGCGCCCGAGCTGGTGGACAGCCGCTGGTTGATGACGGCCGCGTCGAGCCCCGCCTTCACGTCGATGGTGTCCGGGTAGGCGTGGCGCTCCTGGTCGGTCTTCTCCGACCAGTGCGGGTTGCGCTCCAGGACCAGGTGCTGGCCGTCGCCCTCGTTCTTGACGACCTTGTAGGGCCCCGAGGAGACGGGGTGCTCCTCGTACTTCGCCCCGGTGTCCTTCGCCTTGGGCACCGGCGCGAACTGCGTCTGGGTGGCGAGGAAGGGGAAGTCGCCCTCCGGCTTGTTGAGCTTGAAGACGATGGTCCTGGCGTCGGGCGTCTCGATCGAGTCGAGACCCTTCTTGTCCTTGTACGGCCCCTGGTAGGCGGAGCCGCCGATCAGCCAGTCGCGCAGATACGGTGCACCGCCGGAGAGTTCGGCGGCGAAGGAGCGCTCGATGCCGTACTTGATGTCGGCACTGGTGATCGGGTTGCCGTCCTCGAACTTCAGCCCTTCCTTGAGGGTGTACGTCCACTCCGTGGCGTCCGCGTTGGGGCGGCCGGTGTCGGTGGCGAGGTCGGGGACGACCTGGGTGCCGGCCGGTCCGTCCTCGCGGTTGCGGGTGGTCAGCGTACGGAAGACGAGCGAGGGGACGTTGCCGCCGCCGGAGGTGTAGAGGCGCGCCGGGTCGAAGTCGGTCTGCGGCTCGGTGTTCAGCACCGAGAGCGCGCCGCCCTTCTGGGGCTTGCCCTTGTCCGTGGCGCCGGCCTTGGCATCGTTGTCCTGTGGGCCGGCGCAGGCGGCGGCGCCCGCTGCCACGACCAGACTGACGGCTGCCGCTGCCACGCGGCGGGATATGACGGACGGTTGACGCATCGGAAGAAGCCTCTCGGTGTGCTGCACAGGCAGAGTCAAGCGGGAAGGGGAGAAAAGGCGCGAAACGCCAAGAGCCCGCACAGGCAGCGACGGAGAGGGGAGGAGAAGACCGGCATGCCGCGCCCACGTACGGACCACATACGCCCAGGCGCGGGGAAGCACGGCGAAAAGGGACGGCCGACGCGCGCTCGGGCAGGCGTCAGCGACAGAGAATGTCTGCCACGCACAGCGCGGTCACGCCGATGAGCGTCAGCTCAATGGCGGCATGACCGAAGGCGGCGGCGCGGCGGGGTGACATGCGGAGAAATATGAACGACCCCGTCTCCGATGTCAACGCGGTTCGAGACGGGCGTCTCACCTCGTGGGACGGGGTTCAGCTCTTGGGGTACACCCAGGGATTGGGCTTGCAGGCGATCCCGCCGATGTCCAGCGACTTGGTCTGCTGCTGCATCACCGGGGCGAGCGCGCCGGGCGTGCGGCAGCTCACATGGTTGTGTCCGAGCCGGTGTCCGACCTCATGGTTGATCAGCATCTGCCGGTAGGCGAGCATCGCCTTGTCGCCGAAGGTCTTCGCCCCCAGCGCCCAGCGGTAGGCGTTTATCATCACGCGGTCGGTCGAGGCCGAGTCGCAGGACACATTGTCGACGGTCGTGTCCAGACCGGACTTGGCGCACCACTCGCCGGTCGTCCCGGGGCTCGCCAGGGTGATCACGAAGTCGGGCCTGCCGCTGGAGACGCGTTCGAAGGTCATGGCGCCCTTGTGCGCCCAGCTCCGGTCGTCGTTCAGGGTCTTGTGGACGGCGTCCGCGAACAGCGTGCCGTCCAGGCCGAGCCCGTTCTCGATGTCCACGCGGTAGCGGTACTTCTGCCCCTTGCCCGGCGCCTTGTCCAGACCGGGCACAGCCGTGAAGTCGCCCGAGGCCTTCAGCTCGGGGTCGAGCGGGAACTGACGGGCCATCAACTGCGCGTAGGTGGCGGGCGGGGGCACCGCGACCGGCTTCTGGGCGGGCGTGGCCCTGCCGTCCGAGCGGGAGGCGACCTCGCCTTCACCGGTGCGGTCGAGACCGCCGGCCGCCTTCGCGTCGGCCGATTCCGTACCACCGTCGGCGACCTGTCCGGCCACGATGACCGCGAGAACCGTGGTCACCGCCGCCGCGGCGATCCCGGTGAGCGCGCGTCCCTTGCCGCCCCTGGCGGGCTGTTCGGCGTCCGGCCCGGCCCCGGCGCCACCCGACATCCCGTCATCGTCGCCGACGGCGGGAGCGGGACCGGACGCGGTCTCCCGCGAGACGGCCCGGGAGGGCGGGGGCTCGAACGCGTCGAACGCGTCGAACGCGTCCACGAACTCGCGCCGCGGCCCCGGGATCAGTGGCGTTCCGCCGCCCGGCGCCCGTGTCTGGCGCGGCGGGACCGCGGCACGGGGGCCGGTCCGCCCGTCACCCTGACTCTGCGGGAAACCCCAGCCGCCCCCGGACTCACGCTGCTCGGGGTGGCCGCCGCGCACCTGGGGCACGCCGCGCGCGGGGGTGCCGTCCGGGCCCGCGTGCTGCTCGGGGCCCTGGCCGGCCGCGGAACGCCGGCGCCGCCCGTTGCCCGCACCCCGCGCTTCCGGGACGGGCTCGCCGGGCACGGGCCCGGCCGTGCTCCGCGAGCCCTGGGAAGCGGGGCCTTTGCGGCTGTGTCGTCCCACGCGCCGGATCAGCTCCTGCCGTAGTCATCGATGAGGTCCCGGCAGGCCTGGGCGACCTGCCGCGGGTACTCCATCATGGCAACATGCCCCGCGTCGGGGAGCGTCAGGAGGCGTGAATCACGGAAAGCGGCCGACGCTTTTCGCGCCATACGGTACGAAACGAGCTGATCCCGCCCGCCGTAGATGAGCAGCGTCGGCGCGAGCACCCGCTCGGCCTGCCGCCACAGTCCGTGCTGGCCGCCCAGGGTGTACGCGTTGACGATCCCGCGCGCCGAACAGGTCATCGCGTCCCAGAAATACGGCAGTTGAAGCCGCCGCTCCATCTCGTGCACCGCGTGGCGCACATCCTCCTCGGTGACCAGCGTCGGATCGCCGTAACAGAGCGCCATCACCCCGCGGGTGCGCTGCTCCGGGGTCCAGTCCCGGGTCAGCCGGCCGAACAGCGCGGTGACACCGGGCACCGCCATCAGCGCGGTGGGCACCGCCGTGCGCTGCACCCGGATCTCGGGCAGCGCCGGTGAGACCAGGGTCAGGGTGCGCACCAGATCGGGGCGGGCGGCCGCGACCCGGGTGACGACCGCGCCACCGAGGGAGTTGCCGAAGAGATGGACGGGCCCGCGCCCGCCCGCGTCCAGCAGCCGGATCACCGCGCGGGCGTGACCGGTGACCGAGTAGTTGCCGTCGTCCGGCGGCGGCGAGTCCCCGAAGCCGGGCAGATCGACGGCCTCGCCGTCGACCCTGTCCTCCAGGAGCGGCATCAGCGCCGACCAGTTCTGCGAGGATCCGCCGAGCCCGTGCACATAGAGCGCGGGGGCCGCTCCGGTACGGGCCGCGGGCCGTGACCGTACGGCCAGCGTGAGCCCGGGCAGCTCCACGGAACGCAGCGTCTCCCCCTCCGCGACCCGTACGGGACTCACCTTCGGAGCCACGGTGGCGGCAAGGTTTTCCGGCAGCTCGGTCGAAGACATGCGGCAATGTTACGAGACGATCACGCCCCCTGTTCGTGTGTTCGCCATCACAGGCCATATGGCGTGACGCATCGGGGGCTCCTACGCTCGGAGGGAGGGGCGCTCGCCCCGGCCCCTCTTCCGTCGCGAGGAGAAAGGGCACTGTATGTCGGTAGACCCGACGGACCCGGACACCTTCGAAGCGAACGACGAGGATGCCGAGCTGGACGAGGAGACCCCCGAGGCCGACGCCGCGGAGCAGAAGGCCGACGTGCGGCGGCGCGGCGCCGAACCGCAGACGCGCGTCGACCCCGACAAGGCCAATGAGGCGGACGCCGCGGAACAGGCTCGGGCCGTCCCTCTGGACGAGGACGAGGACGACTACCGCTGAGCCGCCGGGGGGCAGCGGCTACCGCGGCCGTCCGGTCCGTGAAATTCTGCGTCCGCACCACGCACCGCCGGGTTACCCAAAAGTACGATGGCGGAGCGGCGCACCGCGCGCACGGAACGATTTTTGGGAGGCGGCGTGACAGCCATAGAGCAGACCGAGGCAGCACGCCCACGAGGCACGCGCCTGCCTCGCCGCGCCCGACGCAATCAGCTGCTGGGCGCGGCACAGGAAGTATTCGTCGCGCAGGGCTATCACTCCGCCGCGATGGACGACATCGCGGAGCGGGCCGGCGTCAGCAAGCCGGTCCTCTACCAGCACTTCCCCGGGAAGCTGGAGCTGTATCTCGCGCTGTTGGACCAGCACTGCGAGGCGTTGCTGCTGGCCGTCCGTACGGCGCTGGCGTCGACGACGGACAACAAGCTGCGCGTCGAGGCCACCATGGACGCGTACTTCGCCTACGTGGAGGACGAGGGCGGCGCCTTCCGCCTGGTCTTCGAGTCGGACCTGACGAACGAGCCGGCGGTGCGTGAGCGCGTCGACCGGGTCGCGCTGCAGTGCGCGGAGGCGATCTCCGACGTGATCGCCGAGGACACCGGGCTGTCCAAGGACGAGTCCATGCTGCTGGCCGTCGGCCTCGGCGGCGTCTCCCAGGTGGTCGCCCGCTACTGGCTCTCCAGCGAGTCCGTCATCCCCCGCGAGCAGGCGGTCCAGCTCCTCACCTCACTGGCCTGGCGCGGTATCGCCGGCTTCCCGCTGCACGGCACCGAACAGCACTGAGGGCCTGTCGGGGTGACCTCTGAGCGGCGCGTGTTCGCTGCGGGCGTTCACCGCCGCGTCTTCCGCGTGGTCTCTCCGGGCTAATGTGTGCTGCGTACCGCGCGGCTGACCGCGCAACGCACAGACCGTTCGGAGGGACATAGCCGTGGAGGTCAAGATCGGCGTGCAGCACGCGCCCCGGGAGATCGTTCTGGAGAGCGGGCAGTCCGCCGAGGAGGTCGAGCGCGCCGTGGCCGACGCGCTGGCCGGCAAGGCACAGCTGCTCAGCCTCACGGACGACAAGGGGCGCAAGGTCCTCGTACCGGCCGAGCGGGTCGCGTATGTGGAGATCGGTGAGCCCACGACACGACGGGTCGGATTCGGCGCGCTGTAGTCACAGCCGTCCACCGACACCGGGAATGGCCCGGCGGGATTCCCGCCGGGCCATTCCGCTGTGCGCGGAGCCGCCGCCCCGGCTGCGCCGGGGGAGGGTTGCGTTCTGTGCACTCCGGGTAGTGACGTGCTGGGCCGGACAGCGCCCGTACCGACGTACCCACCCCCGGCGATGAGGTGATCAGCAGTGATCTTCGAAGCTCTCGGATCGGTCCTGCTCGGACTCGGTCTCTCGTGGGCTGCGGCCCATGGGCTGTCCCACCGGCTCCCCGCGCGCCGGACGGTGTTCACGACAGGTCCGCTCGGCGCCCTCTTCGGTGCCTATCTGACGCATATGGCGCTTGGCGCGGGCCATGTCATGGCGACGCTCGTCGGCGCCCTGCTGGTGGGAGCGGTGGTGCTGTCCCTGCTGCTCCGTCCCGCGGGCCGCAGGCTGCACCGGGCCATGCCGTAGGGCGTGTCCGGCCGGTCGGCGCGGACGCGTGGCCCGGGCTCCCCGGGTGCGGTCAGGCGGCCAGTCCGAGCGCGGCCATCCGCTTGGTGTGCGCCTCGGTGATCCGGGAGAACATCCGGCCGACCTCCGCGAGATCGAAGCCGCCGGCCACCCCGCCCACCAGCATCGTCGAGAGCGCGTCCCGGTCGGCCACCACACGCTGGGCCTGTGAGAGCGCCTCGCCCATCAGCCGCCGCGCCCAGAGCGCGAGCCGTCCGCCGACCCGCGGCTCCGCCTCGATCGCGGCGCGGACCTTCTCCACGGCGAAGTTGCCGTGTCCCGTGTCGTCCAGCACGGCCAGCACCAGCGCGCGGGTGTCGGTGTCCAGCCGCGCGGCCACCTCACGATAGAAGTCGCTGGCGATCGAGTCACCGACGTACGCCTTGACCAGGCCTTCCAGCCAGTCCGAGGGCGCGGTCAGCCGGTGGAAGTCGTCCAGCGCCTTGGCGAACGGCTCCATCGCGCCGGTCGGCTCGGCGTCGATCGCCCGCAGCCGGTCGTTCAGCTGCTCGAAGTGGTGGAACTCCGCGGCGGCCATTTTCGCCAGCGCGGCCTTGTCGGCCAGGGTCGGCGCCAGCTTGGCGTCCTCGGCGAGCCGTTCGAAGGCCGCCAGCTCGCCGTAGGCGAGCGCCCCCAGCAGATCCACGACCGCGGCGCGGTACTGCGGCTCAGCGGCGGCCGTGGCCCAGTCCTGGGCGGCGATTCCAGTGGGTTCCTCGGCTGCGGATGCGGACGTGGTGGCGGTGTCGGGCGTCTCCATGGACGGCACAATAGCCCGCTCCGCGCACCGCGGAAGGGCCTGGTCAGACAGTGCCGCCACACCGTTCCGACGAATTCGCCCGACACACATGCGCGATTCCGGGGTACAGTGGTAATGCGCCTGCCGACTATTCGGCGGGCATCGCAGTGTTTGACCGAGGGGCGTTCCCTCGGACAGGCCCTTATGAGGATGCCCGGTCGGTGGCCCGATCGGCTCCGCCCCCGACCGCCCTCCGCGCGGACCGTACGCACAGCTGCGTACGACCTGCAGTGAGGGGCCCCCTCAGCGGCACGAGCGCTCGAGCGACGGCAGTGGTCCCGCGCCATCCGGCCAATCCACGGCCGGCCGAGTACCCAGGTGCGGTACGACCCCCAGCGTTCGCCTCGCGCCGCGTCTCACAGAAGAGGCAGCACCCTGACTACGACTTTCCGAGAGCTCGGAATCCTTCCCGAGACGGCCGAGGCGCTTGAAGCCGTCGGCATCATGTCTCCGTTCCCCATCCAAGAGATGACCCTCCCGGTCGCGCTTTCCGGCAAGGACGTCATCGGACAGGCCAAGACCGGCACCGGCAAGACGCTCGGCTTCGGCCTGCCCCTGCTGGAGCGCGTGACCGTCCCCGCGGACGTCGAGGCGGGCCGGGCCGTGCCCGAGCAGCTGACCAACGCCCCGCAGGCCCTGGTGGTCGTTCCCACCCGCGAGCTGTGCACGCAGGTCACCAATGACCTGCTGACGGCCGGCAAGGTGCGTAACGTCCGCGTGCTGGCGATCTACGGCGGCCGTGCCTACGAGCCGCAGGTCGAGGCCCTCAAGAAGGGCGTCGATGTGATTGTCGGCACCCCGGGCCGGCTGCTCGACCTGGCGGGCCAGAAGAAGCTCGATCTCTCCCATGTGCGCGGGCTCGTCCTGGACGAGGCCGACGAGATGCTCGACCTGGGCTTCCTGCCCGACGTCGAGAAGATCATCCAGCTGCTGCCGCCCAAGCGCCAGACGATGCTGTTCTCCGCGACCATGCCGGGCGCGGTCATCGGCCTCGCCCGCCGCTACATGTCGCAGCCCACCCACATCAGCGCCACCTCGCCGGACGACGCGGGCGCGACCGTCGCCAACACCACGCAGCGTATCTACCGCGCCCACTCCATGGACAAGCCGGAGCTGGTCGCGCGCATCCTGCAGGCCGAGGGCCGCGGGCTCGCGATGATCTTCTGCCGTACGAAGCGCACGGCCGCCGACATCGCCGACCAGCTCGCCCAGCGCGGCTTCGCCTCCGGCGCGGTCCACGGCGACCTGGGCCAGGGCGCCCGCGAACAGGCGCTGCGCGCCTTCCGCAACGGCAAGGTGGACGTGCTGGTCTGCACCGACGTCGCCGCCCGCGGTATCGACGTCGAAGGCGTGACCCACGTCATCAACTACCAGTCGCCGGAGGAGGAGAAGACCTACCTCCACCGCATCGGCCGCACCGGCCGGGCCGGCGCGTCCGGTACCGCCGTCACGCTGGTCGACTGGGACGACATCCCGCGCTGGCAGCTGATCAACAAGGCGCTGGACCTCGGCTTCCCGGACCCGCCGGAGACGTACTCCACGTCCCCGCACCTGTTCGAGGAGCTGAACATCCCCGCCGGGACCAAGGGCGTCCTTCCGCGTGCGGACCGGACGCGTGCCGGTCTCTCGGCGGAGCAGGTCGAGGACCTCGGCGAGACGGGCGGCCGTGGCCGCAAGTCCGCCTCCGCCTCCGGCCCCACCGCCACCGCCACCGCGGTACGGGAAGAGCGCCCGGCCCGTACGCGCGCCCCGCGCCAGCGCCGCCGTACCCGCGGCGGGACCTCGCTGGACGGCGCGGAGCCGCAGTCCGGGACGGCGGTCGAGCCGCAGCCCAGGAAGGCGGTCGAGCCCCAGTTCCAGACGGCGGTCGAGCCGCAGTTCCAGACGGCGGTCGAGCCGCAGTTCCAGACGGCCGTACCGCCGGACACCGCGGAGCGGCCGGCCGGACCGCGCACCCCGCGCCGGCGTCGGCGTACCCGCGCCAGTGCCGGTGACGCCGCTGCCGTCGAGGCACCGGCCCTGGAGACCCCTGGCACGGAGGTGCTGACGGAGTCCGTGGTGACGGAGCCGGAGGCCGACGCCGCGCCCAAGCGCCGTCGTCGCACGCGGGCCGCGAAGCCCGCGGCCGAAGACGTCGTGCCGGCCGAGACGGCCGTGGCCGTCGACGCTCCCGAGGCCCCGGTCGCCGAGTCCAAGCCGCGCCGCCGCACCCGGGTCGCCAAGCCCGTCGCCGAGGTGGCGGACACGGCGGAGCAGGCTGTGGCCGTCGAGGCCACTGCCGAGGCCCCCATCGCGGAGGCCAAGCCGCGCCGCCGCACCCGCGTCGCCAAGCCCGTCGCCGAAGCGGTGGAGACGGCCGAGACGGCCGCGGACGCACCGGAGGGCGAGGCCGTACCCAAGCCGCGCCGCCGCCGCGCCCGTACGACCACGGCCCCGACCGAGAGCTGACGCGCGGACCGATGGCCCGGTGCCCCCTCAGGGGGGTGCCGGGCCATCGGCATGCCCGGGCCCCATCGGCGTACGAGGGCCATCGGCGTGCCCCGGCCGGCCGGACCGCTAGCCTCGTCGCATGAGTCGGCCGCCCACCTTCATCCCGCCCTCCTGCGCCCGCGCCCGCTTCCTGTCGACCCGCCGCGGGCGCTTCGCCGTGCTCGACGCGCGGCCGGCCGGGGAGCCGCAGGGGACCGTGCTCCTGCTGCCCGGTTTCACCGGCAGCAAGGAGGACTTCATCGCGTTGCTGGAGCCGTTCACCGAGGCCGGCTACCGCGCCGTCGCCGTGGACGGTCGTGGACAGTTCGAGACCGAGGGTCCGGACACCCAAGAGGCTTACGCGCAAAGCGAGTTGGCCTCGGACGTACTGGCGCAGGCCGAGGCCATCGGCCCGCCCGTGCACCTGCTCGGGCACTCGCTGGGCGGGCAGATCGCCCGCGCCGCCGTCCTGCTCGACCGGAGCCCGTTCGTCTCACTGACGCTGATGTCCTCGGGGCCCGCGCAGGTCAGCCCGGTCCAGCGGGAGCGGGTGAAGCTGCTCAGCGACGCGCTCGTGACCATGACGATGGAGCAGGTCTGGCAGGCCATGCGGGCGATGGACCCGCCCGAGGAGACCCCCGTCGACGGGGCCGACCTGCAAAGGCGCTGGCTGCGGACCAGTGCCGCCCAGCTGATCGCCACCGGCCGCCAGCTGACCGTGGAGCCCGACCGGGTGGCCGAGCTGGCCGCCGTACAGCCGCTGCCCAAGCATGTGGTGTCCGGCGAGCAGGACGACACCTGGCCGGTGCCGCTGCTCGACGCGATGGCGGAGCGGCTCGGGGCCCGCAGGACGGTCGTCGGGGGCGCACAGCACTCACCCAACACCGACCGGCCGCAGGAGACCGCCGCCGCGCTGACGGACTTCTGGGACGGCAGCCACTGATCGGGACAGGGCCTGGACGAGTCATTCCGAAGTCCCGTCTGCCCGGCGGCGCCCAGCACGCACGCTCGCGGCGTTGCCGAAATGCCCTGGTAGCTCCGCTACGAGGGCACCTCGGCGCCTTGCGATCACACGCACCGGACACCGCCGGGCCCGCCCTCCGGGCGGACGACGCTACTTCGGAATAACTCGTCTAGTACTGGGACTGGAGGTGGTGCCAGAAGCCGTCCCGGAGGGACCGCCGCAGCATCGCATGGCCTCTCAGTGAGCGCTGGAGCAGCTTCTCCGCCTCGATCAGCAGGTCCTGGTCCACCGGGCCCGGCAGATACGGATGGCCCGGCAGAAGCTCTGCCATCGCGTCCCGGCCCCGCTCGGCCAGCCAGGTCGCGGCGATCTGCGCGCCGATGAACCGCACCTGGTCACGGGAGGGCGGGGGCTCACCCTCGTTTTCGTACGTGGTGACCGGGCGCCGGGTGACATACGGCTTGCAGAAGTCGAGGTCGAAGGTCCGCTGGCTGTCGACCTCCCACAGCAGCGGCTCGGCCTGGTTGCGCCCTTCGCCGGCCTCGATGCCCCACAGGTGGACCCGTGCGCCGTACCCCTGGGCCGCCTCGACGGCGGACACCAGGTCCTCGTCGCCGCCGACCAGCGCCGCGTCGCTGATGGCGCGGTGCCGGGCGAGCGATTCGAGATCCGTACGGATCAGGGAGTCGACGCCCTTCTGCTGGTTGTTGGCGTTGAGGTTGCCGAGCCTGACCTTGACGTCGGGCAGCTCGGCGATGGACTGCTGCTCAGAGGTGTGGATCCGGCGTCTGGCCCCGTCGTACCAGTAGACGCGGAGCAGTCTGCTGTCCGCGAAGATGATCCGCGCCTTGTCGATGAAGGCCTCGATGAGCCCCTCGGCGTCGAGATCGAAGGAGCGCCGGTCTTCCGTGCCCGCTACAAGCAACCCGGCCGCAGCATAGACGTAACCGGCGTCAACGAAGATGGCATGTGTGGACGGGGTCTTGGCGACCTCGGCGAGCATGCGCTGGAGCAGCTCGTTGGTGTGCTCCAGACGGGCGCCGATATCGCTGGCCTCTGGGTTGATCTCTGCCTCGTTCATACGCCGTTCATTCTCCGTGGACGACATTGTACCCGCCAGTAGTTAGCCACCCACAAATTTTCCTTAGCGTAGGGAATGTTTGCAGAGGGCAAGCCGTTGTACTGACATGTAACGACGACGGACGTGCCCGTCACCCATAGTTCTCCAGCAGGAGGATCAGACGAAGGGAGAAGCCTTGCGCTTCGAAATCATGCGACTCGACGATGTCGACGGTTCCGCCGTGGACAGCACCGTTGTGGACGCCGCCTCCGTCAATCGGATCGTGCAGCAGGCCGCCGCGATGGGCCAGCGCATCTATATCCGTCCGGCCGACACCTCGGCCTCGTAACCCTTATCGCACCTGACGCGACCGACGAAGCGCCCCTGTACGGATCACCCGTACGGGGGCGCTGCCGTGTCAGCCGCCCTGGACGACCTGGGTGACGCCGTTGATGATCTGCTGGACGGCGATGGCCGACAGCATCATCCCGGCCAGCCGGGTCACCAGCACCACCCCGCCGTCCCTGATCAGCCGGATGATCAGCAGCGAATAGCGCATCGTCAGCCAGAGCACGGCATGCATCGCGACGATCGCGGCCCAGACCGAGACCTGCGCCGACGCGCCGTCGGCGTGCTGCACGGCGAGGATGACGGACACGATCGCACCGGGCCCCGCGAGCAGCGGCATGCCCAGGGGTACGAGCGCCACATTGACGTCCTTGGTCTGCTGGGGCTCATCGTTCTTACCGGTCAGCAGATCGAGCGCGATGAGCAGCAGAAGCAGACCGCCGGCGATCATCAGCGCCGGCACGGAGACATGGAGATAGTCCAGGATCTGCTGGCCGAGGATGCCGAAGACGGTGATCACACCGAAGGCCACGGCCACCGCCTGCCAGGCCATGGCGCGCTGGACCTTGGCGGGGCGGCCGGAGGTGAGGGCGAGGAAGATCGGTGTGATCCCGGGAGGGTCCATGATCACAAAAAGGGTGAGAAAGAGTGATCCGAAAACGGCAAAGTCGAACACAGTGAGGGCCTTGCGAGAAGAGAAGAAGAGAGCGGAAGAACGAGCGGTACGGATACGGCGAAAGGCAGTACGGATACGGCGGTACGGCCGGACTTAGGCGCGTCCGCCCACGCCCGGCACCGGGAACGCGCCGGAAGCGCGCCGGGTGATCTCGCCGTAGATCTCCGGGTCCGTGGTGGACGCCCCGAGCTCCACGGACTTCCTGCTGCCGTGATAGTCGCTCGACCCGGTGGTCAGCAGCCCGAGTCCGGCGGCCAGCCCGCGCAGCCTGGCGCGCGTCGGCTCGTCGTGGTCCATGTGGTCGACCTCGATGCCGTCGAGGCCGGCGGCGGCAAGGCGTTCGACGGCGGCCTCGGGCACGACCTCGCCGCGCTTGACGGCCCCGGGGTGCGCGAAGACGGTGACGCCGCCGGCGGCCTTCACCAGGCGGATCGCCTCGAAGGGATCGAGTTCGTGCTTCTCGGCGTACGCGCGTCCGCCGTCCGCGAGCCACTCGGGTGTGAAGGCGTCGGAGACGGTGCCGACGACGCCCAGTTCCACGAGCGCGGTGGCGATGTGCGGCCGGCCGAGGGAGGCGTCGCCCGCGATGCGCGCCACCTGCTCCCAGGTGATCGGGACGCCCAGCTCCTGGAGCTTGCGCACCATCGTCCGCGCCCGCGGGACGCGGTCGTCCCGTACCAGCTCGCGCTCGCGCAGCAGCTCCGGCTCGTACGGGTCGAAGAGGTACGCGAGCATGTGCAGCCCGACGCCGTCGAGACGGCAGGAGAGCTCGGCGCCCGTGACAAGCGTGAGGTCCCGGTCGAGGTCCGCGAGCGCGGTGATCGCCTCGGCGTGGCCCCGGGTGGAGTCGTGGTCGGTCAGCGCGACGACGTCGAGCCCGGCGGCGGCCGCGTTACGGACCAGCTCGGCCGGGGTGTCCGTACCGTCCGAGGCCGTGGAGTGGGTGTGCAGGTCGATGCGCACGACGCGTACTCCGGGGCTCGGGGCGGACAGGGGACGCTTCAGGATAACGGGAGATTCGAACACCCCGTCCCGGCCGTCCGGGCGCCTCCGTCAGGACAGCAGCCGTGGTGACAGCGGACCGCAGGGCACCAGTTCCACATCGGCGCCGCCGTCCCGCAGATCGGTCAGCACCAGCTCGTCGTAGAGCAGCAGCCCCGACTGCTCCGGCCAGACGATCGCCCACAGCCACAGTCCGAGCGCCTCGCCCGCGAAGACCGCGCGGTCCTTCGGGGCCTCGGGGACATGCCAGAGGGGGGTGGGCCGCCCCGCGGCAAGCAGCTTGGTCTGCGGTGGCTTGTCGACACAGATGGCGGGCCCCGGGTCGGGGCCGTCGATGCCCGCGTAGCGCGCGCCAAGCCCGACCCCCAGCTCCTCGGAGACGAGCAGCAGCTCACCGGTGCCGCCGAGCGGTCCAGGACCCGAGCAGGCCACGGCGGTCGCACGGCCACCGCTGCGGTCGTCGCCCGCGTACGCGACCCCGGTGAAGAGCCAGCCGACGGGCAGCGGCCAGGGCATCCACACCGGAACAACGGCGCGGTGCACCACGACGTCGAGGGCTTCGGAACTGGGCGGTATCACCGGCTGGAGCGGATACACCGTGCCGTGTAGGTCGCACTGCCAGGAATCGGCGAAGAGGCCGGGCGCCCTGACCCGGCCACCGCACTTCGGGCAACTGGGTTGGCCCCTCATAGTCCCCCACGGTCCTCCCCGGCCGTCGCCGCGTCAAGGACGGTCGGCCGTCCGGCGCGGGCCGCGGCGGCCGGCCGGCCGGGGCGAGGCGCACGCGCGAGCCGGGGCAGACGGGCCCGGCCGGCTCAGTCCAGCGGGACGGAGCGGCGCAGCGGATCGCGCAGATCCGTGCCGTGCGCCAGCCATCGCTCGTGCAGCTCCCGCGCGCCCCTGACCCGCTTCCACGCCGCCTCGTTGGGCGTCATCGGCAGAAGCGGCAGAAACCGCACCGGCTCCAGCGGCGCGTCCAGCTCCAGGTCCTCGGCCAGGCCGCCGGACTCCCCGACGAGTACGGAGCTGAACGGCGCCTGGGGCCACAGCGGCTCCCCCAGGTCGAGCGAATTGCCCGGAGCGACGACCACCCCCTCGACCTGCGGGGACGCGGCCAGCACGGCCAGCGGACGCAGTACCTGGTCGGTCGCGGCCGGCCCGGACCGTACGGTCAGGACCAGCTCGGCCCGCGGGCCCTTCACCGGGTCGGCGAGCAGCGCCGCCGGATCGGCCATCGGCTGCGCCGACATCCCGAGGGTGGCGTAGCGCACCACGTCCGAGCCGCCGCGGGAGTCGGTGAAGCGCAGCACCTCGATGCGGTCCGTCCCCAGGAAGGTCACCGCCGCGCGCGCGTCCGGTTCACCCAGCGCCGTACAGAGCCGGGCCTCGACCAGAGCAAGAATTTCTCCCATGCCGGGAGCATAGATCGCGCGTGAATGGGGCAAGGGAAAGGATTGGCCTGCTGTCAGCTGATAGTCTTGGCCGCTGGTCGGGGCAGCACGCTGAAGCGTCGCTCTCGAGTCCCGACGACACGTCATCCCCTACGGGGGACCGGCCGGAGGAGGTGGGGCTGCGGTGGATCGAAGTCACCCGGCCAGTACCAGCCGCTCTTCCGCACGACGCCTTTTCTCTGTGGTCTGAGGCCCTTTCCGCCCAGCCCCGCGGCATGTCGCACGACGGAAGAGCACTTCTTTTCTTTGCCTGTGTCTTTGCCTGTCTGAAGCGAACGCCGTCACCGCGACTCCGCGGTGCCGCCCGCTTTGCGGACGTACGCATCACGTCCCCATTCCGGGCTGTGCCACGCCTCGCCGACGGCCTCTCCGTGAAGGAGCCCGTCATGTCGATGATCCGTGACCTGCGCGCAGCGGTCCGCCCGTCCCTGCGCAAGAGCAGCGCCGCCTACAACAAGTACGAGACGTACGACGCCACCCGCGACCCGTCCGCGTCGAGCGCGGTGGTCGACTGCGCGGTCTACCGCGAAGGCCGGCGGGTGGTGAAAGGCCCTTGTGTCACCCCGCACGAAGCGATGCTGCGGGTGCGCGAGGGCGGCGGATTCGCCTGGATCGGCCTCCATGAGCCGACCGAGGAGGAGTTCGCCGGTATCGCGGCCGAGTTCGGGCTGCACCCGCTGGCGGTGGAGGACGCGGTGCACGCGCACCAGCGGCCGAAGCTGGAGCGGTACGACGACACCCTGTTCACCGTCTTCAAGACCATCCACTACGTGGAGCACACCGAACTGACCGCGACCAGCGAGGTCGTCGACACCGGCGAGGTCATGTGCTTCACCGGCCGGGACTTCGTCATCACCGTCCGGCACGGCGGCAAGGGCTCGCTGCGCAACCTGCGCCACCGCCTGGAGGACGACACCGAGCTGCTCGCCAAAGGGCCTTCGGCCGTACTGCACTCCATCGCCGACCATGTCGTCGACGGGTACATCGCGGTGGCGGCGTCCGTGCAGGACGACATCGACGAGGTCGAGATCGATGTGTTCTCCGCCCCGGCGAAGGGCAGCCCGCGCGGCTCGGACGCCGGGCGGATCTATCAGCTCAAGCGTGAGGTGCTGGAGTTCAAGCGGGCCGTCTCCCCGCTGCTGCGGCCGATGCAGCTGCTGAGCGAGCGGCCGATGCGGCTGATCGACCCCGACATCCAGAAGTACTTCCGCGATGTCGCGGACCATCTGGCCCGGGTGCACGAGCAGGTCATCGGCTTCGACGAACTGCTGAACTCGATCCTCCAGGCGAATCTGGCGCAGGCGACCGTCGCGCAGAACGAGGACATGCGCAAGATCACCTCCTGGGCGGCGATCATCGCCGTACCGACGGCCGTCTGCGGGATCTACGGCATGAACTTCGATCACATGCCGGAGCTGCAGTGGAAGTACGGCTATCCGATGGTGCTCGTCGCGATCGGCGTCATCTGTCTGACGATCCATCGCACCCTGAAGCGCAACGGGTGGCTCTAGGGAGTCCCTCTCCGAGCGCTGGCTAAGCTGCGGGCATGACAGAACCGCAGCTCGGCCAGTTGCTTGTCGAGGAGGCCACCAAGAAGTCCGGCCTCATCTGGGTGCGGGGTCCAGGACCCGCCCGCGCGCTGTGGCACATCTGGCACGACGGCGCCGCGTATCTGGTCGGGGACGGCCCCGGGGAGCAGCCGCTGCCGGAGCTCGCCGACGGCTCCACCGCCGAGGTGACCGTACGGAGCAAGGACAAGGGCGGCCGACTGGTCGGCTGGACGGCGGCCGTCAGCGAGCTCGCGCCGCACTCCGAGGCCTGGGAGGCGGCCGTCGCCGAACTCAAGGGCAAGCGGCTCAACGCGCCGGACGCCGAGGTGATGACGGAGCGTTGGGCGCGTGAGTGCCGGGTGCTGCGGCTGGCGCCCCAGGATGTGATCACCGAGCTGCCACAGGGCTCTCTGGCGGCCGCGCCGCTGGCGACCGGGGCGACGACCCGTCAGCCCGCCCCGGCCTCGCTGGGACGCCTGCTGCTGCGCCGTACGAAGCGTTAGCCGGCGGACCGGGTTCAGTCTCCGGCGCCCGGGAGCCGGCTGCCGTAGTCGACCGTCTGGCCCTTGGCCGGGGCCTCCAGGGGGAAGTCCTGGCCCCAGTCGGCGAGGGTGAGCGTCCCCGCGCCGCCCGCGCGGACCAGTTGCAGCGGGTACGCCGTGCCTTCGAGCGAGACGTCCAGCGTCCCGCCGTCGCCCTCGCCGCCACTGATCTTGATGGTCCGTACGCCGCCGATGGTGTCCCGGCTGCCCTTGCTCAGCTTGCCGTGCAGCGTCAGCAGCCCGTCGAGCAGCACCTTCATGTCCGTGAAGCTGTTCAGTTGCTTGTACGACGGGTCGTCCTCCGGCACCTTCACGTACTTGTCCTGGAGCTTGTCCGCGACCTCGGCGTCCGCCTTGCTCGGCTCGGCGCTCTCCTTGCCGTCCTCGCTCGCGTGGCTCCAGAAGTCGGCGTCGGCCTTCAGGAAGAGCGCGTCCTCGATGCGCAACAGCTGGAAGGTGGTGTTCTTGGAGGTGACGGACCCTATGCCGCCGTTCTCCTTGAGCCGCATATTGAGCTTGTACGTCTGTCCCTTGCTGACCAGTGAGCCGGAGAGGCGTACCGCGTCCGCGCTGCCCGCGGCCGTCTGCGCCTTTCTCTCGATCTCGGTGGCGGAGAGCTTGCCCACCATGTTCGTCCCCTCGTCCGGATCCTCGCCGCACGCCGTGAGTACCGTGGCCAGTCCGGCGCAGATCGCGACAGGAAGAGCGGCCCGGCGGGCACGGTCGGACGACAGGAAAAGGGTCACAGACGCACTGCCTCTCATACGAGGATGGGGGGTGGCAGACCGCAGCGTACCCGGGCCGGAGGCACCGCTCGACAGAGAGCCGGACGGACGGATCCGCCAGGGCGTACCGCAGCGGTACGGGCTAGCCTGAACCCGTTATCCCGCCGGATAAATGGACAATCAAGGGCAAGGAGGCGCTCGGCATGGCAGCAGGCGCCCCACGGGTCTTTGTCTCGCATCTGGCCGGTGCGCCGGTCTTCGATCCCGTCGGCGACCAGGTCGGGCGGGTCCGCGACCTGGTCGCGATGCTGCGTGTCGGCAGCCGCCCGCCGCGGCTGCTCGGCCTGGTCGTCGAAGTGCTCAGCAGGCGCCGGATCTTCCTGCCCATGACGCGGGTCACCGGCATCGAGTCCGGTCAGGTCATCACCACGGGTGTGGTCAACGTACGGCGCTTCGAACAGCGGCCGACCGAACGCCTCGTGCTCGGCGAGCTGCTCGACCGCCGGGTGCGGCTCGTGGAGAGCGACGAGGAGGTGACGGTCCTCGATGTCGCCATCCAGCAGCTGCCCGCCCGCCGCGACTGGGAGATCGCCAAGGTCTTCGTACGGCGCGGCAGGAAGGGCGGCGCGCTGCGCCGGCGGGGCGAGGCGCTGACCGTCGACTGGTCGGCGGTCACCGGCTTCTCCCTGGAGGAGGAGGGACAGGGCGCGGAGAATCTCGTCGCCACGTTCGAGCGGCTGCGCCCGGTCGATCTCGCCAACGCACTGCACCATCTGACGCCGAAACGGCGGGCGGAGGTCGCCGCGGCCCTCGACGACGACCGGCTCGCGGATGTCCTGGAGGAGCTGCCCGAGGACCACCAGGTGGAGATCCTCGGCAAGCTCAAGGAGGAGCGCGCGGCCGACGTGCTGGAGGCGATGGACCCGGACGACGCGGCCGATCTGCTCTCCGAGCTGCCCGAGGCGGACAAGGAGCGGCTGCTGACGCTGATGCGGCCCGACGACGCGGCGGACGTACGGCGGCTGATGTCGTACGAGGAGCGGACCGCCGGCGGTCTGATGACGACCGAGCCGATCGTGCTGCGCCCGGACGCGACGGTGGCGGACGCGCTGGCCCGGGTACGGCAGCAGGACCTCTCCCCCGCGCTCGCGGCGCAGGTCTATGTGTGCCGCCCGCCGGACGAGACGCCGACCGGCAAGTACCTGGGCACGGTCCACTTCCAGCGGCTGCTGCGGGATCCGCCGTTCACCCTGGTCAGCTCGATCGTCGACAGCGATCTGCCGCCGCTCGCCCCGGACACCCCGCTGACGGCGATCACCGGCCATCTCGCGGCGTACAACATGGTCTCGGCGCCGGTCGTGGACGACCGGGGCTCACTGCTCGGCGCGGTGACGGTCGATGACGTGCTCGACCACATGCTGCCCGACGACTGGCGGGAGACCGGGTTCCACGACGTGGAGGAGGCGGCCGGTGGCAGCTGACCGCCCGGACAGGGACGGCGGTCGGGAGCGTCAGCGGACCGGCTTCCCGGCCGGGTCGACCGCGCTGGCCCGCGGCGGCCGCGCCAGGCTGGACCAGCCGCTGGCCCCGCGCCGCAAGCTGCTGCCCGACTACGACCCCGAGGCCTTCGGGGTGCTCTCGGAGCGGATCGCGCGTTTCCTGGGGACGGGCCGCTTCATCGTCTGGATGACCCTGATCATCATCGTCTGGCTCATCTGGAACGTCACCGCCCCCAGCGAGCTGCGCTTCGACCCGTACCCGTTCATCTTCCTGACGCTGGTGCTGTCCCTCCAGGCCTCGTACGCCGCGCCGCTCATCCTGCTGGCGCAGAACCGCCAGGACGACCGTGACCGGGTGACGCAGGAGCAGGAGCGCAAGCAGAACGAGCGCGCGATTGCGGACACCGAGTACCTGACACGGGAGATCGCGGCGCTGCGGATCGGCCTGGGCGAGGTCGCCACGCGCGACTGGCTGCGCTCGGAGCTCCAGGACCTGGTGAGGGACATGGCGGACCACCACCTGGTACTTCCCCTGGAGAGCGGGCACGGACGCGAGGAAGCCGACCACTGACGGGCTTTCCGGAGGCGGCACGGAGCGCCGTACCATCTCGGTATGGCTACCGATACGTACGGAACCGCCGTTCCCGCAGAAGACGCGGTGCGCGATGCGCTGGCGACGGTGAACGACCCTGAGATCCACCGGCCGATCACCGAACTCGGCATGGTCAAATCGGTGGATATCGGGGCGGACGGCGCGGTGGCCGTCACGGTGTATCTCACGGTGTCCGGCTGCCCGATGCGCGACACCATCACGCGGACCGTGACGGAGGCGGTCGCGCGGGTCGCGGGCGTCACCCGGGTGGACGTGACGCTGGATGTGATGAGCGACGAGCAGCGGCGCGAGCTGGCGTCCTCGCTGCGCGGTGGCACCGCCGAGCGTGAGGTGCCGTTCGCCAAGCCCGGCTCGCTGACCCGGGTGTACGCGGTGGCCTCGGGCAAGGGCGGCGTCGGCAAGTCCTCGGTGACGGTCAACCTGGCGGCGGCGATGGCGGCCGACGGGCTGAAGGTCGGTGTCGTCGACGCGGACATCTACGGGCACAGCGTGCCGCGGATGCTCGGCGCGGACGGCCGGCCCACCCAGGTCGAGAACATGATCATGCCGCCGTCGGCGAACGGCGTGAAGGTGATCTCCATCGGCATGTTCACCCCGGGCAACGCGCCGGTGGTGTGGCGCGGGCCGATGCTGCACCGCGCGCTCCAGCAGTTCCTCGCGGACGTCTACTGGGGCGATCTGGACGTCCTGCTGCTGGACCTGCCGCCGGGCACCGGCGACATCGCGATCTCGGTGGCGCAGCTCGTGCCGAACGCCGAGATCCTGGTGGTCACCACCCCGCAGCAGGCAGCGGCCGAGGTCGCGGAGCGGGCCGGCTCGATCGCGGTGCAGACACATCAGAAGATCGTCGGTGTCGTCGAGAACATGTCGGGCCTGCCGTGTCCGCACTGCGACGAGATGATCGACGTCTTCGGCACGGGCGGCGGCAAGCTGGTCGCCGAGGGGCTGACGAAGACGACCGGCGCGACGGTGCCGGTGCTGGGCTCGATCCCGATCGACGTACGGCTGCGGGAGGGCGGCGACGAGGGCAAGCCGATCGTGCTGTCCGACCCGGACTCGCCGGCGGCCATCGCGCTGCGCGAGGTGGCGAGCAAGCTGGGCGGCCGGCAGCGCGGTCTGTCGGGCATGTCGCTGGGGATCACCCCGCGCAACAAGTTCTGAGGTCCGTTCCGAGGTCCATGGATCCGAGGTCCATGAAGGGGCGGCCGCTGCCGCGGTCGCCCCTGACCCGCGCGAGATGCGCCGTGCGCCGGCGTACGCGCTGCTACGAGGCGTACGAGGCGATGTCGTCGATCACCGAGAACCCGAGGCCGTAGGCGCTCATCCCGCGGCCGTACGCCCCGAGGTGCACCCTGCCCTTCGGCGAGCCGGCCAGCACCCAGCCGAACTCGGACTCGCGGTAGTGGAAGGGCGTCGGCACCCCGTCGACCGGGAGCGAGAGCGCCGACCAGGCGGACCCGTGCAGATCGTCGGCCAGCTCGAACGCGGTCTCGATCTGCTGGCCCAGCCATTCGTCGCGCAGGGTGTGGTCCAGCTGCGCGGGCCAGGTGGAGGTCAGCAGCCCCGACCCGGCCAGCCAGGCCGCCGAGGAGGCCGTGGTGGCGTCCAGGTGCCCCGTGCCGTCACCGCTGCGGCGTACGGGGCTGGTGGCCACGGTCACGACCACCGCGAAGCGTTCTCTGTCCGCGCCTGACGCGTCCGGTCTTATCGACGGCTCGTCGCCGTGGCCCGTCGCGCCGTGCTGCACCGCGCCGTCGGCCGTGGCGCCGACCTTCATCAGCCAGCGCGGCCCGGTGAACGCCTCATCCAGTCCGTACCAGGGGAACGGCGCCCGCAGATAGCCTTCGACGCTGCGCCGGGCCACCCGCGCACCCTCGTCGCCGGATGAGCTGTCAGCGCTGCGTGTCCCTACCGGACTCGTTGTCTCCATCTGGCCGGCGCCTCCTCGATCTCGAGCGTCCGGAGCGGCCCGCCCCCGACGGGCGCCTCACTGCCGGACAGATGGAGGATAGCCACCCAGTCCCGACTCGTAGGGATTGATCGTGTTCAGGTGGCGTCTGCGTCGAAGGGCGGGCGGGCACCCTGATCGGGCTTCTCGCCCTTCTTGAGCAGGTCGGGAGTACCGGAGGAGCCCTTCACGGAACTGACGGGAGCCACCGGTGTGTCCGACACGGCGGAGCCACTCTCATGGCCGTTCACCGCGTCCGCGACGTCGGACATCTCCTTGCGGAGATCGAAGCTGCTGCGGATCTCCTTCAGCCCCAGATCGTCGTTGTCCGCCAACTGCTTGCGGATGAACGCCTTGGGGTTGAGGTCCTCGAACTCGAAGTCCTTGAACTCAGGGCCCAGCTCGGAGCGGATGTCTTCCTTGGCGCTCTCGGAGAACTCGCGGATCTTCCGGACGAAGCGGGAGACATCCTGGATGACCTTGGGCAGCTTTTCCGGGCCGAAGACAAGTATGGCGAGGACCACGAGCGTGACCAGCTCGAGTGCGCCAATGTCATTGAACACCTGCTGCTCCTTGTGTTCTCCGGTTGCGTTCTCCGTGCCCGCGGACCGGACGACGTCATCCTGGCCCGAGACGGGCCGAGGCCCGGGCCGCTCCACGGTACCTGGCGTAACTGTCCTGGGGGTACCTTCCGGTGGACGTCAGGTGCCGTCCGCGGAGCCCAGCGTCACCGTCATGGCCCGCTCTTTGCCCGAGCGGACCACGGTCAGCTCCAGCCGGTCGCCCGGCCGGTGGGCACGGATCTTGACGATCAGTTCCTCCCCGCCGTGCACCCGCTGTCCGTTCACCTCGGTGATCACGTCCCCCGGCTTTATACCGGCCGTGGCTCCGGGGCCGCCGGCGGTCACCGCGGGGCCGCCGTCGGCCGCCTTCTCGCCGACCCGGGCGCCGTCGCCCGCGTACTCCATGTCGAGGCTGACCCCGATCACGGGATGGGTGGCCTTGCCGGTGTTGATCAGCTCCTCGGCGACCCGCTTGCCCTGGTTGATGGGGATCGCGAAGCCGAGCCCGATGGACCCCGCCTGTCCGCCGTCGACACCGCCGCCGCTGTCCGCGGCGCGGATCGCGCTGTTGATGCCGATGACCCGGGCCCTGGCGTCCACCAGCGGGCCGCCCGAATTGCCGGGGTTGATGGGGGCGTCGGTCTGCAGCGCGTCCACGTAGCTGACATCGCTGCCGTCGCCCTTCTCGCCGCCGGCGGTGATGGGGCGCTCCTTGGCGCTGATGATCCCGGAGGTCACCGTGTTGGACAGGTCGAAGGGGGCGCCGATGGCCACGACGGGGTCGCCGACCCGGACGTTGTCGGAGTTTCCCAGCGGCAGCGGCTTGAGCCCGGAGACTCCGGTGACCTTGACGACGGCCAGGTCGTAGCCGCTGTCCTTGCCCACGAGCTTCGCCCGGGCGGTCTGGCCGCCGCTGAACGTGACGGATATCTCGCCGGAGGAGCCCGCCGGCTGGACGACATGGTTGTTCGTCAGGATGTGGCCCTGGCGGTCCAGGACGAACCCGGTGCCGGTGCCCTGCTCGCCACCGCCGCTGACATGCAGGGTGACCACGCTGGGCAGGGCGCTGGCGGCGATGCCCGCGACGCTGTCGGGCGCGCGGCCGCCGGCGTCCTGGCCGGCCTGCGGAAGTTCCACGGTGGTGAGGCCGCCGTTGCGTTCCACGTACGCGCCGACCGCGCCACCCAGCACGCCGGTGGCGAGCGCCAGCACCACGGCCGCGGCGAGACCGGCCCGCCGCCGCGTGCGCCGCGGCTCCCCGTACTGGGTCAGGGGCTGCCGGCCCGGGGCGTTCCACGGGTCGTACTGGAGCCACTGCGAGGGCTGCGGAAGGGGCTGGGGCGGCGTCGGCGGCAGCGACTGGTGCGGGGGCTGGGCGAGGGGCTGCGGAAGGGGCTGGGGGTCCGCCTGGGCCTGCGGCGGGGCTGGATAGCCGGGAGGCGGGACATGGCCGCCGCTCGGCCCGTGCGGCCCGGCGTACTGCGGCGGCAGGAGGGTGCCGTGCGCCGGGGTCGGGGTCGGGCGCTGTACGGGAGGCGCGGGCGCCCAGGGGCCAGGACCGCCGTAGGGCGGGGTGCTGTAGGCGTCGGGCTCGTGCAGCGGCCGCGGCCGCCCCTGCGGTACGGAAACCTCGTCGGCGGGCAGCGGCGCCGGATCAGCGGGCAGCGGAGGCGGACCGGGGAAGCCTGACGGGCCGTCAACGACGGGGGAGAGCTCCGCCGTCGCCTCGCCGCTGCGGGACGGCGGTACCTCGGACTCCTGCGGCACCGCGCGTCCCGTCGTGGGACGGCTCCACCACTTCGCCTTGGACCCGCTGGGCTTCCCGTCGTCCATGCTCTCCCCGCAACTGCTGTTCCGCGCCCCGCCGGGGGCACCCCTGCAAGGGATTCAACCAGGTTTACGAATGTCCGCGCAGGGACCTGGTCAGCGACGGTACGAAAGCGGCGCGGCGGGCAGTGTGGGAGCCGCGAGCTGAGTGGGGTCGGGGGTGGCCGTGGGACCGGTCCCGGACACCGCGTCGATCTGGAGCGCCGTGCCCGTGGGCCGGATGAACGGCGCCAGCGACGAGCCGCTGAGCGCGCCGGGCGCGAACGGGCACTCGGTGAGCGTCTGCGCCTGGAGCAGGCCGGGAGGAGCGGCGGCGGCCGGGCGGTCGACGGACTGCGGCAGGATTCCGCTCGCCCCGCCGTGGCGGCGGGTGGATTCCGTACCGGCGGAAGCCTGGGCCGAGGTGCCGGCCGGGGCCCGCATGGGGGTGACATTGCTGCCCGCGCCGCGGGGCAGGGCATCGGCCGCCGTACCGAGCGGCATCGTGCCGCCCAGGGCCATCGCGGCGAACGACACCGCGCTGGCGGCCGCGAAGGCGAACCGCTTGCCGCGCCAGGGCGAGCGCTCGGCCTCCTGGCGGCCGACCTCATGGATCCGGAAGCCGGAACCACCGGGAAGCACCCCGCCATGGGCGATGGCCGGCACGTAGCCGAAGCCGTCCGTGCGCACTCCGAAGACGCCGTCACCGAAGTGTCCCGCGTCGAACAGCCCTCGGCCGTTGTCGTCGTCGCCGGGTGGTCCCCCGGGCAGCCCCTGCAGTCTGGCGAGGAGCCCCGCGGAGGGCGGTGGCGGACAGGATTTCGCGAAAACGCTCTTCAGCCGGCGCTGGGCGTCGGCCTCCGCCTTGCACTTGGCGCAGGTCGCCAGATGGGCCAGCACACGCTCGCGCGCGTCATGGTCCAGCTCCCCGTCGACCAAGGCGGCGAGTCGGTCCCCCAGATGCTGCTCGGCGGGGGTCGGGCTTGAGCCACTCACGCCGGTCCGCCCTCCCCGGCCACGCTCACGAAGGCGCGCTGCTCGGCCCGGGCCTCGGGCGAACGGTGCTGCAGGGCCTTGCGCAGATGAGAGCGGCCGCGGTGGATCCGGCTGCGTACGGTGCCGAGCTTGACACCGAGCGTGGCCGCGATCTCCTCGTAGGAGAGTCCCTCGATGTCGCAGAGCACCACGGCGGCCCGGAACTCGGGGGCAAGGGTGTCCAGCGCCTGCTGGACGTCCGCGTCGAAGTGCGTGTCGTGGAAGACCTGCTGCGGCGACGGCTCACGGCTGGGCAGCCGCTCCGCCGCGTCGTCGCCGAGCGCGTCGAACCGGATCCGCTGCTTGCGCCGGACCATGTCGAGGAAGAGGTTGGTGGTGATGCGGTGCAGCCAGCCCTCGAAGGTGCCGGGGGTGTAGGTCGACAGCGAGCGGAAGACCCGGACGAAGACCTCTTGGGTCAGGTCCTCGGCGTCGTGCTGGTTGCCCGTCAGCCGGTAGGCGAGGCGGTAGACACGTCCGCTGTGCGTGCTGACGATCTCCTCCCAGGTGGGAGGCGTCCACGCCTGCGATTCCGCATCCGATGCGAAGGTCGCCGTAACTGCGGAGTCGATGGAGCGAGAACGGTCAGCAGTGTTGGTCACGGATTTCGGCTCACCAAAGGACCTGAGACAGCGCCTGAGCACTCCTCCCCGGTCCGCAGGCGCAGCCGCACCTCCCCTATCGGCTCTGGTGGTGTCCAGTGGAGCCCTTACCATAGCCACTCCGCCCGTTAGCTCCGGATAAGAATCTTTACGCGAGTTTGGGGCCGGTCCCAGGTCGTGATCCCTGTGTTCCCCGTGCCGGGATAACGCCTGGTCCCATCTGCGGGTTCCCGGGTGCAGCGGATACAGTCACCGTTGCGCCGCCAACGGGGACAAGGAGAGGGTCATTACCGCCAACCGGCAGACGAGCTGGGCGTTCGCCGACGCCTTTGTCGCCGAGGACGAAGCACAGCGCTGGGCCCGTGACCGGGCCCGGGAGACAGGTCTTCGCCCGGTGTCACCAGGCACCGGTGCCGCGCTGCGTCTGCTCGCCGCCACGCTGGGTGCGAAAGCGGTCGCGGAGATCGGAACAGGCACCGGCGTCTCGGGGACGTATCTGCTGCAGGGCATGCGCACGGACGGCGTCCTGACCACGGTCGACACCGAACCGGAGCGCCAGCAGTTCGCCCGGCAGGCCTTCCGGGCCGCCGGCTTCACCGGGAACCGCGCGCGCTTCATCCCCGGCCGCGCCCTGGATGTGCTGCCCCGGCTGGCGGACGGCGGGTACGACCTCGTCTTCTGCGACGGGGATCGGCTGGAGTGCCTCGACTACCTCGCTGAATCGTTGCGTCTGCTCCGGCCCGGCGGTCTCGTCTGCTTCGAAGGCGTGTTCGCGGACGGCAGGACGGTGGATTCCTCGGCCCAGCCCGCGGAGGTCCTCCGGCTGCGGGAGCTGCTGCGGACCGTACGGGAGAGCCAGGAGCTGCTGGCGTCCCTGCTGCCGGTGGGCGACGGACTGCTCTGCGCGGTCCGGCGCGGCTGAGCCGTACCCGGCCCCGGCCCCCCTGAAAACAGAACGCTGCCCCGGTACGGACTGGTCCGTACCGGGGCAGCGTCGGTGTCGATCCGGGGGTGACCCTCGACCCCGAAGACTGTGAGCGTTCCGCTCAGCCGACGACCTTCTTCAGCGCGTCGCCGAGTGCGTCCGCCTCGTCCGGAGTCAACTCGACGACAAGCCGACCGCCGCCTTCGAGCGGAACGCGCATGACGATGCCCCGCCCCTCCTTGGTCACCTCGAGCGGGCCGTCGCCCGTCCGCGGCTTCATGGCCGCCATGCTCGTTCCCCTTCCTGAAACCAGCTCATCGCAGCCGGCGGCCCCATGACAGGCGCTGTGTCACCGGCATCGAACACGTTGCTTCAAGCCCATTATCCCGCATGGCTGGACCCGATGACCAACATCGGCCGGCATCGCTTGCGCAACGCGCTCTCGCAAAACCACTCAATTCGGCGATCCGCCTGCGATACTTCGCCGCCGTACGCTCCGCGAGGGCCCTACTTTCTTAGACGCAGGTCACATGCCCGGCGCCGGGGATCTCCGCCATGCTGGGGCCGGACAGACTGCCCGAGCCGCGAAGGGACCGATCATGGCCGACACCGTGCTGTACGAGGTGAGTGACGGACTCGCAACGATCACGATCAATCGGCCCGAGGCCATGAACGCGATGAATACCGAGGCCAAGGTCGCGCTCCGGGACGCGCTCACGGACGCGGCGGCCGACTCCGCCGTGCGGGCCGTGCTGCTGACCGCGGCGGGCGACCGCGCCTTCTGCGTGGGACAGGACCTCAAGGAGCACACGGCCCTGCTCGAAGCGGACCGGGAGTCGGGCGCCGGCGACACGATGAGCACGGTGCGCGAGCACTACAACCCCATTCTCCGGGCGATCACGCAGATGCCGAAGCCGGTCGTGGCGGGGGTCAACGGGGTCGCGGCGGGCGCGGGATTCGGCTTCGCCCTCGCCGCGGACTACCGCATCGTGGCGGAGACGGCCGCGTTCAACACGTCCTTCGCGGGGGTGGCGCTGACCGCGGACTCCGGGGTCTCGTGGACGCTGCCCCGGCTGGTCGGGCGCGGCCGCGCCACGGATCTGCTGCTGTTCCCGCGCTCGGTGGCCGCGCCGGAGGCGTACGAACTGGGGCTGGCGAACCGCCTCGTCCCCACGGCCGACCTGCCGGCCGAGGCCCTCGCCGTGGCCCGGTCCCTGGCCGAGGGCCCGACGCTGGCGTACGCGGCGCTCAAGGAGTCCCTGGCGTACGGCGCGGAGCACTCGCTCGCGCAGACGCTGGAGAAGGAGGACGAACTCCAGTCCAGGGCCGGCGGGTCGGAGGATCACACGATCGCGGTGCGGGCGTTCCTGGCGAAGGAGAAGCCGAGGTACGTGGGCCGCTGAGGGTTTCACCAGGAGCAGGGGGCCGGGGGTTCGGCCCCCTGCCCCCTGGCGCGGCCTCCGTGGGCCGTCCTCAGACGTCGCGCGAGGCGCAGTCGGCCAGATGGTCGTTGACCAGGCCGCAGGCCTGCATGAGGGCGTAGGCCGTGGTGGGGCCCACGAAGCGGATGCCACGCGCTTTGAGGGCCTTGGACAGCGCCGTGGACTCGTCCGTGACCGCCGGGATGTCCTTGGTGGTCCTGGGCGCCGGGCGCTTCGCCGCGTCGGGGGCGTACGACCAGATCAGGGTGTCCAGGTCGCCGGCGGACCAGTCGGCGAGGACGCGCGCGTTGGCGAGCGTGGCGTCGATCTTGGCGCGGTTGCGGATGATGCCCGGGTCGGCGAGCAGCCGCTCCCGGTCCGTGTCGGTGAACTCCGCCACGGACGCGATCTTGAACGAGGCGAAGGCAGCGCGGAAGCCCTCCCGCCGGCGCAGGATCGTGATCCACGACAGACCGGACTGGAAGGCCTCCAGGCACAGCCGTTCGAAGAGGGCGTCGTCGCCCCGGACCGGGCGGCCCCATTCGGAGTCGTGGTAGGCGAGATAGTCCTCGGTCGACAGGCCCCAGGGGCAGCGCAGCCGCCCGTCAGGACCCGCCACAGCGGTCCCGTCGGTCACCGGCCCGTCTCCTCTCCCGGCTTCTTGAAGAGGTCGCGGGAGGACATCGCCGTCGCCTGGGCGCCGGCCAGCGCCGCCTCCAGCTCCGCGATCCGCGCGTCCCGCTCCGCCAGCTCCACGCCGAGCCGGCCGAGCACATCGTCGACATCCGCCATCCGGTAGCCGCGCGCGCCGACCGGCAGCCGGAGCGCCTCGACATCGGCGCGGCCGACCGGGCGGTTCACGGGCAGGGGGTCCACCAGCTGTTCCGGAGCGGTCTCCGGCAGGACCGCGTTGTCGCCGCCGCCGACGACCGCGAGCGTGACCGCGGCGACGACCACGACCATCGCGATGAGCAAGAACAAGAACACGAGCTTCTCCCCGGGCAGGAAAACGTCCGGTGCCGATCGTGCCATGAGCTGCCGGCCGTGCGGACGCTCGCCGGCGGTGAAGACGGTTGGGGAAGACGGTTAAGGTCGCAGGCGAGCCATCGCGAGGAGGACACAGGGGATGCGCAGCGGGACGTTGCGGCTGGGCCGTCAGGAATTCGCCGCGCACGAGCCGGTGATCATGGCGATCGTCAACCGCACTCCGGATTCCTTCTACGACCAGGGCGCGACCTTCCACGACGAACCGGCCCTCGACCGCGTCGAGCGCGCGGTGTCCGAGGGGGCCGCCATCATCGACATCGGCGGGGTGAAGGCGGGCCCCGGCGACGAGGTCACGGCCGAGGAGGAGGCCCGCCGTACGGTCGGCTTCGTGGCCGAGGTGCGCCGTCGCCATGCGGACGTGGTGATCAGCGTGGACACCTGGCGGCACGACGTGGGCGAGGCGGTCTGCGCAGCGGGCGCCGATCTGCTCAACGACGCGTGGGGCGGGGTGGATCCCCGGCTCGCCGAGGTCGCCGCGCGGTACGGCGCGGGACTGGTGTGTACGCACGCCGGCGGGGCCGAGCCGAGGACGCGGCCGCACCGGATCGCGTACGACGACGTGATGGAGGACATCCTGCGGGTGACGCTCGGACTGGCCGAGCGCGCGCTTGAGCTGGGCGTCCGCAGGGACGGGATCATGATCGACCCCGGTCATGACTTCGGGAAGAACACCCGGCACTCGCTGGAGGCGACCCGCAGGCTGGGCGAGATGGCGGAGACCGGCTGGCCGGTGCTGGTCTCCCTGTCCAACAAGGACTTCGTCGGCGAGACGCTCGACAAGCCGGTCAAGGAGCGGGTGATCGGCACGCTCGCGACGACCGCGGTGTCGGCGTGGCTCGGGGCCCGGGTCTACCGCGTCCATGAGGTCGCGGAGACGAAGCAGGTGCTGGACATGGTCGCCAGCCTCGCGGGCCACCGCCCCCCGGCGGTGGCCCGCCGGGGCCTGGCCTGACGGCCGCTCCGTCGCCGGAGCGGCCGCCCCGGCCGCTACTTGCCCGTCTCCTTCGTGACCAGCGCGACCGCCTCGTCCACATCGTCCGTGACATGGAAGAGCAGCAGGTCCTTCTCGGACGCCTTGCCCTGCGCCACGACCGTGTCGCGCAGCCAGTCGACGAGGCCGCCCCAGTACGCCGTGCCGAACAGGACGATCGGGAAGCGGGTGACCTTGCGGGTCTGGACCAGCGTGAGCGCCTCGAACAGTTCGTCGAGCGTGCCGAGGCCGCCCGGCAGGACCACGAAGCCCTGCGCGTACTTCACGAACATCGTCTTGCGGACGAAGAAGTAGCGGAAGTTCACGCCGATGTCGACATGCGGGTTGAGCCCCTGTTCGAAGGGCAGCTCGATCCCGAGGCCCACGGAGACGCCCTCCGCCTCCCGCGCCCCCTTGTTCGCGGCCTCCATCGCGCCGGGACCGCCGCCCGTGATCACCGCGAATCCCGCGTCGACGAGCGCCCCGCCGATACGGGTCGCGGCCTCGTACTCCGGGGAACCGACCGGCGTACGGGCGGAACCGAAGACGCTGATGGCGCTGGGAAGTTCGGCGAGGGCGCCGAAGCCCTCCACGAACTCCGACTGGATGCGCATCACCCGCCAGGGGTCGGTGTGCACCCATTCCGAGTCACCCTCGGTGTCCAGCAGCCGCTGATCGGTCGTACCGGGCTGCACCTGCTCCCGGCGGCGGATCACCGGTCCGATCCTCTGTTCCTCCGGCCTCTGCGCCCCGTCAGGCATGCCCATGACCTGCTCCCTCCGCTGCTGTGCCTCATTCTCGGCAAGGGTAGGTCCACGGACGTGACAAAAGGCGAAATTGCGGCAGTCCGTCAGGCCCTCACTTGGTGAGCCACTGGCGAAGCCGGTTCTCGCAGTGGGTGATCCGCTCGACGGCCACGTGCTCGTCGCGCTTGTGGGCGAGCAGCGCGTCACCGGGGCCGTAATTGACCGCGGGCACCCCCAGCCCGCCGAACCGTGAGACATCCGTCCAGCCGAACTTGGGCTGCGCCGTACCGCCCACGGCGGCCATGAACGCGGCCGCGGCGGGGTGCGAGAGGCCCGGCAGGGCCGCCCCCGAGTGGTCGTCCACGACGAACTCCGCGACCCCGCAGTCGGCGAAGACCTCGTGGATATGGGCGAGGGCCTCCTCCTCGCTGCGGTCCGGCGCGTAGCGGTAGTTGACGACGACCGTGCACGCGTCGGGGATGACGTTGTTGGCGACGCCGCCCTCGATCCGTACGGCGTTGAGGCCCTCCCGGTACTCCAGACCGTCGATGACCGGCCGCCGCGGCTCGTACGCGGCGAGGCGGTTCAGGATCGGCGCGGCGGCGTGAATGGCGTTGGAACCCATCCAACTGCGCGCGGAGTGTGCCCGCTCCCCCGCCAGCTGGAGGAAGACCCGCAGGGTGCCCTGACAGCCGCCCTCGACCTGGGCGTCGGACGGCTCCAGCAGGACGGCGAAGTCACCCTCCAGCCAGTCCGGACGGGCTTCGGCCAGATGGCCCAGTCCGTTGAGATGTGCGGCGACTTCTTCGTTGTCGTAGAAGACGAAGGTGAGGTCGCGGTTGGGCTCCGGGACTGTCGCGGCGATCCGCAGCTGTACGGCGACCCCGGACTTCATGTCACTCGTGCCACAGCCCCACAGCACCCCGTCGGAGTCCAGCCGGGAGGGCACGTTGTCGGCGATCGGGACGGTGTCGATATGCCCGGCCAGGATGATCCGCTCACCGCGCCCCAGGTGCGTACGGGCCACGACATTGTTGCCGTACCGGTCGACGGTGAGATGCGGCAGGGTGCGCAGCGCCTGCTCGATCGCGTCGGCGAGCGGCTTCTCCTCGCCGCTGACCGACGGGAAGTCGACCAGACGGGCAGTGAGCGCCGGGCCATCAAGGGTGAGGTCGAGCAGGGTCTCAGACATGATCCGACTCTAGGCGCCGTCCTGGTGCGTCGCGCCGTCCGCACTCTCGCGCCGGTGCCGTCCGTCTCCAGTACGGTGGCCTCGTGTCCGAGACCGCCTCTCCCTCCCGTCACGGCCGCCTCCTGCGTATCGCGGCCGCCTTCGTCGTGCTGCTGGCCCTGGGCGCGTATGTCCTCATGCAGTACGAGACCGGCGGCCGAGGCGCTCCCCGCTGTGTGGTCAAGGCCGCGGACGGGCGGGGCGGCGACAGCCCGACGTACGAGATGAGCCCTGAGCAGGCCGCGAACGCGGCGACGATCTCCGCGGTCGGCACCACCCGCGGGCTGCCCGAGCGTGCGGTCACGATCGCGCTGGCGACCGCCCTCCAGGAGTCCACGCTGCGCAATCTGGACCATGGCGACCGGGATTCGCTCGGTCTCTTCCAGCAGCGTCCCTCGAAGGGGTGGGGCACCGCGGCCCAGATCCAGGACCCGGTCTACTCGGCGGGCCAGTTCTACGACCATCTCGCCAAGGTCCCCGGCTATTCACGGCTGCCGCTCACGGTGGCGGCGCAGCGCGTCCAGCGCAGCGGTTTCCCGCAGGCGTACGCGAAGCACGAGCCGGACGCCACGCTGCTGGCCGCGGCGCTCACCGGCCGGTCCGGCGCCTCACTCACCTGTTCGGCGCCGAACGGCGGCGGCGTTCCGGGTGACCCGGCGAAGGTACGGGCCGCGCTGGTACGGGCCTTCGGCTCCGAGGTGCTGCCCGCGGACGCGGCGGCCGACGGCGCGGGGGCGCCACGCGCGGCCGCCGAGGTGTCCGTACCGGTGGCGGCCATGACGGGCGCGGACGGCGGCGGTCCGGGGGCGCGGCGCGGCTGGGAGCTGGCGCACTGGGCGGTGGCCCAGGCGGACGCGCTGCGAATCGACGAGGTCTCCTACGCGGGCCGGGTGTGGAGCGCGAAGGAAGCGCACAGGGGCTGGCGGAAGGCCGGCGGCGGAACCACGGGACAGGGTGCGGGAGAAGTCCGCATGCGCACCGCGCAGTAGTACGACACATCGCCCGGACGGGGGAGTTCCGCCCGTCCGGAACAGCATTTCTTCCGATGATTCGACATGGCGGTCCGAGGCGCCGAATCCCCTGCGCATCAGGCGAAGTGACGGTTCACCGGGACTTCCCGAACGGCAGTGTTTGTCCGCTTTTAGCCGTAGTTGATAATGCGACGCGTTGCAAAGTCTTTACCCTGGCCCACCGCATCCTTCACCGCCCTTCGAGGGGTTGTCACTGCGTCCGATCGACGGACAAGCACTGTTTCTCTCCCGTCAAAGGAGCACCATGTCCCTCCCCCTGACCCGTCGGATCGCCCGTGCCGCGCTGATCGTCGCGGCGGGCGCAGCCCCCGTGGTCGGTGCGGCCGGCTTCGCGCACGCGGCGGCGCTTCCGCAGGCCACCGACCTGAGCGCGGTCACCGCGCTCGACGGCGCCGCCGTGAGCGACACCGTCGGCACGGCCGGCAGGACCACGACGCCCGTCGCGCAGAAGATGGCCGGCGACACCGCGGGCAGCGCCGGTGAGGTGCTGAGCAAGACGGCCTCGACCGCGACGAAGGGCGCCAAGAAGGCCGCCGCGCCGGCCGACGCGCTCGGTGGCGGTCTGCCGACCGGCCAGCTGCCGGGCAAGGGCCTGCCGCTCGGCTGACCCACCAGCCGACCCACGAAGCACGCGGAAGGACGCACACGGAAGGGGCCCGGGGCGCACATGCCCCCGGGCCCCTTCCTGTGAAGCGCCGTACGGAACCGGCGTCAGCGCAGCCGCTTGACCGCCGCCCCGATCCGCTCATCGGTGGCCGTCAGCGCCACCCGCACATGCCGCTCGCCCGCCGGACCGTAGACATCGCCCGGCGCGACCAGAATGCCCAGCTCCGCGAGGTGCGCCACCGTGTCCCAGCACGGCTCGTCGCGTGTCGACCACAGATACAGGCTCGCCTCGCTGTGCTCGATGCGGAAGCCGTGCGCCTCCAGCGCGCCCCGCAGCGCCGCGCGGCGGGCCGCGTACCGCTCCCGCTGCTCCTGTACGTGCGCGTCGTCACCGAGCGCCGCGACCGTCGCCGCCTGCACCGGTGCCGGCGTCATCATCCCGCTGTGCCTGCGGATGTGCCGCAGCTCCTCCAGGACGGCCGCGTCACCCGCCAGGAAGGCCGCGCGGTACCCGGCCAGGTTGGAGCGCTTGGAGAGCGAGTGGACGGCGACGATCCCCTCGTACGTACCCCCGCAGATGTCCGGGTGCAGTACGGAGACGGGCTCGGCCTCCCAGCCCAGCTCCAGGTAGCACTCGTCGCTGAAGACCAGCACGCCGTGCTCACGCGCCCAGGCGACGATCCGCGTCAGCTCGTCCCGGTCCAGCACCTGTCCGGTGGGGTTGGAGGGCGAATTGAGCCAGAGAAGCTTCAGACCGGCGGGGTCCAGCTCGGTTGGGTCGTCGTACGGGACCGGCTCGGCGCCGCAGAGCCGCGCGCCCACCTCGTACGTCGGGTACGCGAGCCGCGGATGCGCGACCCGGTCGCCGGCGCCGAGGCCGAGCTGCGTCGGCAGCCACGCCACCAGCTCCTTCGAGCCGACCACCGGCAGCACGTTCGCGTGCGTCACCCCACGCGCGCCGAGCCGCCGCTCGGTCCAGCCGGTCAGCGCGTCGCGCAGCGCGGCCGTCCCCCACACCGTCGGATAGCCGGGCGAGTCCGCGGCCGCGACCAGGGCTCGCTGGATCAGGGCGGGGACCGGGTCGACCGGAGTGCCCACGGACAGGTCGACGATCCCGTCCGGATGGGCCGCGGCCGTCGCCTTGTACGGCTCCAGCTTGTCCCAGGGGAAGTCGGGAAGGCGCGAAGAGACTGCGGACACGGTGCTCACTCTTTCTCGTGCGGATGAAACACCACGGTCCCGCACGGCGGGGAAGCCGTACGGGACCGGGGGCGCACTGTCAGCCGTTCTGGGGCGGCAGCGCGGCGATGAAGGGATGGTCACGCTCGATCAGGCCGAGCTTGGAAGCACCACCGGGCGAACCGAGCTCGTCGAAGAACTCGACATTCGCCTTGTAGTAGTCCTTCCACTCCTCCGGGGTGTCGTCCTCGTAGAAGATGGCCTCAACCGGGCATACCGGCTCACAAGCCCCACAGTCGACGCATTCGTCCGGGTGGATGTACAAGGACCGGGAGCCCTCGTAGATGCAGTCGACCGGGCACTCCTCGATGCACGCCTTGTCCTTGACGTCGACACAAGGCTGCGCGATGACGTAGGTCACGCTGTCGTTCCTCCTCGATAGGGCGCGGCGGGCCGATCTGCGGCTCCGTCCACGGGCGCGCGGGAGCGCGGCGTCGTCGATGCCCGCACCTAGTATCTCCGTTCTTGGGCACGATCCGAACAGGAGGGGCGTACAGAGCTGTGGAATTCACTGCCGGCGGACGGTTCGAGATCCGAATGACACGGGCTGACGTGGGCAAACGTGTATCAGTCAGACAGTTGACGGGGGGCGGTCCCGACGTCGAGAAGTTCACCGACACGGTGGGTGTTCTCACATCCTGGGACAACGGTGTGCTGCTGATCACACGACGCACCGGTGAGAGCGTCCGCATCCCCGAGGCGGCGGTGGTCGCGGGCAAGGTGGTGCCGGCCGCGCCGGCCAGACGGCGGGGCCCCGCGGCGACATTCGAGGAGCTGACGCGGGTCTGCGCCCGCGCCTGGCAGCCGGTGGAGAGCGAGCCGCTCGGGCAGTGGCGGCTCAGGGCCTCGTCCGGATTCACCCGGCGGGCCAATTCCGTCCTGCCCCTCGGCGATCCCGGAGTGCCGCTCGACGAGGCGCTGGCCCGGGTGCGGCAGTGGTACGGGGAGCGGGGCCTGCCCCCGTACATCCAGACCGCGACCGGGGCCGAGGGCACCCAGGAGCAGCTGTGCGCGGAGCTGGAGAAGCGCGACTGGTGGCCGGAGGTGACCGCGGAGCTGCGCGTCGGCGCGCTCGCGCGGCTCGGGGACCAGGAAGGCCCCGGCGAGAGCGCCGTCTCCCGGGTGCGGCTCGACCGGAGCTGTGACCCCCCATGGCTCCAGCGTTACCAGCGGTCCGGTGTGCCCGGGCCCCATGTGCTCCACGTACTGAGCAGCGGCCCTTCGGTGTGGTTCGCCTCGGTGCCCGGGGAGACGGGTGTCCCGGCGGCGATCGGCCGCTGTGTGGTCGACGGACGCTGGGCGGGGTTCATGGCGGTGGAGGTCGACCCCGCCCACCGGCGCCAGGGCCTGGCCACGGCCGTGATGACCGCCCTCGCCCGCCGCGCGCTGGAGGAGGGCGCGTCCGCCGCCTGGCTCCAGGTCGAGTCGGACAACGACGCGGCGCGCGCGCTGTACGAGGGCATGGGCTTCGCCGTCCATCACCGCTATCACCACTTCCGATCCTCCTGAGCGGGTACGAGGCGCGTATGTTCCCGGAATCCAGCGACCGGCACCGGCGCTTCGCCGAGGAAGCCCGTGCGGAGCGGCCCGACCTGGCGACGCTCTGTCTGCTCATCGGCGCGGAGGCCGACCCCTCCCTGGGCGAGGCCGGTCTCGACGCCGCCCAGGCCGAGCTGGACCGGCTGGCCGGGCTGCTGCCCTTCGGCATCATGGGAGCGCGTGCCTGGGCGGCCGCGCTCGGCCAACTGCTGGGGACGCGCCACGGCTTCCGCGGCCACGCCGCCGACTACCAACGGCTGGAGTCCTCGCTGCTCCCCGAGGTGCTGCGGCGCAGACGCGGGCTGCCCATTCTGCTCTCGGTGGTCTGGATCGAGGTCGCCCGGCGGGCGGGAGCGCCGGTGTACGGGGTGGCCCTGCCCGGCCACTTCGTGGTCGGCTTCGGGGATCCAGCCGAACGGATCCTCGCCGACCCGTTCGACGGCGGCCGGCTGCTGACGGCCCCGGAGGCGGAGCTGCTCGTCACCGGCGCGACGGGCGGGCCGCCGGAGCCCGCCATGTTCGCGCCGGCCGACCCCCTCGACATCGTCCTGCGCGTCCTGAACAACATCCGCGCCTGGGCCGCCGCCCGCCCGGAACGCACCGATGTCGCGCTGTGGGCGGTCGAGCTGTCCCTGCTGCTGCCCGCCCATCCGGCCAGGCTGCGCTACGACCGCGCCCAGCTGCTCGTCCAGCGCGGGGAGTTCCTGCACGGGGCGGCGGAGATGGAGGAGTACGCACGGGTGGTCGAGGCGGTCGAACCGTCGACGGCGGAGGCGATCCGCCGGAAGGCCCGTGCGGCACGGGCCAGGCTGAACTGAGCGGCTCCCGTCGCACACGGGCCCTCGGGCCCACAGCCGGCCCCGGGACATGCCCCGGGACATGACAGAGCCCCCGCCCGGTGGGGGCGGGGGCTCCGAGACGCGTCTCTTAGCTGGGGTTGAGTTCGATCACCTGGGTGCGCTCGGCGGGGGTCTTGCCGAGCAGCGCCGTGCGCATCGCCTGCGCCACGTCGGCGGAGGAGACCGGGTACTGCTTGCCGTCGCCCTTGGTGATCGTGATGCCGTCGAAGACGCCTTCGAGCAGCTGGTCGATGGCGTTCCTGTCGTAGACGTCGATGAGCTTTCCGTCGACCGCCTTCATGGAGAGGATCTTCGGCAGCGACTTCGCGGGGCCGAACTGGATCTGCTTGTCCCCCGCCTTGATCGTGATCAGGCCGGACATCGCGGGCTTGGCGAAGTCGTTCATCGCCCGGTCCAGTTCCGTCTGGCTGATCGTCGGCTCGCGGGTGGCGACGGGCAGCTCCACGCTGTTCGTCTTCCCCGTCTGGACCTGGGCGCGGTAGGCGTCCCGTACCGAGATGATCGAGTGACTGACGTCCAGCGACGTGCCCGACTTGCCCGGGACGGCGACGGCCTGGTTCGGCTCGAACCTGATCGTGCCCTCGGTGGCCGAGCCCGAGACGCCCGCCAGATCGGTCAGCGCGGAGCTCAGCTTCTCGTCGTCGACGGGGATCACCGGCTCGGCGATCCGGGCGCCGCCGAAGAGCGAGCCGATCACCGAGACGGGGTTGTAGTCGCTGCCGGCCGCGGCGCGGACGGTCGCCTGGCTGTCCAGGCTGAGTCCCGCCTTGTCCGGGGCCAGCTTCTCCGTCTTGCCACCGACGCTGAGCAGCAGCGGCGCGGCGGCGCGCTTGCCGAGGACGGCGTCGAGCTTGATGACCGCCTCGTCACGGGTGCCGCCGATGTCGACGCCCAGGACCGTGGTGCCCTTGGGCACATCGGAGCGGTTCATGAGCAGGCCGGCGCCGTAGAGACCGCCGGCCACCACGAACGCGGCGACGCAGAGGAGGACCAGCTTGGAGCGGCCCTTCTTGGCGGGACGCGACGGAGCCGTGGCGCGCGCGGGGGCCGGCGCCGACGGCGCGGTGCCGTGGGCGGAGCCGACCGGGCCGGGGAAGTCCGGCTTCGAGAAGCCCTGGTCCTGGCCGTGCGAGCCGGGTCCGTCGAACCGGGGGCTCCCGTCCGGGTGCGGCCCTCCGCCCTGCGGGCCCGCGCCGGGGAAGGGCGAGCGGTGCTCCGGTGGGACCACCGGGATTCCGCTGGTCAGCGTGTCTCCGGAGACATGGCCGCCGGGGCCGGGATCGGGTACGTGCTGCTGCGGGGTCAGCTCGGCGGTGTCGTCGGACATCCGCGGAGAACCGCCCTGGCCCGCGCCCGGCGGGCTGCCGAGCGACGAGGGCGGGGTGCCCAGCGATGAGCTGCCGGTGGCGGGTCCGGTGGTCGGGCCGTGGGGCCCGGCACCGGAACCGGGGGGACGGATGCCGAGCGGCGGGGTGGTCGGGCCGCCCGGCACGAAGCCGTTGCCCCCGGATCCCGTGTGACCGGCCCCGGCCGCGAGCTCGCTGAGCGAGCCGCCGCCGGTCGGCGGGTTCGGCCGCGGTCCTTCGGAGTAGTACGGCTGACCGGGGCCCCGGTCGGTCCCCGGGTCGCCCGGAGGCGGCGTGGAACCGCCCGAGACGGCGGCCGCGCCCGCGCCCATGCCCGCCGGCCCCGACTTGCGGGGCGCGAACCAGTCGCTGGTGGACTTGTCCCCGGCCTGACCGGCCGGATTCTCCTCGGCGGCCTGGTCCCGCCGGGCGTCGGCGGTGTCCTGGGCGGCGTCGGGCCTGGGGACGGCGCCCGTGCGCTCGGCCGCCTGGATGCCCCGGCCGTCGGTGGTGTCGCTGTCGCCCATGGGCGTACGCATCACGACAGGCGGGATCGGCCGCGAGCCCGGAATGTTGATCCGGATGCGCGTGGTCAGCGTGGTCTCGGTTCTGGGCTCGTCCGGCTGCGGGGACGGCGCGGTGTCCGTCTCCTCCGGAGCGTCCTGCTGGGGATGCAGCGACGGATACTGGCGGGATCCGTACGGCGGTGTCCCCGAGGGGTAGGCGGCTCCGCCGCGCCCCTGGGGCCCGGAGGACGAACTGTCAGTTTCACGACTCAAAGCAAGTTCTCCCGGTTGGCTCCGCCGCCCGTTCTTACTGGTACGCAACTGTTCAGGTTCCCCATGCCGGAGGCGAGGGGAAGGCCCGGAGCGCGCACCACCATACTGGCCTCCGCCGACAGACACCCGACGGCCAGGGGAAGCGACGCTCCGCGGGCCGTACGGACAGGGTCAATTCAGCAGCAGCCGGACGCGTCACTTCTCAAGTCGGCCGGACTTCGTGCCCGGTTGCGGCAACCGCGTCATGGTGGCACACATCACAGCCACCACCATGCCGCCCAGCAGGTAGACGAGCGGCCCGAAGCCCGCGGCGAAGATCCCGTCGCCCTCCGGGCGGCCGATGCTCAGCAGGACGGCCGCGATCAGCCAGCCGGCCGCGGGCGCCCCGACGCCCAACTGGGTGCCGGTGACATACAGCCCGCCGAAGAAGAGTCCGGCCGTGGCGAGCAGCGCGAGCGCCAAACCGCCGGGAAACCAGCCGCCTTGGACGAGGGAGCCCGCGATGCCGACCAGGGCCCCGAGGACGAGCAGAGTGAGATATGCGGCGATACGTCCGGGTCTGGGCGGGCCGGAAAGCCCGCCACCGGGCCGGAGCTGACCGCTCACGCGCCCACCCCCGCGAAGAGATCGTTCTCACGTTCGCCGGCGGGCGCTCCGGAGGCGCCGCGCACCAACTGGTAGTACTCGGCGGCGAAGATCGGCTGACCCAGATCGTTGGAGAGGGCGAAGAAAGGCCCGTCCACGGCGATTTGGGTGGCGTGCGCGCGCATCGCGGCCGCCTTCCGCGTCGCGTACGGGCCGCCGTCGATCGCCGCGGTGATCTCCGCGTCGTCGACCACGCCCGGAATGTCATCGATCGCGGCGACGCCGGGGAAGTCGGCACCGGCCGCGCGCAGCCGGGCGAAGCCCTCCTCGGCGACCGAGCGCGGCACGCGGTTCCAGTAGATCTTCCCGATGGTGTGCGGCGGACCCAGCTCCGGCCGGACAGCGGCGTCGGCGGCCAGATCGGCGGCGCGCATGGCGACGCGGTGGGCCTGGATGTGGTCGGGGTGACCGTAGCCGCCGTGCGGGTCGTACGTCACCAGCACCTGCGGGCGCAGCTCACGGATCACCTCGACGAGGTACCCGGCGGCCGCGTCGACGTCCGCGTTCCAGAAGGCGTTCTCGCGGTGGTTCTGCTCCAGGCCCATCATCCCGGAGTCCCGGAACCGCCCAGGACCGCCGAGGAAGCGGTGGTCGGTGACCCCCAGCTCCCGCATGGCGGCCGTGAGTTCACCGATCCGGTGGGCGCCGAGGGTGTCATCCCGACCGGCCGCCAGATGGGCGAGGTCGGGCAGGATGACCTCGCCCTCTTCACCGAGGGTGCAGGTCACCAGGGTGACCTGCGCGCCCTCGGCGGCGTACCTGGCCATGGTGGCGCCATTATTGATCGACTCGTCGTCGGGGTGCGCGTGCACCAGCAGCAGACGGCGGGCGGCTAGATCGGTCATGAGGACAGCCTACGAGGCGGCGTGTGGTCCTCCCCGGCCGGTGACCGGCCGGTGGACCTAGAACTTGATCCCGCCGATCATCCCTGCCACGTTCGTGGTCAGTTCACTGATGGTGGGGGCGATGGAGGAACTGGCCATGTAGAACCCGAGCAGCATGCAGACCACCGCGTGTCCGGCTTTCAGCCCGGATTTCCGGACCAGCAGGAAGACGACGATCGCCAGCAGCACCACCGCCGAAATCGAGAGTGCCACGGCGGTTCACCTCCATAGATATTCCGTAGGGAAAACGCGGCATGCATGTGCCCGGCAGGTTCATACCCACCTAACGCTACGGATCATAACTATCCGTACGTACGCATCGATCGGTGCACGGCAGCACATGGGGGCGCACGGACGCTGACGGACGGCTCGTGGATCGGCCCGGAAGGGCGACCCACCCCTTAAAGTTCGGTCGCATGACCTCGAGGCAGCAGCTCTCCTTCCCCCGCCAGCACGCCAGGACTCAGCGGTTCACGCTCGGCGCCCCACGGGCGTTCACGGTGTCGCCCGACGGCGCGCGGGTGGTCTTCCTGCGTTCCGGCTCGGGGACGGACCGCGCGAACCGGCTCTGGGTGCTCGATCTCGAAGGCCCGTCGTCGGACGAGGGGCGTGAGCGGATCGCCGCGGACCCGGACGTGCTGCTGGGCGGCGCCACCGAGCGGCTCTCCGCCGAGGAGCGCGCACGCCGCGAGCGTAGCCGTGAGGGGTCCGGAGGCATCGTCGGCTACGCGGTGGACGGCGCGGTCGAACTGGCCGCGTTCGCGCTGTCGGGGCGGCTGTACGCGGCCGAGCTGCGGGCCGGGACGGCGCGCGAACTGCCCGCCCAGGGACCGGTGGTCGACCCGCGGCCCTCGCCGGACGGCCGTCACGTCGCCTACGCGGCCCAGGGAGCGCTTCGCGTGATCGGGGCGGACGGGGAGGGCGACCGCGAGCTGGCGGGGCCGGAGGAGGCCGGGAGCGCCGATGTCACCTACGGTCTCGCGGAGTTCATCGCGGCCGAGGAGATGAGCCGCTCACGCGGCTACTGGTGGTCCCCCGAGTCCGACCGGCTGCTGGTGGCGCGGGTGGACACGACGCCGGTGCGGCGGTGGTGGATCTCCGATCCCGCGCACCCGGACCGGGAGCCGGCCCAGGTCGCCTACCCGGCGGCGGGCACCCCCAACGCCGAGGTGCGGCTCTTCCTCGTCGGTCTGGACGGATCGCGTACGGAGGTGACCTGGGACCGGGCCGCCTATCCGTATCTGGCCCGGGTCCACTGGTCGGCGGCGGGCGCGCCCCTGCTGCTCGTACAGACCCGCGATCAGCGCGGCCAGCTGTATCTGGCGGTGGACACGGACAGCGGCGCGACCCGGACCGTGCACCGGGACGAGGATCCGGCCTGGCTGGAGCTGTTCCCCGCGGTGCCCGCCTGGGCGCCCGACGGCAGGCTCGTCAGGATCGCCGACGAGGGGGGCGCACGGGTTCTGGTGGTCGGCGACCGGGCGCTGACGGGGGCGCAGTTGCATCTGCGGGCGGTGCTGGACATCGCTGAGCACGACGTCCTGGTCTCGGCGTCGGCCGGTACGGAGGCCGCCGGTCCCGAGACCGGCGAGATCCATGTGTACCGGGTCAACGAGCTGGGGATCGAGCGGTTCTCGGCGGGCGCGGGGGTGCACTCCGCCGTGCGTGCGGGCGGGGTGACGGTGCTGGTCTCGGCCCGGCCGGCCGTCGCCGGATCGTCCGTGCAGGTGTTCAAGGACGGCAAGCAGATCGCCACGATCGCCTCGTACGCCGAGCAGCCGGTGCTCACGGCGCACGCCCGGCTCACTGAGGGGGGCGCACAGCGAATTCCGTGCGCCGTGCTGCTCCCCACCGGCTATCAGGAGGCGGATGGTCCGCTTCCTGTTCTGCTGGATCCGTACGCCGGCCCGCACGGCCAGCGCGTGGTGGCCGCCCAGAACGCGCATCTCACCTCCCAGTGGTTCGCCGACCAGGGGTTCGCGGTGATCGTCGCCGACGGCCGGGGCACCCCGGGCCGGTCACCCGCCTGGGAGAAGTCGGTCAAGGGGAATCTTCTGCTCACCCTGGACGACCAGATCGAGGCGCTGCGGGACCTCGCGGGGCGGTTCCCGCTCGACACCGGGCGGGTGGCCATCCGCGGCTGGTCGTACGGCGGGTATCTCGCCGCGCTCGCCGTACTGCGCCGCCCCGATGTCTTCCACGCCGCGGTCGCGGGCGCCCCGGTCACCGATCTGCGGCTGTACGACACCCACTACATGGAGCGCTACCTCGGCACGCCGGAGGAGGCGCCCGAGGTGTATGCCGCCAACTCACTCGTGACGGACGACGGGCTCTCGGCGCCGGAGAATCCCGCGCGGCCCTTGATGATCATCCATGGGCTCGCCGACGACAATGTGGTGGTGGCACACACGCTACGGCTCTCCTCGGCGCTGCTCTCGGCAGGCCGGCCGCACGAGGTGCTGCCGCTCACCGGGGTGACCCATATGACACCGCAGGAGCAGATCGCGGAGAACCTGCTGCTGCTCCAAGTCGACTTCCTCAAGCGGTCGCTGGGGATGTCCTGAGCGGTCGGGCGGGGCGGGCGCACAGCAGGCGACCGGCCAGGACTCTGGAGTCCCGGCCGGTCTACGGCACCCGCACGGCCGTACGCTGTACAGCCTGACGCGTCCGTATATCGGTGCGGGGTCCGCCAAGTTGCGCGCGCGTTAACGAAATTATTGCTATTTACGTGGGTTTGTCCTCTTGGGCGAAGTGACAGGCCGAGGGGTGCGCGGCAGGCCCCGGCAGATCCCGGAAGACCGCCGGGACCGCCAGCTCCGGCACCTCCAGCGCGCAGCGCTCCCGCGCCTTCCAGCAGCGGGTGCGGAAGCGGCAGCCGGACGGGGGATTCGCCGGCGACGGGACATCACCCACCAGGATGATCCGGTCGCGGCGCTCGCGCGCCGTGGGGTCGGGCGGCGGCACGGCGGAGAGCAGCGCCTGGGTGTACGGATGCGTGGGGTGCTCGTAGATCTCCGCGTCCGAGCCGATCTCGGCCAGCCGCCCCAGATACATCACCCCGACCCGGTCGGAGATGTGCCGGACGATCGACAGGTCGTGCGCGATGAAGATGTAGGAGAGGTTGAACTCGTCCTGGAGCTTCTCCATCAGGTTGATGACCTGGGCCTGTACGGAGACATCGAGCGCCGAGACCGGCTCGTCGGCGACGATGATCTCCGGCCGGAGGGCGAGACCGCGGGCGATGCCGATCCGCTGGCGCTGGCCGCCGGAGAACTGGTGCGGATACCGGTTGACGTACTCCGGGTTGAGCCCGACCACATCCAGCAGGTCCTGGACCTTGCGGCGCCGGTCGCCCTTGGGCGCCACCTCGGGGTGGATCTCGTACGGCTCCCCGATGATGTCGCCGACGGTCATCCGGGGGTTCAGTGAGGTGTACGGGTCCTGGAACACCATCTGGATGTTCCTGCGGACCGCCTTCAGCGCGCGTCCGGACAGCTGGGTGATGTCCTGGCCCCGGTACCGGATCCGGCCGGCCGTCGGCCGCTCCAGATGCACCAGCATCCTCGCCACGGTCGACTTGCCGCAGCCCGACTCCCCCACGATGCCGAGGGTCTCGCCGGGCGCCAGGTCGAAGGAGACCCCGTCGACCGCCCGCACCGCCCCGATCTGCTTCTTGAACAGGATGCCCCGGGTCAGCGGATAGTGCTTGACGAGGTCCCGTACCTCCAGAATCGGTTCAGCCGCCGTGGTTGTGGCCATCGAGCGTCTCCTTCCAGAAGTAGCAGGCGCTCCGCCGGTCCCCGGTCACCTCGAAGAGCGGCGGCACGTCCGTCCGGCACACGTCCCTGGCCCTCGGGCAGCGGGGGTTGAAGGCGCAGCCGGGCGGGATGTCCAGGAGGTTCGGCGGCAGTCCCTTGATGGCGTAGAGCTGCCGGCCCTTCTGGTCCAGGCGCGGGATCGAGTCCAGCAGACCGCGGGTGTAGGGATGCGCCGGCGCCTTGTAGATCTCGTACACCGGCGCGGTCTCCACGATCCGGCCCGCGTACATCACCGCGATCCGGTCGGCGACATCGGCGACGACCCCCAGGTCATGGGTGATCAGGATCAGCCCCATGTCCAGTTCGCGCCGGAGCTCCGCGAGCAGATCCATCACCTGGGCCTGGACGGTCACGTCCAGGGCGGTCGTCGGCTCGTCGGCGATGATCAGCGAGGGTTCCAGCGCCAGGGCCATCGCGATCATGATGCGCTGACGCATCCCGCCGGAGAACTGGTGCGGATAGTCGCCGGCCCGCTCCTTCGCCGCCGGGATCCTGACCCGGTCCATCAGCTCGACGGCCTTCGCCCGTGCCTGTCTGCGGGACATTCCCCGGTGCACGATGAACATCTCGCCGAGCTGGTCGCCCACGGTGAGCACGGGGTTGAGCGAGGACAGCGCGTCCTGGAAGATCATCGCCATCTCGGCGCCGCGGAGCTTGCGCCGCTCGCGCTCCGTGAGTTTCAGCAGATCCCGGCCCTGGAAGAGCACTTCACCGCCGGTGATCCGGCCGGGCGGCATGTCCAGGATTCCCATGACCGCCTGTGCGGTGACGGACTTGCCGGAGCCCGACTCCCCCAGCACGGCCAGCGTCTCGCCCGCCTCCACCGCGAAGGAGACGCCGTTGACGGCGTGGGCGATGCCGTCGCGGGTGTGGAACTCCACCCGCAGATCGCGGACTTCGAGCAGCATGGAACGGGGCTCCTCAGCGCAGCTTGGGGTCGAGGGCGTCGCGCACCGCGTCGCCGAGCATGATGAACGCGAGCACGGTGACCGCCAGCGCGCCGGCCGGCCAGAGCAGCATGTGCGGGGAGTTGCGGATGTACGGGGAGGCGTCCGAGATGTCGATTCCCCAGGACACGGTCGGCGGCTTGAGCCCCACACCGAGGTAGGAGAGGGTCGCCTCCAGCGCGATGAACGTACCGAGCGCGATGGTCGCGACGACGATCACCGGCGCGACGGCGTTGGGCAGGATGTGCCGCAGCATCATCCGCGTGTTGGAGGCGCCGAGCGCCCGCGCCGCCTGGACGAAGTCGTTCTGTTTGATGGTGATGACGGAGCCGCGGGCGATCCGGGAGATCTGCGGCCAGCCCAGCAGCACCATGAAGCCGATCACCGGCCAGACGGTGGAGCTGGTCACCACGGACAGCAGTACCAGGCCGCCGAGGACCACCGGGATCCCGAAGAAGATGTCGGTGATCCGGGAGAGGACCGCGTCCCAGGAGCCGCCGAAGAAGCCGGCGAGACCGCCGAGCACCGAGCCGGTGACGGCGACACCGAGCGAGGCGCAGACCCCGACGACGACCGAGGTCCTGGCGCCGTACACGGTACGGGTGTAGACGTCGCAGCCCTGCCCGTTGAAGCCGAAGGGGTGGCCGGGCCGGGAGCCCTCCTGGGCCTTGGCGAGATCGCAGGACAGCGGATTCCCGGTGGCGATCAGTGACGGCCAGAGGGAGATGACCACCAGGAAGACGATGACGAGCCCCGAGACGAGGAAGACGGGGTCGCGGCGCAGATCGCGCCAGGCGTCCGACCAGAGGCTGCGCGGCCTGCCGGTGGGCCCGCCGCCGTCGGGCCCTGCTGGACCCCGCTCCAGGGTGAATCCCTCGCTGGTGGCGAGGTCCATCCCGCCACCGGCTCCGGTCGCCGCGACGGCTCCGTCGTCGGGCCGGGAAAGCTGCGGCTCAGGCATACCGGATCCTCGGGTCGAGAACGGCGTACAACAGGTCGACCAGGAGATTGGCGACCAGGAAGACGATGACGAGCACGGTCACGAAGCCGACGACGGTCTGGGTGTTCTGGCGCAGGATGCCCTGGTAGAGCTGGAATCCGACGCCGTGGATATTGAAGATCCGCTCGGTGACGATGGCGCCGCCCATCAGGGCGCCGATGTCCGTACCGATGAAGGTGACCACCGGGATCAGTGAGTTGCGCAGCAGATGCCGGGTGATGACCCGCCGTCCCGGCAGGCCCTTGGCGACGGCGGTGCGGACGTAGTCGGAGCGGCGGTTCTCGGCGATCGAGGTGCGGGTCAGCCGGGTGACGTACGCCAGGGAGACCGAGGCGAGGACCAGTCCGGGCACGATCAGCTCACCGATCGGCGCGGCGGCGGAGACCGACGGACCGATGATCTTCCACCGCACGCCGAGCACCAGCTGCGCCAGCAGTCCGGTGACGAAGGTCGGGACGGCGATGACCACCAGCGTCAGCAGCAGTACGGAGGTGTCGACCGGGCGGCCGCGGCGCAGCCCGGTGATCACGCCGAGGGTGATGCCGATGATGACCTCGAAGACGACGGCCACGATCGTCAGCCGGATAGTGACCGGGAAGGCCGTGGCCATCAGGTCGATGACCTTCTGGCCGTTGAAGGCGGTGCCGAAATCGCCGGTGAAGACATGCCCCATGTACGTGAGGTACTGCTGCCAGAGCGGCATATCGAGGCCGAAGTCATGGCGCAGCCGGGCCTCGGTCGCCGGATCGCACTGCCGTTCGCCGCAGAGCCCCGCGACGGGGTCGCCCATCACATTGACCATCAGGAAGATCAGCAGCGTGGCGCCGACGAAGACGGGGATCATCTGCAGCAGACGGCGGATCACATAACGTCCCATGAGGCGCTCCGGGGGTCGTGTTCGTCGGATGCGGGACAGGCACGGTCCGGCCGGGGTCAGCTGACCTTGATCCGGTGGTAGACCGGCACGCTGAAGGAGTTCAGCGCGACCTGGTTGACCCGGTCCGAGTAGCCGGCGCTGCCGTTCTGGTACCAGAGCGGGATGGCGGCCATCTGGTCCCGTACGACCCGTTCGGCCCGCTGGAACGTCCCGATCGCCGTCTTCGGGTCCGTCTCGGCGTTGGCCTCGTCGACCAGCTGGTCGAACTGGGCGTTGCTCCACTTGCCGTCGTTGGACGAGGCGTCGGTGTAGTAGAGCGGCTGGAGGAAGTTCTGGATCAGCGGGTAGTCCATCTGCCAGCCCGCCCGGAACGGCCCGGTCAGCTTCTTGCCCCCGATCTGGTTGCGGAAGTCAGCGAAGGTGCCGACGGGCTTGCCGGCACAGGACGTGTCGTTGCCCAGCACGTTGTTGATGCTGTTACAGACCGCGTCGACCCACTCCTTGTGGGATCCGGTGTCGGCGTTGTACGTGATCGTGAGCGCGCCGCCGGGGATGCCGCCGGCGTCCGAGATCATCTTCTTCGCCGTCGCCGCGTCGAAGTCGCAGGCACCGCCGCAGAGTCCGGCCTTGTAGCCGCCGTCCGCGCCGAGCACCGGAGAGGTCCAGTCGGTCGCCGGGGTGCGGGTCTTCCGGAAGATCGTCTCGGTGATCTGCTTGCGGTTGATCGCCATGGAGAGGCCGGTGCGGACCTTGGCGGCGGCCGGGGTGGTCCACGCCGGGTCGTAGTAGGGGAAGGCGAGGGTCTGGATGATGCCGGCCGGGGTGTTGATGTACCGGCCGCTCAGGTCGGCCTTCACATTCTTGAGCTGCGCGGCCGGGACATCGTCGACGAGATCGAGATTGCCCGCGACCAGGTCGGTGTAGGCGGTGTTGTTGTCCGTGTAGACCACGAGGTCCACGCCACCGTTCAGCGCCTTGTCATCGCCCGGGTAGCCCTTCCTGGTGCGCAGGGACATCTGGGCGCCCCTGGTGTAATTCTGGACCGTGTACGGGCCGTTGCCGACGGGCTTGGACAGCCAGCCCGCGTGGTGGTCGAAGAAGGTCCTGGGCAACGGCGCGAACGCGGCGTACCCCAGGGTGTCCGGCCAGGTGGAGAAGCGCTGCGACAGCGTGACGGTGAACGTCCGGGCGCCGGTGACCTTCAGGCCGGACAGGGTCTGCGCGGTGGGCTGCCCCGAGGCCGGGTGGACCGCGTCGTACCCGTCGATGTACTGGAAGAAGTACGCGTTCTTCTGGTTGTTCCTGAGGTTCGCGCCGTAGTTCCAGGCGTCCACGAAGGACCTTGCCGTGACCGGCTCGCCGTTGCTGAAGGTCCAGCCGTTCCTGACGGTGACGGTGTAGTGCGTCGAGTCCGTGGTGTCGATCTTCTCCGCGAGGGCGTTCTCTGCCTTGCCGGTCCTCGGGTCGTACCGCTTCAGCCCCCGGAAGATCATGTCGAGGACCTTGCCGCCCTGGACCTCGTTGGTGTTCGCGGGTTCCAGCGGGTTCTGCGGGTCACCCCAGGAGGAGCGCACCACGCCGTTGACGCCGCCGACGGCGCCGGTCCCCCCACCGCAGGCCGTCGCGGCGAGGGCGGCGGCCACCGCGCATGCGGCCCACCGGGCATGCGTGGCTCCGCGCATGGAAGTACCTCCTCGGAGTACGTGTCCTTTGTAAGATCACATATTGATCGATAGCGCACGACACGCTCATTTACCCCGCCCGTGCGAGCGGCGCACCCCCCGGATGTACGCATTCCGAAGAACCGGTGGCCACATATCGAACTCAATGCCCAGATCTTCCGGCTACGTCGTGAACATCCTTTCGATTGAGCCAAAGGGAAAACATGCTTGGCCCATGAACTGGTCATGCACCGGTCAAGCTACAAAAGAGGGCTTCAAGGCCGCCTGCGATTCATTGACCCTGCATCAATCGCGTTGACAAGGTCCGCATAGCCCGTGGGCACGACCGCGGCGTCCTTCGACCTTTCCGGCCAGGAGCACCATGACCTCCCCCACTCCTCCGGCCACCGTCCCGCTCGAAGTAGTGGCCGAGAACAGCGCCGAGAGCCCGGCGTCCCCGACGCCCAAGGGCGCCGCGGGCCGCTCTCCCGGGCAGCTCGCCCGGCGCCGTTTCAAGCGCGACAGGACCGGCGTCATATCGGGCTATGTCGTCGTCTTCTTCTTCGTGGTGGCCATTTGCGCGCCGCTGATAGCCGCGCTGTACGGGAAGAATCCGTACGACACCTACGGCCAGGACGACACGAGCCTGCTCAATGAATTCGGCTTTCCCGTCGCGCCCAACGGCGGTATCAGCGGCGACTTCTGGTTCGGCATCGAGCCTGGCCTGGGCCGGGACGTCTTCACGTTTCTGCTCTACGGCATCCGGAATTCGCTGCTGATCGCCACGGCGACCACCCTGCTGGTGACGGTGCTCGGCATTGTCATCGGCGTGACCGCCGGCTACCTCGGCGGGAAGACCGACTACCTCATCGGCCGGGTCATCGACATCCTGCTGGCGTTTCCCTCGACGCTGTTCTTCATCGCCTTCTGGCCGGTGATGATCTCGATCCTGGTGTCGCCGGAGGAGAACACCCCGGTCTGGCTGACCGTCGTCAGCCTCATCTCGGTCATGACCGCCTTCGGCTGGGCGCCCATCGCACGGCTGCTGCGCGGCGAGGTACTCGCCCTGCGCGAGCGGGAGTTCGTGGAGGCGGCCAAGGTGACCGGCGCCTCCCCGGCGCGGATCATCTTCAAGGAGCTGCTGCCCAACCTGTGGACGCCGATCCTCATCCAGGCGACGCTCGCGCTCCCCCTGTACGTCACGGCCGAGGCGGGTCTCGCCTTCCTCGGCGTGGGGCTCAGCTCACCGACCCCGGACTGGGGCGTGATGATCCAGCGCGGCTCCAGCGTCTACCAGAACGACATCACCTTCATGCTCTTCCCGGGCCTGTCGATGGTGGTGTTCGTGATCGCTTTCAACCTGCTCGGCGACTCGGTCCGCGACGCGCTGGACCCGAAGACCAAGCGCTGAACCCCACGTTCCTCTCCGGACCGGGCGACGGGGCCCGCCGGAGCGACCATCTCTCCTCATCGACCAGGGCAGGATGCCATGTCCCTTTCCCGCAGAAACTTCATCATCGCCACGTCGGTCGCGGCCGGCGGTTCCATGGCCCTCTCCGCGTGCAGCAGCGGAGGCTCGGGCGGCGGCGGCAGCAAGGGAGGCGGGCACGGGGGCGCGGACACGTACACGGGCTCCGTCACCGTCGGCACCAAGGAGGACTCGGCAGGGCCGGCCCCCGCGGTCGAGGGCTCCCGCAAGGGCGGCACGATCCGCGGCATCGCCCCGGACGATTTCTCCCACCTCGACCCGCAGCGCATCTACTTCACCTGGAACTCGGCCGTCGGCAATCTGTACATCCGCTGCCTCACCGGTTACAAGATCGCGGCGGACGGCTCCATGAAGCTGGTGGGCGACCTCGCCACCGACGCGGGCACCATGGCCGACGGCGGCAAGACCTGGACCTTCACCCTGAAGGACGGTCTGAAGTGGGAGGACGGCAGCGAGCTGACCGTGGACGACGTGCGCCACGGCATCGAGCGCGGCTTCGCGTCCTTCACCACGGAAGGCGCGGGCTACGCCCAGACCGCCCTGACCGGCTCCCAGGACTTCCGGGCCGGCTACAAGGGCCCGTTCAGCGGCAAGCACCTCGACTCCGTCGTCACCGACACCGCCGCGAAGACCATCACCTTCACACTGAAGCTGGCCCGCCCGGACCTCAACTTCACGCTGGCGATGAGCTCCTACGGCGCCGTGCCGGTCAAGCTCGACACCAAGGAGAAGTACGACAAGGACCCGGTCTCCGCGGGCCCGTACCGGATCAAGCAGCACGCCGTCGACAAGTCGATGACGCTGGTGCGCAACCCGCACTGGGACGAGAAGACCGACGCGATCCGTACGGCGTACCCGGACAGCTTCGTCTTCGAGTTCGGCCCCGAGTCGCTCGCCGCCTCGGACCGTCTGATCGCCGACTCCGGCGACGACCAGTACGCCGTCATGGCGTACAGCGGTGTGCCGGCCGAGCGCATCCAGCAGGTGCTCACCGACCCCGAGCTGAAGAAGCGCAGCGTCAACGGGCTGCTGAGCGGCATCTACTACTACGCGATCAACACCCGGCGCATCACCGACCTCAAGGTGCGCCAGGCGCTCATCCACGCCTGGCCGCTGGAGCAGATCCGCAAGATCTACGGCGGGCCCTCGGCGGGCGACTTCGCGACCACCATCCTCAGCCCCGACATCCTGGGCCGCGAGAAGTTCGACATCTACAACAAGCTGAAGAAGCCCCAGGGTGACCCGGAGGCCGCGAAGAAGCTGCTGACGGAGGCCGGCAAGGTAGGCCAGAAGATCGTCTACGCCTTCCCGCAGAGCGACACGTACGACAAGACCAAGGTCGTCATCGAGAGCGCCCTGAAGAAGGCCGGCTTCGACCCGGTCATCAAGCAGCTCGACTCCACCAGCTACTACGACCAGGTCCAGCAGATCGACAACAAGTTCGACGTGATGTGGTTCGGCTGGTCCCCGGACTGGCCGACCGGCTACACCCTGATCCAGCCGCTCCTGGACGGCGCCACCGTCGCCAACGGCGCCAACAACATCTCCCAGCTGAAGGTCTCCTGGGTCGACGAGGCGATCAAGAAGAACGCCGTGGTCGCGGACCCGGCGGCGGCCGGCAAGGCCTGGGCCGAGCTCGACAAGCGGATCATGACGGAGGAGGCGCCGATCATCCCCGAGACGTACCAGCGCCGCTTCTACCTGTACGGCTCGAAGGTCGGCGGGGCGCTCTTCGACCCGCTGTTCTCCTCGGTGGTCCTCTACCGGCTGTACGCCAAGGCCTGACGCCCATGTCCGGGGCGGGGCGCCGGCCCGGCGCCCCGCCCGCCCCCCTCATCGGCGTCTGCCAGGGAAACCCATCGCCATGCTCCGCTTCCTCGTCCGCCGGACCCTCGGCGCGCTGGTGATCCTGCTGATCATCAGCGCCATCACCTTCGTCCTCTTCTACGTCGCGCCACGCGATCCCGCACGGGTCGCCTGCGGCAAGGTCTGCACGCCCGAGACACTCGCGCTGGTACGGCACAACCTGGGGATCTCCGACCCGCTGCCCGTGCAGTACTGGCACTGGCTCCAGGCGGTGTTCGTCGGCCGCGACTACAGCTCGTTCGGGCACTGCCCCGCGCCGTGCCTCGGCTACTCGTTCCACAACCGCGAGCCGGTCCTCGGCACCATCCTCGACCGCTTCCCGACCACGCTCTCCCTCTCCATCGGCAGCGCCGTCGTGTTCGTGATCCTCGGGGTGGGCGCCGGCATGCTCGCCGCGGTCAAGCAGGGCAAGGCGCTGGACAAGGTGGCGTCCTCCGCGTCCCTGATCGGATCCTCGCTGCAGATCTACATCGTCGGCGTGGTCGCCATGTACTACCTGTCGGACCAGTGGCACATCCTCAGCAGGCCCAAGGACGTCCCGATCACCGAGGACCCGGCGGCCTGGTTCCAGGGACTGCTGCTGCCGTGGTTCATCCTCGCGCTGATCTTCACGGCCAACTACACGCGGATGGCCCGCTCCCAGCTGGTCGAGACCCTCAACGAGGACTACGTGCGCACCGCGCGCGCCAAGGGCCTGTCCCGCAGAACGGTCTTCTTCCGGTTCGCCTGGCGGGGCGCGATGGGCCCGATCGTCACGATCTTCGGTCTCGACGTCGGCTATCTCCTCGGCGGCGCGATCATCACCGAGAAGACCTTCAATCTGCACGGGATCGGCGCGCTCTCCGTCAAGGCCGTACAGGACAACGACCTGCCGCTGCTGCTCGGTGTGGTGCTGGTCGCGGCCGGCGCCATCGTCGTCTTCAACATCGTCGTCGACGCCGTGTACGCCCTCATCGACCCGCGCGTGCGCCTCGCCTAGGAGAGACCCCATGAGCACCCCCTTCCTCTCCGTACGCGATCTGCGCGTCCACTTCTCCACCGAGGATGGCACCGTCAAGGCCGTCGACGGGCTGTCCTTCGACGTGGAGCAGGGCAGGACGCTCGGCATCGTCGGCGAGTCCGGCTCCGGAAAGTCCGTCACCAATCTGGCGATCCTGGGGCTGCACGACCGCGAACACACCGCGATCGACGGCGAGATCGTCCTCGAAGGCCGCGATCTGCTCACCGCGAGCGAACGGGAGCTGGAGCGGCTGCGCGGCAACACGATGTCCATGATCTTCCAGGACGCGCTGGCCTCCCTCTCGCCGTACCACACCATCGGACGGCAGATCTCGGAGACGTACCGCAAGCACACCGGCGCCTCCAGGAAGGCCGCCCGTGAGCGGGCGGTCGAGATGCTGAAGCGGGTCGGCATCCCCCAGCCGGATCTGCGGGTCGACGACTATCCGCACCAGTTCTCCGGCGGTATGCGGCAGCGGGCGATGATCGCGATGGCGCTCGTCTGCGACCCCGAGCTGCTGATCGCGGACGAGCCGACGACCGCGCTGGACGTCACCGTGCAGGCCCAGATCATGGACTTGCTCAAGGACCTCCAGCAGGAGACCGGGACCTCGATCATCTTCATCACCCACGATCTGGGCGTGATCGCCGACATCGCGGACGACGTGCTGGTGATGTACGGCGGACGGTGCGTGGAGCGCGGCACCAAGAAGGAGGTGCTGCGGGCGCCCCAGCACCCGTACACCTGGGGGCTGCTGGGCTCCATGCCCCGCCTCAGCTCCCCCGTCGATGTGCCGCTGTCCCCCATTCCCGGCACCCCGCCGAGCCTGCTCAACCCGCCGACGGGCTGCTGCTTCCATCCGCGCTGCGCCTTCACCGAGCAGGTGGAGGGCGCCCGCTGCCCGACCCTGCGGCCGCCGCTGGAGCTGGTCGACGGGCGCGGAGCGGCCTGCCATCTCACCGCCGGGCAGCGCGCCGAGTTCGCCGCCGACTTCGCCGCTTCCCGGCCCCAGTGACGTACAAGAGACGGGACTTCACCACCATGAGCAGTACGACCCCCCTCCTGGACGTCTCCGGACTCACCAAGCACTTCCCGATCCTGGGCGGCTTCCCGGTCAGACGGAAGATCGGCGCGGTGCAGGCCGTGGACGGGCTGGACTTCTCGGTCACCGAGGGCGAGAGCCTGGGCCTGGTCGGCGAGTCCGGCTGCGGCAAGTCGACGACGGGCCGGCTCATCACCCGGCTGCTGGAGCCGACGGCCGGCCGGATCACCTACCGCGGGCAGGACATCACCCACGCCTCGCGCAGACAGCTGGCGCCGGTACGCTCCGAGATCCAGATGATCTTCCAGGACCCGTACGCCTCGCTGAACCCCCGGCAGACGGTCGGCAAGATCATCGCCGGTCCGATGGAGATCAACGACGTCAGCCCGCCGGGCGGCCGCGAGAAGCGGGTACGGGAGCTCCTGGAGACCGTGGGTCTCAACCCCGAGCACTACAACCGCTTCCCGCACGAGTTCTCCGGCGGTCAGCGCCAGCGCATCGGAGTGGCCAGGGCGCTGGCCCTGGAGCCGAAGCTGATCGTGGCGGACGAGCCGGTCTCGGCGCTGGACGTCTCCATCCAGGCGCAGGTGGTCAACCTGCTCCAGCGGCTCCAGCGCGACCTCGGTATCGCCTTCGTCTTCATCGCGCACGACCTCGCCGTCGTACGCCACTTCTCGCAGCGGGTCGCGGTCATGTACCTCGGCAGGATCGTGGAGATCGCCGACCGGGACGAGCTGTACGGCAACCCGCGCCACCCCTACACCAGGGCACTGCTCTCCGCCGTGCCCGAGGCCACCGCGGAGGACGTCCCGGCGCGAGAGCGGATCCGTCTCGTCGGCGATGTGCCCTCGCCGGTCCATCCGCCCTCCGGCTGCCGCTTCCGCACCCGCTGCTGGAAGGCGACGGACCTGTGCGCGAGCGAGACTCCGCCGCTGGCACGGGCAGACGGCAGCCGTGACGGCCATCTGACCGCCTGCCACTACCCGGAGGAGACGGGGACCGTGGTGTCCCGCGCCGCGGGCAGTGGCTCCGAAGACCCCGTGGCAGGGGCCTGAACACCCCGTCAGCACAGCCCTGCCGACCGAACCGGTCCCCGGCCCATTGACCCGAGCCATCCCATGAGACCGGTTCCCGGGGACGGCGAAGGCCCGTACCGACCGTGGTCGGCACGGGCCTTCCTCCCCCGTACCCGCTGCCTTCCTCCCCCGTACCCGCTGCCGTCGTCCCCCGTGACGTACGGCGCGTCACACCGGGAGCGTGACCTCCCAGGTGTCCACCGCGAAGTGCGGCCGCATGCCGTTGGCCTCGTAGAGCTTCAGCGCGCCGGTCGCGTTCCGCGTGTCGACGCCGAGGCCGACGGTGTCCCGGCCCCGCCCGGCGAAGGCGCTGAAGGCGTGGCGCAGCAGATACCCGCCGAGACCGCGGCCGCGGGCCTCCTTGACCACGCCGACATTGCGGATCCAGCCCATCGACTCGCGGTCGTCACGGGCGACGAGCACGGCCGCGTCGCCTAGGCCCTGTCCGGTCGATCTTCGCGGGCCCGCGACGCCCGGCACGGCACCTCGCCGCGTTGTCGGAGTCGTCCAAGTACGTCCAGTACGAGGACGATCCTCCGCCTTGCGATGTACCGCACCGGACGCCGCGGGCTGATCCACGAAGATCGACCGGACAGGACCCAGCCCCTCGACGGCGGCGATCAGGACCAGCGACCAGTCGAGCCGGCCGGCGTCCAGGTCGTCGAGCCACTGCTCGTACGTACGGGGCCGGTGGTCGAAGTGTTCGGCGAAGGTCCGCTCCCACAGCTCGTGCGCCCGCCGGCGGTCGGCCTCGGCGGCGCAGTCCCGCAGGGTCACCCCCGGGGGCGGCACGGGCACGGGACAGCTTTCCCCGGACACCTTACGAACCATCACCTGATAGCGCCGTACCCGCTGCCAGCCGCGCCCGTCGATGAGCGCGGTGTCCAGCGTGGGCGCGGAGTTGAGATGCATATGGACGATGGCGCGCGCGGCGCCGTTGGCCCCGGCCCGCCGCACCGCGCGGGCCTCCATCAGCTCGAACAGCCGTACCGCCGCGACCGGTCGGCCGGGCAGCACGTAGTGGTCCATGTCGATGCGCTCGCCGCCGGAGTCGTCCCACAGCAGCCCGTACGCGACGAGCTCGCTGTTCTCGTGGGCCAGCCAGGAGTCGGCTTCGAGGTCCACCCCGGGGCGGCCGAGATCGGCCTCCACCGCGGGCAGATCGGTCTCGGGCCCGCCGATCTCCAGGACGTCGATCGCATTGAGCAGATCGCGTATCGCGGGGGCGTCGTCGAGCGTGGCGGGGCGGACGGAAAGGGCCATGCGGCCACTGTCGGGCGCCGCCGGACCGGCGCGCAACGGCTTTTCGTACCGGCACCGCACAGAGCGGCGCCCGGAAACAATCGGTTCCGGGGGCCGCTCTTTTCTCTTCCGCGTGTCTCGCACCGCAAAGGTCCCACCCCGTGGACGACGTCCCGCTCCTCTGCAAAATGGTA